>CALMYQ010000109.1 GCA_937873655.1 uncultured Lewinella sp. | reverse complement strand
GATGACCATGGCGCTCACGGAGCATCCGTTGGCATCGGTCAGCGTTACGGATATGGGACCGGCCGGCAGATTGCTCACCGTCGGTCCGGTAGCGCCGTTGCTCCATTGGAAGGTGTAAGGCGCGTCGCCGCCGGAGCCGGAAGCGGTAGCGGCGCCTGTATTTTCTCCGAAGCAAAGCACATTGGTCCGGTCAACGCCGATGTCCAGGTCGTCAATCACCGCAAGGGTGAAATCGGCGGTACCCTGGCATCCGTTGGCATCGGTCACGACAACCGTATAGTTGCCCTGTTGCAAACCGGTGATCGTCGCATTGGTGGAGCCGTTATCCCACTGGTAGGTGAACGGCGGCGTACCCGAATTGACAACGGCCATGGCGGTTCCGGTGGCGCCTTCGCCGCAGGCAACCGGATTGCCGTTGATCGTCACGTTGACCCCGGGCGCCTGGTTGATCGTTGCGCTGCCAATGGCCGTACACTGGAAAGCGTCGGTGACGGTGACGGTGTACGTTCCAGGGCTGAGTCCGCTGATGGAAGCCGTTGTTGCGCCGGTATTCCACAAATAAGTGAAAGGCGAGGTGCCGCCGACAGGCATGGCGATCGCGGTGCCGTCCGTTTCGCCGGGGCAAAGCAGGGGCGTACCCACCACTACAACCCCTACGGTCGGCGGCGCAAGTATGGTCACCGATCCGGTGGCGAGGCACTGGTTCGGGTTGGTCACGGTGACAAAATAGGTGCCGGGGCCGAGGTTGCTGACGGTTTGGGTGTTGGCGCCTGTATTCCAGTTATAAGTAAAAGGCCCTGCGCCGCTCAGTACATTGACGGTTGCGCTGCCGTTGGCGCCGCCGCAAATGGAAATATGCTGCCCTTGGACCTGGATCTGAAAATCGGGGGCCGACTGCACTACGGCGTTGGCCGTTCCGGAGCAACCGGCGGCATCCGTCACGGTTACGGAGTAGTTGCCGGGTGTCACATTGGTGACCACCTGGGTAGTGGCGCCGTTGCTCCAGGCGTAAGCATAGGGCGGAACGCCGTTGTTGGCGGAAGCGGTCAGGAAGCCGTCGTTGAAATCCGGACAGGTTTCCGCGGTACCCAATGCGCCGACGGTCAGGTTGGACAGCTGGGTCAGGGTGGTTGAGCCGGATACCGGGCATCCGTTGGCGTCCGTTACCGTTACGGTATAGATCCCCGGCGCCAGGTTGATGACGAACGGCCCGGATTGCCCGGTACTCCACAGGTACGTGTAGGGAGGCGTGCCCCCGCCGGCCGTTGCGGCAATGCTGCCGTTATTGAAGCCCGCACAGGTAGGGTTAGCGGGGTTGAGGTTGACGCTGAGCGGCGGCGGTTGGGTAACCGTCCCGGTAGCGACCGAAGTGCACCCGTTGCCGTCGGTCAGGGTTACGGTATACGACCCGGCGCCCAATCCCGTTATGGTCGGGCCGGTTGCTCCTGTGCTCCATTCAAAACTGAACGGCGGGACACCGCTGGCGGCGTTAGCCGTAACGGCGCCGTTGAGCGCGCCGGGACAACTGACGGGCGTGACATTCACAGCAACGCTTACGGGTATGAAGTCGAGGGTGATGCAATCGACGGTTCCGCACTGGCTGGCGTCGGTCAGGGTAATGCAATAATTGCCGGGCGCCAGGTTGGTGATGGTCGGCGTTGTGGCGCCTGTGCTCCAATGGTAGCTATAAGGCGGCGTGCCGCCCGATCCGACTGCCGTAACGGAAAGGGGCAGGGAACATTCCTCAGTGATGAAATCGACCACGACCAGGTCGGGCTGGTTGATGACCCGCGTACCGGAACCGGTAAACCCGTTGGAAGAGGTGACGGTAACCGAATAGATGCCTGCCGGGATATTGTTCAGGGTCTGGACGGTTGCCCCGGTATTCCATACATAAGCATATGGCGGAGCGCCCCCCGACGGGATGGCCGTAATACTGCCGTCGGGCAGCCCGAAGCAGGAAGGGTCGGTAACGTTGAAACTGACATTGATCTGCGCGTGTGCCGAAGCAAAAGTCAGTACGAACATAATTATCCGGGAAATTTGGAAAAAAGGAACCCCGGTCAATGCTTGTACAAATCGGATCATACCCTTGGATTATAACGTTAGTAATAATTTGCCGACAAACAGGGGTCCGGAGCGGCTGGTGCGCCCTTGGTATGTGTTCCAAAATGTGACCAAGATTGACTCAACGGCAGCTGCCGTTCAGTCGTCCTTTAACTTTTCCAAACAAAGACTTGAAAGTCTATTACAAGAGTTACCGTAATAGAAGGGAGTGGTAAAAATCATAGAAAACAGAGAACGGTGGGGCGTTCTGGCTCTCTCTAAATAGTAAGTTTAACTTTTCCTGCGACAAAGGAAATAAAAAAACTTGATATAACAAAAAATATAAATTTAATTTTTGGAAACGAAGTGAGCCGGGGCGGTATAAAAATAAGTCGCGCCGCGAGGATGCGACACGACCTACTACTAGCAAATTATAATCCCATGAACAAAAGTGTTCATACTAAGAACACGCGAAATCGAAAAAATATTATCGGATCAGGCGGAATTTTTTGCGATCCGTTCATCTTTAGCATACATTCCGGCCGCCAGGCATACCGGCGCCCTGGTTTTTGTGATAAAGGGCAAAAAAATAAGCCGCATCACGCTACCCTTGTGATACGGCTTATTACTTAACAAATTATAATCTCATGAAAAAAACCTGAAAAGCGAATGCTATATATTTTGACAGGCGAACCTGTATCTGGCGTTTTGAAGGTTTGTGATAGTAAGTCAGATTTTACAATCCCCAAAGAAAACCTGACTTACTATTCAACAAACAACAATCCCATTAAAACATACCCAAAAAATTTGCGCCGATTCTTTTATCGGCTTTTCTTTCTTTTGATGATACAAACATCAGGACTTTTTTACCTCAAAACAAAGACAAAATACGGGTGTTGTGAAAAATGAATTGTGAAAATTTTTAGGACTATTAAGGGTTAATTTATTGATTTTAAGGAGATTGTGTTATGCGATTGTGAAATAATTGTGAAAATATTCTTTTTAATTCGGCAGCCGTTGTGAAATTTTTTTTCGAAAAAAAATGCTGAAAACGGATCTCCGGGGTGAAAATTTTTCCCGGATTGCCGCCGTCCGGCCTCAATTGAACGGATTGCTGAACGCCGGATTATGGATGTAACTTGTATCTGTCAACGTCTGCAGGAACCTGATCATGTCCTGTTTCTGCTGGGCCGAAAGCGGGAAAGGCCGGATATTGACATCTTCATTTTCGACGTTATGGCCGCCGGCACTGTAGTTTTCAAGGACTTCCTCAAGGGTCTGGAAGCGGCCGTCGTGCATATACGGCGCCGTCAGGGCAACGTTCCGCAGTGAAGGCACCTTGAACTTGCCGTTGTCGTAAAAGTTGCCGGTATGCCCGCCGAGCCCGAGGTCGGGGAACTGGTCCAGTGAACTGACCTCGTCCAGGCCGTTGTTCCGGAAAGTGAAATCGGTAAAGTTGATCCCGCCGTGGCAGTGGGAGCAACCGGGGTGCGTAGGGTCATTGGGCTCTACGTAGAAAAGGTCCTTTCCGCGCTCCTCGCTGTCGGTCAGCCAGCCCTGGTTCAATTGGGCGACGTTGTCGAACTTGGATTGATAACTGACCAGGGTCCGTTCAAATTGGGCGATGGCCCTGCCGGCCAGCTCCTTGGTGATCTCCTTTTTGCGCTCAATGCCGAACGCTTTCCTGAACATGGCCGGATAGGTTTTGTGGGCCCTGAGCTTCTCCACTACATGATCCCAGGTCTCGTTCATTTCCTTGTGGTCCTCAACCGGCACCAGCACCTGGTCTTCGAGGCTGCCGGCCCTGCCGTCCCAGAAAAAGCCGTTCGGATTAAAAGTCAGGTTGATCAGGGGCATGGAATTGCGGGTCCCCTCCAGGCCAAGCACGCCTTTGCTGAATCGTGCGTCGTCCGTGAAGGAATGCGTTATCTTATGGCAGCCGGCGCAGGATAGCGTGCTGTCGGCCGACAGGATCGGGTCGTAAAACAGGAACCGGCCGAGTTCCACCCCCGCGTTGGTCAGGGGGTTATCGGCGGGTATCAGGGGCGTCCCCATCCAGGGCGGAAGGTCCAGGTTGTAAGCGGTCGGATCATACGTCCCCTGTATAAGGTCATCTTCAGGGCAATTGGTGCACGCCGGTTTTTCATCCGGCCGGCAACCGAATCCCATCAACAAGACCATGCCTGCTACTAAAAACCAATATCGATAGGAGCGCTTCATCGCTTTCTGTTAGGGGTGAATAAATCGCGGATCCCGGACAAATGCGGTATCCGTTAAAGTTAACAAAAAGGCCGTAAGGTCGGCTTTATCGCGTTCGGAAAAATGCAGCAGCCGCACATTCGGACTTGCATTTTCGGCGTAATGCCCGCCCTCGTTGTAGTGGTCGATCACTTGCCGGAGGGTCTGGAAGCGGCCGTCGTGCATGTAGGGCGCCGTCAGGGCAATATTGCGCAGGGAAGGCGACCTGAATTTACCGTTGTCAAACACGCTGCCTGTGACCGCGCCCCGGCCTTTGTCCTTGACCTTCGTCAGGTCCCGGATCTCGTCAATGCCGTTATTGAAGTATTCCAGTCCTGAAAACATGGGCGGCTGGTGGCAATGTCCGCATTCTCCGGTAGGCAAAACACCCGGCTCGGCATCAAAAAAGATCTGCCTGCCCCGCCGTTCGCTCTCCGTAAATCTGACCGCTCCCCGCATGACCTTATCGTAGCGGGAATCCGCACTGATCAGCGTGCGTTCGAACTGGGCCAGGGCTTTCCCCACTGTGGTGCGATTGATCTCCTCAACTTTAGCAATGCCGAACGCCTTTCTGAACAGCGCAGGATATTCGGCGTGATCCCGGAGCTTGCGCTCTGCTTCCGGCCAGGAGGAGGCCATTTCAACGCTGTCGGCCACCGGGTGCAGCGATTGTTCCTCAAGGGTAGCCGACCGGCCGTCCCAGAACAGGCCCGTATTGAAATACCCGACGTTCTGGAGGGATAACGCGCTGCGCTTTCCGAGGCGGCCCCCAAATCCGGCACTGACCGCCAGCCCGTCCGTGAAGGCCTTGTCCGCATGGTGGCAGGTTGCGCAGGAAACTGTGCTGTCCCTGGAAAGGATCGGGTCATAAAACAGCATTCGCCCCAATGCCACCCCCTCCGCCGTCATCGGATTGTCTTCCGGGATCAGCATCGGGGTGAAGTCTGCAGGGTCCTTTACGATATACGGTGTCGGTTCAAATGGGATCTCTTCCAGCTCGTTGAATCCGGTACCGCATCCCGCCGGAAATACCATCGCCAGGACCAATGCCGGCCCCGACCACCAGGACATTCTCCGCCACTTTCGCCATAGCCGCCGGCGAAAATTCCCTCTCTCATCCTCCCTCCCTCTCACCTCTCTCACCCCTCTCACCCTCTCCTTAAACCTCCAAGTATCCATTTTCCGATCTATTTCAACTCAAGGCTTTCATTGAGCAGGCGATCCTGGATGAACACGGCGATTTCGGCGTTCCCGCCGTGGACCTGCGTTGTTTCCCTGAAGTTGATGAAATTGCCTTGTCCGTCGCTGAGGGCCTTCAGCATGTCAACCGTGAAATTGATCCGGGTTGTCTGGTTGGATTTGATAGAGATGGCCTTGTCCCAGGATTTGGTGCGATAGCCGCCGGCGTTTCCGATATGGAAGGTCAGTTTGGCGTCGCTGAAGTCGCCGTCGCCGTTGAGGTCCGCATTGCCTTCCAGTTTGGTGAAGATATAGCTGCCGGCGTCCGTCCAGTAATTGGCTGCCGATCCGAGGGGATCCTTGGCGGAGTGATCGGCCGGTTTGGTCTTGTTCAGGTCCTCGTTGACGCCCATCCCAAGCTGGATGCCGGTATATTCGCCTATGGGCACATCGGTCAGGACGAGGGTAATGCCCCCAGCCGCTGCGTCAGCCGACTGTACGGAGCCGAAATTGACCTGGTCGACTTCTTTGGCTTCGGTTTTGCCGCCGGAAGAGAGGAGGTCGATATCCGACAGGAAAAACTGGAACAATTGCCATTTGACCTGCATATTGTCCGGATAGGGATAGTCGTCAGCATACATCATGAGCGGTTCTCCGCCGAACGAACCTTTGAAATTAATCTCCAGGGTGCCGGTCTCGGGTTCGGTATGCCTGCAGTCGGCTGCCCACATCAAAACGGCTGCGAAGAGGATGAGATAGCGTTTTTTCATTTTATTTTGGTTTATGATGGTTTATGGTGGTTTATGATGGTTTATGGTGGTTTATGGTGGTTTATGGTGGTTTATGATGGTTTGTTTTGGTTTATGGTTGTTCGCCGCCAACAACAATAAACCCTCCTGCGCATGAAGCTACGGCGGGCGGAGCAACAACAAACAACAACAAACAACAACAAACAACAACAAACAACAACAAACAACAATAACAATACCAGCAAAGTTACTTAACCTCGGCCACAATAGCCTTCAATTCAAATGATTGTGCCAGCCCGTTGACAATATTCTGGACGAGGATTTCAGGCGGGTCGTTTCGGATGTCCTGGATCTGGGCGAACCAGCGGCTGTAATCGACCTGAATGGTCAGCCGCAGGTGGAAACCGGGTTGCAGGGTGAATTCGTCGGGTATCGCTAGAAAAACGGGAATTTCGCTGCCGGATCCCGCAATATTTAACGCTACGGGGGTGGTGTCGGTTGTTTCGGCGGTGCGGAAAAGCGAAACCTTGTCAAAATAATATCCTTGTCCGGGGTCGACAAACTGAGCGGTATCCTGCAGGGGGTGGTCGTCGGGGACGGATTCGGGGACCGCGCTGTTGGCCGGGGCGTTGAGGCCGATCATGAAGGAAATCCCGGTGATCTGCCCGCTGCTCCGGAAGCTCCCGGCCGAAAGATTGGTCGAAGCCGGAGGACGAAGCAGCAGGATGTCGTCAGTGATGACGGCCGGTATCCGCGAAAGGTCGGCCGCATAAGTTTCCACATCGAGCGAATCGCTGATGCCGACGGTCCTGCCGTCCTTGAAATGGAGTTGAAAACCGGATAAAAGGAAGGAGATCTTATCCAGCCGGAACAGGTGCCCGTTGGCGTCCGGATAAAGCGAATCTTTCAGCGCGAGGTTATAGGATGCAGCGGGATAAACCCATTTGTGCTGGAAGGTAAAGCGCAACTGCGGGTATTCGCAACAACCATCCGGGCAAGGCCGGTCGGCGTCCAGGTCGTAGTTGGAAGCGTTTACGTCAATGCAGCCGTCCTTGGGTTCGTAACAGCCCTGCAGGCATGCGACCAGCAGGATGAGGGGCGGTATGGATCTAAGGCTGCCGAAGGCGATTTCACTAAACCGGGTTCGCTCTTTTCCGGATTGCCGCCCGGAACCTTCCGCTAAATTGCCGATGACTGAAATGCAGGCCCGTCGAATTTGAAGTGTCATACCCTATTTTTCATCTTCAGGAAATTTTCCGCCGCCCTATCCTCAGTTCCTCAATTCCTCAATTCCTCAATTCCTCAGTTCCTCAGTTCCTCAATTCCTCCACCCTCACCCCTTCCCCTTCTCATACTCCTTCACCAGCTTCTTCACAATCTGCTTCATCTGGGTGGAAAATTCCTTGTTCAGGATCCAGTTGTAATATTGGCGGTCGTTGTACAAGACCTCTGCTACGGGTTGGCCCACGTATTTGCCGAAGTTGAAAACAACGACGCCTTCGTGATCGTATTTCATTTTCTGGGTAGCGTCCACGAAGCGCTGGTCATTGGTGAACTCGTGGAGGGCCTTGACGCTTCTCTGCACCGGCGGCGGATTGGCATTGCCGTCCTCGTCGATGTATTCCACGTTTTCATACCGATCCAACTGGCCCTTGAACACTTCAATTGTGGCGCGCACGTCGGCCATTGCGTCGTGGGCGTCCTCCAGTTCCGTATCGCAATAGAAGCGGAGAGCGGCCTTCAGCGTACGGGGTTCCATTTTGTAGAAGATCCGCTGGACGTCGATCAATCTGCGGCGCTCCATTTCGAAATCGAGGCCGACCCTGGCGAATTCTTCCATTAAAAGAGGGATGTCGAACCGGTTGGAGTTGTATCCGGCGATATCTGCGTTGCCGATAAAATCGAACAATTTCTGGGCGACCTGCTGGAAGACCGGTTTGTTGGCCACATCCTTGGGTTGAATGCCGTGTACCAGCATGGCCTCTATGGAGATGGGAATGCCGGGGTTGATCAGCAGGGACAACTCTTCGGGTTCGCGGTTATCAGGGAAGAACTTGATCAAAGCGATTTGCAGGATCCGGTCCCGCAGTACGTTGAGGCCGGTTGATTCGATATCGAGGAAAACGAGTTCCCGGTCCAGTTGAATATTCAGCATCAGCTATCAGTTAGTTTGTTTTTCAAACCAGGCTTTTGCGCCTGAGGTATAGGCTTCCCCAAGGGCGCCGTCCGGTTTGGCGTAAATGAAAAAGGCTTCAATGTCGGGCAATTCCTCCGCCAGCGCCATGGCCCGCTCCAGTCCCAATACCATAAAAGTAGTGGCATAGGCATCCGCTGTGATGCAATCCCGGTGAAAAACCGATGAGCTCAGCAGGGTGGTCCGCTCTGGGAAACCGGTTATGGGGTTGATGGTATGGCTGAATTTGCGGCCGTCCACCTCGTAAAAATTGCGGTAGTTGCCGGAGGTCGCTACGGAAAGGTCCTTCAGCGGGGCGGCGGTTTCAATTTCGTTCATGGGCGCGCCTTCCACGGGTTTGTTGATCCCGATGTTCCAGGGGGCGCCTTTGGGGTTCTGGCCGCGGCCGCGCGCTTCCCCGCCGATGTCGACCAGGTAGTTGCTGATGCCGTGTTTTTCGAGAAACCGACCGGCTTCATCCACCGCATAACCTTTCGCGCAGGCGCTGAAATCGAGCTGGACGCCCGGCATTTGCTTTTTGAGGAACAGCCGGTTATCGAGGGTAATCAGTTCTACCTTGTCGAATCCCACAAATTCCAGCAGCGAATCCACTTTGAGGCTGTCAACGCTCCGGATCGGGTCCTTGCCGGTATAGCCGAAGCCCCAGTAATTGACCAGCGGCATGACCGTGGGGTCGAAGGCGCCGCCCGATCTTTCATAAACCTCCCTGGCCAGCGTCAGGTTCACCAGGAAGTGGTCGTTTGCTTCAGCATCCGCAGGCCCCAGGTCGAGCCCGTCCGCTGACTGGTTGAACCGCGAGATGACCGAGGAATCGATATAGGTGGATACCTGGAGGTTGATCCGGACAAACAGCGAATCGAGCGCAGATTGAAAATCCCGGTCTTTTTCGTCCTGGTAGGTAATCCGGTAGTAGGTGCCCATGGTCTGCCCTTCCAGGATCGTATAGTTGACGGTCGGTTTTTCCTGGCGGCAAGCAGTGAAAAACAAGCCTGAAACAGCAAAAAGGAAAAAATATCGGATGCGCATAGGTTGGTTTATGCGGCGCGCCGGCGGAGTCGCCAGCCGTCAAGGGAATAATATCCGGCGCCGGTGAGGGCCAGGCAGATATAGGGTACCAGGTACATCCAGGCTTTCTCCGTTTTGGCAAAGGGTTCACCGAAGTTGACGAGGAATACTACGGTCAACATGGTAAAGATCAGCGGCAAAGCCGCCAGCCTGGTGAAAAGCCCCAGCACGATCAGGATGGAACAAAAAAATTCGGCGCCGGTAGCCAACACCAGGGAAGGCACTTCGCCCATGCCGTAGGGGTTGGCAAACGACAAGGGTTCCTCGCCGAAAAACTTCATCAGTTTCGACCATCCGTGGCCAATGATCATGCCTCCTCCGAACATCAGCCGGAGCAGCAACAGGGCGATATCTGTTCTCCTGGTGTTCATTATGCTGTATTTGTAATAAGGCTTCAAAGGTAGGAAAACAGGGGGAGAGAAAGGTAAGCTTGGTGGGATTTCTTGAGTCATGAGGCAAATCCGCGTTCCGGTATGGCGTTCCGGCCCGCATTCCTTACCTTTGCGCAGGATCAACAATCCTGCCATGCTTCATTGTTTTTACCGGGAAAATACCAGGCTCAGACAAACGGACGATCCGGAGGAATACGCCGGCCTGGACCCCGGCAGGGTCGTGTGGATCGATCTGTACAACTCTTCCAACGAGGAAAAAAGCTTTGTTGAAAACCGGTTCAAGGTTGAGTTGTTCACCCGGCAGGAAGCCGAAGAGATCGAAAGCAGCTCCAAGTTCTCGGAGAACGATCAGGAGATCAACGCCAACCTCAACTACATCTACAAGCGCGAAAACGGCGTCGCACTCGATCCGGTTTCCTTTATCCTGCGCGAAAAACTGCTGATCACCCAGCGGAATATACCGTTGCGTTCCTTTGACGAAGCTCAGCGCGCCATCCTGCAAAACCGCCGGCCGCAAGTCAACGGGTATCATATTTTTCTGATCCTGTTTGAAACGCGGGTTGACATTGAAGCGGATTTTCTGGAAGATCTTTCCCGGAAGATCTACGCAGTAGGCCGGGGACTTGCCCTGGAAAAAGAGGTGCCGGATTCCATCCTGATCGATATTTTCAATTTTCAGGAACTCACGATCCTCTTTCGCGAAAGTACCAGCGAATTGAAACGCCTGTTTTCCTCCATCCTGCGCAGCGAGTATTTCCCCAAAGATGAGTACGAAAAACTGCGTGTCATGATCAAGGATGCCGATTCGCTCGTCTCCCACACGAGTTTCCTCTTCGAACGGCTGGAATACCTGCAAAATACCTTCCTGGGCCTGATCGACATGAAGCAGAACAAGATCATCAAGATCTTCACCGTGATGACCGTGGTCTTCATGCCGCCTACCCTCATTGCCTCGCTCTACGGGATGAATTTCCACTTTATGCCCGAGCTCAACTGGCAGTTCGGCTACCCCCTCGCGCTGGGCCTCATGGCGCTTTCCTCCCTGATCACGCTTTTCTTTTTCCGATGGAAGAAATGGCTTTGATTAGTGGTAAGTCATAAGTCGTAAGTGAGACTTTGGCAAACTTACGACTTACCACTTACCACTTACCACTTACGACTTACCACTTACGACTTACTACTTACTACTTACCACTTACGACTTACTACTTAGCCAAGTACACCACCGTTCCCTGCGCCAATTGGTTGTAGAACTGGTTGAGGTACTGGGTGATATCGCGCCTGGCCTTGTTATCCAGGCCGTCGAAGTTCTTGACCAGGTTGATCAGGGTCTTTTTCTTTTTGAACAGGTAATCCGAAGCGTCATCCCAGGATTGCGGATCGTATTTGGCCAGCATGACCCGGTCGCGGACGGTGGTCTGTCCGAATTGCTGCAGCGGTACGGCATACCCGGCGTTCACCAGGCCGGAGAAGTCGAAATCGTACGGCGCCAGGAAGTTCTCGCCGGTGGTCGGGTTCTGGAGCACCTTGAGGTTCCTCAACATGGACAGAGACCAGTCGGTGTTGCCGATCATGTACTGGAATAAGGCGTGCACCTTGAAGTTTTCGGGCTGGATTTGTTCATCCTGCATGCCGTAGCATTCGTCGCATACCTTCATGCCGAGCCTTTCGGCCAGTTCGTCGGTATCTTCCAACAGGATGCCCAGGTGGGTTTCCTGGCTGCCGGTCATTTTGTCTTTATAGGTTACCTTCACCAGTTGGGCGCGGAAACTGACAGGCGATAACTCCTGGTACAATTCATAGGCCAGGTACTCGCGCAGCAGGTTCTCGGCCGCGGTTTCGTCGTCGGCGCAGTGGGTGACCAGTTTGTAGTCGTTGTGATCCTTCATGCCCAGGTCACGCAACTGGCTCTTGTCCAATTTGACTTTAAGGGGCGGGAAATCGCAGTTCATCCTGCGGAACCGGCCGCGGGCCCGTACTTTGGCGTCGAGGGTTACAGCCTGGAGGCTTTCCTTTCCGAAGGTCAATTGGGCAGGAACATATTCGTCGTTCATTTTGTTCGACATCATTTCCTGCATGTCTACGTTCATGACCACTTCCAATGCGTTATCGGAATACCATTGGTCAAAAACGCTTCTGGTTTGGGATTGGTCGCCGGAAGCCTGCCCGAGCGCCCATACGCTGAAGGAGTAGAAGGTGATGGAAAGCATTAAAACAAGCCGGATTTTCATGATAAGTGTAATTTCACAATTTGAATCTGTGGTGTCAGGTGTTAGTGCAAAAATGGGGGTAAAAAGTTCCCAAAGTCAAGGCCAATTGAGTGAATGCTAGGAAAAATCGGATGAATCCTAGTAGAATTATGATCGATTGCACTTCCGCTTTTTTGCCGTAAGGCCTTGAATCGCTTATTTTATTTAGTTTTGGGGCTGGGACTAGTGGTTATTGGGCAGTTGGCAGTTGGCAGTTGGCAGTTGGCAGTCCGCAGTTCGTCAGTTGGCAGTTGGCAGTTGGCAGTTCGTCAGTTGGCAGTTGGCAG
>CALMYQ010000108.1 GCA_937873655.1 uncultured Lewinella sp. | reverse complement strand
CTGACCTACCACGTCGCCAACGGACAGGTCCTCTCTACTGACCTTTCCGACGGGCAGGTCATCCCCACGCTCAACGGCAAGAACGTCACCGTGACCATCAACGCCGACGGGGTTTTCATCAACAATGCAAAGGTCACCGTCGCGGATATCCAGGCCGATAACGGTGTGGTCCATGTCATTGACGCCGTTCTCTTGCCGCCGACGGTCACCGTAGTGGATGTCATCGTCAATTCGCCCGACCACAATATCCTTGAAGCGGCCGTGGTCGCAGCAGGCCTCCAAACCGCCCTCAGCGCCGACGGCCCATTCACCGTCTTCGCACCCACTGATGCCGCTTTCGACGCTTTGCCCGCTGGCACCATCGACGCGCTCCTGGCCGACCCGCAGGGCGCCCTGACCGATATTCTGACCTACCACGTCGCCAACGGACAGGTCCTCTCTACTGACCTTTCCGACGGGCAGGTCATCCCCACGCTCAACGGCAAGAACGTCACCGTGACCATCAACGCCGACGGGGTTTTCATCAACAATGCAAAGGTCACCGTCGCGGATATCCAGGCCGATAACGGTGTGGTCCATGTCATTGACGCCGTGCTGCTGCCCCCGGCCGTCACCGTTGTCGACGTCATCGTCAATTCGCCCGACCACAACACGCTTGAAGCGGCCGTGATCGCAGCAGGCCTCCAAACCGCGCTCAGCGCCGACGGCCCATTCACCGTCTTCGCACCCACTGATGACGCTTTCAACGCTTTGCCCGAAGGCACCATCGACGCGCTCCTGGCCGACCCGCAGGGCGCCCTGACCGACATCCTGACCTACCACGTCGCCAACGGACAGGTCCTCTCTACTGACCTTTCCGACGGGCAGGTCATCCCCACGCTCAACGGCAAGAACGTCACCGTGACCATCAACGCCGACGGGGTTTTCATCAACAATGCAAAGGTCACCGTCGCCGACATCCAGGCCGACAACGGTGTGGTCCATGTCATTGACGCCGTGCTGATACCAATGGATGTAGCCGCCACCGAACCCGCGATAACGGAACTTAAGGGCGTTGTCAGTCCAAATCCGGTATCGGAAACCGGTTTCATCGATTTATCAGCTGTAACGGACGGGGATATTCTTGTGAAGGTGTTTGACGGTATGGGCAGGCTGGTGAAGGAGAGTTATCATCCGAATCCGCAGGATCAGTTCCAGACCGGCGATTTACCGGCAGGAATCCTGAACCTGCAGATCATCGCCGGCGGCAAGATGTATACTACCAGAATTGTCAAGCAATAAGCAGAGTAGAATTGTTTTAACTTTCATGACAGGGACCCGGATCAATTCCGGGTCTTTTTTTATGCGCCAGGGACGGCATGCTATTTCCCCGCGACGCAGGATCACGGTCTGTGATTTCTGACGACGGCTATTGCAAATCCTTCAAAAAGTAGAGCAGGTTATTGGCAATCCGGCTATGTTGGGTCCTGAAATCGCTGTCTGAAATGATCCCGCGATTATTGTCCTGCTCCAACCTGTTATACCGGGAAGCGATCAATATAATGTCATTTTGTTTTTCATCATCCTTCAGGTTGGCTCTCAACAGTTCAATGGCCTTTCTGATCTCGTTCTGGCTGACGAGGTTCATCGCTTCCTTTTTCAAGCTGTCCAGGTCCGTTTCCATCGGTTGCCCCTTGACCTGCTCCGATTCCTTATTAACAACCCAATCCAGGTCGAGGAATTCGGCGGCAATACGGTCCCTGTCTCCCTGATAGCGTTGTTCAAGGTAATGAAGCGCATCCGCAGCATTGATGCTGAAAGTGCCCGGCAAACTGATATCGTGAATGGCGACTTTATATTTGTTAAACAGCTTCTGTTCCAGGGATATTTTTTCGTTCCGGAGCGCCTCAACTGCCTGGTACAGAATAGCAAAATCCTGGGAATTCAGGGACCTTGACCAAATCGTTTCGAAAGCGGCGATGAGGTCCCTGGCATCAACCGGCCGGTCTGAAGGCAATAAATCCGAACTTTGTATTCTGTAAGCTGGGGGCAGAGCATCGGACACCTGCCTGCTTTCCAGTTTTCCGCCCGGCAGGAAAAAGAAATGCACAGGCGAAAATCTGTCGGCTATTTTCTCAAAGGGTATACCCAAACGGGCGGCATTGCGCGCCAGCGCTGCGCCCCATTCCACGGCCTCCCGGACCGGATCATTCCGTTTCGGAAAAAGTTCAAAACCGGATAACAAGCGGAATGCCTGATCAAAATCCCTCCGGTATTCCTCCAGTTGAGCCATCAACATCAGCCAGGACGGATGATGCCTGTTTTTCACACGCGCCTTTTCCAGGATCTCCCGGGCCGCATCAAATTCTGCCAGCCGCAAGTGCATCAACGCCTCATAATAGTACAATTGGGTGCTGTAGGTCCGCTCGGACCGGGCCATCAGCATTTTCTTTTTGCGGTGCAATCCGCTTTCATCCCCGTCTTCAAGGATATCCTTGATCTGTGCAATCATATAATCCTCCCATTCCGGAAGACTGGCGCTGGCGGCAGCTTCCTCCCCTACTGTGAGGCCCATCAGGGCGGCCAGCCGGATATAGGCGTTCAGCGGCAATTCCGTCAGGGCGTTTTCGATATAGGGTCGCATGTCCTGAGAGTAGAGCTGGGTACAGATTTCCGGATCGTCTCCCCTTTTCAACCGGTGGTACAGGTATTCGGCCCTGTTGTCGGGCTCAGGCCTGCCTGCATAAAAGGCCACCGCCAGGTCGTGTATCCGGTTGGCCCTTTCTCCGTATTCCTTCAGGATCAGGTCGTATAAGGCAACCCGAAGGTCCTTGCGGAAGACAAGGCTGCCCTTTTCACGGGTGACCAGAAAATCCTGTTCTGCCAGGCTGTTGAAAATGGATTGTGCCTGGTTGTCGTCAATATCGCCAAGACCGCAGGGTTCGGCCAGCACTTTCTGCAGGATTTCCGGGGATATTTTGCGGACCAGCAGGCCCGGAAATGCGACCTTCCTGGCCAGCTCGCCCTTGACGTGGACGAGGTTCCGCCGGACGAGCTGCTCCTGTATCCGCTCCTTGTCGATGCCGTCAAACAAGGCATCCAGGTGCTCCAATTTTGCACCGGGGTTTTCAGCCATCAGCTTCAGGACATGGCTGGCCCCCAGTTTGAGCGAGAGCGGGTTACCCCCGAGCTGCCTCACCAGTTGTTCGCGGATGTATGCATCCTGCACCCCCCTTGACAGGAGGAACCCATCAGCCGCTTTCCGGTCAAATTCTCCGATTTTATACCGCGTGAATTCAACGTCTGTCTCAATCAGGTCGTCCCGGCCGACGATGATGAGGTTCATGGTCGGGATGAAATAGGAAATTTCCTTGAAAAAGTCGAAGAGTTTGGTCAGGTCGGAAGGCGAGGCCCTGAATTGGGCTTCCTCAAAAGAATCCAGTACCACCAAAATCGGCTCCCTGAATTTATTCAATGCACCCTGGTATTGTATAAGATACCGGGATGCCGAGCCATAAAAGATCCCGCGGGTGGCGACCGTTGTACCGGATTGCGCGGCCCCTTTGCCGGCTTTGTCATTCTGGAGGTAAATCTGGATATCCTTCCGGATATCATCCATCAAAAGGGAAATTTCCGGGTCGGGAAACTGGACCGACAGCTGCCGAAGCCCCTCTGCGCCCAATTCCAGCGGTTCGGAGATCGAATAGCCGGGCCGGTCGAAATCCAGGTAAATGAACGGAATGGCGCCTTTTTGTTTGCCGGCGTGGTGATCCAGTATGAATTTGGCGATTACCGTAGATTTCCCGATACCGCCGATGCCCGAGATCAGCAAAGGATCTTTCCGGCCCTTGGCGGCATCAGGTTTTTTATTGACGTAATTCCGGATGAAATCCAGTTCCGTTTCCCTGCCCTGGAAATTTTTGGTGATCAAGAGGAAAGGTTCTAGCAATTCCTCCCGTTTTATGCAGGCGTGGATCTCTTTTTCGTCGGGCACTTTGAGCGATGTCCCTTTCAGCCAGGTAACGATTTTCCGGGCGATCGCCATTTCATCGACCTTCAATTCGGACAGCGGCGGCGCCGTCCCCCCAAGGTAATCGAACAACAATCGCTGGAAGGGATCATCATCCGTGGAAAACCTCAGCTTCCTGACCAATCCGGTGAGCGCGTGATCGCTGTCGAGGCGTCTGATGATCCTGTTCCTTTCAAAATCCTCCAGGATATGCCGGCCGGGTTCATCCCCGGCCGAACAGTTTTGGACCAAGGCCTCAAAATCGGCATCCGATAACTCCTCCTTGAAATGCTTTTGCAGCAGATCCTCCAGCTCCGCCCTGTCAAACTGGTATAAAAGCGCGGCTACCTGGTAAAAAGGCATTCCGGCAATATCCGGTTTCTTTTTCTCCAGACTGGATTTCAGCATGTCAAGCGTTATGGTCTTCTTGGCCATGATTATCCTTCTATCTCTTTTTTGAATTTTTTGAAGAACCATTCGTGAACGCCGCGGCCGATCACGGTGACATTGGGTTCAACCCCGGGATTGAACAGGTCGTCCCTGAAGAAGGATTCCCCGTCCTGGAGCAGTTCAATGAGCTGGTCGTCGCTGAATTCAAGGTCGTATTTTTCGTTCAGGAAGGCGTAGAGTTTCCGGATAAAGGCAATCAGGTGACCCTTGTTGAACGGTTCTGTCTTGATGGCCCCGGCGGTTGCTGACAGTTCAAAATCCCACTCGGCGGCGCCGTCAAAACCGGCGAGTACGATGAAGTGCTTTTCTATGAGGTTATTGAAAACGTCATTGACAAATTCATTGATAAACGCCTTCACGGTTTCGGAGTAAGCCGTATCGAACTGGTCAAAAAAGAACAGGTACTCTTCTTCCGACTTCCCCAGAAATTCCAGGAAATCCTGATAGAACTCTTCGTACTTGAAATGCTCATCCGTTGCCAGGCTGTAAGCAAGGTTGAAACCGGGGATCTTGATCAGTTCCCTGGCGATATGGATCATCTGGATCTGCCCTTTCACCTTTTTGAATATGGCGTCAAAGTTGATCTTCACCAGTTTGAACTGGCCGGTGAGTTCGGCGATCTTCCCCAGATAATAACTGGTATAGGAACGCCCTGTGCCCGGTTCGCCGTTGATCAGCAAATAGCGGCTCTCCTCTCCTTTCAACAGCCTGAACAGGTATGATTTGAGGTCTTCCCGGTCGATAAAAACCAGCTTGTCGCCCTGAACCAGGCTGCAATCAAAGATCTCCTCCCGGAGCCGTGCGATCTCGTTGGCGGGCAGCAATTCGTAAATTTTACCGAGCGAAACATGAAACTCTTTCACCACCGGGTTTCCCAGATACTGATCAAAATAGCTTTTCAGGAAATACGGCATCTTGCCGCGTTGGTTCAAAGTCTGCAAGTAAAGCCTGCGACCGATCTCAAAACTGGCATTGGGTGAGTTGACGTCATCGTAGTTAAATCCGATCTGATCCTGATCCAGGAGGTTCAAAAACCCCTGAAATGCGATGAAGGTCGGCATGGTAGTTTTCAGTGCCGATTCCAGTTTCTGGAGCAGATCATCGTTTAACAACACCATTTTGGTTTAATTTAGGGTTATTCCTTTTTTTTCCAGGTCTTCTACAATCCTCGTCACCGGTATGCCCTGGTTGAACTGCGGGTTCCAATCCGGATCGCCGGCGTTGTGCAAAGCGGTCCATTCATATTTTTCATTGAAACAGGGCGACCCCGAAGAACCATGAAGGGTATTCACGGCGTACCGTACTCTTTGCTGATCGAGGTCGGCGCCCATCAGCATGCCAAAACCGAAGGCGACCTTTTTCGGCCCCTTATTCGGATGCTGGACGATGAACAGATGCCCTCCGGCGGCCAGAACCGGCGCGTCGTCCGGCGGGCGGATATAGCCGCGGGTGGTATCGGAAGCGGGCAGCTCCCCTTTCAGGTACAGTCCGAACGGTTCATCCGCAACGGCCTGTCCGAGCCTGACCAACGCGTAGTCCAGGTGTTCGGCGGGCCAGGCGACATTCAATCCGGCGGTCATCTGGAGGTCAAAATCCGAATAGGGGCTGTACGCCAGCACCGCATCGGGCGCCAATCCGACCGGCCGGCCCGGAAAAATGTCGTCTCCTTCAGCCGAAATGTTGTAATCAAACCGGCAGATGACCTCCTGAACGGTATCCGGCTGACCGATCAGTTCCCGCAGTACATGGTAGTTGGTCATCACCAGGTCGGGGCCGACGAGAAAGCCGGTGCCCCACTTCATCTTGTCGCCGGCGAGTTTGATCTCCATCCGGCAAACGCAGCGCTCGATCCTGGAGACCTGCCGGAGCAAAACGGATACATCGAGGAACGGAAAGTTGTTGACGATGTTTTGCAACGCGCTCGCATCGACGGGCTGTTCTTCCGATTGCGCGTACAGGCCTGCGCCGATCCCCAGGTCAAAAGCCAGCTTCAGGGCGGCATCATGGTCGGGGTGCTCGGCCAGGAACGCACTGATCAGCGCAGCGTGTTCGCCCTGTGCATTCATCCTGTTGATAAATTCCAGGACCTGAAAGTCGAACGGAGCGACCGGCGGTACAAAGTTGAAAAAGACCTTATCGAGCCGGACGTCGGTAAAGGACTGGAACGTGAATACGGTGTAATGATCCAGTATCGCTTTGCGCAGGGTTCCTTTTTCCGGTCCGGTCAGCAGTCTCATGAATTAATAACTTATTTACCCATATAATCCAACGTCAGGTTGCACAACACCTCCACACCGTATTTCATCGAGCTGTCTTCGATATAAAAGTCGGGCGTATGGTGCGGCGCTGCGGTATTCGGGTCCTGTCCTTTGGGCATGCCGCCGAGGAACAGGAACAGGCCGGGCACTTTCTCCGCGAAGAAGGAAAAATCCTCAGCACCTGTTATGGCCTTGCCCAGGATGACGTTTTCCTTGCCCAGGGTCCGCTCCAGGGTCGGCAGCATTCTGGCGGTCAGGTCCGGGTCGTTATACGTTACCGGGTAGCCCTCATCGATGGTCAGGTCGATTGTTGCCCCCCAGGCTTCGGCGATGTTGCTGGCCGTCAATTGCATGCGGCGGTGGATATCGGCCTGCATCTCTTTGTCCAACGTGCGGATGGTGCCGATCAGTTCCACTTCTTCCGGAATAATATTGCTGCGCACGCCGCCGGTGATCTTGCCCACGCTGATGACGGCGGGCTCTTTGGTCAGTTCGGTCTGGCGCGCGATGATCATCTGGAACCCCTGGATGATCTGGGCCGCGATGGTGACGGGGTCGATCCCGGTCCAGGGCGTAGAGCCGTGGGTTTGTTTGCCGTGGATCTTCAGGGTATAGCTATTGACGGCGGCCATGGCCCCTCCGGGTTTGTAGCGGATCTTGCCGACCTCGGTACCCGAGTTGATGTGGAGGCCGAAGACCACGTCGACCTTCGGGTTGTCCAGCGCGCCTTCCTTGACCATGAGCGCTGCGCCGCCTTCCTCACCGGGAGGGGCGCCTTCTTCGGCGGGCTGGAACAGGAATACGACCGTTCCTTTCAACTGGTCCTTCATGCCGGCCAGGATCTCGGCTGCGCCCATCAGCATGGCCACGTGGGTATCGTGCCCGCAGGCGTGCATGACCCCGACTTCGCTGCCCAGGTAAGTGGATTTCACCTTGGAGGCAAAGGGTATGTCCACCCGTTCTACCACGGGCAGGGCGTCCATGTCGGCACGCAGGGCAATAACCGGGCCGGGTTTGCCGCCTTTCAGTATCCCCACCACGCCGGTATGCGCGACACCGGTCCTGGTTTCGATACCTAGCGACCTGAGGTGGTCAGCGACGTATTCAGCGGTTTTGAACTCCCGGTTGCTGAGTTCCGGATTCTGGTGGATGTGGTGGCGCCATCCGATTACCTTCTGCTCAATGGCTTCAGCCTTATCGGCAATGGGATCGCCGGGCAGGTATTGAGCCTGAGCGGCGAAGGCGGACAGCAAAAAAGCGAGGACCAATGTGTTTTTCATACTTGTTGATTGAAGCGGTTGTTCATGATTTCCGGTTGACCTGGGCGGGGTTTGGTCGCCGTCCGATTATTTTTTCAGGTCTGCGTAATAACTGTAGAAATAAGGGATGGTCTCGATGCCCTTATAAAAATTGAACAGGCCGAAGTGCTCGTTGGGCGAGTGCAACGCATCGGTATCCAGGCCGAAGCCCATCAGCACCGATTTCACGCCGAGCACTTTCTCAAAAAGGGCAACGATGGGGATGCTGCCGCCTTCGCGCTTGGGGATCGGGGCCTTCCCGAATGTTTTTTCCATGGCCATATGGGCGGCCTTGTATTCGGGCGTATCCGTGGGGGTGACCACGGGTTCGCCGCCGTGGTGTTCCATCACCTTGACGGTGACGTAGGGCGGCGCGATCTTTTCAAAATGATATTTGAACAATTGCGTGATCTTGTCCGGATCCTGGTGGGGTACCAGGCGCATGCTGATCTTGGCGCTGGCTTTGGCCGGCAGCACGGTCTTGGCCCCCTCACCGGTATAGCCGCCCCAAATGCCGTTGACATCAAGGGTAGGCCGGATCGAAACCCGTTCCAGCGTGGTATATCCTTTCTCGCCCAGGATCTCCTTGATCCCCAGGTTTTTCTTGTAATCTTCCAGATCGAACGGGGCCTTGTTCATTTCTTTCCGTTCGTCATCGGAAACAACCTCCACATCTTCGTAGAAGCCGGGGATGGTGATGTGGCGGTTCTCGTCGTGGAGGGAGGCGATCATGTCGCAAAGGATGTTGCAGGGGTTGGCCACGGCGCCGCCGTAAACCCCGGAGTGCAGGTCGCGATTCGGCCCGGTGACTTCCACCTCAACATAGCTCAGCCCCCTGAGCCCCGTGGTAATGGAAGGCGTGGAATTGCCGATGATACTGGTATCTGAAATGAGTATGACGTCGCAGGTGAGTTTATCCTTATTGGCGCGGCAATAAGCGCCGAGGTTATTGGACCCTACTTCCTCCTCCCCTTCGATCATGAATTTGATGTTGCAGGGAAGCGCGTTGTTGGCCAGCATCGATTCGAAGGCCTTCACGTGCATGTAGACCTGTCCTTTGTCATCGCAGGAACCGCGGGCAAAGATGGCGCCCTGCGGGTGGATCTCGGTTTTCTTGATCACGGGCACAAACGGCTCGGATTCCCAAAGGTTCAGCGGGTCGGGCGGCTGCACATCGTAGTGACCGTAAACGAGGACGGTCGGCAGGGCGGGGTCCAGGATCTTTTCACCATAAACAACCGGGTGCCCGGCGGTGGGGGTGATCTCCACATTTTCGGCGCCGGCCGTCTTCAGCTTGTCCGCAATAAAAGCCGCCGCTTTGGCTACATCGCCTTTGTACTTCGAATCCGCACTGATGGAAGGGATGGTCAGCCATTCCAATAATTCGTCGAGAAAACGCTTTTGATTTCGTTGGATATAGGATTGAACTTTGTCCATGATGTTGGTTTATATTTTCCCAAAAATAAAAAAAATAGCCTAATTCAGGTTCTCGTTGAGGATTTCGCCCAATCTTTCGGCGTCAAGTTGCTGTTCGAGCTGTCCGCCGTTGGCAAAAGCGATTTCACCCGTTTCCTCCGAGACGATCAGTACGGAAACCGCGGCCTTTTCGGTGATGCCCACGGCAGCCCGGTGGCGAAGGCCCACGTGTTTGGGAAGCGTTGAGTTTTCGGATACCGGCAGCACGACCGAAGCGTACCGCAATTTGGAGCCTTCAATGACCACCGCGCCGTCATGGAGCGGGGATTCTTTTTGGAAGATGCTTTCCAGCAGCTGTTCGGAGATCTCGGCATCCAGCTTGACGCCGGTTGAGACCAGGCCCTCCAGGTTGGCGTTATTGCTGAACACGATCAGGGCGCCGGTCTTGAACCTGCACATCTGCAACAAGGCGGATTGCAGGGCCCCTACGCGCTTTTCCTTTTCGCTTGATTTGACCTCTCCGAAGTTGCGCCGGAGGAATTTGTCGAAGATCTGGGACCGTTGCCGCAGGGTGCTGTTGCCGAGGAACAGGAGAAACCGCCTGACCTCGGGCTGGAAGATGATGATGATGATGATGAAGCCGACTTTGACGAATTGATCCAATACGGCGGCCAGCAGGTCCATTTTCAACTGTTTGACCAGCCACCAGACCATGTACAGCAACACCACTCCCGTAAAGATGTTGAAGGCGATGCTGCCCCTCAGCAGTTTGTACAATTGGAAAATCAGGTACCCGACGATTACAATATCGAGCACATCCCAGAAACTGACGGGTAAAAATCCTATTTTAAACAATAATTGCATGTCCGAACGGAATAGTCCGCAAGTTAAAGACCTTTGCCTTGAAATTCTGACGAAGCTCTCTTATTTTTGCAAGAATAAACCGGTTATCCCATGATGAAAATTGCAAAAATCGGATTTTTGGCCCTGTTTTGCCTGTCTGCCGCCTGCCTGCACGCCCAGGAAATCCGCCAGAATGAAAAAGGGGAAAAGATCCTGGTTTTCCCGGACGGCTCCTGGCAGTTCTTTGACGATTTCATGAACGGCAATACGACGGCAAATGCCCCGGGGCAAACCGCGACCCCCTACCCTACCTATAAGGCGGATGTAGAACCGCTGGACGGCGAGGTTGCCGTCACCCAGGAGGATGTCTTCCGGATCGCCGTACGCAGGTCGCAGCTGGCCTCCCAGGCGGCCGGTATCGCCCGCAAACGGGCCGAAAAGGCCAAAGAGGCCCGCGAATCCCTTGAAAAGGAATGGACCGACAGCCAGAAGTCCGGCAAATCGTCCACCTTCGAATTGAAGCAGATAAAAAACAGGGTCATGGCTGCCCGGCAGGCCGAACAGGACGCCACACTGGAAGCCCGGGAAGCCATCCGCGAAGCCGATAAAGCCCGCCAATTGACGGAAAAAGGCATGTATGTTTCCGATTACAACGCTCAACTGAAAGAGCAAAAACAACGGGCTGCCACCGACCAGTCGCAGTCGGCATCCGTAGACCGGCCCTACGAAAGCATATTGCCCCTGACCGACAACTGGGCGGCGCTCGGCAGGAAAAACAACGACCTCATCCTCAATCCGCCCGCCGCAGCCTGCATCACCGCCTTTGAAGGCACAGATGAAGCCACCGGCCAATCGCGCAAGGACCTGCAAAAGCAATTCCTCTTCACCCATACCGACGAACGCCTCAGGCCCTTCCTCAAGGACAAACCCTACCTGCGCTGCGAAGGCTATTTCTCTGCCGTGGGCGGTTATCGCTTCCTGACCCTGGAGTTCACCTTCGCCTACCCGAACGCAAGGGAGGCCTACGGTTTCATTGAAAAAGGCAGCGTGCTGACCATCAAACTGCTCAACGGCGATTTCGTCAACCTCCGGTCCGGTACCATGGACCAGGGCCGGTACGATATCGACCGCGACCTCCTCACCTACAGGGTTTATTACCCCGTCAGCCGCGGCCAGATGAACCTGCTCCGGCAAACCGAGGTGGACGCTATCAGGGTGTTCTGGAGCAGCGGCTATGAAGAATACGAAGTGTACCAACTCGATTTTTTCATCAACCAGATCGGTTGTATTAATTAATTGAATGGTCCGATTTTTAGATTGATCCGATTGATTCGATTGATCCGATTGAAACCCTGCAATCAGCCGATCGGGTCAATCGCCACAATCGAACCAATCGAATTATTCGATACAATTTCAAGATGGACGCAAAGACCAAGGAAGAACGCGAGCTGTATTCCGTCAGGATGTTAGGGTTGCAATTGCCGACCGACCCCAGGTGGGTCAACCTGGCTGAAAAGGACCTGGAGGAGATCCTGACCGACCACGCCTACTGCGAGCAAAAAGCCGCTACTTTCTGCATTTCCCTGATCCAGCAGTTTCCCGAAAAGATCAGGATGGTGCACGAGCTGGCGCCCATCGTGACAGAGGAATGGGGGCATTTCCGGATGGTCCTGAGCGAATTGGAGAAAAGAGGGCTGAAACTTGGCCGCCAGCGCAAGGACGAGTACGTCAACAGGTTATTGCAATTCCAGCATAAAGGCGGCAGCCGCGAAGATATCCTGTTGGAAAAATTGCTCGTCTGCGCACTCATCGAAGCCCGCAGCTGCGAGCGGTTCCGCCTGTTGTCATTGCACATCGGGGAGGACAAACTGAAGGATTTTTACCACAAATTCATGGTTTCCGAAGCGGGCCATTACCGCCTTTTCATTGACCTGGCCAAAACATATTGCGATCCGGAAAAGGTAAAAAAACGCTGGGATGAATACCTCGCTTATGAAGCAGAGGTGATGAAGGCCCTTGAGCTTCGGGGAGACCGGATGCATTGAGGCTTGATGCTGCCCGCCGTCGCCTTAGGGCTATGGCTGTTCAGTTTGGCCGCAAAACCGTCCTGCACTTTTTGCATGGGTGAAGGTACGCCCGCACAACCAGC
>CALMYQ010000107.1 GCA_937873655.1 uncultured Lewinella sp. | reverse complement strand
GCTCTTGAGGAGCTATGGCGGACGGAGTCGGCTTCGCTCAGTGTAAAGATGCTGGATGCTGGATATTGGATGCTGGATGCTGGCGACTGCCAACTGAAAGACTGCAAACTGGATTCCAGGACTGCCAACTGCCAACTGAAAGACTGCAAACTGGATTCCAGGACTGCCAACCGCCAACTGAAAGACTGCAAACTGGATTCCAGGACTGCCAACTGCCAACTGAAAGACTGCAAACTGGATTCCAGGACTGCCAACCGCCAATTGAAAGACTGCAAACTGGATTCCAGGACTGCCAACCGCCAACTGAAAGACTGGCGACTGAGGACTGCCAACTGCCTACTGCAAGGCCGCCAATCGGGGCAAGGTGGCCAGGCAGGCCTCATCCGTAAAGAAAGCCCTTGGCGCCTTGCCGGTGAAAGCCTTGAAATCCCGGATAAAATGCGCCTGATCGGCATAACCGCAGTCGAAGGAAATAGCGGCCCAGGAGGCGTTCGGGTTGTGGTCGACCAGGCTGTACGCCCTGGAAAAGCGGGCCAGCCGGCTGAACATTTTGGGGCTGACGCCGATGAATTCCTTGAAGGAGCGCTCCAGTTGGCGGCGACCGATAAAGACTTCGCTGCTCAGGACATCGACCGAAAGGGTCCCGCCTGAATGCCGCAATCTTCTGGCGGCCTCCGAAACATAATCCGATTGGGCGGCTTGCCTGTTGAGGCAGCTCAGCAGCCAGGCTTCCGCTATCCGGACCCGTTCCCGGTCATCGGCAGCTTCGCGGATCCTGGTCGCCAATGCGCCGAACCCCTTTCCGAAAACAAGTTGTCCGTCCAGGCAATCATTCCACAGTTCGCCGATGGGGGTCCCGAAAATCCGGGTCAGCGCATCGGGGTGGATGCTGATGCCGAAGGACAGGGCTCCGCGAGGGATTTTAACGGTCGCTTTCTCTGTCCAGACGCCCACCAGGTAGGCGCCGGGAAGTTCGACCCATTTATCGGCCTGTTTGAATGATTTGGGTTGATCAGTGAGGTGAAAGACGATCTCCGCTGTGCCCAGCGGCAGACATTTGTGGATAAAGTACCCTCCCTCGGGCAGTTCTCCTTCATCTCCCAGCGTCCAGAAATATTGGACATAGGGCGCCACAGGCGCCGACGGCTGGAATTGCCGGTAGGCGATTTTCATTTTCAGGTTTTTTAGGCACCGGTATTGAATACGGGTCGGTGGTGCTGTAAACAGTCGGGTGAAACAAACAGGGGCAAAGATAAAGGCAAAGCGGGCTGAAATGCGCCAGCTCCGCTTTGCTTTTCGACCAATTTTGGTTTTCAGCCTCCGAGCGGCGGCGGTGAAATGACCAACGCCGTTTCAAATGGCCGCAATTATCCCGCTGTAGGCGGAATCGGAGCCGGAACGATGTTTTTAACCGGTTTGATCGTACGGAGGTAAGCCCAGATAGCTTCGACATCCTCATCGTGCATGCCGGTAAAATTCTGCCAGGGCATAGGCGGCAACAACATCCTGCCGCCGTCAAGGCCTTTGTATTTGCCTTCGCGCAGCGCCCTTTTGAAATTGTCGATGGTCCAGTTACCCAGGCCGGTTTCGTCCGGTGTCAGGTTGGCGGCGAAAGTGGTTCCCCACGGGCCGACCGCAGCGGTCAGGCTGCCGTTGAACAGCGCCCAGTTGCCCGGAGCGATCATCCTTTTATCCGTGATTTCAGGGAGCTTCTCATCCGCCGGGTGGCCCGACAGGAGGCGCGTCAGATCGGGCGCCGGGCCTTGTTCGGTCATCACTTTCGGCGTATGGCAGTCGTTGCATCCCATCACCGTTACGAGGTAAGCGCCGCGCTCCGCCAGGGTTTCTTCCGAAGCCTGGGAGGTAGGTTCCGGCGCGGCATCCGTGGAATCTGCCGCTGTTTTTTCGGTTTGGGTGCAGTTGGTCAGGATCAGGCCGGTCGCAAGGGCCAAACCGGTCAGCAATGCAAAGGTCTTCATGCAGTCAATTTTAGTGTGTTCAAAAATTCAGGTTCCAGGTCATGAGCCGGATGCAAAAACAACCCGGCTTTCCGGATAAAAATAGCGGAAAGCCGGGTCAATGTTTCGTTTTATTCGGTTATTTTTTGGAGAACACGACGGAGAACGTGTACGTTATGCCCTCCTGAACAACCTGGTAATTGGCCTTGAAAGAACTGCCGCCCAGATCCGAGACATTCCAGCTCTCCGTTTCGCCGTCCTGGGTAATGGACAGGACTGTCTGGTCGGTGTTAAAGGTCCAGGTGCCGGTAGTCGTCTGCGGGTCGTTAGGATTGCATTTGCTGGCGCCCTCGTCGTAGTTGACGGTACCGTTGGCCTTGAAAATGGCGAGGTCATCCTTGACGCAGGCGGGCAACTGTGAATAGACATTGGTTACCGGCGTGCCGAACCAGTCGATCGCCGGATCAACCGTCATGGCCGTGAGTTGCCAGGATCCGGAGGTCAGGATCTTGGTTTTATCCGGTGCGATATCATCGTCTTTTTTGCAGCTGGTGGTCAGGAGGGTCAAAGCGGTCACCAGGACCGCAAGGATCTTCATTGAAATTGTTTTCATGGTTTTTTAAAGTAATGGTTTAAGAAATCGGGTGATCCTGCGGGTTGGAAGCCGCAACGATCGTTTCGTTTGATGAGACAAAATTAACGGGGTTCCTCCCGGCGGGATTGAAAAAATGCGACATTTTGAAGATCATTTGTCAAGCCATTGTAAGATATGGTCCGGGGAAAAAACTAACTTTGATCCATGTCTTTCCAAACTTCAATCCGAATTCGCATGAATCGCCTGCTTTTTCTGTTTGGCCTGCTGTTTTTCGTTTTTGCAGGAGGCCGCGCCCAATCCACCGAATCCGATTCGGCCTATATCCGGGATCATTACACCAAAAAGGAAGTGTACATCACCATGCGCGACGGCGTCAGGTTGTTCACGTCCATATACGCGCCCAAGGACCAGACCAGGTCCTACCCTATCCTCCTGAAGCGTACACCCTATACAGTAGCGCCTTACGGAGAGGATCAATTCGTTACCTCTTTTCAAAATATGACCCTGGCCCGGGAAGGGTACATCTGGGTCTTTCAGGATGTTCGCGGCCGCTGGATGAGCGAGGGCGAGTTTGAGGACATCCGGCCCATCAATACCGAGCGGAAAACCCCGAAGGATATTGATGAAAGTACCGATACGTACGATACGGCTGATTGGCTGGTCCGGAATGTATCCAACAATAACGGCCGGATCGGGGTTTACGGCATTTCTTACCCTGGGTTTTACGCCACCAATGCGCTGGTAGAAGCCCACCCGGCGGTCAAAGCCGTATCCCCGCAGGCGCCGGTTACCGACTGGTTCATCGGCGATGATTTCCACCACAACGGAGCCTTCCTTGCCATGGACGCCTTTTCCTTTTACCGGAACTTCGGCAGGCCGCGCCCCAGGCCAACGACCAGCCAATCCTCCACGCCGTTAAATTTTCCGGACAATTACCAGTTCTATCTCGATCTCGGGCCCCTGCCCAATTACAAGAAGGCGTATATGGGCGACAGCATCCGGTTCTGGAACGACCTCATGGCGCATCCCAACCTCGATGCCTTCTGGAAAGCGCGCAGCATCCGGCCGCACCTGCACGATGTGAGCCCGGCTGTGATGGTTGTCGGCGGCCTGTTCGATGCGGAAGACTGCTTCGGCGCCTGGCGGACGTATGAAGCCGTACAGCGGCAAAATCCCGCCGGTCATTCCAGCCGGCTGGTGATGGGCCCATGGTTTCACGGCGGCTGGGCACGGTCGGGCGGCGACCACCTCGGCAATATCAGCTTCGGTCAGCCGACCAGCGAGTTCTATCAAAAGGAGATCGAGGCCCGATTCTTCGATTATTACCTCAGAGACCAGGGGAAAATGGACCTGGCAGAAGCTACGATATTCGAAACCGGCAGCAACCTTTGGACCCAATACGCGGAATGGCCGCCAAAGGCCGCAGTTCGGGAAAAGATCTACCTGCAGCCCGGCGGCGGATTGGCATTTTCAGCTCCGGCCGGCGCCTCCGGCTACGCCTCCTGGATCAGCGACCCCGCCAAACCGGTACCCTATACGGAAGATGTGCACAGCGGCCGGACGCGGGAGTACATGGACGACGACCAGCGGTTTGCTGCCCGCAGGCCCGATGTGCTGGTTTTCCAGACCGACGTGCTGGATGCCGACCTCACCGTAACGGGCCCCATCGACGCCAACATCTATTTTTCCACTTCGGGCACCGATGCTGATCTGGTCGTCAAGGTGATCGACGTATTTCCCGACGATGCGCCGCAATGGGACGGCTCTGCTGTGCCCCAGGGCGGCTACCAGATGCTGGTGAGGGGCGAAGTGATGCGCGGCCGATTCCGGAACAGCTACGAAAAACCCGAGCCGTTCAAACCGGGGGAGCCGGCACAGGTGCGTTACCAGCTGCCGGATATCGCCCACACCTTCAAGAAAGGGCACCGGCTGATGGTGCAGATCCAAAGCTCCTGGTTTCCGCTGGTCGACCGGAACCCGCAGACCTTTGTGGACATCTACCACGCTGTCGAATCCGATTTTCAGCAAGCCGAGCACCGGGTTTATTTTGACCGCAGCCGCGGATCATACCTTGAAATCGGCGTGCTGAAAAAGTAACGAACAGGAGAAAACATTCCCTTTTGGTTTTTGTTAAAGGAGGGAAAACCGGGCGCTCCGAACCGTGGCGTTCGAACCATCCGAACCGTAAAACACCATTTTCTAAATAATTGAACATTCCATAATGAAAAGAAAAGCAACCGCCGTATGGAACGGCAGCGGAAAAGAAGGCAGCGGTACCGTGACAACCCAGAGCACCGTGCTCAGCAATACCCAATACTCCTACAAATCCCGTTTTGAGGAAGGGGTCGGCACCAACCCGGAAGAACTCATTGCGGCAGCCCATGCCGGGTGTTTCGCCATGAAACTTTCTTTTGTATTGGGGGCGGCAGGTTTTACGCCCGACAGCCTTGATGTAACCTGTACCGTCAACCTCGAAGACGGCGCCATCCGCCAGTCTCACCTCGCCTTGAAAGCCAGGGTGCCCGGCATCAGCGAATCGGTATTTCAGGAATCCGTGGCCGACGCCAAGGAGAACTGCCCGATCTCCAAATCGCTCACTGCAGAAATATCTGTTGAAGCCGAACTGGTTTAACGAGGTCTTAACGCCGTGGTGTGCCGAATTGGCATAATTTTGTGGAAAACAATCGGCATATGAAATCTTGGTTGACTACCCTGACCCTGGCGGTCATGACCCTCGCTGCATCCGCTCAGGAGGAAGAATCCGCGTATTCCCCCTGGCATATTTACCTCAACGGCAATTTTCAGCTCGGCATCCCGATCGAGTCGTTCCGGCAAAACCTCGACCGTACAGGGTTCGGCGGCGGCGGGTTGCTGTTGCTCCAGATCAAAAGACTGCCGGTGTACGGCGGGTTGGAATTATCCGGCATCACGTACGATAGTGAGAGTATCCGGTATACAGCCAATGTGGGGGGATTCAACCAGGATTACAAGCTCGTTACCCGAAACAATATCTTCCTGGGCCACGCCGTCGTCCGGTTCCAGCCGCCGGTCAATTTCCCGATCCAGCCTTACGTGGATGGAATGGTCGGTTTCAAGAACCTTTACACACGTACCACATTGCAAAACCAGGATACGGAAGAGAGTGACGGAGAGACTGACCAGCACGATTGGGCGTTCAGCTACGGCGGCGCTGCCGGCATTCAGCTTTACCTGTTCAAAAACAAGGCGATCTGCATTGACCTGAGGTGTGCCTATGTGCCCGGCGCCAATGCCAAATACCTGATCAGGCGGGACGACACCAACGGTCCTTTCAACGATCCGCTGGATGCCTTTCGGGAAACAGCCTCACCGACGACCATCCTGATGCCGCAGATCGGCGTAACCATCGACCTGACGACTGTCGAACGATACGACTAACCGGAGAAGCAACCCTCCTCCGGCAACTGAGCGGGATCGAAACTACTTTGAGTTACTGTACTCCTCCCAGGTCTTGTTCTTGAAGTGGCCTTCGGCGATGTACCTCAATTCCTTCAGCATCACATCGCCGTTTTTGAAGCCCGGAGAAATGGAAATGCGGTTCTGGTTTTCATCCAGATAGACGAAGGAGGGATACCCCAGGCGGCCATCCAGCAGGGCGTAAGCCAACTCATGGACGCCGCGCCGGCCGGCATTCGGCATGTACTTCAGTTCATGGCCTTTGAACTGGACGAGCTCCTTTTGTTCGGCGTTGAACTTGACCGCATAAAAATTTCTATTCATGAACTCCGCTACCTGAGGATCGGTGAACGTGGATTGGTCCATTTTTTTGCACCAGCCGCACCAGTCGGTATAGACATCGATGAACATCTTCTTCGGCTTTTTGGCGCTCAGGGCCACCGCCTCTTCGAAAGAGTACCATTTGATGGCCCCATGATCGGGCGCAGTTGTGTTATTTGTCTGCGGGTTAACAAAAGCCCAAACCAAAAAGGCGGTCGCGCCCAATGACAGGGCCAAATAAACTTTTTTCATCTCCAATGATTTAATTTTCAAAATTAACCCCAAATCGCGTTCGGGAGGTAATTCTGCCATTTTTGTTAAGACAAATTTAACGTTTCCTGCCCATCTTTGCGCCAAAGGTGACCGATCAGGCGGGGTCCAGAAATAGAACGAATGGAAAATCGCAAAATTGTTATTGCTGTCGGAGGGTCCAGCGGGGCTGTTTACGCCAAGGTGTTGCTGGACAAGATGGCGGGAATGGTTGGCCGGGTCGAAGCTGTCGGCGTGGTGATGAGCGACAATGCCCGTTTCAACTGGCGGCACGAACTGGGGGATACTTCGTACGAAAACTATCCCTTTACCTTTTACGCCAAAACTGATTTCATGGCGCCCTTTGCCTCCGGGTCGGCCCGGTATGATACCATGATCATCTGTCCGTGCTCGATGGGGCTGGCCGGCCGGATTGCGCACGGCCTGAGCGACGACCTGACGACGCGCGCGGCGGACGTGATCCTGAAGGAGAAAAGGAAATTGATTCTGGTGCCCCGCGAGACGCCGTTCAGCCTGATCCACCTCAACAACCTGAAGACCATCGCCGAAGCCGGCGGCATCATCTGTCCGGCCAACCCGTCGTTTTACAGCCGGCCTTCAACCCTTGAGGAAATTGCCGCCACTGTCGTCGACCGGGTGCTTGACCTGGCCGGGCTGCCGGTGGATACTTTTCGATGGGGCGGGGAGTTGTGAGGGGTTGAGGACACGCTTCCGCTGAGGCTATAGCGGGCGGAGACTGAGGAGGCTGAGGAACTGAGGAACTGAGGAATTGAGGAATTGAGGAATTGAGGAACTGAGGAACTGAGGAATTGCCGCCTCCGCTCTCCTGGAGCTACGACGGCCGGAGGAGGAACTGAGAAACTGGAAAGTTCCTGATCTAACTTACGTCCTATGCCATAGTCTATGCTAAAACGTCACATCGATCAGGCGCAACTTCCGCCGGTCGCCGATTTTCATCTTGCGGAATGGGCCGATCCTGGAAAAGGCGAAACCCAATGCAAGCGAGGTGCCCGATATAACGGCGTCGCTCCAGCGGTAGTTGGTGGAGGGGTTGCCGTCGGTAAGGGTCCCGACGAGGGCCAGCCCCGACCAGCTGACCCCGAAGGTGTAGAGAGAAATGCTGGTTGCTTTGGGCCAGGACCGCTGGAAGCGCAACATTGAAATATCATCGACCTTGACATATCGGTCGCCCAGAATAATGGAATTCTGATCCATCCGGAAGCCTTCGATCACGCTGTCAAACCACCCTTCCTGGCCTTTCAACTGATAGGAGATCCCCTGCCCTGCCAGAAATTTTTTGGTTTTGGGGCTGCCGTATTTTTCAAGGGAAAGCATTTGCTGGGCGCTCAGATAATGCCCGGTTAACAGGATGCAAAGGGTGAACAGTAAAAGTTTGGCGGTCATATTCCGGATGGTTTCATGTTTTAATAAAGATTAACAGTTCTGTCAATTGGTTGTTTCGGCGGTCTTTTTCAGAAAGCGGGCCAACATTTGGCGCATAGCCTGGTCGATCACCTCAAAGGACATCTCCTCCTGGCCGGTGTAAATGATCATCAGGGCGAACCGGGCGCCGCGCCCGTCGAGGCGTTGGTAAATCCGGCCTTTGTTCAGGCGATAGGCTTCCTTGACCCGGCGCCTGATCCGGTTGCGGTCCACCGCCTTTTTAAACCGCTTCTTGGGAACGCTGACCACAACTTGCAGGGGGACAGGGCTATCAGATCCCTGCGACAGCCAAACCAATCGCAAAGGGTATTGCCCGAAGGATTGCCCTTCCTTGAACATCCGGCCGATGACCTTGGTACTGGTCAGGCGCTCTTCTTTTTTAAACGAAAAGTTTTTCAAAAAAAATTATAAATAAATTTGTATTTAAATATCAAGTTGACGTATATTGCGGTTTGAACGTGCATTCTCTCACCTGAAACCTTAGTACAAAGATGGAAAAATCGAACCTATTTTTTGAAAAAGTCCCATTTTTCAAATCACCCATCAACCAACCCCGGCATTATGGACACTGATCACCGCACTGAAAACCGGGTTGCCGACGTCGTTTTCCCCTATCCGGATACCGCACTGACCATCAAATCCTGGGCCGAGGGCGATCGTCCCCGGGAAAAACTGATGCAAAAAGGCAGCCGTCAACTCAGCGATGCCGAGCTGCTGGCCATTCTGCTGGGTTCGGGCACCCGAAGCGAAACAGCTGTCGGGCTGGCGCAGCGCCTCATGAATTTCGTAGGGAATGACCTCCATGAGCTCGGTCGCCGTTCCGTCCGGGAGCTGACCGCCATCAAAGGCATCGGTCAGGCCAAGGCCATTGCCATTGCGGCAGCGCTGGAAGTGGGCCGCCGCAGACATGCGCAACCCGCCCGCGAACCAACCGTTATCCGGTCCAGCGAAGACGCCTTTACCGCCATGGCAGCCCAATTGTTCGACCTGGGCCACGAAGAATTCTGGATCCTGCTGCTCAACCGCGGCAACCACATCATCGGAAAGGAACAGATCAGCATCGGCGGCGTGCACGGCACGGTTGTCGACGCCAAGATCGTCTTCAAAAAAGCCCTGCAATACCAGGCTTCCGCAATGATCCTTTATCACAATCATCCCTCGGGCAGCCTCGACCCAAGCCCTCAGGATATCGAACTGACCCGGAAGCTGACAGCCGCAGGAAAAACGCTGGATATTAACATACTTGACCACCTGATCATTACCGACAAGGGATATTTCAGCTTTACGGATCACGATCTGATAAGTTAAAAAAAATGGCGCGGTCAATAATCGTTTTAAAAACCGGTTATTAGCCTATGTTGATCATTTTCAAACAAAATATCCGGCATGAAAGCTAACCTGATTACCCTTCTATTTCTTGTTGTTGTTTTTCAAGGGGTTCACGCACAGGTCCGGCGAATTGGTTTCGGGCTCAATGCAAGCCTTGATTTTCCTAAAGCATTACTGGAAAAGGGAAATCCCGGCGAAGGTTCGGGCGAGATCTCCTATTCAGGCGGATTGCGCGTGTTTTTTTCCGGCCGGTCCCGGCTTCAGTTTGTTACCGGGATCGACTACCAGGCTGTCCGGTTCAGCGTAATTGATTACGAATCCATTACCTTCGGCTGCGATCACGATGGGAACGGAGGGTTTATCGCCACCAACTCCTGGATAGACGGGGACTATACCCGGCAGTTCATCGGCATCCCCGTTGAAGCGCGTATCCGGCTGGTCGGGCAGGAAAACCACCTGTTCCTGAAAGTAGGCGGCAAGGGTTTATTCTGGGTCAAGGACGCGCAGGATGCCCGGTTCTTTGCCTGTCAGACAGCCTCCACTGATTCGGCGATCAACCCGTTCCTGGAAGAACCCGACAAGGTAGCCGGCCTGGCGACATTCGGCCTGGGGATACGCGCGGGTACAGGGCAATTCGCGGGCATTACCCTGAATGCAAAAATGGATTATTACCTTTCCGATGTGTACCGCACCAATGAGACCCGTGCAAGGCTCATTGCTGCCGGAGTTGAGTTGGGGTACACCTTTTAAAACCAACAGATAATATTTATTGACATTCGTTTAGGAATTGTTAGCAATAATTTGTATCTTGCTTAGCAAAAAGCCGCCAAAAGGCATGCATCCTTATTTCCCGCATCTGCTGCGAGACATCCAGGAAGCCTCCGAACGCCGCGAACCGCAACTACCACGGAAAGACGAGGAGATCCTCCCGCCGGGCGTTGAAGCCTGGTTAGCCGGTGAGCCGTTGGAAACAATGGCTGAACAATTCAGCCTGTCCCGTGAAGACTTTCCACCGGCGATCGTCTGGTCGGAAGAAGAGCTTGGCCGGCTGGTTGCCGCATTGGAACAATTGTGGTATAAATTTCACTTCATCCCGGAGTTCCCCAAAAATCTGCCTTTAACCCAAAGGTACGACCTGTTGGTAGAAGCCCTCGAACGGGAAACGCCTACCATGGAATACGGCTTTTTCCACATTGAATTTTGCGATTTCAACCCCGAATCCTGTCCTTTCGGTCATGACTATTGCAGTTGCCTGAAATCCTTCAAACCAGAAGACGGGCCGCTGATTACAACGGAAACGGAAATTTCAAGCCTGAAAAGCAAACCCTCCGGCGCCCGCAAACTCCGCGGCCTGACCGAAAAAATGGAAAAAAGGATCGCCGCGCAAGCGCCCGGAAATTTTCTGGAATGGCAGATTCACAAACCCGGCAAAAAACAAAGCCTGGGCGCCTGGTTCGGTATCGATCGCAAAGAATTTCCGGGTGTACGCGATTTGTCGCTGATCGATCGCCAAAACCTGGTGAAAACCATGATCAGGCTCTGGTCTGCCCATGGGCTTATCCCGAGCTTCCCTGAGCATTTACCCGTAGAAATGCAGTTTGAGACGCTTTTGCGGTTTTGGGATTATAAGCTCAAAGCCCTGCCGGCCCAAAAGCAGATCTTTGTATTTTGCAAGGGACTGCCGGAAAACTGCCCGTTCGGGGAAGGGTATTGCAACTGCCGGCCCCCGATTCAATCGGACACCAACGGGATTCGGGCTGCCGATAAGAACGATGAAATCCGGTGATCAGCGGCAAGGTTGTGCATGAAAAACTTGCATTCTTGTCAAATTTCGCTTAAATTTGTCCCGCCTTATATGAATTAGCAACTGTCCTACAACCTCTTCTATCAGGAAATATCCTGCATTTCTTCTTTTTTTGCCTGCTGGAAAGCATCCCTTCGATGCGCCAAACACCCGGATTTGGTTGAATTTACAATTTTCGCATGACAAAACATATTCTGACTTCATCAGGCCTTATTGCGCTGTTGACGGCGATTTCCCTACCGGCGACTTCCCAGATCACCCTTCGGCTTCGTGTCGACAGCGGGTCTTCCACCACAACTTGCGATGACCTCATCGGCGCCCCCGACCCCATGTGGAGCGTGGCGGTCGACGGCGGCAACTGGGTGAATTTCCCAATGACCGGCAGTTGTTTCGAAAATCCGCCCTACGAACAATATCAGGCCGCGTTCAATTGTCCGGCCGATCTTCCGGCCACCATTAACGTATGTTTCAGGGCCTTTGAAAATGACGGGATTCTACCCGACATTACCTGCGACATCGTGCCGGACTGCGAAGAAACCATCTGTCAGGATTTCACCCTTCCGCCGCTGGGCGACAGCATCGCCCATACCATCAGCCTTCCCGCAGGGTTGAGCTCGGGCGGCTCTGCCGGCTTCACCTTGTTCCTCGACAGCTATATCGCCGACAACGACCTGCCTTGTCAGGCCGCTAACCTGGGCATACTGGCTTTCGGGGGGCAGTTGGGCGATACCCTGACCACCATCTTTGACAACAGTTGCGCCACCAATACCGGCGAGCCCGATCCGGCCACGCTCGGATCCTTCTTCAATGATGCCGGCGTCTGGTTCACTTTCAATACGGGGCCCGACCCCAGCAGCCTGATCATAGTCGACGTAGTCGGTGATCCGCTGAATTCCGGAGACGAATTCGACGCACAGATCGCCGCCTTCATGAGCAGCAACGGCCTGTGCAGCGGCGCCCTGAACTTCATCACCGGGGTGTCACAGGCCAATACCTCCGACGGGCAACTGCGGCTTCGCTGCATGCCGCCCAATACCAATATTTTCATCCTGGTCGACGGGGGGTCCGACGGCGTCCAGTCGACCCGAGGTCCCTTCGGCATCCAGGTTACGGATATCGGCGTCATCGAGGGCGGCGACCTTCGCTGCGAATTCGAGGACATGGGGCAGATTCCGGAAGGAGGCTCCGTCAGTCTCGACGGCTGGCGCACCAATTTTTGCGGGACCTCCGCGCAGGATCCATTCGTTCAGGCTTTTGTCAGCCAGCACTCCGTCTGGTTCAGCTTCATCACGCCCCCATCCGGTCACGTGATCATTCAGGGGGTCAGCGATACGGTGATCCAGCCGATCGGCGTCCAGCTGGCCGTTTACCGGTCTTTCAACGGCACCTGTACCGGGGGTTATGCGCACATCGCCAGCCAATATGAAGAAGATGCACTGGATGAGACCATGGAGCTTACCTGCCTGTTCCCGAATACGCGGTACTTCATGCTGGTCGACGGCTCGGGCGACGCTGCGCGCGGGTTGTTTACCCTTACTGTTTCCGACGGCGGCGACATTACCCCGGTTACGACCATCGATACTGTACTGTGTGCCGGCCAAAGCATCAAGGTGGGTCCGCATACCTATACCCAAACCGGCAACTATGCCGATACGCTGCAGCTTTTTGCCGGCTGCGACAGCATTGTACTTTCCAACATCACCGTTTTACCTCCCCTGCAAGCCGAGTTAACGCTGTTGAGTCCAGCGCTTGCAGAAGGAGCAGCCAACGGACAGGCCGTGGTCAGCGCTACCGGCGGAACGGGCAATTATGCCTTTCAATGGTGTAACGGGAGTACAGCCTCCCAAAATAACACGCTCGTTGGCGGAGAGCAATGCTGCGTCACCATTACCGACTCCAACGGGTGTGAAACCATTGAGTGCATTGATGTGGAATTCGTCAGGCAAATCATCCCCGAAGTGATAAGCGACACCTTGAAATGCTACGGCGACAACAACGGGGCCATCAGTTTTTTGATGCTCAACGGGTTTCCGCCTTATACCTATACCTGGCAAAACAGCGCCAATACCCTCAACGGCAGCGGTCAGATCAGCGCCATCGGCGAAACCGCTCAGATCACAGGACTGCCGGCGGGGGCATACGCCTTCCGGATTGCCGACCTGTATGACGACACTTTGTTTACCATCCAGGTGATCGAACCGGAAGAATTGGTGATCGACCTGACGGAGTTGAAAGATGTGACCTGTTATGCAGGTTGCGACGGCGAGATTTCGGTTGCCGTTACCGGGGGTACCGGCGCTTACGATCTCGACTGGAGTACGGGCGCCACGGGGATTACAACGCTCGGCCAATTGTGCGCAAGCGGCCCTGGCGGTTATTCCCTCCAGGTAACCGACGCCAATGGTTGCACGGCCAATTTGGTAGCCAACATCAACGAGCCGCTCCAGTTTCTGGCAACGGGCGTCGAACTCAAGCCCGTTTCCTGCTATCAGGGCGCCGACGGCCAGGCTACCGTACAAACCCAGAACGGTACGGCCGCGTCCTATCAATGGAACAATAACGGGAGTACCCCGGTCCTCGATAACCTGAGCGCCGGATTTTACAGCGTAACCGTTGCCGATGAAAAAGGGTGCGAGGCGCAGGCCATCGTACAGGTCACCCAGCCCCCGGAGCCGTTGGAGGTAGGTCTTAAGGTCGACCGGCCTATCAGTTGCCCCGGCGACGAAGACGGCATCCTGAACGCTACCGTCACCGGTCCGTTCCAGTCGCTGACCTATCAATGGAGCAACGGAACGAGCCTGGCCTCCGCAGGAGGGCTTGGCGCGGGGCATTATTCGCTCCTGGTAACCAATGAAAAGGGTTGCGAAACATCCGGCGAGATCGAACTGACCGAGCCGCCTGTGATTTCCGCGGAAGTGACCGTCAAAGACATTACCTGCCTGGATCCGCCCAACGGCGGCTTGGTTCAGGCGGTCAACGTGACCGGCGGCACTCCGGGGTATGCTTATTCCCTCGATGGGGTCATTTTCCAGGCCTCTCCGAATTTCAACGGGTTGCGCGAGGGCAATTATGCCCTGATCGTAAAGGATATGGCCGGGTGCGAGGAGGAATTCCCGGCTGCCGTTTCCGGTCCGCCGTTTCTTGAGGCCACCCTCGGGGCAGATACGGTGATCCACCTGGGCGATATGATCCGGCTGCAAGCCCTGACCAACAGCGAAACCGCGGTATTCACCTGGAGCCATACCGATACCCTGACGGGCGACATTGCCATGATCAGGCCGCTGGAAACCGCGATCTACCAGGTTGAAGTATACGATACGGTTTCTCTTTGCCGGACGGAAGCTGCGATTGCCGTCGGGGTCGACCGAAACCGGCGTATTTTCATACCCAATGCCTTCAGTCCCGACGGTGACGGGAACAACGATCAGTTTACCATCTATTCGGATGATGCTGTAAGCGCAGTGAAGCAATTCCGCATTTTCAACCGGTCGGGAGCGATGGTATTCCAGCGGCAGAACTTCCAACCCAATAACCCCGCTGACGGATGGGACGGCCTGCTGAACGGCCAGGTACTCAATGCGGGTGTGTATGTCTATTTTGCGGAGATCGAGTTCCTGGACGGGAAATCGGAGGTCTTTAAGGGGGAGGTGGTTTTGGTTAGATAAACACTTCTTGTCAGTTGTCAGTTGTCAGTGATCAGTTGTCAGGCTCCGCCCGCCGCAGCCTCTGGCGAACGAGGATAAAGGTTAAAGAAGCCAGTTGGCAGCAGCGCTGCTATCAATGAACCCGTGGTTAATGGCTGCGGGCCGTCAGGTCCGCCATGTCGGTAGCATCCCGGTTGCATTTTACATTTCCGGCCTGTAGGGCCGGTATGTGATGGCCCCGGGGCGCCCCCGTCCGATGGA
>CALMYQ010000106.1 GCA_937873655.1 uncultured Lewinella sp. | reverse complement strand
CGCGGATACCCTCAAGTCTCCGACTTGCGAAATGAACGTAAACTTGTTCCATCGGAACCGACATGGCCGACCTGACGGCCCGCGCCGCTGTTGTAAAGCCGACCAATCGCCGTTTTTCCCCACTGACCCCCTCCTCCGCTGAAGCTACTGCGGGCGGAGACTGCCAACTGACAACTGACAACTGACAACTGACAACTGCCTACATCTTCACAAACCGCCGCGTCCTGAACCGCCCGTCCAGCTGAAGCCGGTAGTAATAATTGCCGGCCGGCAGGTCTTTGGGGCGATATTCCACCTGATGGACCCCCTCCGGCAACTTTTTATCCACCAACACTTCCAGCTCGGCGCCCATGCTGTTGAAAATGCTGAGCCGGGCCTGCTCGCCTTTCGAATAGAATTCGATGATCGTGGATTCGCGGAACGGATTCGGGAAACTGGTCAGGCGGATCTCCTCGCTGACGACGGGGTTGGCCGTCGAAACCGGCGAGCACACCTCCAGGATCGGCAGGTGGGTAAACCCTTCGTGCAACAGGCTTTTGACGTCCTCTTCCGGTACCTCGAACCAGTCCATGAGGATGGACCCGTAAATATCCCTGAAATCGTATTGCATCGGAATGCCCTCCTGAACGTCCACGTCCGTCGGTATCTCCGGATTTTCGCCGAGCACCTGTGCGTTGACGCAGGAGCCGAAGACCATCAGCGGCGCCGCGGTGCCGTGGTCGGTGCCGAGGCTGTCGTTTGACCGTATGCGGCGGCCGAATTCAGAAAAGGTCATGCCGACTACTTTTTCCTCAATGCCTTGCGCCATCAGATCGGCCTGAAAAACGGCCATGGCCTGCGACAGGGTTTCGAGCAACTGGGCGTGGTCGCCGGCGGTCGGATCGCCGGTATCTACCTGGTTGGCATGGGTGTCGAATCCGCCTAGGCTGACCACGTAGACCTTGGTGCGCAATCCGCCGGAAATGAGCAAGGCCACGTTCTTCAGCTGCTGGGCCAACCGGTTGTCGGCCGGGTATTCAACCAGGTTGGCGCCGGCCGTTGCCGCTGTCTCCACCACCTGGGAATAGGCGTTGCTCTGCGCAATGGCCGTGCGGAGGAAAGACAGTTCCTCCCCGTACGGCGTGTCCGGCAATTCGCCCGGTTCGCCTTCGTACAGCGACAGCAGGTTGAACGGGTCATTCAGCGTCAGGCTGAAATTGGCCGAGACGCCCTGGCAGGTTTCCGAAACCACATTGCCCATCGTGATGGCGAAAGGGTCCGGATATTCGTCGTTGGGGTAATTGTCCGGGAACCCGGGGTACAGCCCGTCCATATACCTGCCCAGCCAGCCGGTGGTCCAGAACTGCTCGGCCGGCGAACCGCTGGTCCAGATGTCCGTCGAACGGAAATGCGACCTGTTCTGGTTGGGATAGCCGGCAGCCTGAACGATGCCGAGTTTGCCCTCTTCGAACAGGGTTTTGACGCCGGTCATGACCGGGTGGACCCCCACGAGATCGTTGAGCGGCAGGACGGCAGTTTCCGGGATCAGGATATTCGGCCGCACGTTGGAAAGCCCGCTGTACTGGTCCCTGGGGATGACCATGTTGAGGCCGTCGTTGCCGCCGTTGAGCTGGATCAGGATCAGCACCCGGTCAGAATCGTTGTTGACGCCCTTGAATATAGCGCTGCGCGACATGGCCGAAAGCTTCATCCCGTTGAGCAGGATGGGCAGGGTGACGGCTTTGCCGGCGGTTTGGATGAAATGCCTTCTTTTCATGAGTTCAGGTTTTTTAGCTTAAATAAAACTCGGGCATGCTGATCATGGCGGTCAGCAGGGCCCTCAGTTTGGCGTCTACGGCGTTGGCCAGCGTCACATCGCCCGGATTGCCGAGGTATTCCCCGAATTCCAGGGCCCATTCGTAATCGGGCAGGCCGGGGAGGAGCAGTTCCTTGAGGGCAGCCACCTGCGAATCGGTGATCGGCATGGGGAACAGCAGTTTGGCGAATTCGGTGATGACGGTGTTGGGATCCATCGGGTTGCCGATGGCCGCAATCAGGTCAAGCGGCCGCAGGCGCAGCCTGAAACCGAAAAAGTTGTATCCGGCTGTGGTCAGGATATTGGAATAACCCATCCTGGCCTGCAGCGTGGTGGCGTTGATCCAGGTGCGGTAGAACAGCGGCTCCTGGTAGTAGGCTTTCCAGCCCGCTACGTTGGGCGGGTTGTAATATTCCATTTCCATCAGGGAAGTGAAGAGGAACACGCGGTACAGGACCCGGTACCGCAGCAATTCGTCGTCCGGCAGCGGGATCTGGGTGGTTTTGATGGTGGAAACGATAAAATCAAGGGGATTCTTGATCATCGGGCCCCAGTTCAGGATGTCGAAGAAATGGGCGCTGCGCAACAGGGCTTCCAGCGCCGGCCGGATCTCGTAATCGTTGTCGATCAGGATCTGGGCCATCGGTTGAATTACATTGGTTTCCACCTCCTCGTTGACGGGGTAGTACACAAACCAGCGGTACAGTTTGCGGCTGATGAACAGGGCCACATCCTCGCGTTTGAAGATCACGTCGATGAGGTGGGCGTATTCCTGATCGCCCATATTGGTGATCACTTCGTTGTTGAACCGGTGGGAGAGTTGTTTGGATCCGGTATCGTGGCGGTTGAGCGTGAAAAAGGATTCGACGTTCACATCGGGGTTGACGGTGTTGAAACCGCGGTCGCGCCAGCCGGTCAGCACCTTGGCCATCTGGATGACGTCATCCTCCGTGAAGGTGGTGTAATCGCCGGGGCCGGCCAGGTCGCCCTTGCCCAGGGTATACAGCTCCATCAGCTCCCGTGCGTAGTTCTCATTGGGCGCCGTGCGGGTATTCTGATTGCCGTTCAGGAACCGGAGCATGGTCGGATCGACGGTGATCTCCTTCATCAGTTCCCGGAAATTGCCCCAGGCAAAGTTACGCAGCAGTTCGACGTGCCGGTACAGGAATTTGGGATCATTGACGTTGCTGACGGCAAAATGGTTGTGCCAGAACAGGGTCATTTTTTCACGCAGCGAAATGCCTTCCTCCAGCATCAGCTTGAGGGTCCAGGCGCGCAGGCTCTGGTTGCGATAGGCCCTCAGGTTGGCGGTCACGGAGTATGGCGCGTCTATCCAGGTTTCGCCGAGGGGTACGTTGGCATCCTCGTCCGAAGTGTGGTTGACGGGCGGCGCCGGGGCCGGCAGGTCTTCAAAGAGTTTGGCAACGGTGCCGTCAAAACCCAGTTCGACCGCCTCCAGTATCATCTCCCGGGTGGGGCCGAAGGTGCAACGCCGCAGTATATGGGACGCCTGTTCAAAATTCCATGGCCCCTGGTAAGGCTCAAGCCCCAGGAGAACGGGCGCCATGGCCGGCATAGCGGTCTCCGCTGCAACCGGTTCCGCCGCAGTCAGTCCAAAGAGCCTGGTCAGTGTAGCTCTTCTGTCCATAAGCAAGCATTTTGTGGTGAAAAAATGGTGTTGGTATGCTAAAAATGGCACCGATTAGACCTGAATATCCCTTGCAGGTTTAACGATATCAGAAAAAAAATTAAAATTTGCACCGAATTTCACAAGCTATGACAAAAAACTTGAAAGCGGCTATCTTCGACCTCGACGGCGTTATCGTCGATACGGCCAAATACCACTTCCTGGCGTGGAAAAGAATGGCCAATTCCCTGGGTTTCGATTTTTCGGAAGAACAGAACGAACAACTCAAAGGCGTCAGCCGGATGGAATCCCTGGACCGGATCCTCGCCTGGGGCAGGATCTCCCTTGACCAGGCGGAAAAGGACCGGTATGCGGCCAAGAAAAATGACTGGTACCTGGACTATATCCGGGAAATGACGCCCGCGGAAATTCTGCCGGGTGTAACGGCTTTTCTGGGAGAACTCCAGGCGACCGGCATCAAAATGGCCATCGGTTCGTCCAGCAAAAATGCCATGACCATCATCGACCGCATCGGCCTGGGTTCGTTCTTCGACACCATTGTCGACGGCAACCGGATCAGCAAGAGCAAACCCGACCCCGAGGTTTTTCTGAAAGCCGCCGATGACCTGGGGGTGGAACCGGGTCTTTCCCTGGTGTTCGAAGACGCGGAGGCCGGGGTGGAAGCTGCCCTGCGCGGCGGATTCCATGTCATCGGGATCGGCAGCCCGGAAGTGCTGGGCGCCGCCGACGCCGTGATCCCGTCCCTCGGCGGTTATTCCTGGCCGGGGCTGACGGCCCTCCTGCGATGACCGACACCGCCCGGACCTCTTGTATTCAATGCTGTTCATCCAATCAAAATAAAGGTTTATACCAATACCCATGAAAAATTACCTGCTCCACGACGAATGGAAAATCATTGAAGAGGGCTTTAACCCTGAATATAACCGCATTTCCGAAAGCATCTTCAGCATTGGCAACGGCCGCATAGGGCAGCGGGCCAATTTTGAGGAGGATTATACCGGCGATTCCCTCCAGGGAAGCTATGTTGCCGGCGTTTATTATCCGGATAAGACCAGGGTAGGGTGGTGGAAGAACGGATACCCCGAGTATTTCGCCAAAGTGCTCAACGCCGCCAACTGGATCGGCATCAGGATCGATTTCGACGGCGAAACCCTGAACCTGGCCGATTGTCAGGTGTCCGCTTTCCGCAGGGAACTCAACATGCGGGAGGGTTACCTCGAACGCACCTTTACCGCACAGACGAAAAGCGGCAAAAAGGTGAAGGTGGCCGCTCGCCGGTTTTGCAGCATTGCTGACGACGAAACCGCCGCCATCCGGTATGCCGTCACCCCGCTGAACTTTTCCGGAACACTGACCATCACCCCCTACATCAGCGCGGACGTCAAAAACCAGGACTCTAACTACGATGAGAAATTCTGGTTGGAAATCATGGTGAAAACCAAGAAAAAACAAGCCTACGTACTGGCCGAAACCAAAAAGACCGGCTTCCAGGTCTGTACGGGGATGAAATTCGCCATCCACCGCGAAGGAAAGGAGATCGATTTCCCGTCGTCCCTCCGCATCCAGAAAGAAAAATACGCGGGTTGCACCGTCGACCTGAAATGCAAGGAAGGGCAGGAAACCGTCGTCTGCAAGTATGCGGCCAATATCTCTTCCCTGAATTACCCGAACGAAGACCTCTACGAAAAATGCAAGGAAGCCGTCGACAGGGCCTTTACAAAAGGTTTTGACCAGATGATGGCCGATCAGGCTGCCGCCTGGCAGCGCAAGTGGGACGAAGCCGACATCCTCATCGAAGGCGATGTGGCCGCGCAGCAAGCCATCCGGTTCAATATCTTCCAGTTGTACCAGACCTATACCGGCGAGGACGAACGGTTGAATATCGGCCCCAAAGGCTTCACCGGTGAGAAATACGGCGGCAGCACCTATTGGGACACAGAAGCCTATTGCCTGCCGTTCTATATGGCGACCGCCGACCAGCACGTGGGCAGAAACCTCCTGGTTTACCGGTACAAACACCTCGAAAAAGCCATAGAGAACGCCGGCAAACTGGGCTTTTCCAACGGCGCGGCCCTTTACCCGATGGTGACCATGAACGGTGAGGAATGCCACAACGAATGGGAGATCACCTTCGAGGAGATCCACCGCAACGGCGCCATCGCTTACGCCATCTTCGACTATATCCGCTATACCGGCGATCAGGGTTACCTGGCTGAATACGGGCTCGAGGTCCTGATCGGCATTGCCCGGTTCTGGGCCCAGCGCTGCCATTATTCCCAGCGCAGGAAGAAATACATGATCCACGGCGTAACCGGCCCGAATGAATACGAAAACAACGTCAACAACAACTGGTATACGAATTACCTGGCGGTCTGGTGCCTGAAATACACGGCAGAAGCCCTCGCTCATGTCAGGAAAACCAACCCGACCGCCCTGGTCGCCATTGCGAACAAGGCCCGGTTCGACGAGGAGAACGAAACCAGGAACTGGAAAAAAATCGCTGCCGGCATGTACCTGCCCCACGATGAGAAACTGGGCGTCTTTGTACAGCACGACGGCTTCCTGGATAAGGACCTCCTGACGGTAGCCGACCTGCCGGCCGACCAGCGCCCGATCAACCAGAAATGGTCGTGGGACCGGATCCTGCGGTCAGTCTTCATCAAGCAGGCCGACGTTTTGCAGGGCATGTATTTCTTCGAGGATAAATTCGACGAAGCGACCCTGCGCCGGAATTTCGATTTTTACGAGCCCCGCACCGTCCATGAATCCTCGCTTTCGCCCTGCGTGCACGCTATCCTGGCGGCCCGGTTGGGCAAGCGCGACAAGGCCTACGAAATGTACCTGCGTACGGCCCGGCTGGACCTTGACGACTACAACAACGACACCGAGGACGGCCTCCACATCACCAGCATGGCAGGCACCTGGCTGGCTGTAGTGAAAGGCCTCGGCGGAATGCGCGTTCATAAGGATATCCTGGAATTCGATCCCTTCCTGCCCGAAAAATGGGAGACCCTGAGCTTCAAAATTCGCTGGCGCGGATTTTTTATTGAAACCAAAGTAACCCGTTCGGGTGTTGTTCTGATAAACCACGCTGACGGAACCCTGGATGTTAAGGTGCTGGGGACCAAAGTGCGGTTGAAAGGAAATTCCCAAACGGAAATACCGTTCAAATAATGACCATGAAACAGATCATTCAACTTACCTTGTTGACGGCCCTGGTGGCCTTTGCCGCTGCGTGCAAAAACACGGATCAGACCGATACGGCTACCCAGGGCGCGCCCATGAAATCCGCTCAGGGATCCGCAGCTCCCCCCCATCCTCCGGGAACGAGCCAGTTTGAGGTCCTCCTCCAGCAAAATTACTGGGTGTGGGAAAAGTATTATGTCGACGATCCGGAAGCCCGCAAATTCAACCGGGGCCGCTGGTACAAATTCAAACCCGACGGCTCTTTTGAATCCGGTCACTGGCAGGAAGACGGCGCGCCCGGAAGCTGGCTGGTTTACCAGAACGGCGGCAAGACCTTCCTGGCGCTGGATTCGGTCAACGATGCCGAAGACCTCGAATTCCAGCTTCAGACCAACCAGGCGGAAACAGAGATCGCCTGGACCGGCACGCCCAAGTACGAATACAATTCCACGACCATGCTGCTGTCGATCAACCTGCTGACCAAACCCACGAAAGAGCAGTTTCACGTGGTGGATTAACCAAGATTATCGGACCAAAAGCCATACCGTGAACCGACCCGAAGGACAACATCCAGGCCGCATCTATTTCGACAACGCGGCCACTACGCCCGTACACCCGGAGGTGATCCGCGTCATGTCGGAGGCGCTGGCAGGCAATTTCGGCAACCCTTCTTCCATTCATGCGGAAGGCAGGGCGGCCCGCGCGGCCATTGAACAGGCCCGCAAAACGGTCGCCAGGTGCCTGAACGCCTCCGTCGGCGAGATCTTTTTTACCTCGGGCGGTACCGAGTCGAACAATATGGCCCTCAAATGCGCCGTGCGCGACCTGGGGGTCAGGCGCATCATCAGTTCGCCCCTCGAACACCATTGCGTGCTCCATTCACTGGAAAGCCTGGAACAATACCAGCAGATCCGGGTAGATCGCCTGCAGCCGGATGCCTTGGGCCGGTTCGACACCGGGCAGCTGCGGGCGCTGCTGGCCGCGGATTCCGCCCCGACCCTGGTGTCCCTGATGTACGCCAATAATGAGATCGGGACCATGATCGATCTGGATGAGGTCGCGGAGATCTGCGCCGAAGCGGGCGCCTGGTTCCACAGCGATACCGTGCAGACGATCGGATATTTTCCCATTGACCTGGCCAAAACGCGGGTTTCCTTCCTGTCGGGGTCGGCCCATAAATTCCACGGCCCTAAAGGCGTCGGGTTCGTCTATATCTCCGGCGACAACCAGATCAGGCCGTTCATCGACGGCGGCTCACAGGAACGCAATATGCGGGCGGGCACCGAAAACCTGCCCAGCATCCTGGGCATGGCCAAAGCCCTGGAACTCGCTTATGCGGAAATGGACGCCAGACGGGACGCCATACTGGATATCCGGGACTATTTCCTGGGCAAACTGACCGACCGCTTTGAAGGCATTTCGGTCAACGGCGATCACGAAAACGGCCATTACAAGATCCTCAGCGTGGAATTTCCGCCTTCTCCGAAAACGGACCTCCTGCTGTTCAACCTGGATATCGCCGGCATCAGCGTTTCAGGCGGCAGCGCCTGCAGCTCCGGCGCGGACGCAGGCTCCCACGTGATCGCCGGCATCAAACCCGACTCGCCAGGCAAAACCGTCCGGTTCTCCTTCTCGCATTTCAACACGCGGGCGGAAGCGGATGCGGTGGTTGAAAAATTATCCGAGATCCTGAAAGCAAAAAAGGCCGTCGGTTGAAATAAAGAAAGTCGCCGATTTGTGCGCTGATATCTGAACAGGCATTTATCTTTGTCAGCCAAATGAGCCAGGGAAGAATTATCTTGACGGAAGAACGTTTCTCGCTCACCATCGACCGGATGTGCCAGCAACTGGTAGAGGTGTACGATGACTTTGCCGGTACCTGCCTGGTTGGCATCCAACCCAGGGGCGTACCCCTGTCCGACAGGATCTTTAGCCGGCTCACCGCCCTCATGGGCAGCCTTCCCCTGGAATACGGTAAACTGGACATCACATTCTACAGGGACGATTTCCGCACCCGGAACAAACCCCTCAAAGCCAGCCCCATGGAAATGGACTTCCTGGTGGAGGAAAAGAACGTGATCCTGGTGGACGACGTCCTGTATACCGGCCGGACCGTGCAGGCCGCCCTGACCGCCCTGAACCACTACGGCAGGCCGCGCCGGGTGGAACTGCTGACCCTGGTCGACCGCCAGTTCAACCGGCATCTGCCCATTCAGTCCGATTTCACAGGCATTACCGTCGACGCGGTCGATGAAGCCTATGTCAAGGTATGCTGGAAAGAGATCCATGGAGAGGATCAGATTATCTTATTTTCTGAAAAACAAGCTGCGGATTAGCGCATGGCGACTTTGCAACAATTAAGCACCAATCATCTGTTGGGCATCAAGTACCTCAAACCGGAGGACATTCACCTTATTTTCGAAACGACCCGCAATTTCAAAGAGGTCCTCAACCGGCCCATCAAGAAGGTCCCCTCCCTGAGGGATATTACCGTTGCCAACCTGTTTTTTGAAAACTCCACCCGGACCCGCATTTCCTTCGAACTGGCCGAAAAAAGGCTGTCGGCGGACATCGTCAACTTCTCCGCTTCGGCCTCCTCCGTGAAAAAAGGCGAAACCCTGCTGGATACCGTCAACAATATCCTCTCCATGAAGGTGGATATGGTCGTGATGCGGCACCCCGCACCCGGCGCGCACCACTTTCTGGCCCAGCACATCGACGCCAATATCATCAACGCCGGCGACGGCACCCACGAACACCCTACCCAGGCCCTCCTCGACGCCTTTTCCATGTGGGAAAAAGTGGGCGACCTGGCCGGCAAAAAAATCGCCATTTTCGGCGATATCCTGCATTCCAGGGTCGCACTCAGCAATATTTTCTGCCTCAACAAGCTGGGCGCCCAGGTAAAGGTCTGCGGCCCTCCGACACTCATTCCCAAATACATCGAAAAACTCGGCGTAACCGTCGAACACGACCTGCGCAAAACCCTGCAATGGTGCGATGTCGCCAATGTACTGCGCATCCAGCTCGAACGGCAGGACCTCAAATACTTCCCCTCCCTCCGGGAATACGCGCTGTACTACGGCATCAACAAGCCGCTGCTGGACAGCCTGGATAAACCCATCGTGATCATGCACCCCGGCCCGATCAACCGCGGCGTGGAAATCACCGGTGATGTCGCCGATTCCGACCATTCCATCATCCTTCAGCAGGTGGAAAACGGCGTGGCCGTCCGGATGGCGGTCCTTTTTTTACTGGCCAGTGGACGATAACCGCTTACGCATATAATTTTTTTTACAGTTCTTGCGTTAGTTCGCAGACACGCTTTTTGCCGTAAACAAATTATCAAAATTCTGATTTTCAGCCGCTTGCCTGTCGGTAAGCCCAGCCATATCCGTGCCCGGTTTGTTGCCCGGCGGCAAAAAACCAGCGGGAATCGGCGGAAAACACTGAAAAAGGCCTTAAATTACCTGTAAAATTCCTGTTGCCATGCGATTGAGACTTTCCCTGTTCTTGCTTTTCGGAGCTTTCTACACCGGTTTCAGTCAATCCTGCGACGCATTGATTGCGGAAGACAAGATCATCGGTGGAGCTCACCTGCTCAGATCGCATCCGGCTACCCTGGTCGTCCGAGGCAGCTATACCTATTCCCTCGAACTGATGAGCAGCGACAAGGGGATCACCGCCAAGATCTATTCCAAAGGCGGCGTGGAATTCAACCAGGATGACGAGCTCATCTTTATGGATATCAACCAGAACCGGCGCAGCTTCCGGTTTGTGGAAATGGGGGAAATGAACATGGACCGGGGTACGCCCATTCACATGAACGTGGTCCAGCTTGACCTCAAAGCCGTCCAATGGTTCGCTACCTCCGACCTGCTGGTGCTGTACATCAAGAACAACATCAACAAGGAAATGCGGAAATTTACGGTCAATACCAGCCGCCAGCAGGAATTCAGGCAACTGGCCGTTTGCTTCAACGAAAAACTGGATAAATCCAAAGTGGTGGATGTGGAACTGCCGGAAAACCCGGCGCCCAAATCGGACCCTTCCAAGCCCGTCAGCGCCACCACTTCCTCTACGCCAACCGCCGCTAAAAGGAACGTCGACCCCAGCCAGATGACGGACGAGGAACTGGCTGACCTCCGGCGCGAACTGCACGACGTTAAGGATAAACTCAAAGAAGAGATCGCCGCCGAACGCGAACGGGCCAACCAGATCAAACAATCGATCCAGGAGGAAGTCGCTTCCGCCAGAGAACAGGCGGCCAGCCAGAAGAAAGTTTACGCCGACGAAGTGCTGGAAGCCCGGAAAAAGGCCCAGGATGAGATCGAAAAATCCCACCAGGCATCGGCCGCGGAGGTTCAGGAAGCCAGGCAGAAAGCCGAATCGGAAAAGGAACGCATCAGCCTGGACGTGGCCGACGCCCGCCAGCGCGCCAATGACGCCATAAAGAACGCACAGCTGGAGTCGGCCCAGGAGGTCCAGTCCGCCAGAGAACGCGCTGCCCAGGAACTGAAAGCAACCAAGGAAAAACTCGATCAGGCCAAACTGGAATACGCGGACGAGGTCGCTTCCGCCAGGGAAACGGCCAACACTGAGATCACGGGCATCCGGCAGGAAACCGCCGACCTGATCCAGCAGGCCCGCTCCAAAGCCTCGGAAGAAAAGGAAAAGACTGTCGGCGAGGTGGTGACCACCAAACAGACCGCCGCCGAACAGATCCTCAAGATCCAGGAGGAAACAGCCACCGAGATCGGCCGGATCCGGGAAAATACCGTCCTGGAAAAGGAAAAATCAGCGCAGGAAGTAGCCGAATCCAGAAGGAAGGCCGCTGAAGAGGTTGCCCTGACCAAGGAACGTGCGGCATCCGAAATAGCGGAAACCAGGGAGAATGTAGCCAAGGAAAAGGAAGCATCCGCCATAGAAGTGGCCCAGGCCCGCCAGAAGGCCGCCGAAGAGATCAAGCTGATCCGCGATCAGGTCGTGGCGGAAAAGGAAAAAGCCGGACAAATGTCTGCGGAGATCAAGACAAAATCCGACGAGGAAAAGGCCGCCGCCGCCGCTGATGTCGCCGCCGCCCGCGAAAAGGCCGGGACGACCATCACCCAGATCAATGCGGAAGAAGCAGCAAAAGTGAAAGAAGCGCGCGACCGGGCCAAAACCGAACAGGACGCCATCGCGCAACAGGTGCTCGATGCCCGCAAAAGGGCCGAAGAGGAATTGACCCGGATCCAGACCGAATTGCAGCAAAGCATGGCGCAGGTTCAGGCACAGAAGGAAGAAATCCAGCAGAACTCCGCCAGGGAAGTGCAGGCAGCCCGCCAAAAAGCAGAAGAGGAAGTGCGCAAAGCCCGCGAAACGGCCGCCGCCCAGGTGCAGGAAGCCAATCAGCAGGCCGGCAAAGCCAAGGACGATTACGCCAAGGAAGTCGCTACCTCGCGCCAGACCGCAGAGGATAAGATCAAGCAGATCCAGGAAGAGGCCGCCAAATCCATCGCCGACGCCAAGGCCAAGGAAAGCGAACTCAAGAACATAACGGCCGAGGAAGTGAAAACCGCCAGGGAGAAAGGGGCTCAGGAAATCACCTCGACCCGGGAAGCGGTGGCCAAATCCATCGCGGAAGCGCGCGAACAGGAGGTCAGGGCTAAGGAAGAATCCGCTAATCAGGTCTCCGAAGCCAAACGGTCGGCCGCCGAAGCCGTTGCCAAAGCCCGCCAGGAAGAAGCTGACCTCGTGCAGAAAGCCCGCGAAAGCGGCAGCGCTGAAAGAGAAAAGCTGGCCAATGAGGTCGCCGCCGCCAGAGAACGCGCCGCCACCGAAGTCGCCGCCGCCAAACAGGATGCCGCCAACGCCATCAAGGAAGCCCGGGAAACAACCGCAAAAGAAAAAGAAACCCAGGCCCTGGAAGTGGTCAAAGCCCGCGAAGAGGCCGCCAAGGCCATCGCCGAACACCAGGAACGCGCCGCCCTTGAGGTAGGCGCCATCCGCAGAAAAGCTACCGAGGAGATCGCCCAGGCCCGCCAGGAAGCCGACAGCCGCAAGCAGGCCCTGGCCCAGGAGGTTCGCCAGGCGGAAGATCAGGCTAAAACCGACGTGACGGCAGCCCGCGACCAGGCCCAGGCTACCATCCAGCAAACCCGCGAAGAAGCGGAAACCAAACGCAAAGAGATCCTCAGCCAGGCAGAACAGGAACGCCAAACCCTCCTGGATGAACTGAACAATACCAAAAAAGAACTGGCCGACGAAATCTATAAGGCGCGCCAGGCCGCCAACGAGCAGATCACCAGGATCAAATCCGAAACCGCCGAACAAATTGCCGCCGAACAGGCCAAAGCGGACGCCAGGCGGAAGGAAATCGAACAGTCCAATAACCAGGGCGCTAAAAATCTTTCCGACCTCCAGGCCAAAATCAAAGCTGCCGAAGCAGAGCTTCAACGCCTTCAGGCAGAACTGGATAAAAAGAAGAACGGCGGCGGAAATGATTGACCGGAGGTAAGCCCCGCATAATAAAATTTTGTTAATACCGTTTCCTTTTTGGCTTTTCACCGTCAGAAATGGAACGAAGGCCTTATTTTTGTGCCTCCTGACAAAATTTTTTCGGCATGACTAGATTTTTTTCCTCCGTTATCGGACTGCTCTTTTTCGCCCATCTGTCCTGGGCGCAGGGTTACGAAATCAAGATCCAGATTTCAGGGTATGAAGAGGATGAGCTCTACCTCGCTTACTATTACGGCGACAAGCAATACATCAAGGATACCGTTACCATCGCCGCTGAAGGCGAAAAAGGCCATTTTGTTTTTGCCGGCGACGAGCCCCTGGCGGGCGGCGTTTACCTGGCGGTCATGAAGCCGAATAACGACTTCTTTCAATTTGTGGTGGACGAGAAAAACCAGCAATTCGAGCTGAAAACCGACAAAGTCAACCCGAATGACCATATGAAGGTCATCGGCTCAAAGGACAATGCCGCCTTTTTCCAATACCTGCAATACCTGGAAAAGAAACGCCCCATGGCCGAGGAGTTGAAGACCCAATTGGAGGCAGCCAAAGACGATGAAAAGAAATCAGCCAAACTCCAGCAGCAATTGGATGACCTCAATAAGGAAGTCAGCGATTACCAGAAAAAAGTCGTCAAGGATAATCCGGGTACCATGACCTCTGCCATCATTCGCGCAAACCTGCCGATCGATATGCCGGAGTTCAAAGGTGAGGGCGATGACCTGAAAGTCCAGCAATGGCGTTATACCCAACACCACTATTTTGACAACCTCGACCTGGGCGACCCCCGGATGCTGCGCACGCCGTTCCTGTTTCAGCGGCTGGAGCACTACGTCAACAAAATGGTCGTGCAACACCCCGATACCATTGCACTGGCCATTGATGAGGTGTTGGAACCCATGCAGAAATCAGAGGAAACCTTCCGCTACTACCTGATCCACTACCTGAATTCATTTGCCCGCTCCAAACTGGTGGGCATGGATGCTGTTTATGTCCACCTGGTCGACCATTACTACGCCAAAGGACTGGCTTCCTGGACCGATCCGGATCAACTCAAGAAAATCATTGACAACGCCAATACCCTGAGGCCACTCCTGATCGGCAAGATCGCTCCGGACATCAGGTTGCAGAAAAGAGACGGCACACCCATCTCCCTGCACGAAGTGGACTCGGAATATACAGTACTCTATTTCTGGCGGTACGATTGCGGCCACTGCAAGAAATCCACGCCGTTCATGAAGGATTTCTACGAGAAATACAAGGATAAGGGCGTCAAGATCATAGCCGTATGCACCAAATACCAGGATGAAATCCCCGGGTGCTGGGAATATATTGATGAAAACGGAATCCAGGACTGGCTCCATACGGTCGACCCGACCGGCCGCTCCCGCTACGCCCAGATCTACGACATCCAGTCCACCCCGCAGATTTATATCCTCGACCGCAACAAGGAAATCCTCACCAAGCGCATCGCCGCCGAACAAATCGAAGAGGTCATGGACAAGATCATCGAGATGAAACAACGGGAAAAAGAAGCGGGGAACTAAGGGTAGGCTGTTCAATTTGACCGCAAAACCGTCCTGCGTTTTTTTGTATGGGTGAAGGTACCCCTACACAACCAGCCCATTAGGGTGGATGATGTCAAATTGCCGTTGACAACTTTTGCTTTTTTCTCATCTTCAATGGTTATCAGGATTTATGTAATGAACGGCCGCCCCACTTTTACCTTTCGCATTTTTTCTTTTGCATTTTACATTCCTCTCTCCGCCTTTGACCTTGTCACTTTCTTTTGGCGCCCAAAAGAAAGTAACCACGCCTTTGGTCCACCGGACCAAGCCAGCGCGGGCATACGCAGCTGGGCCTAAAATTGCCCTTCATTCCGTTGCACAGAATAAACTCGCCT
>CALMYQ010000105.1 GCA_937873655.1 uncultured Lewinella sp. | reverse complement strand
GCTGCGCCTCGCTGCGGCCACCCTCAAGTCTCCGACTTGCGAAATGAATGTAAACGCCGCCATCAGGCTTCTTTAACCTTTAACCTTTAACCTTATCCAACATCCAACTTCGCCTTCCGTGCCTTCTTCTGCTCATTATTGCTCTCATACAAGCAATACTGCTCGTATTTCTGGGCGTCGCGGTTGTTCCAGATATCCTTTCCGATGTTGCACAGTACTACGAGTTCCTGGTACAGGGCGTTTCCCTGTTCGATGCGGCGTTCCACCGAAATATCGCGGTCTGCAACCTTGTCCTGCTGGATATTCATGGCGTTTTCAAAATCCTTGGCGGCATCGGAGATCCGTTTCAACACATTTTCATTGACGCCGAGATCGGCAATAAAGTCGATCTGCTGCCGGGCTACGCGGACCACCCGCCTGCCGCAAAACAATAATTGGGCGTCGGTCATATCGCCCATTTTGGCGGTGCCGAATTTGCGGTAGCGGCCGCTGCGGTTGGAATAACGGGTTTCAATCCGGGTCATCAGACTGCGGATGGCGCTTTTCAGTTGCTCGGCGGAGTCGTATTTCTTATCCGTTACGATCATCTGATCACCTACCATCTCATCGTCGTCGGGGAGGGCTTTGAACTTCTCGCATTGGTTCATAAAACCCTTTAGCCGGTCCTGGCTGTAGCCGTAATGGTTGAAATGGTCCTTGTCGCGATGGGCGAAACGAATGGCGTCCAGACACTTCAGGTACAGGTCGGCGTCCGGAAAATTGTATTGACGGTTAGTAGATTGTTTCCTCATCTGTACAGCTTTGAAAATGAGTTCGTTGCAAATATACCCCGGTTTCAATTAAAACAAAAATATTTTTAAGTTTAATTTAATTAAAATTTTCCAAAAACAAATTTTACTCATTCAAAAAATTCTCGCCAATTTCAAAAAATTAAAGCAAAAGCAGCTGTTGCTGGTACAGGCTATTTTACGATGAGGAATTCAACCGATCGTTTGTTCAGGTTGACGTTTTTGATATCGGCAGGCTGCCGGGTGAGGGTGAGGGGCGCCGTATTTTTTCCTTCTTTATAGCGAAAGTCCTTCAGGTCGGCTACCAGGTCAAAGTCTTCATGGGTAATGTTCTCAAACCGGCTCAAACCCACCACGAAGGACACCTGGACCATATCCGGGAACACTTTGAGGCTGTCGGCGCTGCTATTGACGATCCGTACCGGCACGTAGACCGTTTTTTCGGTCAGGTCTTCCACTTCCACGGTAACGGCAATTTTGGCGGGATCTGCCCGGATGACATCGGGCGGAGGCGTGATGCGGACCTCCCGGTTCAGGGTGGCGCTGAGGTCATTGACGATAACCGAGTCGGTGGTCCATCTCGTTATGTTTGCAATGGCTTCTGCCGGCCCCGTCACCGTTACGGAATCGGGAGAAAGGGCAATCGGGCCGAACTGCTGGTGGCCGGCGGCAAAACCGATCCGGGCCTGTAGCAGCAGCGGTACTTTTTTTTGAACCTTATCCTGAAGGTCAAAGCTCAGCCCGTTCACATTGACGCTTTCCACCTTGAGATCGGAGGAATTGATCCGATCCCCGATCAGGGTCCGCAACTGGGCTTCGCTCAGGTAGAAATGTTCGGAATTGGTCAGGTCGATCGGCACCAGAAGCCGGCTCCTCTTCAGGAACTCGAAGGCGAGATCCCAACCCGAACCGTGCAATTGCGCTTTGATATCGGCCGGAGGAAGAGCGCTCAGGGCCTTGCCTTCCGGAATATTCAACACCAGCTCAACCGGCTTGGAAGCGCTGAATTCCTGGGATAATTTGACCAGCAACCAGAAGATCAGCGCAAACCCCATGCAAGTCAGCAGGATGGTCCGGTCTTCCGGCCGGCTCAGATACCGGTACTTACTCAGCCACTTTTTTATCTTTTCCGAAAATGCCATGGGTCATCTCTTTGGAAATGGCGTTCTTAGTAATCCTGATGTAGACCTTGCTGCCGATCTCCAAAGTAACGATTGAGTCCTCAATTTTATTGACCCGGCCGATGATGCCGCTGGCAGTGACAACTTCCTGGCCTTTTTCCAGCTGATCCTCGAAACTCTTCTGCTCACGCTGCTTTTTAGCCTGCGGGCGGATCAGGAAAAACCAGAAAACCACCAGCATCAGACCCAACATCAGAAAATTGAGCGAGCCCGTACTCGGGCTTTGTAATAAAAGGGTTGCTCCGTACATGTTCCTGTTAATATTTTAGATTGTTTATTTTCACTCCCTCATCCGCCGTAGCCTCTGGCAAAGGCGGCCTCCCTGTGCTGAGCGAAGCCGAGGCAGCATCACCCACTCCCCGTCCGCCGAAGCCTCGGCGAAGGCGGGCTCACCCTCTCACCCTCTCACCCTCTCACACTCTCTCACTCTCTCACCCTCTAATTCGCCTCCCCAACAACCATACCCGTCAAAAACACCTTCGTCGTGCCCGGATAGGTATTGGCCAGCACGGTCACCGGCTTGTTCTGTTGCCCATGCTTGCCTTCTGAATTGAAGACGACTTTGAGCTCGCCTTTTCCCCCCGGCGGAATAGGATCCTTGGGCCATTCCGGAACGGTGCAACCGCAGGTGGAACGGGCGCTCGTGATCAGCAAGGGGGCCTTGCCGGTATTGGTGAAATTGTAAATATGCATGACCTTTTCACCGGCCTTGACCTGCCCGAAGTCGTAGGTATCTTCATCAAAGGTCATCTTGGCCACGTTGACCGTATCTTCAGGCTTGGAAGCCGATACCGGATTGCGTACGATATCGCTGTTGGAAATGGCGCCTTCCTGTTTGATCTCTTCAACGGATTTTTCCGATCCCTTGGGCGTGGTCTGACAAGCGAAGGCCAACCCGATAATGGCGGTCAAGATGAGTAAACGCATAGTTTTGTATTTTCAAATTCGCTGCAAAAGTAGGGTAAATTGCTTTAATTTGCGCAAATGCCAGAAATGGAAGACAAAAATACCCGCATTTACCTGATCGGATTCATGGGTTGCGGCAAGAGTTATGCCGGAAGACACCTGGCGGAAGCCATCGGATGGTCGTTTCTGGACCTTGACCGCCAGATCGAACAGGATGCAGGAAGGCCGATTTCCGGGATTTTCGCCGAATCCGGTGAATCGGCCTTCCGGACGATGGAACGATCCGCCCTGCACAGAACCGGTGAACTTGCCCGCACCATCATCAGCTGCGGCGGCGGCCTTCCCTGTTTTTTTGACAACATGGATTGGATGAACAGCCGCGGCATCACCGTTTTTCTGAATGCATCCGTTGAGCTGTTAACCGTAAGATTGTCAAAAGACAAAGGGAAAAGACCCCTTTTAAAAAACCTTTCCGGTGAGGAATTGGTTGCCTTTATTGAGGGCAGATTGCAGGAGCGTCTCCCTTTCTACAGTCAGGCCGGGCTGAGGCTTGACCTCAATACGGGAGAAGAATCGGCCTGGATGCAAATCCAAAAGGCGCTTCCCGTTGTTATGTCAAAAAAATAGAGAAAATGACCGCTGCATTACCCGAAACCGCCAGGGTATGGATCTACCAGGCCGACAGGCCTTTCAACCCGGAAGAAACCCCGGCCGTCCGTCAGAAAATCAAACGTTTCGCCGATGAATGGGTCAGCCATAACCGGCAACTGCAGGCCGAAGCCGAGCTCTACCACGACCGGTTCATTGTCCTGATCGTGGATGAAAGCCATGCCGGCGCCAGCGGTTGCTCCATCGATTCCTCCGTTCGCTTCCTCCAGGGGCTTGAGGCTGAATACAGGGTCGATCTGTTTGACCGGATGACCTTCGCCTACAAACAAGGTTCGGAAGTGAAAACCGCCGGCCGGGAACAGTTCGCCGAACTCTATGCCTCCGGCGCCATCAACGACCAAACGCCCGTATTTGACAACCTGGTCAATAACCTCGGAGATTTCAGACATCAATGGGTGAAGCCGCTGGGGCAGAGCTGGCATAAGCGGATGGTGTGAGGGGGAATCGAACAATCGAACAATTGAATCGATTTTTGGAATGTTTCGAATGAATCGATTTAAGCTGACCTACCGGCGGATGACTAAATTCGAATCAATCGAATCAATCGAATCAATCGAATCAATCGAATCAATCGAATCAAATCAACCCCCGACCGCCGTAGTCTCGGCCAAGGAGGTAAATCAACAAATCAACGAACCAACAAATCATCATCCTCCCCCGCAGCGTCCAGGAATCCCAAATATTCCCGCTCCAATTCCGCCTTATCCACCGGCACAACGCCGACCTTTTCGCAGACCTGCCCGCCGGCCATATTGGCCAGCACCGCAATTTCCGACATACGCATGCCGAGGCCCAATCCGAGGGCCGCTACGCTGATCACCGTGTCGCCGGCGCCGCAAACATCGGCGATCTGCCGGGGGCGGGCGCCGAATACCTCGCTTTTGCCATCCTCATCCACAAAAATGCCTTTTTCCGATAGGGTGATCATTGATGCCCGGTTGCCCAGCTTCACCCGGATCTGGGCCGCGGCAGCGTTCAGGGACGCCAGTGTCGGCCGGACGGGGTCCTGCAACTGGTTCTGGATCTCCCGGAGATTGGGTTTGAACAGGCTGACCTGCCGGTAGGCCCAGAAATTGTGGAATTTCGGGTCGACAGCCGTCGGAATGCCGCGATCAAGGGCTTCCCGGATCACCGCACCGATCACGGTTGCCGACAACACGCCTTTGTTGTAATCCTGAAAGAGAATCACGTGGATTGGATTGGCATCCAGCACCCCCCTGACCTTGGCCAGAAAAGCATCGGCTTCTTGTTCGGTCAGGTCGTGCTTGTCTTCTTTATCGACCCGCAGCAAATGTTGGTTCTGGGCAATGATCCGGGTCTTGGTGGTGGTTACCCGCTCCGGGGAACGCAGGATGAAATCCGGGGAAATGCCGTTTTGCGGCAGGAGTTGCTGCAGCGTATTCCCATTCTCGTCGTCGCCGGTCACGCTGCATAAAAACGGGGTAGCGCCCATGGCTTTGATGTTCAGGGCGACATTTGCGGCCCCGCCCAGGCGATCCTCCGCTTCTTCCATCTGGACAACCGGCACAGGCGCCTCCGGGGAGATCCGGTTGACCTTGCCGCTGATATACCTGTCGATCATGACGTCGCCTGCGATCAGCACGTTCAGGCGGTTGAAATCTTCAAAAAACCCGGTCGATTGACTCATTTACAGCAATTCGCGTTGTGCAATATATTTCATAATGCTTTCAGTAGCGCCTTTGTTGGATTCAATAAAAACCCTCGCGGCATTTTGCGCTTTCTCATACCGGTCGGCAGGCAACAGGGCAGTGAAGGCTTCCGATAGTTCTTCCGCATTGCGGACGCTGTACATGCCGCCCTGTGCGATCATGGCTACCGCTTCGCCGAATTTCCCGTATTTCGGCCCGATGATCACCGGCAGCCCGAACGCCAGCGGCTCCAGGGTATTGTGGATGCCCGCCCCGAATCCGCCGCCTATATAGGCCACCCGGCCGTACCGGTACAGCCTCGACAGCATGCCGATATTATCGATGATCAGGCACCTGGCCGCGCCCGCGCCCGATTTTTCAGCCTCCGAATACCGGATGGCCGGAATGGATAATTTTTCCTCAATGGCCGCCAGATGGAGTTCATCCACCTCGTGGGGCGCCAGGATCACCTTCCAGTTGGCCGGCAGGTCATTGTTGATCAACCGCTGCAAGATGCGCTCATCGGCCGGCCAGGAACTGCCCACTACCAGCACAGGACTCCCGACCGCAAATGCCTCGGCAACCGGAATCGGCCCGGATCGTTCGGCAATCTGCGCTACCCGGTCGATCCGGGTGTCTCCGGCAATCTCATAGTTGGATACCCCCAGTTCATCCAATAACCCGGCGGATTCCCGGTTTTGAACGAAGATCCGTTCGTACATGGGCAATACTTTTCGGAACAGCCTGCCGCCGACGCCGAAAAAGGATTGCTTCCGGTGGAAAACCGCGGATGCCAGCAAAATGGGAATACGCTGCTTGTGGAGTTCGAAAAGGTGGTTTAGCCAAAATTCGTACTTGACGAAAATCGCCAGATCCGGCGCAACCGCCTCAATGAAGCGCCTGGCCCGCGCCGGGGTATCCACCGGCATATAACAGACCAGGGAAGCGGCCTGGAAGTTTTTCCGCATCTGGTATCCGGAAGGGGAGAAAAAAGTGAGCAGGATCGCGGCATCGGGGTATCGGGCTGCGATTTGTTCTATCACCGGTCGGCCCTGTTCGAATTCGCCGAGCGAGGCGCAATGCACCCAAACGACCTTTTTCCCGGTTGCCCGGGCGGCAAACCCGGCCAGCGCCCGGTCAGTTGCCCGGCGGCCGCGAAGGCTTTCCCTTGCCTTTGCATAAAACGGGGCCGCTATTCCCAGGCCGATGTCCAGGAGCCGGATACCCAGATTGTAGACCTTGTGCTGCAGGTTATCCAAGGATCGGACCGGCTTTAGTAATAAATATCGCTGGGGTCGCGACCGATATAGAACGGAAGGGTCCAACCGATTCGAATCCCGATCAGGAGGTCAGTCCTTTTGGCGGTATCCTGTGCGAAGGTGTCAAAATTGTAGGACCGGCGGTTCTGGGTAAATCCCTGGGCCAGGTCGAGGCCCGCGTAAAAATTGATCCGGCCTTCGTTGCCCAGGTGCTGGTAGCCGATGAATTGCCGCAGGGCCAGGCCGTTGCTCAACCGGTCGTAACCTTTTTTATAGTCATCCGCCAGTTGGGGCGCTTTCTGCGACGGATCGTCCTGGACCCTGATCTTGTGCTGGAGCACACCGGCGCCCAGGGTTATCCGGATGCCGGAGCGATGGTTCTTTTCAGATACCGGGAACAGTTTTCCAACATGGCCGCCGAGGTAAATGCCCCGTTCACGCAACTGGATGTCGGAATAGCCGCCCTGTTCACCGATGATATAGCCCTCCGGCGTCCGGATATGGGTCAGCACATCCTCCTTGACCGTACCGCCGAACAGATACCCGAATTCTGCCCCGAGGATCAGGTTGCCTCTGTCCGTCTGGTAATCGATGCCGGCGCCGGGCATGAAACTGCCGCCGAACCGGTCGGCCATGTCGCCCGCAGGCACATGCCCGCTGTAGTAAAAATGGATAAGGAGGGCGTCACCGTGATTGAATCCTTTTTCCTGTGCGAACAGGGTAGGGGAGGCGGCCAGCAAAAATACAACGGCCGGTACGATGGTTCGGATGGCAATTTTCAGCATAGAATCGAATTATATCCTTTTGCGGCAGGAGGCGCGCGTAAAAGTGCAAAGATACGTTTTGGAAAGGCATAATCAATAAGAAAAATCCCGAACATTTTCCCGTCCGGCACGTATGAAGTAATACCTTTGACCTTCATTAAAACGACAAATCGTGCCAAGAGTACTGATTACCGGAGCCGCCGGGTTCCTGGGTTCCCATCTTTGCGACCGCTTCATTGCCGAGGGGTACCGCGTTGTCGGTATGGATAACCTCCTGACCGGCAACCTGGACAATATCCAGCACTTGTTTCCGCTCAAGGAGTTTGAATTCCATTTTCACGACATCACCAAATTTGTGCATGTCGCCGGAGAACTGGATTATATCCTGCATTTCGCTTCGCCGGCCAGCCCCATCGATTACCTCAAAATGCCGATCCAGACCCTGAAGGTCGGAGCGCTCGGCACGCATAACCTGTTGGGACTGGCACTGTCCAAAAAAGCCAGGATGCTGGTGGCCTCTACTTCTGAAGTATATGGCGATCCGCTGGTTCACCCCCAGCCGGAATCCTATTGGGGCAACGTCAATCCGGTCGGGCCCAGAGGGGTATACGACGAAGCCAAACGCTTCCTGGAAGCCATCACCATGGCCTACCATAATTTTCACGGACTGGATACCCGGATTGTCCGGATCTTCAATACCTACGGCCCGCGCATGCGGATGGAAGACGGCAGGGTCCTGCCTGCTTTTTTCACCCAGGCCATCCGTGGAGAAGGGCTGACCGTTTTCGGTGACGGCTCCCAAACCCGCTCCTTCTGCTATGTGGACGACCTGGTGGAGGGCATCTACCGCTTGCTGCTCAGCGACCACCATTTGCCGGTCAACATCGGCAACCCGACCGAGATCACGATCCTGGATTTTGCCCAGGAAATCCTCAACCTGGTGGGCAACCCCAAGGCCTTTATCGACTACCGGCCGTTGCCGGTTGACGACCCCAAGGTTCGCCAACCCGATATCACCAAGGCGCGTGACATCCTCAACTGGGAACCCAGGGTGGACCGCAAGGAAGGGCTCGCCCGTACCTACGAGTACTTCAAACAGGTGGTCAAGTAATAGCCAGTCTGGAAGAAACCGCCCGTTTTGCCTGGAGTTCATTCACTAAAATCCAAAAGATTTGGCAGTCCTGATGGATCTTTTCAGGGCTTTTGTTTCTTTTGTGTTGCAAAAGAATGACCCAAAACCGTTTAATACAACATGAAAAAGACCATCCTTGTTACGGGCGGCGCCGGATTCATCGGTTCCCATCTCATCCGCCGCCTGGTAAGCCGCTATCCGGATACCCGGATGGTAAACCTGGATTTGCTCACCTATGCCGGCAATCTGGAAAACCTGTCGGACATAGCCGGCAAAGCCAATTATCATCTGGTCAAAGGCGATATCCGTGACCCGGAATTGCTGAAAAAACTGTTTTCAGCGCACGATTTTGACGCTGTCGTACACCTGGCGGCCGAATCCCATGTGGACCGCTCGATCAGCGATCCGCTGGCCTTTATCCGGACCAATATCGAGGGTACGGTCCACCTGCTCAACGCCGCCCGGCATGCCTGGCAGGGGAATTTCCCGGGGAAGCTTTTCTACCAGATCTCCACCGATGAAGTATTTGGAAGCCTCGGCCCGACCGGCTACTTCACAGAGCAGACCCCTTATGATCCGCGCTCGCCGTATTCCGCTTCCAAAGCTTCAGCCGACCACCTGGTGCGGGCTTACGGCCATACCTACGGACTGCCGGTCATCGTTTCCAATTGTTCCAATAATTACGGCCCCTATCAGTTCCCGGAAAAGCTGATCCCGTTGATGATCAACAATATCCGGCTGGAAAAACCGCTGCCCGTTTACGGCGACGGACAAAATATCCGGGACTGGCTCTGGGTGGAGGACCATGCCGAAGCGATTGATCTGATTTTACATAAAGGTAAAGTTGGCGAAACCTACAATATCGGTGGGAATAACGAACTTCGCAACCTCGAACTGGTCGAAAGCCTTTGCGATATCGTCGACGGCTTGCTCGGCCGCACCCCGGGGTCTTCCCGCAAGCTGATCACTTTTGTCAAAGACCGGCCGGGCCACGACCACCGTTATGCGATCGATGCCGCCAAGATCAAAACCGAATTGGGGTGGACGCCAACGGTCAGCCCCCCGGACGGCCTGCTGAAGACCGCCAAATGGTACCTCGACAATACCGCCTGGCTGGAGCACATCACCTCCGGCGCCTATCTGGACTATTATGAAAATCAATACGGGAAACCATGAAAAAACAAACCTTATTCTTCCTTTTGCTGGCTGCTTGTATTTCCCTGAACGCCCAGACACCGGAACACAGCCATTCACACGGCCGGAAAATTGAATTTCCGGACATCCCCGGCTACCGGACCCTGAAATGCGATTTCCATATCCATACCGTTTTCTCCGACGGCAATGTCTGGCCCACCATCCGGGTTGAGGAAGCCCTCAAGGACGGCCTGGACGCTATTTCCATGACCGACCACATCGAGTACCAGCCCCATAAGGACGATATTCCGCACCCCGACCGGAACCGGTCTTTTGAGATCGCCAAACGATTCGCGGAAGCGTACGATATCCTCGTCATCCGCGGGTCCGAGATCACCCGTTCCATGCCCCCCGGGCATTTCAACGCCATTTTCCTGGAGGATGCCAATAAGCTCAAGGTTGAGGACGTGTTCGAATCTTTCCGGGAAGCCAAACGTCAGGGAGCGTATGTTTTCTGGAACCACCCCAACTGGACTGCGCAAAGACCCGACGGGATTACCCGCTTTGACGACCTCCACCTGCAACTCCTTAAAGAAGGCCTTTTCCAGGGGATAGAAGTGGTCAATGACATCACTTACTCGGATGAATCCCTGCAGATGGCGTTGGAAAACAACCTCACCATCATGGGTACCTCTGACATCCATGGGCTCGTCGACTGGCAATTCGAAGTGCCCGAAGGCGGCCACCGCCCCATTACTCTCGTTATGGCGACCGAAAAAACACCCGAATCCATCAAGGAAGCCCTGCTGGCCGGCCGGACCATCGCCTGGTTCAACAACCTGCTTATCGGAAAGGAAGAATACGTCAAACCCCTGGTCATGGCCTCCCTGAAGATCAAATCGGCCACCTATCCCGGCAAAACCAGCGTGGCCAGGATCGAAATTGAAAACACCTCCGATGCGGACCTGCAACTTCGCAACCAGAGCCCGTACACCTTTCACGCCAATTCGGATGTGCTGACCCTCAAGTCGCATGAGGTGACCATCCTGGAGGTGAAAACCCTGGAACGGAAGGACGCGATCGAACTGCCCTTTGAGGTATTGAATGCTGTCGTAGCGCCCAATCTTCACCCGTCTATCCAACTGACAGTGAAGATGGAGTAAATTCGGCTCCGCTCAACTACCACTGGCAACCGATGCGACGGAAAATTTTCCGTCGCTACTGACAACTTACAACGGAACTTTCGCGTAAGGAAATCCTTCCTTCATGGCAAAACAGTTATGCGAGCCGTCAGGTCCGCCAAAGCAAGGTTAAAGGATAAAGTAGAAAGGTTAAAGAAACTAAATGGCAGCTGCACTTGTACCAAAGAATCTATGTTTATTGGCTGCCGCCCCAAGGTTAAAGATTTTAGAACTCCCCTGTCTGAAAAACGTCCGTGCGGGCCGTCAGGTCCGCCAAAGCAAGGTTAAAGGATAAAGTAGAAAGGTTAAAGAAACTAAATGGCAGCTGCACTTGTACCAAAGAATCTATGTTTATTGGCTGCCGCCCCAAGGTTAAAGATTTTAGAACTCCCCTGTCTGAAAAACGTCCGTGCGGGCCGTCAGGTCCGCCTTGTTGGTAGCGGTTTGAATATTGGGTTCCCGGCCTGTAGGGCCGGTATGTGATTGCTTCAAACCGGCAACATCCGTATCGGTCGATTCCGGACCGGCCCCATTAAATATGGATAGAATGGATTTCAACGGGCGTCGCAGATCTTCATATACCGGCCCTACAGGCCGGTGGCTTACGTCGTTACCTGGGTGCTACAGGTATGGCGATCCTAGCGGATCGCTGTACTGGGCAGCTCAATCAGAGGGGAAAGCATCGGTATAGCGAATGCAAATCGAAGAAGTCCATTTTTGTTACGCGAAAGGGTGCCAACTGCCAACTGCCAACTGCCAACTGCCAACTGCCAACTGACAACTGACAACTGACACTGACAACTGACACTGACAACTGACCCTACAACCCGTACCCCCCGTCAGCCGTAAACACGCCGCCGGTAATGTAACTCGCCGCGTCAGAGGCCAGGAACACCGCCATCCCCGTCATTTCTTCTGGCATGGCCATGCGGCCGAGGGCGGTGTCCTTCTCGTACATGTTTAAAATGGACTCGTTTTGCCACAGCCCCGCGCTGAATTTGGTCTTGACCAGCCCGGGGCAAATGGTATTGACCCTGATGCCTTTGGGGCCCCACTCCTTGGCCATGTTCTGGGACAACATGATCAAAGCCGCTTTGCTGACGCTGTAGATCCCCAGGCCGAAGGTCGGCTTCAACCCTTCAACCGAACTGATATTGATGATGCTCCCCCGGCTTTTTTCGAGGTGGGGCAGGGCCAGTGCGGAAAGTTGAAGCACCGCCTTGACATTGATAGCCATGGTTTTATCGAATGCGCCGGGATCGGTACCTTCCAGAGGGCCGAAATACGGATTGATCGCGGCATTATTCACCAGGATATCTATCCGGCTGAATTTTTCAACGGTATGTTCCACCAGGTGTTGCAATTGACTGGCATCGCCGACATGACAGGCGACGGGCCAGACCTCCAACCCTTTGGCCTTCAGTTCGGCGGCCAGTTGGTCGACGTTTTCCTGCTTGCGGCTGCTGATGACGACCCGGCTGCCGTTGCGGGCAAGGCCTTCCGCAATAGCGGCTCCGATACCTTTGCTTGAGCCGGTGACCACGGCAACTTTGCCTTCGAGGTTGAAATCGCTGCTCCCTTCCATTTAGATCATGAATTTGACCCAATATAGGAATTACCTGCTGAATGGATCGCAACCTGTCCACATCCGCCACAACAGGAAGTTATCGCCTGATTTGGAGCCCAATTTTATAACCTCGCCTACGTATCTCGCGGACAAAGTTTAAGTGACTGACAGCTAGTAAATTATATCCGGCAAATCATCATTTTTCAAAAAAATTAACACTATTTTAAGAAATAAGGCAGCATTTTGCGTTAGATTTGCGTATTGTCTTGGGGTAAAATTTTTTAGCGCTCACCCGACTATTACGTTAAAGTTACCCTGATTTTCCCAAAAGACCATTCCACTACCGTGCTTTCATCAAGTCAGATTTAATTACATTCCCCAAGAATGGTTGCCCTTTCCTGCTCTTCAGGTGAAGAAAAGGAAAATCCTTGAAAAGCAAATCCAAATTCCTGACCGCCTTCAATCAAAATGCAAAGAGCTGAAATAACATCATCAGTGTATTTAGGGACACGGGTCTAAGTACCCATGCAGGATTGAAGCCCAATAAAGATAAAGGTGACACGGCTGAGCCGGCGCCGATTTGTATTGAACTAGTTTTACATCATCGTTAACAAAAATTGGATTAGTATGAAAAGACTCTCACTAGTGTTCTCACTGGTCCTCTTTGCCGTTGGTATATCCATGGCACAGCGGACCATTACTGGAACAGTGACAGACGACAAGGGGGAAGCGCTCATCGGAGCCAGTATCCTTGTCAAGGGTACTTCGTCCGGGACAGTAACCGACATCGACGGGAATTACACCCTGGAAGTCCCGGCAGAAGGCAAATCTCTTGAAATCAGCTACACTGGTTTTAGCACGCAGGAAGTCTCATTGGGCGTCTCCAATGTGGTGGACATTGTGATGAAAGAAGGTGTACAGCTCTCCGAGGTAGTCGTTACCGGCCTGGGTATCCGCAAGGAGAAAAAGGCGCTGGGTTACGGCGTCTCTACCATCGCGGCCGCCGACATCTCGCAACGCTCCGAAACGGACGTAGCGCGCCTGTTGCGCGGTAAAGCCACCGGGGTGGACATTACCCAAACCTCCGGTCTGGCCGGCTCGGGTACCAACGTGATCATCCGGGGTTATTCCTCGATCACAGGTTCCAACCAGCCGCTCTTCGTTGTTGACGGCGTTCCGTTCAACTCCGATACCAACACCGACCGGTCGTCTTCCGAAGGCGGCGCTACGGCCTCCAGCCGTTTCCTCGACCTGGATCCGAACAACATCGCCGAGATCAGCATCCTCAAAGGCCTCAGCGCAACCGTACTGTACGGTGAAGCCGGCCGCAACGGTGTGATCCTGATCACGACCAAGAACGGCAACGTCGGCGCAACCGACAACAAGAAGTTCGAGGTCAGTGTGGTGCAGAACCTCTCCTTTACCCAGCTGGCCAACCTGCCGGTCTACCAGGACACCTACGGCAACGGCTTCGGCGGCGACTTCGGATGGTTCTTCTCCAACTGGGGCGCGCCGTTCTCTGCCCGCGGCACCAACGGCGTAGCTGCCGACGGTACCATCGAACACCCGTACGACCAGGCGCAGTACAACGACGATTTCCCGGAATACAAAGGCGCTCGTTACCCGTATCAGCCGTACAAGAGCCTGGAAAACTTCTTCCAGACCGGCGTGGTGAGCAACACCTCCCTTTCCGTTGACAAATCGCTGGGCAACGGCGCCGCCGTGAACGCCAACTACAGCTACCTTTCGGACGAAGGCTTTACGCCTGAAAACACTTTTACCAAGCACAACCTGGGCATCGGCGGTACCACCAAACTGGCTAACGGCCTGACCGTGAGGACTTCGCTGAACTTTATCTCCCTCAACCGCCAGGCGCCGCCGGCTGCCTTCAGCTACGGTAGCGGTTCGGGCGGCAACGCCTCCGTATTCGGCGACCTCCTGTATACCCCGCGCAGCATCGACCTGCTGAATCTGCCTTACCAAAGCCCGATCGACGGCTCCCAGGTGTACTATCGCCGCGGTTCCGCCATCCAGAACCCGCTCTGGGGCTTGTACAACACCCGCGACAAGGAAGCTGTCGAACGCTATTTCGGTAACGTCCAGTTGAACTACGAAGTCGCACCGTGGTTGAACGCCACCTACCGCGTAGGTGTCGACCAATATACCCAAAAGAACCGCCGCGAGATCAACAAGGGCGGCTCTCAGGTGCCCGACGGCGCTTTGGCTACGTTTATTCGCTACAACCGGATCACCGACCACGTCCTCAACCTGATGCCTGCCTTCAAGATCAACGACAATTTTGATTTTGACGGCCTCGTCGGTTTGAACCTGCGCCGGGAAACCAACGATTATTCCGGCATCTTCAGCACGAACCAGTTCATCTTTGACCTGTTCACGCACCAGAACTTTATCGACCACAACTCCTCCTCCTCCAGGAGCGAGCAAAACACCATCGGCGCTTACGCTACGGCAACCCTGGGCTTCCGCAATTTCTTCTACCTCAACCTGCAAGCCCGGAACGACTGGACTTCCGTACTGGAGAAAGCCAACCGCTCCATCTTCTACCCGAGCGCCAGCATCTCGTTCGTGCCGACGGAAGCCATCCCCGGCCTGCAAAACAGCGCCGTGTTGAACTACCTGAAACTGCGCGTCGGTTACGGCACTTCAGCCGGTTATCCCAGCCCGTACAATACCCGCAGCGTTCTGGGTACGAACACCAATGTATTCCTGAGCAACGGCGGCCAGGCCCTGAACACGAATACGGTAAGCGACCAGTTGGGTAACCCCAACCTCAAGCCCGAATTGCACGAAGAACTGGAATTCGGTGTGGAAGGCCGCTTCCTCAACAACCGGATCGGCATCGACCTGTCCTTGTACGACAAGCAATCCTCAGACCTGATCTTCCCGCTCCAGCTTGACCCGGCAACCGGCTACACCAACACGACCGTGAACGTGGCCGCTGTTTCCAATAAAGGGATCGAACTGGGCCTGAACATCACGCCGGTTCGCGGCAAGCTCACCTGGGACATCAACCTGAACTATACGAAGAACAAGAACATCGTTGAGAAAATTGCCGACGGCATCGATCAGTTTGCCTTCGCCGGATTCTCCAACCTGGGCAACTTCGCCATCCCCGGCCAGCCTTACGGCATCATGCTGGGTACGCCGTTCCAACACCTCAACGGTCAGATCGTTACCGACGGAAGGGGCGAATATGTACCGGGCTCCGAGATTGGCGTGATCGGCAATCCGAACCCGAACTATACAGCCAACTGGATCAACACGATCTCCTTCAAGGGCTTTACCTTCAACTTCCACTGGCAGTACATCGACGGCGGCGATATTTATTCGGTGCTGACCGCTACCATGTTCGCCAGAGGCAATACCAAGGACACGGACTTCGACCGTTATATCCCGATCGTCCTGAAAGGGGTAAAAGAGGATGGAACGCCTAATGATGTACAGGGTTATGCCGGCGACGCCTTCTTCAACGCCTATTTCTTTGCCGACGAAGGCGCTATCTTCGACGGAACCGTGATCAGGTTGCGTGAGATCGGACTTTCTTACGAAGTTCCGGCCCGCATGCTGAAAAACACGCCGTTCGGTTCGCTTTCGCTGAGACTGTCCGGTGAAAACCTGTTCTTCAAAGCGCCGAACTTCCCGAAATACATCAATTATGATCCGGAAGTATCGAGCTTGGGCGTAGGCAACGGCCGCGGATTTGAATTCCTGACCGCGCCGACTTCCAAGAAATTCGGCGCCACGCTGAGCTTTACGTTCTGATCAGGTTTGACTTTGTTTTGCCTCGAAACAGGCATAACCTAAAATTTAGAAACAATGAAATTAATTCATAAACTTTTACTCATCGCTTTTGTGCTGGGGTTTGCCGCCTGTCAGGACCTGACCAAACTGGATGGTCTGCAGGATAACCCCAACGCCGTTAGCCCGGATAAGGCGGGGATCAACTTCCTCTACAACCAGATCCAGCTTTCTTTCAACGGCTTTTTCGGGGATACCCGGGGGCTTTCTGCCTCAGTCGCCCGCGAATTGGCGCTCCAGGCCACCAACTACAGCGGTTTCGGCGCCCCTTCTGCCTATGACGGCATCTGGCAAAGGGCGTATTCTACTCTTTTCCCGGACATGGACGCATGTATCGGTATTGCAGAAACATCCGGTCTCAAGTATTATTCCGGTACGGTCAAGGTCATGAAGGCTTACGTGATGATGTGCCTGGTGGATCTGTTCGGCGACGTAACCTACTCTGAAGCCGGCCAGGGTACCGATATCATCAGCCCGAAAGTAGACCCGGGCAAGGATGTCTATGCAGCGGCCTTGGTACTGTTGGATGAGGGGATCGCAGATCTGGGTACCTCAGGGAATGCGCCGACATCGGCGAACGATTTCTTCTACAACGGCAGCGCGGCAAAATGGACCACCCTGGCCAAAACCCTCAAACTGAGGGCCTACGTGACTACCAGGCTCGTGGACACCAATGCCAAAGGCGCCATCACCAACCTGATCCAGGGCGGCGACCTGATCGACCAGGCATCGGAAGATTTCCAGTTTACCTACGGCACCAACCGGACCAACCCGAATACGCGCCACCCGTTCTACAACAACTGGTACGAAACCTCCGACGGCGACTACATGTCCAACTACTATATGTGGTTGCTGAGAGGCGAAAAAAGAGTGGACGGCGACCCGATTATTGACCCGCGGATCCGCTTCTATTTCTATCGCCAGGACATCGACCTGACCGATGAGAATGTGGACGTATGGGGGTGTCAGTTCTCTCAAACGCCCGTTCGCAGCGCAGCTCCTGCTCACTACCTGGCCCTTGATCCGGACATGCCTTATTGCATTACTTCCGAAGACGGCTATTTCGGCCGCGATCACGGCAACGGTTCCGGTATTCCGCCCGACGGCAACGTCCGTACGGCTTACGGCATCTATCCCGGCGGCGGACGCTGGGACGACGACTCCGCTGAACTGGTGCAGGAATCCGGTACGCTGGGCGCCCTGGGCAAAGGCATCAACCCGATCATGCTGTCTTCCTTCGTGGATTTCATGCGGGCTGAAGCTGCCCTGACCGTCCAGACCGGTGAGGATGCGCGCGCATTGCTCCAAAGCGGCATCGAGAAATCATTCGCCAAGGTGATCGACGGCTCCAGAGCATTGATCCCGCACCTGAGCCAGGTTGCCTTCACAGACTTCCAGGGGAACGATGTAACCTATGAAAAGGCCTATTTCCCTTCGGATGATGACCGCGCCAATTACATCAACTTTGTATTGGACGAATACGATAATGCCGCTTCCGAAAGCGCAAAGTTGAACATCATCATGAAGGAGTACCTGATCGCCCTGTGGGGTAACGGCATCGAAGCTTACAACAACTATCGCCGTACCGGCAAACCGGAAAAAGCACAGCCGATGCTGGAAGCCAGCGCTACGGATTACCCGAGGTCAGCCCTCTATCCTTCCGTGTTGGTCAACCGGAACGCCAATGTGGCTCAGAAAGCCAATCGCGCGGTCCAGGTATTTTGGGATACCAACCCGGCTACCGGCTTTGTTTATTGATTTTCGAATTGTTCCGGTGAATGAACCGGGCCTCGAAACGAATTATCAATGTTAAAATCAATCATGATGAAAAAACTCTTTTATATACCTGCTGTAATCGGCATGCTGGTGCTGTCTTCCTGTGCGGATGAGAACCTGGCGCCGCTGGCAGTATTCGATACCCTGCAAAAGGGGGCTTACCCGCGCCAGGTAGAGGTGGTCAATACTGAATTTGACCTGGCCAACCCAAGCACCTCAGCTGTTGCTTATACCGTTGAATTCGTCGACCTGGAAAAGGGCAATCTGGTGGATCAGTACGTCATCAATGCCTCCTTCAAGGACAATTCCGGCGGCACCAATACCAAGGCCTCCACGGTGTACAAAACCTTCAGCCAGTCCGATTTTACGACCAACGCCGACGGATTCCGGCAGATTTCGATCACCATTCCGTTGACTGATCTGCTGACCCTGTTCGGCCTGACCATCAACGACGTATCCTCCGGCGACGATTTCGTCATACAGACCCAGCTGAAACTGACCGACGGCTCGGTTTTCGGTTCGGCCAATTCTACGGATACGGTCAAAGGCGGCGCCTTCCGCAGCTTGTTCGACATCACGGCAAAGGCAACCTGCCCGCTGGCCAGCGGCAAGTTCGTAGGCGATTACAAGCTTGAACTGACCACGTCGGACGTAGGCGGTTTCGGCCCGATCTTCGGCGCCGCTCCGCCCAACGTTACGCTGGCGCTGGTATCCGGTTCTTCCACCAAGCGGTCTTTCAAGTTCACCTACTTGCCGGATGACTACGCTTTCGGCCCGTACACCGTTACGCTGGAATTTGCCTGCGACAAGGTCTTTGTCAGCAGCATCAATACCGGCGTAGGTTGCGGTGGCGGTTCCATTACGATTGTTCAGGGCGACGTGACCGGCTTCAACCTCGCTGACGACTCTACCATCGAGTTCAACCTGGTTGAATTTGACAAGGATGGCGGCTGCGGCGTGCCCAAGGTTACCCACGGCGTCAAGCTGACGAAAATCTGATCATAACCTGCGACCAACCGGTTGCTGACGATCAATAAAAAATCAGGCCGGATAGCTGCAATAGTTATCCGGCCTTCTTTTTGGGTTCATGCTGGAAAAGCTTTCCGGTATCAGATGATCGTCAGGCCCGTTTTGCGATAAGGCTCCAGCGCGGGATTCACCGGGTCCAGCTCCGTGATCAGGGTATGTATGCTGTCCAGATTACAAACCCTAAGCTTCTGGCGGGTGTTCAACTTTTCTGCAATGCTGAGCAGGACCGTTTTAGCCGACTGCTGGATCATGGCCCGCTTGATGACAACCACTTCCCAGTCGCTTTCGGTTATCCCCTCCCCGGCGTCGATGGCGTTGGCGCCCATGAAACACAAGTCCGGCCTGAAATGATTCAACTGAGCAACCACTTCCCCGCCCACGCTGATCTTGGCCGATTTGGACAGCTGGCCGCCGATGAAGATCGTTTCGCTCTTGGGATGCTCCAGCAATTGCATGGCCGTAGACAGGCTGACGGTCACAAACGTTACCCGCAACTCAGGCGGCAGGATCCGGGCGATCTCCAGGTTGGTCGATCCCCCGCTGATCAATACCAGCATGCCGTCCCGCAAAAGACTGATGGCCTTCCGGGCAATGATCGTCTTGCTTTGGTAGGCGTAAATATCCCGTTCCTTATAAGAGTATACATGGTAGGATTTGGACAATGCCCCGCCCCTGACTTTCAGGATTTTCTGGGCATCAGCCAGTTCCTGGAGATCCCTGCGAACCGTATCTTCCGATACCTCCAGCTTGGTGCTCAAATCGGACAACAGCACTTTGTTATGTATGTTCACTTCCCGCAGGATCAGCGCTTGTCGCTCTTTCTTCAGCATGGCAATTCGGTTATTTCCAGCTCAAATGTTGCAAATTATTGCAAAAAATAGATGAAAAAGTTGAATTTTACGTAATTTTTGCTATATTTTGCAAAAACAAAGCAGCGAATGTTGATTCTTTGCAGTTTTTAAAGTATCTATGTCAATCCGAAGATGAATAGTGATTTAAACAATACTACTTACTAGTTTTTCCGGGGAACCCGTTCAAAGGAAAGGGGTTCTCCGGCTTTATCCTCTTTTCCCGACGCTCATGCGGCTCCATTCCAAAACAGGCTTAATTGTTTGTGCCCATTCGTACCGCTTATAAAATGCAGGCGGCGTTTCAGTTTTACCTTGCGCCAGGACCCCGGCTACGGCTTCTGCAAACCCATGATCGTTCTCATCCTCCACGATTCTCAGGAGGGCACCGCATACCTTGAGGTCGATACCGGCCGCTCCTGCCGCAAAGGACACAACCGGCGTCCCGCAGGCGATCGATTCCAGTACCTTGGTTTTGACGCCGCCGCCGGACAGAATGGGATTGACCATCACGTCCGCAGCCATAACATAAGCTTCGATATCCTCCACAAAACCGAGATAGCTCAAACGGTCCGATTTGATTTCCGTTTGGTAATCCGCCGGCAACCCGCCGCCGCAGATCAAAACCCGGAAGGGTAGGGGCGTGTTTGCTGCTAATGCCGGGATGATCTGCCTGGCGATCCGCAGCACAGCGTCCTGATTGGGTTTGTAATGCTGGGGACCAAAGAAGAGGATGACCTTTTCACCGGGCTGGATTCCGTGCCTTGCAGCGATTTTCAGGCGGGCTGACGCGACTTCCCCGGTTTCAGGCCGCTGGATGCCGTAATCAACCAGATCGCATTTGGAAACCGGGATGCCGAAAAGCCCGGGAGCGGCAGTGCGGTCTTCCGGTGAAATGAAAAATAACCGGTCCGCCCGCCTGTACGCCCAGGCCTCATACAGCCGCATCAGGGACCACCACCATTTCCCAAGTGATCGCCAGCGCTGGTATTCAATGTTCTGGACATAGATTGACGCCGATATCCCCATCCGCTTCAGTGCGGGCAGCAACAGGGCAGCCTGATAATGCTGAAACAAAATGACATGGCTGATGCCTTCCCCGCGAAGAACAGCCTTTATTCGGTTCCGGTACCGCGGCAGGACATATTTTGGCGGTCGGTCGGGAAAGGAAGGGATCAACCGGAAACCCGGGCCTGGGTCGTTATTATCCGTTGAAAGAACGGCAAAGTTGGCTTGATGGGCTATAGCGGAGGCGAACCCGAAGGCCGCTTTGTGCCCCCCGTTTCTGGGCGGCACAAAGCGGTAAGGAACGATTAATGCAATTTTTGTCATTTTTTCCTGGGGGCCTTTTTCCCGGGTTTTGCCGACCTGGAGGCAACGGTTTTAGCCGGGCTTTCGGGAACGGCCGGTTTTTCAGGCGCTTCTTCTCCCGCAGGAGCGTTTTTAACCGACCACCAGGCGCCCCCGGCCAGCCCGACAAGGATCAGCAATGAGGAAAGCAAAGAAATAGCCTTGCCTGTCTTCACGGAAGTGGGCTGGAATTTGAAATCGATTTTATGCTGCCCTGCCGGAATGCGCATGGCCCTTAACAAATAGTTGACCCGTATATGGTCGGCAGGCTGCCCGTCGATATAGGCTTGCCAGCCTTTGTTCGGCCCGTACCAGATTTCGGAAAAGACCGCAAGTTGCTCGCCCGGGCTGTCAAAACTGTATTCCAGGTGGTTGGGTTTGTAGGCGGTCAGCTGAATGGAGCCGGCCTTAACCGGATCAAAACCTGAGATATAGTCTGAGAACTCCTGGTGAATAACCGCGTCATTGGCCGGGTCGAAATCATCCAATGCGTTGATTTCTTCAAGTGAGGAGCCCACCATCCGGATGGTATCCACCAGCCAGGCGTTGCCCAGGGCGGTCGGGTTGCGCTGTGCAAGCGGCTCACCTTGTTCATCTTGCTTGTTGGCTACAATGAAGTACCGGGTGTTGAGCATATCGATCACCTTCTGGTTGCCCTTGCCCAGCTGTCGTTCGATAAGGTCCTGGTAGCGGCGCAGTTTTGCCGCATGGTACCCGCCCAGCGACTTATGGAAATAGGAGGCGTGGGTGGATCTGAAGGCTTCACCAACCCCGTCGCTGATGTCAAAGACCCGGAAATCGAGGTCGGTATCCTGCAGGATGGCCTCATCCGCCTGGCGCATCGGAAAACCGGTCACCAGCGATTTTTTCTCAAAATCGTCGGGCGCCAGGTACCGCCTGCCAACGGACCATAGGTCGAACAGGGTCAGTACGCCGATTCCCGCGATCAGGATCACCGGCCTGATATACTCCTTGAGATAGGCCCAAACCAGGCCCGTTGAAAGCGCTATGAACAGAAAACTCCTGAATGCATCGCGCTGCATGAGGGCTTGACGGTCGGCGATCAGGGCTCTTATGACTTCTTCCTGGTAACGGGCATCGGCGGGACTGGCAAAATCAAAGAACCCCGTACCGGCTACGGCAAAGAACAGGGTGACGGCGCCCAATGTACCCCCGGCGATATACGCAGCCTTCAACGCCTTTTGTTTGTCGGTTTTTCCGGACTTGACAAGCTCATTCAGCCCCAGGAAACCAAGCATCGGGATCAGAAACGAGGTGACCGTCAGCACGGAATTGGGCGTCCTGAATTTGTTGTACAACGGGACGTTGTTAAATATGAACCGGTTGAACCCTTCGAGGTTATGACCCAGCGATAACAGCAAGGTAAGCAGGACGCCCAACCCCAGCCACCATTTGACAGGCCCTTTCACCAGGATCAGGCCGATCAGGAAGAACAGGCAGGCCACGGCGCCGAAATAGATCGGCCCGCTGGTATTCGGCAGGCCGCCCCAATACACCGGCGCCCTGAATTTGCCGTTCCTGTTTTGCTGCCTTACGAGCTTACCGAGCGCCGAGTCATCACTCAGGTATTCTCCGGAGCTGCCGCCGGCTACCCCCGGAATCAGGGAGGCGAACAGGTCGATGCCGCCGTTGCTCCAGCTCATGGCATAGTCCCAGTCCAGACCATGGCCCTGGTTGCCTTCCTTGGATTGGCTGTCGGCATCCTGCGGCAAAATCGGTTTTCCGCGGGTGGTTTCAGAGAGGTATTCCTGTGTGGGTAAAATGTTGGATGCAGTTGATCCCAGGGCCAGGCCGCCGGCCACGATCAGCCCCAGAACGGCCTTCCCGAATCTTGGGAGTTGTTTCTCGCGAACGCTGTCTGCCAACTCGGCTATGCCAAGTATGATCAGCGTCAGGAACAAGTAATAAGGCATTTGAGGGTGGTCGGCCTGGAAAACAAGGGCAGCCGCCAGTCCGAACAAGGCAGGCCCCACAAAAAACCTCCCTTTGAACGCCAGAAGGATCCCGGCTATCAGCAAGGGGAAATAGGACAACGACTGTACCTGGGTCAGGTGGCCGGCCTGGAACAGGATCATGTTATTGGTGGTAAAACCGAAGGCAACTGCGCCGGCAATCGCAATCCATTTATCCACCCCCAGGAGGATCATCATGATGTAAAATCCCAGCATCGCGGCGAAAAAACGCCCGATCGGCGAAGGGATGCCCAATCGCGCAATCTTCTCGAACGGCGCAGTCAGGTTGCCGGCCCGGTTGGTGATGATCTTGTAGGTCGGCATACCGCCGAACATGGCGTTGGTCCAGAAAGTGGTCTCTCCCGTTTCCTTTTTGAAATCCCGGGCTTCTTTCGACATGCCCTGGTACTGCTGCACATCGTGTTGCGCAAGGGCTTTGCCGCTCAGTTGAGGGTAAAAGTAAATGCCCGACAACAGGAGGAAGAGTACGAATGCTGCGATATGTGGCAAGAGGCCTTTCCAGTTCAAAGACATGATTTTTGCGTTTGTAAAGTTTTACAGGAAATCGACGTCCACATCATAGGGATATTCCATCAGAAACTCGATGGCCTTGTCGATATTATATTTTTCAAAAACGATTCTGTACAACATTTCAGTGATAGGCACCCGCAACTTGTAATGACGGGCCAGGTGGCGCGTTACCCGCAATGTTTTGACGCCTTCCGCCAGCTCCGGCATCGACCCTTCGATCTGCGCTTTATCCTCACCCTGCCCCAACCTGAACCCGAAGGTGAAATTGCGGCTGTTTTTGCTGGTTGCCGTGGCAATCAGGTCGCCGATGCCGGCAGTTCCGAAAAAAGCTTTGGTATCCGTGCCCATTGCGGCGCCAAAATAGATCATTTCCGTCAATCCGCGGGTGATCAGCATGGCCTGAATGTTTTTCCCCAGCCCCTTGCCTTTTAAAATGCCTGATCCCAGAGCAATGACATTTTTTAATGCGCCGGCCAGTTCAGCCCCTAAGATATCATGCGAGCCGAATACGTGGAAGTGTCTGCTGCTGAGCACTTCCTTGCCGGCTTTGATCACCTCCTCAAACCGGGAGGCGATCAGGGTGGCGGTCGGTTGACCTTCCAGGATTTCCTTTGCCAGGTTGGGGCCCGACAGGCATCCGACGCGCAGCACAGGGCTCTCCTGCGTGATTACCTCGCTCATGGTGCTGACATTCTTCCTGGTCAGGCCGTTCAGCTCAACCTCATTTTCATCCAACCCCTTAATATCAAACCCCTTGGTACCATGGATCAGGAAATGATCCGGGCGCAGCAAGGGCCCCAGGTTCTGCATCATCCGCCGGAAATTGGTGGAAGGCACGATCGGGAAAATAAGTTGGCACCGCGATGAAATTTCCTCAAGATCGGTTGTGGCCTTTACGCGCCGCGAAATCTCCACTTCAAAGCGGCGGTGGTCCAGGTTGATGGCGTCCACTACATCTTGTTTTCGGCTGTAGATCAACACATCCCTGTTGATTGCAATCAAGTTGGCAATAGCAGTGCCGAAACTGCCCGCTCCGATAACACCTGCAGGAACATTTAAGGACATACAAACGATTTCAGCTCCAAAAATACAAAAGGTTTCGCGCCTGATCAGGTGCAAAACCTTTTATGCGGGTTCATTATGTGCAAAAAAAAGGAAATACGCGGATTTCAGGGAGTTTTGCAGCCCTGCCGTTTAGTATTCATCCTCGTTGAACAGAAAGTCATCCTTTCTCGGATAATCCTGCCAGATGTCTTCAATGCCTTCGTAAATTTCCCCTTCGTCTTCCATTTCCTGAAGGTTCTCGATCACTTCAAGCGGAGCTCCCGACCGAATAGCATAATCGATCAACTCGTCCCGGGTTGCGGGCCAGGGTGCGTCTTCAAGGTGATGTGCGAGTTCAAGCGTCCAATACATAGGATACGTTGATTTAAGTTAAAGTTTACCAAATTCGGCGTTCGAATGTCAAGGTTTCCGGGCATGGCAGCCTGAAAATCCTTTGGTAATTCATATTAAAATAAAAAAAATGTTTAAAATAATTTCCGGCAAATGTAATAAACAGATCTATTATAATCAACAAAAATTTTTCATCCTCCTTCGGTTCTTTCCGCCTGATGGCGCCAATCCAGGGGCCGGATTTCGGGAAGGCATGAAAAATTTGTTATAAAATGCTGATAGATAGTTATTTGTATGCGTAAATGATTTCAAATGAAGCATTTTCATATCCTTGGGGAAAGCTTCCTATTGTGGAAGAATTGACCGGACCTGTCGGGTCGCATACATAATAAAGCTTGTTTTTGTACTTTATTGCCTCGCCGGCTCCGTTCGGAATGGCGGCAGCGACCGTCAGGTGATCGGGGAAGGCAATGATGATCATGGGGATATCCAACAAGGATTTGGCCAGTTCAAAGAACAGTGCCGCCCGGTCTTCGCAATCGCTGAAAGGGTAGAGGAAGACCTCATCGGAAATCATGGGCTTGCTGCGGCCGAAATACTGCTTGTCTTCCTTGTAGGGAAATGCGGACCGGGTAAAGGACACGATCAATTCCACACTTTCCCAGACTGACAGTTCACCCGTCCATTTCCTGAACGCAGGGATCAACGTTTCTTCCAGGCCGGGCGACAGCGGTGTCTCGAGGTATTGTTCCTCCGCCATCAGCGGGTATTTGTTCATGATCTCACCGATCGTCGCGTCTGCTTTGACCTTGAGCTGATAAGGATGATTCCGGTACGAAAAGGTCAGGGTACGCTCCTTGATCTCCGGCCTGAGTTTGGGCAACTGCTTCAATGTCAGTTGGAAAGGCTTTTTTCCGCCTGGCGGCTTGAAGTTCAGCAGGTACAGGGCTTCCTGCTTGGATTGGAGGCCTATGCAGCTCAGGTTGACGAAAACTTTGCCGTCTTCCTGGATCATGGGCGTCTCGAATATCTCATCCTCGGAATAGGCATACACATACAGTTGGTCCTCGAGGTAGGTCAAACGGGTATTGAAACCCGATTTGGAAAGCAAAAACCAGGAAAGCAGTTCCAGCCGCTGATGGTCGCGTTCGCCCAGAATGTTTTTCAGGCTCTGTCGCATCAGATCGAAGAAAAGCCAGTCATTGAGCTGAAATACGGCTTTTTTTTGCTCCAGCGCCTCCAGAAAGGGCTTGTAGTTGGTCTTTTCAAGCCGCAGATAGTATCCGCTCAGGTCGCTTTCTGTAAATTTTGCCGGCAGCGGCAATACCATGCCGGGGTCGTAATTAAGCGAAAGCTGTTCGGAGTAAAAGGAAAAACTGACTTGTTCCAGACCGGCTCCGGCCATTAACGGCAAAGACATCAGGGTTGCTCCCAGGAAGCAGATCAATCTATTCATAAAAGCGCTGAGTGTTTAATAAGGCCTACCCCTGCGTAGTTACGCCTTTTTGGTCCGGAATGTTGTAGGATCCCCCGGGTTTATTACAAAATTAACATAGCGTCGCCGTAACTGAAAAACCTGTATTCTTCCTTGACTGCCTCATGGTAGGCCTCCATGATCAGATCGTAGCCGCCGAATGCGCATATCATAATGAGCAGACTTGTTTTGGGTAAGTGAAAATTGGTGACCATTGAATTGGCGATGCTGAAATCGTAAGGAGGGAAAATGAACTTGTTGGTCCATCCTTCAGCGGGCTTCAGCAGGCCTTCTGCCGAAACAGCGGTTTCGATGGCGCGCATGGAAGTGGTGCCGACTGCGCAGATCTTCTTTCCGTGGTCTTTTGACTGGTTTACCGTGGCTACGGCCTTGGCGTCGATCCGGAAATATTCGGCATCCATCTTATGTTTGGAGAGGTCTTCCACATCGATATTCCGGAAAGTGCCCAAGCCGACGTGGAGCGTCAGTTCAGCAAAGGTTACCCCTTTTATTTCCAGTCTTTTCAACAGTTCACGCGTAAAGTGCAGCCCCGCGGTCGGAGCGGCCACAGCGCCGATTTCCTTGGCGTAAACGGTTTGATAGCGCTCCTTGTCCATGTCTTCAGCGGGGCGCATGATGTATTTCGGCAGCGGGGTGTTCCCCAGGTAGTTGAGATCTCGCTGGAATTCGTCGTCCGTACCGTCATAGAGGAACCGGATCGTCCGCCCCCTGGAGGTCGTATTGTCGACAACCTCGGCGACCAGGACGTCGTTATCGTGTTCGTCGCTGAAATAAAGCTTGTTGCCTACACGGATCTTTCTGGCCGGATCAACCAACACATCCCAAAGCCTGGCGCCGGCATTCAGCTCGCGCAGCAGGAAAACCTCGATATTGGCGCCGGTCCTTTCCTTCCGGCCGTACAGCCTGGCGGGGAAAACCTTCGTGTTGTTGAAGATCATGGTATCTCCGTCCTCGAAGTAATCCAGGACATCCTTGAATATTTTATGCTCGATTTTTCCGGTCTTCCTGTTGACGACCATTAAGCGGGATTCGTCGCGATTCTCGGTCGGGTACTGGGCTACCAGCTTTTTAGGCAGCTGAAAATCAAAATGTGAAAGTTTGGTCCTCATTAGTGGTTGATATGTCTTTTCAAAGTTGACCGCAAAAATAAGAAAATCGTAGGTTCGCCGATAATACCTTTCAATTTATCGAAAGGATTAACGGTTTTGCCGCAAAAAGGTTAGCTTCACACCGGTTTTTTTTGTCCGGCAAGCCCAATTTCTACCCAATGCGAGTCATACTCAGGATTATCCGCGAAAGCATTTCTCAGGCATTACAACAATTGCGAGGCAACAAACTTCGCAGTTTCCTGTCATTATTGGGCGTTTCCATCGGTATTTTTTGCATTATCGGCGTCCTTTCTGCTGTGGATTCACTGGAAGATAACGTCCGGGGCAGCCTGGAGAAATTGGGCAACGATATTGTTTACGTCAAAAAATGGCCTTGGGCGGACGTGGGTAATGATTGGTGGAAGTTCCTCAAACGACCGAATCCTTCCCATGATGATTACCTCGCCCTGCGCGAAAAATCCCGCCTCAGCCAGTTGGTCTCTTTCCACGTCGTCGTTGGGTTCAAAACCCTGAAATTCGGTTCTTCCAGTGTGGACGGCGCCTTATTGTTCGCTTCCTCCATGGAATTCCCCGAAATGTTCAAGCTTGAATTTGACAAAGGTCGGTATTTCTCTCCGTCCGAGTACAATTACGGCAGCAATAAAATTGTGTTGGGCTACAAAGTGGCTGAGGAGCTTTTCAGAGATATCGAACCGATCGGGCGGGAAGTCAAATTGCAGGGCAAGAACTACGAGGTGATCGGGATTATTGAGAAAGCAGGCAAAGACCTGATCAATCCGCTCGATTTTGATGAAGCCATCCTGGTTTCGTACCCCAACGGCAGGTCGCTGGCCAATCTAAAAGCCCGACAGATCTTCGATGCCACCATCACGGTCAAGGCTGGCGATAATGTCAAGCTTGAAAACATGAAGGATGAGGTCCGGGGCATTCTCCGTGCCAAACACCGGCTCAAGCCCCGGGAATCCGAGGATTTCTCGCTCAACGAGCTTTCCATGATCTCCAAGATATTCGACAGCTTTTTTGCCGTGCTCAATATCCTGGGCATCATTATCGGCGCATTTGCCATGCTGGTAGGCGTAGTCAGCGTTGCCAACATCATGTTCGTTTCCGTCAAGGAGCGTACCGGTATCATCGGGATCAAGAAGGCGCTCGGCGCCAAACAATACGTCATCCTGCTGGAATTCCTGATTGAAGCGGTTATTTTGTGCCTTCTGGGCGGAGCGATCGGCCTGTTCCTGATCTTCGTTACCACCAAAATTCTGACTGCTGCCGTAGGGTTCGATTTTTATATCGACCTGGGGAATGTAACGCTCGGCGTTATGGCTTCCGTTGCGGTGGGCGTCATAGCCGGTATCATTCCTGCTTTGAGGGCAGCCAGGATGGATCCGGTGGAAGCCATGCGCAAATAACCGGGCCTGTAGCAGCTGAAGGTCTTGTTTCCCGGCTTCTATTTTCAATGCTGATCCTGGGCATGCCCATCCAACAGGCTTTGCATAATCAGATCCTTTTCACCGATGAGTCATTTTTAAACCCAAAGGGTTCACAGGGTTTCTCCAAACGTTCAGATCGGATGGGGATGTGATGGTTATCGCCGTGCCCGCTCTATACCCGCGTATGCATTCGGGCAACGGTCGTTTGTTTAACAACAGGGTAGGGGAGTGTCTGCCGGATCCAACGGCCCAGGGTCAATATTATCGGATCTTCAACGGGCATATCTACGGCGGGCAGCTGCGGATTGAGCGGATGCAACATCAGGATCAGATTACAGGAATACGGGCAGGATACGGGTTCAACAAACTTTGACCGGCCGCGTAGGGGCAGGGGCAGGGCAAAAAAAAATCCCGTCACAACTTGAAGTTGTGACGGGATTAGGAGAAAAAAAAGTTGGCAGCGACCTACTCTCCCACCGTGAGGCAGTACCATCGGCGCAG
>CALMYQ010000104.1 GCA_937873655.1 uncultured Lewinella sp. | reverse complement strand
ACCCATACAAAAAAACGCAGGACGGTTTTGCGGTCAAATTGAACAGCCTAGGGTTTATGATTGTTGATTATAGTTGGCGGCCGACAAGAATCAACAACTATAAACCACCATCAACCAAAATAAACCAACATAAACCACCATCAACCATAATAAACCAAAATGAACCAAAATGAACCAAAACAAACAAATCCGGCAACTCCTCGAACAGGTCCCCGACCCGGAGATCCCGGTCCTGAGCGTGGTGGACCTGGGGATCGTCCGCGATGTGATCTGGACGGACGCCGGGCCCGAAATCGTCATCACGCCGACCTATTCAGGCTGCCCGGCCATGAATACCATCGAGATCAACATCCGCGCGGTGCTGGAGGACAACGGATTCCCCGACGCGAAGATCACCACCGTCCTGTCGCCCGCCTGGACGACCGACTGGATGAGCGAGGCGGGCCGCGAAAAGCTACTGGCCTACGGCATCGCGCCACCCAAGAAAGGGGAAAAGGACAAACACGCCCTCTTCGCCGATCCGCCCGAAATTGCCTGCCCCCATTGCGGTTCCACCGATACGGAGATGGTCGCCCAATTCGGCTCTACCGCCTGCAAAGCCCTGTACCGCTGCCTGTCCTGCAAAGAGCCTTTCGACTATTTCAAATGCCATTGATGCCGCTTTCGATTTGGCGCATCAGTTTTCCACATCGAGTTATCAACATTGTGGAAAAGTTTACTAACAATGTTAAGTCGCTGAAAAACAGATTATTGATGTGTTTTTCAACATGGTGTTGATAACTTCTGCTTGATTGGAGCCGTGCAGTGGTTAATTTAGTGCTCCTAAGTTGGTGCAACTATCGGGAAAACTGTGTGTGGTTCTCAACCGAGTTTATTTGGAGCTCGCCAATCCCCGACCACGGGCGATTTCGACGCGAGTCACTAAAGCAGCAAGGGATAACAGAAGGGGAAGATCCCACCTGGTTTTAAGCAGGATAAAATCAAGTTTTATTTTTCAGTTACCGCGGACGAACAGCCTTCGCCCGGGCCTGCTTCGTATTGCAAATACTTCAATCATACATAAATTTTAAGTCATCATGAGTCAGCAAATTGAACCTATCTTACAGGAAAATCCCAACCGGTTTGTCCTCTTTCCCATCGAACACGACGACATCTGGCAATTCTACAAGAAATCGGAAGCCAATTTCTGGACCGCAGAGGAGATCGACCTGGCGCAGGACCTGACGGACTGGGATCAGAAGCTCAACGACAATGAGCGCCATTTCATCAAGCACGTTCTGGCCTTTTTCGCCGCCAGTGACGGGATCGTGAACGAAAATCTGGCTGAAAACTTCGTCAGCGAAGTCCAGTATACGGAAGCCAAATTCTTCTACGGCTTCCAGATCATGATGGAGAATATCCACTCCGAGACGTATTCCCTGCTGATCGACACCTATATAAAGGACCAGAAGGAAAAGGACTACCTCTTCAACGCCATCGAAAACCTGGAATGCGTCAATAAAAAGGCCAACTGGGCCCTGCGCTGGATCAAGAACAGCACGTTCGCCGAACGCCTGATCGCGTTCGCCGCCGTTGAGGGCATCTTCTTTTCCGGCTCGTTCTGCTCCATCTTCTGGCTGAAGAACCGGGGCCTGATGCCGGGTCTTTCCTTCTCCAACGAACTGATCTCGCGGGACGAAGGCATGCACTGCGACTTTGCCTGCCTGCTGTACAATGACCACGTCGTCAATAAGCTGTCCCCGGATACGGTCAAAAAGATCATTATGGACGCGGTGGAGATTGAAAAGGAATTCGTCTCGGACGCCATTCCCGTGAAACTGATCGGCATGAACGCGGAACTGATGCAGCAATACATCGAGTTTGTCGCCGACCGCCTGCTGGCCGCCCTCAATCACCCCAAGGTGTACAACGTGGAAAACCCCTTCCCGTGGATGGACCTGATCTCCATTCAGGGGAAAACGAATTTCTTCGAAAAGCGCGTCGGCGATTACCAGAAATCGGGTGTGATGACCGAACGCGACAAGCAGGTGTTCACCCTCAATGAAGATTTTTAGTCATCTCTATTAACCAATTGAATAATCCTGTAGCATCATGGAAGTTGTAAAAAGGAGCGGAAAAAGGGAAGCCGTCAGTTTTGACAAGATCACAGCCCGCGTCAAGAAGCTGTGTTATGGCCTCAACCCACACTATGTAAACTACATCGAAATTTCCAAAAAGGTGATCCTGGGCCTGTACGACGGAGTCACGACCACCGAACTGGATAACCTGGCCGCCGAAACAGCCGCCTCGATGGCTGCCATCCACCCGGATTACGCCATCCTGGCCGCGCGGATCGCCGTTTCGAACCTGCACAAGAATACCGACAAATCGTTTGCCGTCACCATCAAGCAACTGTATAACTATATCGACCCCAAAACGGGCGATAAAGCGGGCCTGATCGGCGACGATATCTATAAGATCATCTGGAAACACCGCGATACGCTGGATTCGGCCCTGATCTACGACCGGGATTACGAATTCGATTATTTCGGCTTCAAGACCCTTGAGCGGTCCTACCTGCTGAAAATGAACGGCAAGGTGGTCGAGCGCCCGCAGCAGATGCTGATGCGCGTTGCAGTGGGCATCCACGGCGAAGACATCGAAGCCGCCGTCGAGACCTACAACCTCATGTCGGAAAAGTGGTTCATCCACGCCACCCCGACCTTGTTCAACGCCGGTACGCCGAAACCGCAATTGTCGAGCTGTTTCCTGCTGAGCGTGACGGATGACAGCATTTCCGGCATCTTTGAAACCCTGTCGCGTTGCGCCCGGATCTCCCAATCCGCCGGCGGCATCGGCCTGAGCATTCACAATATCCGGGCCAAAGGCAGCTATATCAAAGGCACGGGCGGCACCTCCAACGGGATCATCCCCATGTTGCGCGTGTACAATGATACGGCCCGCTATGTCGACCAGGGCGGCGGAAAACGCAAAGGCGCCTTTGCCGTTTACCTGGAGCCGTGGCACGCCGATGTGCTTGATTTCCTGGAACTGAAGAAGAACCACGGCAAGGAGGAATTGCGCGCGCGCGACCTGTTCTACGCCATGTGGATCCCGGACCTGTTCATGGAACGCGTGAAGCAGGACGCCGAATGGTCGTTGTTCTGCCCGAATGAAGCTCCCGGCCTTTTCGATACCTACGGCGGCGAATTCGAGGCCCTTTACCACCAATATGAAAAAGAGGGCAGGGCCCGCAAGGTGGTTCGCGCCCAGGAACTGTGGTTCTCCATCCTGGAATCGCAGATCGAAACGGGTACGCCGTACCTGTTGTACAAGGATTCGGCCAACAAAAAGAGCAACCAGAAGAACCTCGGCACGATCCGCTCCAGCAACCTGTGCACCGAGATTATGGAATATACGTCGGCTGACGAAGTGGCGGTCTGCAACCTCGCTTCGATCGCCCTGAACAAATTCGTCAGGGAAGACCGGTCCTTTGATTTTGAGCGCCTTTTCGAGATCGCCCGCGTGGTGACCCGCAACCTGAACAAGGTGATCGATATCAACTACTATCCGATCGAGGAAGCCCGCCGTTCCAATATGCGCCACCGGCCCATCGGTATCGGCGTGCAGGGGTTGGCGGACGCCTTTATCCTGATGCGCTATCCGTTCGACAGCCCGGAGGCCCGGAAACTCAACCAGGAGATCTTTGAAACGATCTACTATGCGGCCCTGACCGAATCCAATGTCCTGGCGGAACGCGACGGCGCCTATGAGACCTTCCCCGGGTCGCCGGCCAGCCAGGGCGAACTGCAGTTCGATATGTGGGGCGTTCAACCTACCGATCGCTGGGACTGGAAAAGCCTCAAGGCCCGCATCCGGAAGACCGGTCTCCGGAACAGCCTTCTGCTGGCGCCCATGCCGACCGCGTCGACCTCCCAGATCCTGGGCAACAACGAATGTTTCGAACCTTATACGTCGAATATCTATAGCCGCCGGACACTGAGCGGCGAGTTCATTGTGGTGAACAAACACCTCCTCAACGACCTCATCCGCCTTGGGCTCTGGAACGAAGAGATGCGGCATATCCTGATGGCTTCCAACGGCTCCATCCAGCACATCGAAGGCATTCCGCAGGAGTTGAAAGACCTCTACAAAACGGTTTGGGAGATCAGCCAGAAGGTCATCATTGACATGGCTGCCGACCGCGGGGCCTTCATCTGCCAAAGCCAGAGCATGAACCTGTTTGTGGAAAGCCCGAACTACGGCAAGCTGTCGTCCATGCACTTCTACGCCTGGGAACGCGGCCTCAAAACCGGGATGTACTACCTGCGTTCGAAAGCCGCTATCGACCCGATCAAATTCACGGTCGACCAGAAAGCGCAACAAGCCGTGAAGGCCGGTCAGCAACACGCCGCCGCCTCCTTCTTCGCCGCCCCGGACCCCAACAAGGACCTGTCGGTAGAGGAAATGGCCATGGGTAAGGCCTGCAGCCTGGATGACCCGGATTGTTTGGCTTGCAGTGCATAATAGTCGTAAGTCTACAGTCATAAGTCGTAAGATCCTGACCAAGAGACTTACGCCTAGTGACTTACAACTTATGACTTACAACTTATGACTTATGACTTACAACTTATGACTTACAACTTATGACTTACAACTGACAACTTATGACTTACAACTGACAACTTATGACTTACAACTTATGACTTACAACTTATGACTTACAACTTATGACT
>CALMYQ010000103.1 GCA_937873655.1 uncultured Lewinella sp. | reverse complement strand
AAGTCGTAAGTTGTAAGTCGTAAGTTGTAAGTCGTAAGTTGTAAGTTGTAAGTCTGGTAACTGAGCGCAGCCGACTCCGTCAGCCATAGGGCGAAGACTTCGCCGTCCGAAGGCCGAAGTTAAGTCGTAACGGCCCTTTCGCATAACAAAAATGGACTTCTTCGATTTGCATTCGCAATACGGATGCCTTTCCCCCTGATTGAGCTGCCCCTGCAAAGCGATCCGCTAGGATCGCCTTGTCGGTAGCACCCGGCAACACGTAAGCCACCGGCCTGTAGGGCCGGTATATGAAGATCTGCGACGCCCGTTGAAATCCATTCTATCCATATTTAATGGGGCCGGTTCGGAATCGACCGATACGGATGTTGCCGGTTCGAAGCAATCACATACCGGCCCTACAGGCCGGGAACCCAATATTCAAACCGAGCGCTACAGATATCGCGGACCTAAAGGCCCGCACAACTGTTTTGTCTTGAAGGTAGGATTTCCTTACGCGAAAGCTGCGTGGTAAGTCGTAAGTGGCCTCGAACGAGCTTTCGACTTTCGACTTACAACTTACGACTAAACAATCCTACCTTTGTCCGGAAATCTGCCGAGTTATGAGCCTGCTGATACAGAATATCCGGTCCCTGGTACAGGTCCGGGAAACGGTGAAGGGACCGCTGAGGGGAAAGGACCTGGGTGTCCTGCCCGTGCTTGATAATGCTTACCTGCTGATAGAGGGCGATCGCATAGCGGCATTCGGCCCGATGAGCGAATCACCTGAACGCGCCGGCAAAGTGATCGACGCCACCGGCAGGATGGTTTTCCCCTGCTGGGTTGATTCGCATACCCACTTGGTGTTTGCCGCCAGCCGGGAAGCCGAGTTTGTCGACCGGATAAACGGGCTCAGTTATGCCGAGATCGCCCAGCGCGGCGGCGGCATCCTCAATTCGGCCCGCCGGTTGCAGGAAACCCCGGAAGAGGTATTGCTGGAACAAGCCTGGACACGGCTGCAGGAAGTGATCGGTTTGGGCACCGGCGCCATCGAGATCAAGAGCGGATACGGTCTTACGCCCGAAAGCGAGTTGAAAATGCTTCGCGTGATCCGCAAACTGGGCGAAATGGCGCCCATCCCGGTAAAAGCCACCTTTCTGGGCGCTCACGCCATGCCGCTGAAATACCGGGAAAACCGCAGCGAATACCTCCGGCAAATCACACAGGATATGCTGCCGCAGATCGCCGGCGAGGACCTGGCCGATTATATCGACGTATTCTGCGAAAAGAACTTTTATTCCGTAGAAGAAACGGAGCGCATTCTGGAAGCCGGCGCCCGGTATGGGTTAAAGGCCAAGATCCATACCAACCAGTTCCACTCCATGGGCGGCATCCAGGCCGCTATCCGGTACAATGCCCTGTCGGTCGACCACCTGGAAGTAGTGAATGAAACGGAGATCGCTGCCCTGCGCAAGGGCAAAACCCTGCCCGTACTCCTGCCGACTGCCCCCTTCTTCCTCAACGATGAGCACCGCCCGCCCGCCCGCAAACTCATCGACGCCGGGCTGCCCATAGCGCTGGCTACCGACTATAACCCGGGCACAACCCCGTCGGGCCGCATGTCCTTTGTCCTGTCGCTGGCCTGCATCCAGTTGCGCATGACCCCCGAAGAAGCCGTCAATGCCGCTACGGTGAACGGCGCCTTTGCCCTGGAAATGGGCGATGTCTGCGGGGCGGTCGCAAAAGGGTACCTGGCCAATGTGTTCATCACCAAACCCATGCCTTCGGTGGCGTATTTGCCGTATGCCTTCGGAAGCGACCTGGTGGAGCGGGTGGTATTGAACGGGCAGCTTCATTGATCCGGAACCATGACTTTTACATTCCCACTTTTACATTTTGCATTTAAATTTCCTACCGGTTCCCTTACGCTAAAAAAATACCGCACCCTAAAACTTTTCCTTCCCGCCATCCATCCTTACAATCAAATCACTGTTCTTGAAAAAGGGGCCTTTGCGCCCTGCATTGGAAATCATACCGGATAACTGACCTGGAACGTGGACGAAATCGACAGCCAACTGGTGGAACAAGCGCAAAGCGGCGATAAACGGGCCTTGAACCGCTTGTTTACCCTCTGGTACCCGCGGGTGTACAACCTGGCGTTCCGGTATTTCGCCGATCCGGATCAGGCGGCGGAGATCTGCCAGCAGACCTTCCTGTCTATCCACAAGCGGTTGGCGCAATTGCGGGACCCCGGGAGTTTCAAGGGGTGGCTTTTCAGGACGGCGATCAACTACTGCCACGAAGAAGGGCGTACCATCAGCCGGCGGGCCCGGCACCAGGAGAACCTGAACAACCAACCGGCCAACGGGCTGGCCCAATCGCCGCACGAACAGGTGCTGCGCAGCGAACGGGCCAGGATCATCATGGACGCCCTGCAAAAGATACCCGCCGACCAGCGGGAAGTGATCCTGATGAAGGAATACGAAGACCTTAAATTCCGGGAGATCGCCGAGATCCTGGACGTGTCGGTCAACACCGTGAAATCCAGGCTGTATTACGGGCTCAATGCCTTGCGCAAGCTCTTAACGGATTGTCAATTACTAAATGAGTTATACCATGAATGAATCCACGCGGCGTCAACAGATGATGGACTACCTCTACGGAGAGCTGGAAGCGGACGAGCGCCGGGATTTTGAACAATGGCTGGCCGATAACCCCGAAGCCCGCGCCGAACTGGACGCCATGCAGGAAACGCGGATGGCCCTGTCGGCCCTGCCGGATGTAAAACCCGCTCCCGCCGTATTTGCTGTGGAATCACCGGCCCCACGTTCGTTGAACCTGAAGCGGTGGAAACGGGCCGCAATAGCCGCAGCCTTTTTGGGCGCTTTATGGCTGTTCAATTTCAGGGTGGAAATCCAGAAAGGCAGCGTCATCCTGGCCTTTGGGAAAGCCCCCGAACCCGTACAGGTTGTTCAACCGCCGGCGGTTACCGACAACGACCAATGGCGCGCGGCTTATGCGGCATTGCAAACCGAATGGGAGCGCAAATGGAAATCGGTGGATTCCTTGCTGGAGACCCAGTCGGCAACCTGGAAAAAACAGCAAAATGTCCAGTTAGCCGGATGGAAGCAGTTGCAGGAAAAAGAACTGGAAACAGTCCGCCGGGAATTCCGCGAAAAAGAGGTTCCGCGCATGGCGTATATAGTGCAACATATGCAACTCGAACAGCAGGAGGAACTCCGGGTGATGCTCGAACAATTCTGGAGCAACTGGCAGAATACCCGTCAAACCGACCTGAAGAATATCGGCGCCCATTTTTCCGACCTGTACCAGGATGTAGAAACCAGGCAAAAAGCAACCGAAGCCATGTTCGTCAGCCTGATGGGCGGCAGCGGCGTAGGAAAATAATTTCAATCATTCAAATTTATCACAAATGAGATACTTGATCACTTTGCTGTTGATCGCCGTCACCATCGTGCTCTATGCCCAGGACCGGGACGGCAACCGGATGAAAAAGGATATCGAAGTGGCGGAGAAGGTGATCGCCGCTTCCCTGGAAACCTCCTATGACAAAGAAGGTCTGCGGTTTTCGGTTGAAGGCTCCTACCTCGACGGCTACGGCGTGCTGTTTACCCTGCGCCAGACGTATTCGCCGGTCGTTTGGGGGGGCAACATCAACGGGCAACTCGACAGGTTGTACCAGTCTGACCGCGCTCCCAGGGCGATTGCCCCACAGGCGGATGTACGCCCATTTGAAACCGCTGCGGTCATTAATCTTGATTCCATGGCATTCGACATGGGCCAGTTCAAAAAGGCCGTAGCCGATTACCTGGTGGATTACGGTTATCTGTTGCCGAAATTGCCCGCCGGTGAAAAGATCTGCCTGAAATTGACAGGGAATTACACCCGTTCCTACAGCGATCTGCTGACCACCAATTTCACGATTGCCGTACCCGGAGGGGCCCCCAATCAGACCCTGACGGCGGTGGTGGGCCGTACAGACATAGCCGACCAGCAAGCCGGGAAGATAACCCGCAATCAACTGGAAAGCAAGATCCTCTTCAGCGAGGATAAAGGAGAGGACAATAAGCCTGACAAAGAATCTGAAATGGTCATTTCCATTTTCCAACGCCTTTACCAACCAGACCTGAGCCAAACTTACCGGCTGAACGGCGGCGGCAACTATGAACGGATCGACGGCATGGGCCGGATCTTCACCTTGGGATTTGCCCACCGCAAAGTTTCGCCTTACGGGGTCCTCTTCGGCCGGATGAATGCCGACCAGCAAGCCCGTTGGGGTTTGAGTTCGGATGTAGTGGTTGATGGTACTTCCGTCAGGATCCGCCCCCGGGTGCAAAATGCTCCGGAAGATGACAAAATAAAAGAAGAAGAGGTTAAGGATCAATCCTTTGCCGATTTTCTTGAAGGATTCAAGGAAAATATTATTGAATACGGCGGCACCCTGAAAAGCCTGCCTGCTGATGAAATGGTCACCTTCCGCCTGAATATCACCACCTGCGATGAATGCGAGAAAGTCCCGGAAAAAGTAGAGATCAGCGTGAAACAGCCGGTGCTGGAAGGTTACCGGAAAGGGACCCTGACCATAGAACAAGCTTTGGCGCAATTGAAAGTGGTTGAGAACTAACCCTCCTATGCAATTATCCGACTGTCAGAACCGGGGCCGCGAGGTCCCGGTTTTTTTATTTCTGCGAAACTTTGCCCGACAACCAGGCGTTTTAGTTTCACCCCTGTGGATAATTCATCATTCTTCAACCTATCTTTGCCCCCAAAGCGGATAACTATGCCGGAACAACCCAATATAAAAAGGACGGAAATTCGGGATTTGGGCGAATTTGGCCTGATTGACCGCCTCACCGCTGCCTTCACCCTGCAAAATGAATCTTCGGTAAAAGGGGTAGGCGACGACGCCGCCGTCATCGACAATGGCGGATTCATGACCGTCGTTTCCACGGATATGCTCGTGGAGGGCATCCACTTCGACCTGATGTATACCCCGCTCAAACACCTGGGGTACAAAAGTGTGGTCGTCAATGTTTCGGACATCTACGCCATGAACGCCACGCCCCGGCAGGTCACCGTTTCCATTGCCATTTCCAACCGCTTTTCGGTGGAGGCGCTGGAAGAACTCTACGACGGCATCCGGGCCGCCTGCACCCATTACGGCGTCGACCTTGTGGGCGGCGATACGACCTCCTCGCTCAAGGGCCTGATCATCAGCGTTACGGCCGTCGGCCAGGGGGAAAAGGAAAAACTGGCATACCGCAGCGGCGCCAGGCCCGGCGACCTGATCTGCCTGACCGGGGATGTCGGGGCGGCCTATCTGGGTTTGCAGATCCTCGAACGGGAAAAACAGCTTTACCTGTCCAATCCGGGCATCCAGCCCGACCTCGAAAACCAGCAATACCTGGTGAGCCGGCAGTTGAAGCCGGAGGCCCGTAAGGATGTCATTGAAATGTTTGCGCAAAACAAATTGGTACCCACATCCATGATCGATGTCTCTGACGGCGTTTCTTCGGAGTTGTTTCATATCTGCAAACAATCCGGCGTCGGGGCGTTCCTGGAAGAAAGCGGCGTTCCCATCCACCCGGAAGCGCAAATGATGGCGCTGAAGTTCGGACTGGACCCGATCACGTGCGCATTGAGCGGCGGCGAAGACTACGAGCTGCTGTTTACGATAGATCCGTCGGATGTGGAAAAGATCAAATACCTGCCCGACATCTATATTGCCGGTGAGATCACGCCTGCGGCCGACGGCATCAAACTGCACACGAAGGGCGGCAATATCCACGATCTGAAGGCCCAGGGCTGGCAGCATTTTGAAGAAGAAAACCTAAACTGAAGCAAATAAAAATGAAGTTCAAATTTATACTGCTGGCAGGCCTTTCCCTGATCCTTGTCTGGGGGTGCAAACCCAACGCGCCCGGGGATGAAACGCAAACCAACGTAAAAGTCAAAGTCCCCCGGTTCGAAATGGACTCGGCCTACGCCTATGTGGCCAAACAGCTGGAATTCGGCCCCAGGGTAATGAATTCGGAAGGCCACGAGGCCTGTAAGAACTGGCTGGTGAATAAATTGAAATCATTCGGCGCCAAGGTGACCGAACAGCATTTCCAGGCTAAAACCTATAACGGCCTTACGGTGAACGGTACCAACATCACAGGCAGCTACAACCCGGAAAGCCGCACCCGCATCCTGCTGGCCGCCCACTGGGATTCGCGCCACATCGCCGATTCTCCGCTGAGCACCGAACGCAGGGACGAACCCATCCTCGGCGCTGACGACGGAGCGAGCGGCGTAGGCGTTTTGCTGGAAGTGGCCCGGCAATTGCAACAAAATCCGATCTCCATCGGTGTGGATATTGTCCTCTTCGATGCCGAGGACTACGGCGAAAGCAACGTGGAATACACCACCCAGGCCGAACAGCTGAAAGGGGTCATGACCTGGGCGCTCGGCTCTCAGCATTGGGCGAAAAGCTTCAGCGGCACCAAGCCGATCTACGGCATCCTGCTGGACATGGTCGGAGCCAAAGGCGCCTACTTTCCCAAAGAGGAATACTCGCGCACCTTCGCGCCGCAACTGGTCGAAAAGATCTGGAGTATGGCCAACAGCATGGGCTATTCGTCCTTTGCACAGGTGAACGGCGGCGGCGTAACCGACGACCACTTTTTCGTCAACCGCTCGGCCGGAATTCCCATGGTTGACATCATCAACATGCCGCCGAACAGCGCCAACAAAAGTTTCGGCGATCACTGGCATACGCACAACGACAACCTCGATATCATCGACCCGCGCACCCTCCGGGCAGTGGGGCAGGTGGTATTGGCCGTGCTGTATAATGAAAACAACGGCGATTTTTAAGACTGACGCCATGCAAGAGAAATTTCTGGAACAGCTTTATCAGGAACACAACAAAAAACGTTGCGTCCCTTCACCGGATCTGGTCTGCAACTGGATCGAAGGCATCCTGAAACTATTGTTTCCCGAGCTGGCCAACCGGCAATTCAGCAGTTACCGGGATTTCAGGCAATTTTACGACCAACTCCACCTCGATCTCTACAACATCCTGGTCGAACTGGGCGTCCAGACCGATGAAATGGAAAAATCCTTCTGGGATCAGTTGCCGACCGTCAAAGGGTCGCTGCAAAAAGATGCCGAAGCCATTCTCGTCGGCGACCCGGCAGCGCACAGCCTTACAGAGGTGATCCGGACCTACCCCGGCTTTTTCGCCATTGCGATCTTCCGGCTGGCGCATATTTTTTATCAATTGAATATTCCGCTCATACCCCGAACATTGACGGAGTACGCCCACAGCAAGACCGGGATTGATATCCACCCCGGGGCCAGGATCGGTGACGGGTTCTGCATCGACCACGGTACGGGGATCGTGATCGGAGAAACCTCCGAAATCGGCAACAACGTCAAAATATACCAGGGCGTGACCCTGGGCGCTCTCAGCGTCAAGAAAGAACTGGCCAAAACCAAACGGCATCCCACGATCCAGGATAATGTGGTCATCTACGCAGGCGCCACGATCCTGGGCGGCGATACTGTGATCGGCAACAACGCCATTATCGGCGGCAACGTGTGGCTGACGCACAGCGTTGCGCCGTTCTCCCGGATCTATTATGAAGGGGCGCAGTATCAGAAGGTGATGGAGTAAGTTTGTTGTTGTTTGTTGTTGTTGTTGTTTGTTGTTGTTTGTTATTGTTTGTTGTTGTTTGTTGTTGTTCCTCGGCCTGCCGTAGCGGCGCCGCGGGCGTTACGCAGGAAGGTACTTATCAGCCTGGGTATTCAGTTTCTCGATTCCTCAGTTCCTCGATTCCTCAGTTCCTCGATTCCTCAGTTCCCTGCCTCGCCGGCAGGCAGGCTCAACCCCAAAGATTCACCCTCTGACATGAAATGCATATGATGTCCGAAACAAAAAACGGAGCCGGCGCAGGCTCGTTCAGCGTTCTTGACCTGGTAGGCAATACGCCGATGGTGGAAATCCGGCATATCATCCGCAAGCCCGGCGTACGCGTATATGCCAAGCTCGAAGGGCAGAATCCCGGCGGCAGTGTCAAGGACCGGGCCGCTTACGGGATGATCAAAGGCGCCCTGGACCGCGGCGAAATACAGGCCGGTACGCGGCTTGTGGAGGCGACAAGCGGAAATACCGGTATCGCGCTGGCGATGATCGCCCGGCTTTTCGATCTGGAAATTACGCTGATCATGCCGGAAGACTCTACCCAGGAGCGGGTTCAGACGATGGAGGCCTACGGCGCAGAAGTGATCCTGACCCCTGCCGAAAGATCCATTGAATATTCCCGGGAATACGCCGACGAGCTGGTAGCGGCCAAGGGGTACTTCATGCTCAACCAGTTTGCCAATGCCGACAATTGGGGCATGCATTACCGCAGCACCGGGCCGGAGATCTGGCGCGACACCGGCGGCAAGGTGACCCATTTTGTTTCTTCCATGGGTACGACGGGCACCATTATGGGCGTTAGCCGGTATTTAAAGGAACAAAACCCGGACGTGCAGATCGTGGGCGTTCAACCTACAGAAGGCTCCCGGATTCCGGGCATACGGCGCTGGTCGCCCGATTTTCTGCCCAAAATATTCGACCCGGCGAGGGTGGACCAGAAAATTGACGTCTCCCAGGATGAAGCCACCGATACCATGCGCCGTCTGGCAAAAGAAGAGGCGATCTTCGCCGGGATGAGTTCGGGGGGCGCCGTAGCCGCTGCGGCCAAACTGGCGGAACAAATTGACCAGGGTACCATCGTCTGCATCATCTGCGACCGCGGCGACCGGTACCTTTCTTCCGGCATCTTCTAGCTTATGGATATCCAACTCGTCCGCACAACCTCTTCAGATCCCGATTTCCTGACCCTGATCAGGCTGCTGGATGAAGACCTCCAGCATCGATACGGCCGGACCCCGCAATCACAATACGATCAGTTAAACCGGATTGGCCCCATTGAAACCGTGGTCATAGCCTATGCCGATCAACCTGTCGGGTGCGGGTGCTTCAAACCTTTCGATGTGCAAATCGCCGAAGTAAAACGGATGTTTGTCCGGCCCGATTACCGCGGAAGGGGCGTTTCCAGGATGATCGTCAGTGAACTGGAAACCTGGGCTGCCGAATTGGGGTACCTGGAGATGATCCTGGAAACCGGAAACCGCCAGCCGGAAGCCATTGGCCTTTATCAGCACAGCGGGTATAGCCGCATTGATAATTATGGACCTTATGTCCATATGCCCGACAGTTTTTGTTTCTCAAAAAAGCTGTAAAGTCCGGATTTTCAAATATTTTTGACAAAAATCCTGTCTGTCATAAACCAAGGCTTATGAAAAATCTCTCCTACCTTCTGGTTACCCTGGCAGTTGGCGTTGCCGTTGCCGGATGTTATACTTCCGGGCAGATTTCAGAAAAGTCCACTGATCATTCGAGTTTTTACGGCATCCGGGAGCCTGAAGGTTCCATTTCCCTGATCGACCACCTCCGTCGGGTGCCCGGCGTCTCCATTTCCGGCAATGACGCTGATGCGTACATCACCATACGCGGCATCAAATCCCTGGAAGGCAGCAACGAACCCCTGTTCGTTGTAGACGGTTACATCCTCAACGGCGGACTGCGGGACGCGGTCAACATGGTCCCCGTCCAGGACATCAAAGCCATCAAGGTGCTGAAAGATGCCGCGGATACGGCGTGGTACGGCCTGCGCGGCTCCAACGGCGTTATTGAGATCACTTTGAAGTAGTTGGCAGTTGTCAGTTGGCAGTCCACAGTTGGCAGTCCACAGTTGGCAGTCCACAGTTGGCAGTCCACAGTTGGCAGTTGGCAGTTGGCAGTCTATAGTTGGCAGTCCACAGTGGGCAGTTGGCAGTCACGTTCGTGCCTGGGTGCATGTATTGGTTATTTGCCGCCATCCAGCATCCGCCATCCAGCATCCAGCTACAAGCATCCAGCATCCAGCCTCACCTCCTCCTCCAATAAAACACGCCGCCCATTCCGGCCAGGATCAACCCGGCCCACCACCAACCAGCCATAGGGTTGCCTGATCTCATCGGGCGGGGGTCGCCCTGGAGGATGAATCCGGCCCAGTAATAAGGGTGTGCGAACAACGGATCGGCGGAAGCCAGGTATTGCTCTTTGGCGGCCCGGAGCGCTTCGTCTTTGGGTTTCCCCCGGGCAAGGCTCTGGTAGAAAGGCGTCATCAGGTCGGACGTAGTCGCGTCGGCTACCGGCCACAGGCTCATCACGATGCTGGGCACGCCCGCCATGGTGAATGCCCTGCCCAGGCTCAATAATCCTTCGCTTTCCGTCAGTTTGCCTTCGCCGGTGCTGCAGGCCGACAATACGGCCAATTGGGCCGAAAGATCCAGGTTGGCCAGCTCCCATGCATACAGGTAGCCTTCATTCAGGCTGTCGTCGGCAGCAGCCAGGGCAAGGAAAGAACGGAGCGGGTCGGCCTCATCGACAACGGCGTGGGTGGCCAGGTGGAGGATGGCATATTGCCCGGCCTGGTCCCTGAACGCGCGTTCCGTACAGGCGGCGCCCTCCAGGATTCGGCCCGAAAAAAAAGACTGTACGCGCCGGGCTTCTTCCGCAGCGCCGGGCAGGGGCTGCAGCTTGTTGTAAGCCCGGGTGGCCGGGATGCCTTCAAGCGCGGCAAGCGGCCGGTATACCGGAGCTGCGGCCAGTACCCCCCGCCCTCGTCGCCGGCCCGATTGATCCAACTGCTGGAGTAAAACCGCTGCGGATACGGCATACCGGACACGGCGCTTGCGGAACAAATAGGACAGCTCCCTGAAATCGGGCTTTTGCCCCAATCCGGAAGTGTCGGTCACCAGCACTTCGAACGGAATCCGGTGCAATACCCCATCCGGAATGATGAGGACGTTTTTGTTTCCGGCTTCCTCTTCTATCGGAGCAATCAGCAGGGCATATAACCGGTAAGCCCGCCGAATGTAGGCGTCGAACGCTTTCTGCGGCTCGTTGATGAACCCGGATATATCGGTCAGCTCTTTCCGGAAACCTGCAACTTCATCCTCAAGCTGTTGCGGGAAAGGTATTTCATGCAGCGTTTGCCGGCCGGCATCGGCTGTAAAAATGAACAGGCTGGTGTCGCGAAACAGGTATTCCACCAGCAATTCTCCGGGTGCAAGGATCTTTGCGACAGCGGTCTTCATGGAGGGCGGATCCTCCGGGTTTTGGAGGCTTTTATATCCGGGGTAGTCTTTCAGCAGCTGATCCCTTATTCTATCGTTTTCCTGCCGCAGGGCAAACTGCTCCTCTTTCATTTTCCGGACCGTACTGTCCGGGAGCAATCCGTCCGCAAGGTCTTGGTCCAGGTGGGCCAGTTTCAAGCTTGAAGACCAATATCGATCGCGATCCGCCTCCGGCACGCCGCCCAACTGCATCAACTCCCGAACATTCATTTTCCCCAGCAGAACAGTGGACCGGGCCCGTTCCAGCGTTTGCCAGGCATCTGCCAGGTTTGCCGTTTCACCCGGCCTCTTCTGCAAAAGGCCGGCAATGCGCAATCTTTCCGCGTACAAACTGCCGGTATGGGCAAAAAACGCGATCTTGGAATCATCAGCGCCGGCGTTTTTCAATTGCGCTTCGGCCAGTTGTTCCGATAAACGGACGGCAGTCTCCGCCAGGTCGAGCCAGCTTTCGTCGCGGGATTGCTGATATTTCCTGCGGGCCAGGATGGCTTTCTGATTCAGGCCCTGCAGCAAAAGATCGGGCCACCGCGCACCGGTTATATCCGGATTGTCCTGAATCCCGGCCGGATGAAAACCGGGCGCCGTCAGCTCCAGCACCTGTTGTACAAAAAAAAGTGCGGAATCAAGACCCGGTTCGGCCACCGCCAGCCGCATGCAGGCCCGGATGATCTCGACGTTATCCTGCGCCTGCATCCGCCGGTTGATGCCCAGGGCGTTCCGGTAATAGGCCTTGGCTTCAACCGGTTTTCCGGTATCGTACAGGCATTCTCCGAGGTTGTTGTAGATCTCGGCGATCTTGACATGGTTTTCATCCGGATAAACCCGTTTGAAATAGGCCAGCGCCTGTTTGAAGGCCTCAACGGCTTTATCAAATTCCTTCAACTCCCGCCAGGTCATCCCGACGTTGATCAGCGCATTGGCGTATTCCTGGAAAAATCTTTTTTCCCGCGGGTCGTAAGCGTCCAGAATGGCCTGGTAGCAGGTCAGTGCCGCTTCAAAATCACCCAACTGGTAATAGGCGTTCCCGGATACCTGCCAGGATAGGGCAGCCTGCCTGGCTTTGGAGCCGAATAGCGCCTCCGTGAGCAGCCTGCTTTGTTCCGAATATTCCAATCCCGACCGGAAATCGCCCATATGGTTGTACACCAGGCCCATGTTGCCCAGCGCAATGGCCATATCGGCCCGAATGTTTTTGGCTTTTGCCGCCTCATAACATTGCCGGTGGTAGGCCAGCGCCTTGGGAAAATCGCCGAACAGATCGTAGGTATTCGCTAGCCCGGAAAGCGAACTGAGCACGCTCGGATGGTCGGCCGGAAGATTCTTCCGCTTGATCGCCAGCGCTTTTTCGTAGAGGTCGATGGCTTCCTTGATCCGGAAGTCCCGGTAACAGACATTGGCCAGGTTATTGAAAGTAAAGCCGATCCGGGTATTGTCCTCATCCAGTGCGCGCCGGTAGACCTCAAGGCCTTGTTCGTAAGCGGATTTGGCTTCCCTGTAATGTCCGGATTCATAGTAGATCACCCCTTTGGCCCGGTAAAGATCGCCGAGCACGACGGTCAGCTGGCTGTCGGCGGGCGGCCGGGATTCCAGGTCATCCACGGCTGCCTGAACGGCGCGCAATCCGGCTTCGGGCTGGCCCTGATCCAGGTAATTATAGGCGATATCCTGCTGGAGCCAGTAGTATTCATCCCACTTTTCTGCTTTTTTGAACAACGGCAGGGCCATGCGGAGGTAATAGGTCGAACTGTCAAACTGGCGCTTTTGCTGGAACTCCTTCCCGAGTTTTTTCCACTGTCCGGCGGCATCCCCATCGGTTGTCTGGGCGGTAACGCCGGCTGCTAGCCACCAAAAGCACAGGCAGGGCAGGAGATATCGCATAGGGAAGCTGTTTTTATGACCGGATCGGACATTGGTTAACCGCAAATTACGGAAAATGGCGAGATCTGCTTATATTTATCCGCAACCTTTACGCAATCTGGTATGAAAACTTCGAAGCTCTGCACCATCCTGACATTGGCCTGCCTGATTCCCTCATTCGGCATGCAGGCCCAATCCCGGCCCGATATCCTTGAAAAACTGGAAGAGGTCGCGGTAGTCGATCAAAAAGTAATGATGCCCATGCGGGACGGCATCCGGTTGTGTACCGACATCTATCGCCCCAAAACGGATAAACCCGTCCCGATCATTTTTTCCCGGACACCCTATAATTTTAACTCCTGGGGCGACGGCGAGCTGAAAACGCGGACCATGGAGCGGGCCTATGACCTGGTCAAAAGAGGGTACGCCTATGTGGTCCAGAATGAACGCGGACGCTATTTCTCCGAAGGCGAATGGGATATTCTGGGCGTGCCGCTGACCGACGGGTACGATGCCTTCACCTGGTTGAAAAATCAGGCGTGGTCCAACGGGAAGATCGGCACTTTGGGCTGTTCCTCGACCGCCGAGTGGCAGATGGCGGTGGCTGCCCTTGATCACCCCGCGCATGCCGCAATGGTCGCTCAGGGATTCGGCGCCGGCGTAGGCCGGGTTGGAGACATTTATGAACAAGGCAACTGGTATCGCGGCGGCGCCCAGCAAATGTTGTTCACAGCCTGGCTTTACGGGGTGGAACAGGATAAATTCAAGCCGAGGATCCCGCCGGGCGCTACCCAGGAAGACCTGATCCGGATCTCCAGGTACTATGACCTGTCGCCGGAAAACCCGGCAGTTGACATGTCATTAGCCCTGAAACACCTGCCGGTCGCGGATATCCTGAAAAACGTCAACGGCAAGGTAGAGATCTATGACAAAATGATCCGTCGCAAGCCCAATGATCCGGATTGGTACAAAGGGGGCCTTTATCACGACAACATGCCGTTCGGCGTGCCCAGTTTCTGGTTTTGCTCCTGGTACGACGTTTCGATCACCCCCAATCTGGCGCTGTTCAACCATGTCCGCAAAAATGCGGAAGACCCCGCTGTGGCCGAAAACCAGTATCTGGTAATCGCCCCCACGCTCCATTGCGCCTATACGCGGGCAACGGAACAAACCGTCGTCGGCGAACGGAACGTTGGCGACGCCAGGCTGGATTATGACGAAATGATCTACGGGTGGTTCGACCATTGGCTCAAAGGAGATGAAAACGGCTATCCGGCCAAATTGCCCCGGGTGCAATACTATACCATGGGCATGAACAAGTGGCAAACCGCCGAAAACTGGCCACCGGACGAAGCCCGGATGACCACATTTTATCTTTTCAGTTCCGGCAACGCCAACAGCCTTTACGGCGATGGGGTTCTCCGGATGGACAAACCAGGCAAAGAGGACAAATCCGACGGCTATGTATACGACCCGATGAATCCCGTACCTTCTTACGGCGGTAATGTTTGCTGCACGGGCAACGCCATCCAGGGCGGGTCCTATGATCAGCAGGTGATGGAAACCCGTCAGGATATCCTGGTGTATACGTCCGAGCCGCTGCAGGAGGGCATTGAAGTGACCGGTTCCATCGAATCTACCCTATACGTATCGTCAGATGTAAAGGATACCGATTTCACCATCAAGCTGATCGATGTTTACCCCGACGGCCGGGCGTTCAACCTGGATGAAACGATCCAGCGCGCCCGGTACCGCGAAGGATACGACAAGGAAGTCTGGATGAAAAAGGGAGAGGTCTGCAAAATTGACCTGACGCCTATGTCCACCAGCAATTATTTTGAAAAAGGGCACCGCATCCGGATCGAGATCTCCAGCAGCAATTTTCCGCGATTTACCCGGAACCTGAATACCGGCGGCAATAACTATGACGAAAAGGAAGGCGTTGTGGCGCATAACCGGATACATCATTCCTCGGCCTACCCTTCACAGGTCAGGTTGCCCATTATGCAGCGCAGTATTTCAGCCGACAGGTAAACCCTGCGCAAATCCTATTGCGGCCGCCGCCAAAGGACCCGTTCCTCGTTATCGGCGGATCCCATGACCTTGATGTAATTCATGGCATCGAATCCGTCATATCCGGAAACGACCTCGAATACCTCATTATAGCCTTCAGCGCCCTGCGGGATCGAACACCGGTCGTTTTTCCCGACCAATTCGATCCATACTTCCGTGAAGTCAGGGTCGTCGTCCGTATTGATAACCCGGACTTCTTCAATGTCTGTCCACTTGACGGTTTTTGTTTTCGCTTTCGGGTGTTCCACAGTTACAAAATCGTCGGTGATGGTCACTTGAAAAAGCTCCTCGGGGTTCCTTTTGTCAGCTTTTCCAAAAATTTTTTCCAAAAAATTCATTTGTCTTTGCTTTGAGTCAATTCTCTAATATAGGAAAATTTTGCGGCAATAAAAAATTTTCCTGAACCTGACAACGCAGCGACCGGCAGAAATACCCCGCAGCGCGGCCAAAAGTTCTGCCTTTTTCCCGGGTTCCGGCTGGGTAACATGAGTCATCCCTAATTTTTTACACTGAAAGATTTTTAACCACATTAGGCACAGTAGAGCACAATAGTTAAATAAAAAACATCCCGTGTTTACCATGTTACAAAATCAGGGATGACTCATGACCACGCTTAATTCCTGGACCAGTCCACTTCCCGGCCCGGCGTATAGGGCGCGCCGGCCTTTTCGAGTTTCTGTTTCAACTGTTCGAGGTCCTGATCCATGACGGCCTTGATCCTTGCCAGGATGGGCTGGAACCCCTCGCCGGCCAGTTTGAGGGCGTCGCGCTGGGTTTGGGTCGGCGACGAGGTGGACTCCCACATTTCTCCGGTCAGGTACCCGATGCGGGTCGCCGGAGGCGTTTTGGTACCCAGGTCCAGCTGGCCGGCCAGGTTGTCGCCATAAAAATCCTTGCGGATCTCGTAGAGCTTGTTGTCAATTTTCTGGATATCGGCCACCAGGTCAGGCGCCGGTGTGGGCACGGCGTATACCGCCTTCCGGATATACTGCAACTGGTTGTTGATCTCGCTCAACATGCCCGATGCCCCGCTGACAGCGCGCTGGAGCGACTGGGCTTCCCGCTGGAATTCCACCAATTTTGACCGGTCAGCGGCGGGCAGGGTCTCTCCACCCAGTGATTTGAGGGTAAAACGCTGGGCCGGTACCAGTTCGGTCACTACCCCGTTGATGCTTTCGGACAGCGAAACGGTGTATTCGCCGGGCATGGCCAGGCTGCCTTCGTCCAGGCTGGCAAACGGGTTATCAAACGAAGGCCCGCCAAGCCGGATCGGGTTGATGCTGCTGAACCGCCCGTCCCATACGATCCTGTTCACACCCTTGCCCACACCGGTGTTGAGCTGCCGGATGATATTGCCGTCCAGGTCACGGATAGTGAACAGGAGGTAGGGGTCCTGTTCACGCGATTCCGCCAGGTACGCTTCATAGGTGGGATAGGTGACATCCTCGCCTTTCTTGATCTTTTCCTTCTCGGCGGCGCGCCTTTTGTCGCGAAGGCTTTCCACGCCGTCCTTGACAAAGTAGGTGAACGTGGCGCCGACCGGCGGATTCGGCGTGCTGAAATAGCTATGCCCCTGGAAGCCGTTACCTCGCAGCCCGAGCGGCGTGCTTTCGATGAAGAGCAACCCGTCCTTGATCGGAAAAATGGCCGCTTTGGCCTGCAGGTCCTTTTCTTTCAAATGACGCAACGGCGTGTAGTCGTCCAATACGTAAAATCCCCGGCCGAACGTACCCAGCACCAGGTCGTTTTCGCGCGCCTGGATCGCCATATCGCGCACGGCGATCGGCGGCAATCCGCCCAGTTTTTTCCAATGGCCGCCGCCGTCGTTGCTGAAGTAGCAGCCGAATTCGGTACCGGCAAAGATCAGGTCGGCATCCACGGGATCTTCAGCGATGCTGTACACGGAACCGCGTTCCGGCAGGTTGGCGCTGATGCTTTTCCAGGTGCGGCCTTTGTCGGTGCTTTTATAAAGATAAGGCTTGAAATCGCCGTATTTGTGGTGATTGAAGGCGGCGTAAACGACATTCTGGTCGTGGCCCGATCCCAGGAGGTAGTTGACATAGGTCCGTTCAGGGGCGCCCGAAATCCCGTTAACGTCGATTTTGGTCCAGGAAGCGCCGCCGTTGTCCGTGATCTGGACCAACCCGTCGTCGGTACCCACGAAGAGCAGCCCGGCGTTGACCGGACTTTCCGAAAAAGCGACGATGGTGCCGTACTGGGAGGTCGATCCGTTCTTGGCCACGGCGTCGATGCTTTGCACGCGGCCCATGACCTTGAGCTTGTTGCGGTCGACCTGCCGGGTGAGGTCGTCGCTGATCACCTGCCAGGTATCGCCGCGGTCGTCGCTTTTGAACAGCTTGTTGGCGGCAAAATAAAGGCGGGTATTGAGGTGGGTTGAAACCGCCAGGGGCGCATCCCAGTTCCAGCGGTATTCGTCCTCACCGTCGCGGGGTTTGGGCTGGATGCCCATGCTTTCCCCGGTAGCGCGGTCAAAACGGGCCAGGTTGCCGTGTTGGGACTGAGCGTACACGATATTGGGATTGCGGGGATCTACCTGTGATTCGAATCCGTCGCCGCCCTGGGTGATGAACCAGTTCTCATTGACGATGCCGTTGCGGCTGCGGGTGCGGGAAGGGCCGCCGAGGCTGAAGTTGTCCTGCGTGCCGCCGTACACGTAGTAGAACGGTACGGAGTTATCCACGGCAACCTTGTAGAACTGGGTCACCGGGAGGTTGGCTTTGAAGTCCCAGGTTTTGGCGGCGTCCCAGGTTTCGTAAATCCCGCCGTCGCATCCGACCAGGTAGTGGTCCGTATCGTCGGGGTCGATCCACATGCAGTGGTTATCGACGTGTTTGAACTCTTCACCGACATTGCTGAAACTCCGCCCGCCGTCCGTCGACCATTGCAGCCAGGTATCCATGGAGTATACGATATCCGGGTTGGTGGGGTGGGCCACGATCTCTGTATAATAGTTGCCGCTGGAGGATTCGCTGCCGCGGCGTTCCCAACTGGCGCCCCGGTTGGTCGACCGGTAGAATCCGCCTTTACCTTGCGCCGCTTCTACAATCGCGTAGATCACTTCGGGATCGGCCGGTGAAATGGCCAGGCCGATCCGGCCCATCTCCACAGTCGGGAGGCCTTTATTGGCTTTTTCCCAGGTTTTGCCGCCGTCGGTGGTTTTGTACATGCCGCTCCCGGGGCCGCCGCCCACATAGGTGAAGACGTGCCGGCGCCGTTGGAGGGCGGCGGCATAAATGACGTCGGGATTGCGGGGATCCATGATCATGTCGGTTGCGCCGGTATGCTCGTCAATCTTGAGGACTTGCTCCCAGGTTTTGCCCCCGTCGACGGTCTTGTAGACGCCCCGGTCGCCGCCTTCGCTCCAGAGCGGGCCGATAGCTGCCACGTAGACCACGTTTGAATTTCGGGGGTCGACGATGATCTTGCCGATATGCTCGGAATTTTTCAACCCCACGTTCTGCCAACTCGCGCCGCCGTCCTCGCTTTTGTAGACGCCGTCGCCATAGGCCACCGAGCGCTGGTTGTTGTTCTCGCCGGATCCGACCCAGACCACATTCGGGTTGTTCGGATCGATGGTGATGCAGCCGATGGAATAGGAGCCTTGCCCGTCAAAAATGGGCTCAAAGGTGGTGCCGGCGTTTACGGTTTTCCATACGCCGCCGGAGGCTACGGCCACATAATAAGTGCTTTTCTTAGTGGGATGAACCGCAAAATCGGCGATGCGCCCGGAGGTGAGCGCCGGGCCGATGGACCGGAAGCTGAGCCCATTGAGCCCTACGGTATCCAGATAGTATTTTTTGGCGCGTTCCTCCTGCTTATCGGATTTTTTCTGTGCCTGCACAGGCCAGGAGAGCAGGGCAAGCAATAATAAGGCGACAGTTGACTTCAGCATATTCATGTTGGAATGGCTTTAATAGGTGAATGCAATACATAAGCCGAAAAATTGGCTGTTGCGGGTAATAAAGATAGGAAATTTACGACAAAATGCGCTGCCGGTCAGCTGCGCCTGATCTTCTGTTCAATATTGGTCGTAGAATACCCATCAACAAAAGGCAGGCTCAATACCCGGCCTCCGTTGGCCAGCACGATATCCGATCCGACGATCTTGTCGGGTGTCCAGTCGCCGCCTTTGACGAGAATATCCGGTACCAGGCGTTCAATGAGCCCGAGCGGCGTGTCTTCCTCAAAAACCACCACCATATCCACAAACCCCAGAGCGGCCAGCAGGGTCTGCCTTGTGAATTCGTCGTTGATCGGCCGGTGCGGCCCCTTCAGGCGGCTCACCGACTCTGCGGAGTTCAAGCCGATGATCAGGCGATCGCCCAATCCCGCCGCATCCGCCAGGTAGTGCACATGACCGTAATGCAGGATATCGAAGCAGCCGTTGGTGAATACGGTTTTTTCGCCGTTCTTCCGCCATTCGGCCCGGGTTTCGGCCGCGTCATCCCAGGTTTTGATCTTGTTTTCTATGGTGGATATGATGCTCATTGTTGTTTGTTGTTGTTTGTTGTTGTTTATGGTTGTTTATAGTTGTTTATGGTTGTTTGTTGTTGTTGGCTGCCGTTACAGGGAACCATCATAAACCATAATTAACCATCATAAACCATCATAAACCATCATAAACCATAATTAACCATAATTAACCATCATAAACCATCATAAACCATAATTAACCATCATCAACTACCTTCCCCGGACCGTCGGATAGGCGATTCCCAGTTGCTCCAGGTAAGAATCGTATCTGGTTTCGTCGTAGTAATATTTTTGCAGCTCCGGCCGGAATTCCTCCATGATGTCCTCGTTGAGGAAAACGGCGGGTTTGTCTTTTTCAGAAACCATGGGAATGTATTTTTGTTTCATCCCCTGTTCCTCCCGGAAATAGGTCCAGGCATTTTCCACGAGTTCGGGTTTCATCAAAAAATCGAGTATGGTCATGGCCTGTACCTTGGCGCCAGCCAGGACGCCTTTGTGGGCGATTGGTGTCGCCATGGCCACGGCGTTCGACCAGTGGTGCCCTTGCAGGCCCGGGATGTTGGAGGGATAACCCAGGGTGACGGTCGGCAGTTTCCACGAAATATCGCCGATATCGTCGGAGCCGCCGCTGACGGGCGACATGACCGGCAGACCGATACTGTCGAGCTTCACGCTTAATCCATTGGTATCCCTGGGCGATTTCACCTCGCGCTGGAGGGCCCTTGCCAGGGTTTGATCCGCCTCACTCCATTCGGGCAGCCCCACCTGTCTGATATTGGTATACATCGTTTCGGCGATCACCTTGTTGAAGTGGCGCGGCCAGGCGGACCCCAGTATCCGCCGTTCGACGGTCGTGCCGGTCATCAGGGCGGCGCCTTCGGCGATCTTGTTGCATTTTTCGTACAACTCCATGATCTGCGGGTAGGTTACGTGGCGCAGGTAAAACCAGATGGAAGCTTTGGATGGGACCACATTGGGCTGGTCGCCGCCGTTTTTGATCACATGGTGGGAGCGCTGGATCGGATCGAGGTGTTCGCGCTGGTATTGCCATCCGATACTGGTCAGTTCCACCGCATCAAGGGCGCTGCGGCCCCGCCAGGGCGCTCCGGCCGCGTGTGCCGCTTCGCCGGTGAATTCGTATTCTACCGAGATCAGGCCCGTGCCGCGCGCCTGTCCGTAAGAAACGTTCAGGTTGTCGTTGACGTGGGTGAATATGCAGAGGTCGATGCCGTCGAAATAACCGTCGCGGGTGAAATAGGCTTTGGTGCCCACCAGCTCCTCCGCGATCCCGGGCCACAGGATCAGGGTACCCCGGAGGCCTTCGCGTTCCATGATCTCCTTTACCGTGATTGCTGCTGCGATGTTGAGCGGGATGCCCGAGTTATGGCCTTCGCCATGGCCTGGCGCGCCTTCGATGATCGGGTCGTGGTAGGCCACTCCCGGCTTTTGGGAAGCCTTGGGGATGCAGTCGAGGTCGGACCCCAATGCGATCACCGGTTCTCCCGAGCCCCATTTGGCCCACCAGGCGGTCGGCACCCCCGAGATCCCGAATTCGATCGAAAACCCGTTCTGGCGCAGGATATCTGTGAGGTATTTGGAGGATTCCGTTTCCTGGAAACCCAGTTCGGCAAAACTGAAGACCTTGTCGACCATGACCTGGATCATTTTGGCGCGGCTTTCCACTTTTCCGGCGGCTTCGCTTTTGAGCCGGTCAAGCCGGGCGGCGGCTTCTTTCATCTGGGCTTCCTGTTTTTTGAGCTCAGTTTTGGATTTTTGCCCGGTGGCGATGGAAAACAGGGAAAAAACCAGGCAAAAGGCGAGTGTGAGTTTTTTCATGGTCGTTGGTTGTTTCGTGCTGCGGGTAAAAATAGGGAAAACAGTCGGCATTAAACCGGTCGCGTGCAATTTGCCCGAACGGGATCATTCCTTATCTTTACTTCATGAGAAATTCCCTACTGTGCATCTGGTTGCTCCTGTATCAAACGGGCATCACGCAATCTGCTTTCCAATATCAATCCCTCGATCCGCAAGATCCGATCCAATGCACCGGCAACAGCGTTATATACCACGGCGATACCATCCTGCTGGGCCCTCACGCCTTTTTCATCGACGGGCAACTGAGCGATGCGGATGCCGCCCGGTATCCATTCGTATTCAACTCGGTTCAAAACGCAGCGGCGAAACTCACCGATGGAACCGAGGAACAGCCCATGACCCTCTATCTGGCCCCCTGGGTGTACTGGATCGACGATCCCGACGATCCGGCCATACGCATTCCGGAAGAAGGCGAGCGGGCGCCGTACGGCATGAAGATCCGCTGCCAATGGCTGCGCTTCCACGGGTTGAATCAGCACGCTGAAAACGTGGTGCTGGCCTGCAACCGGGGACAAACGATCGGCGCGCGGGGCAATTTCACCCTATTCCGGTTTTACGGCGACGGCACCCAATCCGAGAACATCACCTTCGGGAACTATTGCAATATCGACCTTGATTTTCCTTTGAAACCCGCCTTGAGCCGGGAAAAGCGCGCATCGGCCATCGTACAGGCCCAGTTGATCCATTGCGACGGCGACAAGATCGTGGCCCGCAACACCCGCTTTGTCAGCCGGCTCAATCTTTGCCCGTTCGTGGGCGGTAAGCGGGTGTTGTTCGACCGCTGCCATTTCGAATCCACCGACGATGCCCTGTGCAGCACCGGCGTGTACCTGAACAGCACCTTTGATTTTTACAGTTCCAAACCCTTTTACATCACCCGCGGCACCGGCGCGGTGCTGCTGAATTGCGACATCCGGGCTTATACCCGCGGCGAGCAGTATTTCGTGAAAGCGGGCGGCCAGGTGGCCGTGGTCGATACCCGGTTCCAGGCCGGCGACGACCGGCTGTATGTCGGCTGGAAAGACCTGCCGCCGGCAGCAACCCGCAATTACCAGTTTGGGAACACCCTCAACGACGGGCCGCTTTTTATCGGCGGAAAAGACCCGGCCTGCACGGTGGAAATGGATAAAAAACAGGTCCTCGACGCGTACCGGATCGCAGAAGGGGGCAAAGTACTCTACAATACCTATAACCTGCTCAAAGGCGAGGACGATTGGGATCCCATGGGCATCAAGTCTCAGGTGGAGCGCGCCGAACAGGTGCAAAACAGAACCTATACCGATCTGCCCACCCAACTGCTGCTGTCCGCCACCAGAGACAGCCTGGAAACGGGCAGGGATACGGCCCTGCTGTCGGTTAAGCTTCTGCGGTTCGGCAATGTAGCGGTGAAGCCCGAAACCATCCAATGGGCCTTATCGCCCGGATCCGGGGCTTTTGCCGGGCTCAGGGTCGCACCCGACGGTTTGCAGTGCCGGGTCATACCGGCCAACGACGGGCTGGAGCCGCGTATTGTGACGATCATCGCCTCCACCCCAGCCGGACTGGAGGCCGCCGCCGTACTGACGATCAGCCCCAGGCAACTCCCCGCGCCGGGATTCCGTGTACCGCCCCGGATGATCCGCAAAGAAGGCATGGTCAGCCTGGAATACCAATTGGACACCGGTTTTGAAGATCAATCCGGCATCACCTGGTACCGATGCGCCGATGCCTCGGGGAAAGACGCGATCCCGATCATGGTTTCCCGGTTCGGCAAGCCCCTGAAAGACTATCCGCTGACGCCGGGGGATGCCGGTTATTACGTGAAGGCCGCCATTGTGCCCAGGCATATCAGGAGCCTGGACGGCGAGGTGGTGGAAGTCATCCTGCCGGATCCGGTACAGGCGAAATCCGTAACGGCCGATGAGCGGAGCATGCATCCCGATTTCTCCAGGCTATCCACGGCCAATCAGCCCCGCGTACTGCCCGGATTCTGGACCTGGCGGCATATTGAAAATCCCGACCGGCCGGTTTCCGGCGATGCCTGGTACTACGGCGACGGACAGGACGGCGCGCAGGGCATCACGGGCTTGCTCCAGGGGCGCAGCGGATTCATGAGCTACACGCCGGTGGGGGAGGCCCGGGGCGATATGGAAATGACGTTGCAGATAGCGCCGTTCAAATCCGCCGGACAAGGCTTTGCGGTAGCGCCGCTCTATATGGACGTATTGATCAAATTCGACTCAAAAACGATGACCGGCTACGGGTTGCGGGTTGTCCGCACGACCAAATACGGCAATGCGGTCGACTTTGTTTTTGTGCGATACCGTAACGGCGAGGTGTCCGAGATCGGCGAGCCCGTTTCCACATCCTGTTACCGGACCAACTGCACCATCCGGTTCAGCATGGCTGCCGGGAAGCTCTACGCCCGGGCTTCCACGGATGCGGGCTACGGGGCTTCGGCCTATCCGCCGGCTGTTTTGCCCGATGTGGATATGGAGGCTTCCGCGGCAGACAATTCCTTCGGCGGATTCGGGATCTTGTACAACGGCGGCGCTCCGGCGGTAATCCGGGATCTGGCGGTGGAATGGAAGTAGGCTTTATTTAATCAAAAATCTCACAGCATCCATTCCAATCGGTGATCGTCCTTTTTCCGGCCGATGGAAAGGCAGGTCCAAGGCAAATTGCCAAATTAAACAGGTCACGGATTGAGACCGAGCAGTTTATTCAGCATTTGTCAAACATAGGTGATCCAGGCCGCCCCTGAAAAACCGATGCAACAATCCCGTTGTAATACAGGGATGATGAGATGGAAGAGCAGACTTCCAAACAACCGCTTTGCCCCTGCTTCCCTGTGCCTCAATCGTACCTTAAAATACCACCAGATTTTTATCGATGCTTTTGGGCATGGGCAGCACTTTATTTTTGAAATTGGGATACTGCCGGTCGAGCCGGCGGGCGCGTTGCGCAAAAGAATCGTAATGCTTATTGAATTTTTCGATGTTGCGCAAGATCACAAACATGCCAATGAGGTGTGATTCGGGCAGTTTTTGCCCCATAGCTTCTTTCATCACAAGGCCGAGCGGAACGCCGATCTGCTCCTGAAGCTTGAGGTGGCGCATGAGCAATCCGGCCGCTTTCGGGGCCAATGCGCCCACGCCGCCGCGCGCCTGTTGCCAGCCTATGAGGTATAGGCCGCGATAGTCGTCGAGCATGCAATCGCCGTATACTTTGGCTACGGCGCCTTCGGTGCGGTGCAGCTCATCGGGCAAAAACGGATACGACAAGTGGTAGCCGGTTGCAGCCACTATCATATCAATTTCTTCCTGCGAGCCATCCGTAAAAGTCACTGTTTTGCCGTCGGCGCGCACAATCCCGGGTTTGGGCACGGTGCGTCCATGCTTTATGTAATGCAGCAGTTCTGTACCAATGGTCGGGTGCTTGTCAAAAAGAGCGTGGTCGGGCTTCGGCAGGCCATAGTGTTTCAGGTCGCCGATCAGGATTTTCAGCCCGATTTTCAGCCCGAGCTTCTGCAGCCAGACGGGAACTTTCGGGTTGGCATATTTCGACAGCGGCTGCCCCATCAGGAGCTTGGGCAAAAACCACGCGCTGCTGCGGATGCTGATGAACGATTTTTTGCCCACCCGGGCCGCCTCCGAGGCCAGGTCGCAAGCCGAGTTGCCCGCACCGATTGTGATGATGCGCTTGCCGCGCAGTTGCTCGGGGCGTTTGTAGTCTTTCGAGTGTATGATTTCGCCGGTAAAGTTGCCTTCAATCTGCGGCATCCGCTTGTCCCAGTGGTGGCCGTTGCACACCAACACGCCTGTATAGCGGCGCACTTCGTCGTTGCAAAAATGCGCCTCCCACAGGTTGTCCTCAACAGGGCGCACATATAAAACCTTGGTATTGAAAGTGATATGATTTCTTAATCCAAAGTGATCGGCATATTCATTGTAGTAATCCAGCAAATTCTGGCGGCTGGGAAAGTCCGGAAAATGCGCCGGCATCGGATAGTCAGAATACTGCATCACATCGCGAGGGGAAATAATATGGGCCGTCTCATACACGCCGTGGTACCAGTTTCCCCCCAGGTTGTCATTCGCCTCAATGTGGTCATAATCCAGACCCGCCTCTTTCAATGCACGCGCGTGAGCCAGCCCAACCGGCCCTGCGCCAATAAGTAGATACTTTTTCATGCTGCTGTTTTTCGTGTTGTCGTCTAAAAAAAACCAACCCGTTTCAATAAGACGCCGGTTGGTTTTTATGTAGTACTTTCCACAAAGAAAAGCAGAAAAATTTACTTAGCGCTTGTTTGGATTTTGGTCGCGGTTCATGCAGCAAAGCGGCGCTCTGTCAACCAGGCGCAAACTTTGAGGGTAGAACAGCGGTGATGTTCCCCCCAAAAACAGGACAGCGAATATCGTTAACTTTACGAAAAATTCA
>CALMYQ010000102.1 GCA_937873655.1 uncultured Lewinella sp. | reverse complement strand
CTTGCCTGTCGAAAAAATAGCCTCCCGAAACTTAGGCGCCACTTAGATTTCGCGCACTAGTTCATTTTTAGCAAAACAGGGTTTAAATATTCAATCGTGTGCATTTAAATTTTCTTGAAAACCATGCCGAATTCTCCCAATTGAATCAAATCCACCACCACCTGCCAAATCAACTCCTCCGTACACCGCTCCACCAGCACCATATTGCCGTCATGGAAATAGGCGCCGTCGAGAAAGTCTCCGCTTTTTTTGTGTACATGGGTTATGGAGGCGATATGTTTATAGCTGTAGAAGGAAGCCATATAATTCGCCTGAAAAATTTTGCCGTCATCATCCTCTTCTTCCACGATGGCAATGACGTCCGTCCCGCAGTCTTCTTCGTTTTCCGTTCCGTTTTCACCCGCTTTGGCGTGATGAGTCAGGATCAAATGTTTGATTTGATAACTCATGTCTTTGGGTGAATGGATTAATAATGCTTTTAAGTAAAATTGGCAACTGGTTGATCTGCCGACTTTCCGATAAATTTAATTCTGCGCCGATCTAGTTGCAAGGGCCGTTAATCGAAGACCGGTTTCTATTCATTAAAGCACCCTGTTTTTAGGTTTAAAGCAAAAAATAACTAACCAATAGAATTGAGGATCGCCAGAAAACGAACCTTCTTTTCCTGCATTATATACACTTCATGGCCACGGAGCCCCCCTACCTACATCAGTCAGATATACCATATTTGGACTGCAGGCGGTAAAAAACCGCTGGGAGCGCAGAAAAACGTATTAATTAGATGATGTCTTCTAAAAAACCGTTAGTGCAAAATTAGGTGTATAATACCCATAATGGTGAGACACGGAGTGACAAGAACTCAAAAGGAGCACTTTTGAGAAAAAATGGCGAATTTATTTGGAAAAGTAATTTTTTTTATTAGTGCCGATTCCCTTGTTAATTACATTTTTTAATAACTGCAAATAAATTTCGGTCTTTTTGGGCTTGTAATTTATCCGTCGCTGTCTTAATGTATATTTTTCCACCGTACTCGTAATAGCAGGCATGCTTAGGATTAACAGCCAAACTTCTTCCATCAATGTAATAAAGGCCCGCTTTTTGTGACCAATATGAGAGGCTTTCAGTAGTACTCACTTTCCGGCCATTGGTTAATGTTAACTTGGCGTAACTGTCCCCTTTTTGTGTACCATTATTATAAGCGTACTCAACTTCTCCATAGTCTATATCCAAGAGACTAAAGGAGATGGAAGCATCACTAACAGGTGGGCCAGAAGTATCATTCGTAGCTCGGCTGCAAAAGCGAACAGCGTTGAAGATTATTAGGATTAGCACTACAGGAACGGCAGCCATAATTATTTTAGCCAATACTTTCGACAAGAAAAGTTGGTTGGTAATGCGGGATGTTTTCATACTAGTTGACAAAGTTTAATGATTTCAAAACTAAGCGAAAATTTTGTTAAAAATCTTTAAGGAATAGATAAAATATCGTTAAATAATAATTTAATTACTTTGAAAGCTGAATCGCTTCAATTGCCCTGCTCTCTTGAGATGCAAATGCTATTGACCCCAGTCCCATTTCCATTCATCGAACCCGCCGATTTCGGGTTTAAAGCAAAAACGACTACCGAATGGAATTGATCATCTCCAGAAACCGGACCTTGTTCTCCTGGGTGATGGGTACTTCGTGGCCGTCGTGCATTTCCACGGTCCGGGATCTGTTGAGGCGGCGTACGTAAGTTAGGTTGACGATATGCGCCCGGTGGGTGGCGAAAAAGCCGCCCATCGGGCAGAGCATTTTCCTGAATTCGCCGATATTGTAGGCGCTGATGATGTTCCCTTTTTTGGTCACGACGATGGTGCACCGCACACGGGCCTCGCAGCGAACGATCTCGTCGGCGGACATGATCTCCGTGCCGTCGAGGGTGGGAATGCCGACCAGGCAGGGGGCTTTCCCTTTTTTCAGGAATTCTTTTAACAGGCGCTGGGTCTCATACTCAAGCAGTACAGCTTGTGCGACGCCAACTGCGTTTGCCAGCTTGTCGTCCTCGAAGGGCTCCAGCAGGTAGCCGATGGCCCTTTGCCGGGCAGCATCCTCAATGTATTGGTTACTGTCGGCCACACATATAACGACGTGACGATGGAGAAAACCGGCCAGCCAGGCCGGCGCATACGCCGGATTCCAGAAGACGACGGCGGGGGGGTCATCCGCTTCCGCAATGGAGACGCCCTGAAGAAGATCCGGACTTTTACGCAATTGGAGATACGGGCACAATTGGCGCAGTTTTGCTTCAAGCTGATGGACTTGGTCAGACTTGGGATTCAAGATAATTGCCGGTGTCATGACGGGGAAGAATTTTTTAAGAATTAGGTGTGAAATCCTGGATTCGGTTTTTTCGTTTCGTGAGTGCTTTTACTGGTAGCGTCTATAATTCAATTTGATTACCTGATAGTAGGGTATGAAAGGCCTTGATCCTTTTTTCAGCCTATTGACACGGCCTCCCCCGATTTTTGGATTTGAAGTGTTCTTTTACATATTGGATCTTTTTGATGATTGTACGAATGATACCTGATTGAGTCCGGGGTTTGCTTTTATGGATAAGAGAAAAGCGAATATTCACGTGTAATTGATTGACAGCAAATATATTACAGCTTTGATTTTATGGTTTTCACTATTGTTCCGAATCTTTGCACTATTGTTCACGAATGTAGGGTTAAACGCCAATACTTCGTTTTCCAAAATCTTTCCCAGGGCTTTCAAAAATCTTCATTTCATTGAAAATGAATATTTTATATTTGACCAAATCTGGAGTCTACTGTCAAATCCTATTTCCCGCCATTTGAGAAGTTTAACTTCCATTCTTCGAATACGCGCATTTTCCTATCCTTCGGTTTTGCCTATCTCTCCCGCAACCCGCTCGGCGGATACCCGTACACCCGCTTGAAAGCCGTCGAAAAATGGGCCGGGCTGCTGAATCCGTACCATTCGGCAATCAGGTTGATCGCCGTCTCGGTTCGCTTGATCTCCTCTTTTGCCTGGTCAAGCAGATAGGTCAGGATGAAAGTCTTGGTATCTTTCCCGGTGAGGGGTTTGACGACGGTATAGAGCGTTACCGGGGCCATCCGGAATTCCTTGGCGTATTTTTTTACGGTAAAAAAGCCCGGCTTTGCCCCGTTTTCCCTGGTGTGAGCGAGGTCGCGATCAATCGCTGCTTTCAGTCTTTCCAAACATCGGTGTTTTGCATCCCGGATATCATCAGAGTGGTCAACATCCCCGGGGGGTAATTGAGAGGAACCGTCTCCCTGCTTTGGAATCAAATCAGACCCGGTATTTTTTTGGGTAAAGACGGCCATGATCTCGGCCTCACGTACCACCCGGTCCTTTCGCCCGAGGGCCGCGGCAAAGAAGAGGATCTCGGCCATAGTGCCGATTTGCAGAAAGAGGCGGTCTCCGTAAATTTCTCCCTGGAAAATCGAGGTGGTAGCTGTGACCACGGCACCTGCCAGAAGGAGAGACGCCCCGGTCAGGATGAAATCGCGGCCCGGCAAGTTGCGTTTCTTCCATACCCTTATCGTCAAGCCGATATTGATTGGCAGGAACAAGCATTTATATATATTTTCAGGGACCAACTTGGGAACGGCATTCAGCCCGGCCAGACTTATCCATAAAATTTGCAAAATTGCAAGTGCCAGGGTGAAAACTGCCGTGCCGTGAATCATCCGGGAAGTCGGGTCGGAATTCTTTTCTAAATTGAAGAATGCCAAGAGGAAAAGCATATAGAAACCGATGATCAGATTGAAAAAGATCAGCTCGGTGCCATCGCAAATGTCCAAACGCAAACCATGGCTGAATGCCTCGTATTGTTCTCCGTTGGCAAATAGAAAGGTGTAACAAAAAGTGTTTACCCTGGCGGAATAAAGAAAAGTAATCAGAATATACAAGGAATACATTAAATAGTCCCTGCGCCGGTTTTGGACAAATTGGAAAAAAATGAATAAAAAAAAGAAAAGCTGGACACCTACAACCAGGACTTGGGTAAAAAAGAAATAATCTCCCAGGTAATGGTTTTCCGGCGTATATTCTTTCAGGATCACATCGAACGGGACGCCTTCCCCGGCATAGCTCAAAGTTGGAAATACGATCGACAGGAGAAGGGGGATAAAAGCTTTATGCATAACCCGGATATAAGACATAAATCGGTGTCAGGAAAATCAGTTCATTTGCCACTCCAAGGAGAATAGCAGCCGGATTTGGTAATTTGAGGATGAGAATCGAAAGTGGCAATATCAAGATAAATATACAGCTAAAAGCAGTAGAAGTCAAGATCAGCCTTATGAAATGCATGTACAATTGTATAAAAATCAGGATTTAATGAAGGAGTTCGTTGTTCAGGTAAAGGTTTCTTCCCTGGTGTTCCACAGAATGGAGGGGGAGAAGTGGGCGCGAAGCCAGTTATAATCTTTTAGGTTGCGGTTTTGAATCGGAGGGTGCTATTCAGATCAACGCCGGACAAAATGACAACTGCAGTTACTTCCTGAATGCCGCGCTGAACCCGAATATTTATTGGAAGAGCGAGTTTCTATGGACAGTCCGAAGAGGAAGTTTTACCTTTTACGCCTACAGCTACAATCCGAGTCCGGGCAAAATGCTCGGCCTGATACCCGAACCCGATGAGATCTGCTACTACCGGGTGGGGGCGAATTCTAGGCTGTTCAATTTGATACCGATTTCATCCTGTGCTTTTTAGCTCCTGATCGAAACGCCCTCGCAGGCCATGGCCGAAGTTGCGATTTGTCTTCGGAATAAAAAAGGAAAAAAGCAGCCTGGTTTTGATGTCAAGAAGCAACTTTCCGTTGCCCCTTGACTTTCAAAATCATTGGTTGCGTTTGATTTTTGG
>CALMYQ010000101.1 GCA_937873655.1 uncultured Lewinella sp. | reverse complement strand
ACCGCGTGGAGGAACTCCTGCCCCACCTGTGGCAGCCTGAAGCGGCTGACATCCCGTTGCTGCAAGCGCTGAGGTAATGTAGTTCACCGGACGCTTACGATTGAATCAGGAAGGGCCCTGGTATCAGACGGTGGCGCCTAAGAATAAGTATCAGTATAATGGGAAGGAGTATGTGGAGGATTTGGGATTGAATTGGTTGGATTATGGGGCTCGGTGGTATGACCCGAGTATTGGACGGTGGAATGCGGTGGATCCAATGGCAGAAACTACCACATCCTTAACTCCCTATGGATACGGCACAGGGAATCCAATTAAATTCATTGATCCAAATGGGATGGAAAATATTATTTATCTAACTTTTATTTTTCATGAAAATCAAGAATTTAAATTTACGCTTGAACAGATAAGCTTAATTATTGAACGTGCTCAGCAAATTTTAGACAATGCAGGCGTAAACGCATCTGTAATTGGAACTGTAAGAAATAGTGCTTATTCAAAGGCTGAGTTAAAAAATTTAGATTCTACAGATAGGATTGTTTATCTATCTGATAAAAAAACTTTAAAAAGTACTTTTGGAGTAAATGCAGAACCTGCTGAATCTAATAATAGTTTTGGTTTTGTGAATTTTGAACGATTTCTCGACTCTTCAATGCCGACAATCCAAGGTGATGCAGAAGGTGTTGATGTTAATAAATATAAACAAGAATTAAACGGTCAGTTCAGTGGCCCTTTGCGTGACGCATTTACATGGATCGGTAGAACGGCTATTCATGAAGCCTTTCATACTTTGCCAGGAGGGGCAGGTCATTCAAATGGTACTTCGTTTAATAAAGCAAGGTATGGTGATGTAATGGAAAATGGCGATAATATGATGAAAGAGGGGGCGCAAAGAGATTATCATGTTAGATTCCCTCAGGAAAATCGCCCAGGTTTATTAAAATTTGCTACACCTGACATGGTACTTATACGTGCATATTATAACCGCCCACAATTTTACAGAGGAGAAGTTACTATAGATGGCTTTGTGGTTCCCAAAGATAATTTCAGGCAAAGATTAAAAAACAATTAACGATGCTGCTAAAAACAATTAAATACTTTATTATTTTCGAATTATTATTTTCAATTTTTTCCTGTAGTGAAAATAATGATTTTAGCCAAAAAATAGATTTTGAAAAAAATAGAAAAACTTCTTGTTATCCTCTTCTAACAAGAGATGAAATTGTTCAAGAAGGTATTGAGAAGTATAATGCTTATCGTGAGCGGTTCCAAATTCCGGAATATTGGGTAAATTCAAATGATTGTGATATAATTTATTGGACCACAAACCAATTGCTAGATACTTTACGTTTTTGGAAGCAGTTAGAAAAAACAGAATGTATCGAAAATGCACTAATAGAGTTTAGCTTCAAATCGATCAACGACATTAGACAAAACAAAGAAATAGTACTGGAATTTATAAAAAAAGTAGATTTATCAAATATGGGACAGGCAGAGTGCATTACAACAAACCTTGAACCACATTGGAATTATTTAATAGAAAAATATTCTCAACAATTTGAAAAATGCAAGCATGAATTATTTGATTCTCCAAGAGGAAAGTATAGTCAAGTGTGCTTTTTTACATTCAATGCGTATCTTGTTAAGGAGTTTCAAAAATATTCATATTTAGACGAAGATTCTTTTGTTTTCTGGGTGCATGGGTGCGAACCTGTTGATGACTGTTTTCCTTATGATTATTTTTTTAGATATAAATTCTATGAAAAGAATAATAATTTATTTGTAAAAAAAGAATTATTAAACCCTTATATGCTTTTAACTCAACCTATATGGTGAAAGGTAATGATTTGCCCCCCTATTAATCAGACAATCGACCAGTTCAGTTAGGAAAAATGGAATTGTTGCCCATAACTTTGCACCAGTTGGTTCACCCCCCCCCCATCATCAGGACTATTTTACAGATCGCTGCCGGCTAAAGAAACACTAAAAAATACCTTTGTCCCGGCACAAACGACCGACGGGGAGCATGGTTTACTAAAAGTCGCTCATCAGTTATGACGGCGACGGGAATATAGGGACCCTCCAGCGTTTTGGGATGGTTGCGGACGGCAATTGTTTTACCAGGAATCAGATCGACAACCTGACCTACACGCTTATTCCCGGCACGCCGAAACTGCAAAAAGTAGCGGACAGCGCGCCAACCGCCAATAGGGCTAAAGGCTTCAATCCCGGCGCATCGCCCGGATCTGATTATGTTTATGACCAAAATGGCAATCTGATCACTGATCCATATAAAGGCCTTACTATCCAATATAATTTCCTTAATTTGCCGAAACAAATTACCAAAGGAGGATCGAGTATTACCGTTCGATACGATGTCACCGGCAGAAAATGGAGCCAGGCCGGCCCTGAAGGCATTAGAGAATATGTCGGCGGAATTGAGTATCTTGACCAAGAAATACAGTCCGTCCAGCATGGTGAAGGGCGTTTGGTGCCTACCTATAGCGGAACTTCAATAGCGTCAATCCGGGCCGAATATTGGCGGCAGGACCATTTGGGGAATACGAGGGTGGCTTTTTCGGATTTTAATTTGGATGGGGTTATTGCCACTAAAGATGATCCGAATACCACAGAAAATGATGTGGAGATCGCGCAGGAGAATCACTACTACCCCTTCGGGTTGAACCAGGAAGGGCCCTGGTATCAGACGGTGGCGCCGAAGAATAAGTATCAATATAGCGGGGTTGAACGAGTGGAAGACCTTGGGGTTAACCTGGATTTGGCCCTGTTTCGTTCTTATGATCCATCTCTAGGAAGGTGGAATCAAAGAGATCCTCTATCCCAGTTAGCTTCAAACTGGTCGCCATATAGATTTGGTTTCAATAATCCAATACTTCTTACAGACCCATTGGGGCTTTGGGAACAAATTGAGGGTGGGTGGCGCACCAACGATACGGAAGAAATCAGCGAATTTCTAAAATTACAAGCTCAAGCAAGTGAAACAGGTGGGCAGGTAAATTATACAGATGTAAACAGTGGTGGAGTAGCTTTTACAATGTGGAGCATTGGAGAGAACGGCAGTTTTCACGGTACTCTTCACAATAATCCTAATCCCTCTCCAGGAGCCGGTTATTTTGCCTTCCAAAGTGCCCTTAACGAACCGGCTATTGCAGAGGGGCCATCCCAATCACTTGGGCATGCGAGATCTATATCTGCTGGATTTGCTTTCATGGGAGGATTCGGAATTGAAATTGGGTGGGTTAAAGATCAAATGGGAAATACTTCCTTTTACAATAGATGGGATTGCAGAATCGGTATGGGAATGGGAGTTGATTATAATAGCGTAGAGGTCGTGCCGTCTCCGGGTAACATCTTTACTTTAGATCAATGGGCAGGTTATGACAATTATTCAGAAATTTCAGTGGCCTTTTTGGGATATGGATATGGTCAAAATCAAAATGAATGGGGTAAAGAAGGAGATCCCATTTTGACTCCAGGGGCGATCGCCGGAAACCTTTACACAGTTAGAAATATTCCTGTAAGTGTTTCCGACATTTTTGCAGAATTAAGAGAGAGAAGATTCGGCAGAGGGATAAGGGCACGTCCTTTAAAGTCAAAAGCAGGTTTCGGGTTTTACAGGTCATGGGGCTTTACGAATCTTTGGTGAAACAAGGTAATAATTCTTGACTATTATTATTTCACTTGCAAAAAGTCAGCAAAGTAGTGTAAGCTATTAACTTTGATTCTTGACTTTTGGTTTTGGTGACAACTCAATTTCATGGCATTTAATTTTCAATATTTTGTGATTAATAATAAATTAAATATGAATAATTTCATTAAACCACTTCAGCTTTTACTGAGTTTAATTGCTTTTTCTTCCTGCGAAATGTTTATGGAGCCTGGAAATTGCACTCAAGCTAAACAATTATATGATACTGCAATTGAAGGGAGAATCGAAAAAAAATATATTTGGAAAGAAAACCATGGATATAGAGTGTTAGAAATAAGAAACTCAAATAGTGAAATCTATCAGTTTCTTTGCGGATGGACTTATACCCATGAAGATTTTTATAAATTTGTAGAAATCGGAGACAGTGTTAAAAAAGATGTAAAATCCTTGGATGTTAAAGTGGTAAAACTAAATAATGATTCTAAATCTTTTCTAATTAATTACAACTGCCCAAATATGAGTTTTCTTAATGAAAAATAGAAACAATTTGGGCAGTGTATCAAATTCAAGGTTGAAGTTGGTTGGTTAGAAGAATCAGTATTTGTCAGCTTTTCTAAAAAACGACTGGTCTGGCCCTTATTAATCGTTTAAATTATCGGTAACAAGCTCGCTCCCACAAACCCCACCGTTCCCACCTCCAGTAACATCTTGATTCTCCACGCCCACCGCCCCCATATTGCATTCATTTTCACGACTATTCGTATACCTAAATGATGCAATTATGCTTCGACAAGCAACTCAGCGGCGGCTGGTCATTCCTGCCAAGCCGGTCAATATGATCAACCGCCCCACGGTGGTGCCTACCGTGGAAGCCGGCGGTCAGTTGCCAAAGGCATGTATTGCCCGTCATGGAAACCGATCCCAGTGCTGCCGGAGTCAAGCAGCGGGGGATTGTTCGGCTTCTATCAGAAGTTGTGCTCAATACTGATCTTCAGGGAGCAACACAAACCCATTGCGGGCATATTTGCCGAAATCATCGTATTTGATCCAGATATAACCGCCCATGCCCCATTGGTTGCCCCAGCAGCTGAGCACCTCAAAAGCCTGGTCATTCTCATTGAAGCCGACGACAATGAGGGGATAACTGGCATCGGCCTGCCCGTCGGGGTCCCAGTACCGGGCGCCGGTAAAGGACCTGATCCTTTCGTCAGCCCGGACCTCGAACAGGACGGGATTGCCGCGTTGCAGGGCTTTTTTGGTTTCAAACACCCGCTGCCGTTCCTTGGTCAGGTCGCTGAAAATGTGCAGGTAATTGACGATTTTGTACTTCTGGGTGGCCATCACGGCGCCGGGTATTTCCCGCGCGTCATAGGTCACTATAGCGGCGTTGACGGTCCCTTCGCGGGCCAGGAAATTCAGCGTCTCTTCGAAGCTGACGGGCTTGCCGGCCCCGGCCAGGTTGAGCCCGATATAATCCGGACTGAGGTTGACCTTGAAATTCTTGCCGAGGTTGACATAGAATTCGAGCAATATGGAGGCCCCGTATGCGATGGATTCACCCCGGACGCCCACCTGCCTGACCGGCATCATGTACGGCTTCAGACTCTGGGCTTCCAGCAGGTCGCGGGCGTTGCTGCCGGCGCCCGGAACATAGGGCAAAAAATGATCGATGAGGGCTTCTTCCGTAATGCCCAGCTTCAACCCTCTGGCGGATTTCGGCATCATATCCTGGGCAGAAAGCGGTAAAACCGACAAACAGCATAAAACGGGCATCAGCCCGGTAAACAGGTTTTTCATGAAGGGGAGGATTGTTGAAGTACTGGTCGTGTCAAATAGTTGAAGATGTGCTTTGTTCTCAGGTCTATTCGAAACGATCAAACGGATCGATTTCTTTTTTGACAAATAAAAAAAATTTATCAGGGCCGAAAATAAGGGAAGAAATCAAAGCCGTCCTCAGGGCGCTAGCCTGAATGAAGCGCCCAGGTAGAATTGTCTGGGTAAGCCCGGATAGTAATAACGGGGCGTGGCGCCGGCGGCGTTGACCTGCAACATGGCGGCGTACCGGATATCGGCCAGATTCTCCATGCCGGCAAAGAAATTGCAATGAAGATACCAGGTTTTCGTCCGGTTGGACAATACCTGTTCCCATCCCGCCCGGAAGGAAAGCAATCCGTACGCCCCGGCCGAAGCCGTATTGGCGTCATCGGCATAAACCTTGTCGGTGAAGTCGTAATTGAGGTGGAGGTAATATCCCGCCGGGAGGCCCAGGTCTGCCGCAAGGTGGGCGCGGATGGGCGCAACGCCGGCAAGGGTGTTGCCTTCAAAATTACCGCCGGTTCCGTCGTATCGAAGGAAAGTAAAATCCCCGACCGTATAATTCAGGCTCGTATGCAGGGAAGGGTTTTCCCGGATCCAGGTTTGCCCGACCAGCAATTCAATACCCTGGTCCAGGCTTTTGCCGGCGTTGATCAGTGCCGGCTCTCCGGAGGGCAGTTCTATGGGCGCCAGCAGGTTGTCGATGGTCATCCGGAAAGCGGTCAATTCGGCTTCCAAACCCGGTACCGCGGCGCCTGAAAACCGGACGCCGGACTCCAGGTTCCAGGCTCTTTCAGGCAAAAGATCCAGGCGAAGGCCCGAGGCATAAGAAGATTCTGAACCCGGCCAGAACGCCCCGCTGCTCACCAGTCCGAACCATTCCAGATCCTGTTTTCTGGTCAGGTAGAAGGACGCGCCCAGTTGAGGCGAAAGGATCGGATCGGAATGCGCCGAGAGATCATCCGACGGATTATTGACGAAGTGCCAATTGCTCAGGTTTTGTTTCAGGTTCAGTCCCCATTCCACTTTAACGCGATTCAACGGAATATTTCCTTCGGCATACAGAAAGTATTGCAACCGGTTTTCCACGATCCGGTCCAACGGATCGCCGGTTGCGCCCATCGGCAGGGTCTCGAAGGTCTGCTGGTCGTAGCGTTCGCCGGACACTTCCAGCCCGGCGCTGTAGGTCCATCGATCGGCTGTCTGGCCGGGAATCCTGCTGAGGGAGAACCGCACCCCGCCGCCGAGATTGTTTTCGCGGAGCACATTGAAGGGACGAACCTCGTCGTTGGTGCGCAATTGACCGTAAACGGTGGTCAGCGTCCGCATTTCAGCCGCTTTCGGCCCCGACAACCAGGCTGTTTTCCGGGTCAGGCCGCCGGTAAAGGTGTAAGCGTCTTCCCCGCCTTTGACAGCGGCCCAGTTCGCTGCGGCGGTTTCCGGTTTTGCCTTGAAATCAGCAAGGGTCAGGCTGCTTGGGATATTGGCCCGGATATGCTGTCCGTAGAGCAGATAATCCAGGCGTTTGGTTTCTATCGCACGGTCGTTGGTTTCGTCAAATGAATCCTGTTGCCCGACCGTTCCGGCAAGGAGCAGAGAGGTTCTGTCATACCGGTTATTGGCCCGGTATCCGTCGGCATGGGTATGGTTGGCGCTGATCCTGAGGGGGGCAATGCCGGATGGGGATGAAACCGGTGCTGCATAGGCGTGGGTTTGCCACAGGCCGTATGACCCGGCAACGGCCTTGAAAGCGAAAGGGTAGGGGCTTGTACCCGGCAATTGGATTTGCAGGGCGCCCCCTGGGCCTGCACCCAGCCCGACCGGAGCCGGCCCTCTGCGATAGGCAATTGATCCCAGCAGGTTGGGATCCCATTCTTCCACCGCGCTCTCACCGGCGCCGTTTATGAGCGGAATTTCGCCGTAATAAAGCGTGAGCCGGTTGGTGGCAAACGGAGACCTGGCGCCCACACCCCTGATATTGAGCCGGTAGGTGTTCAATGCGCCTTTCTGGATCTGGAGGCCCGGCAGCCGGTCGATCACATCGGCGATATTGATGACGGCTTCCCGTTGGATGAGGTTGACGCCGACCCTCAATTCAGGCATGGGGCCTTCGGTATTGATGATGGAAAATCTGGCAGCTCCGCGACCGGATTGACCGGTCAGGGTCAGGCCTTCCAGGTCGATGGTCCATACGTTTGCCGTATCCCTGGTTGTTTGGGCCAGAATCCGGACATCCGGATAAAGGATCAGCGTGAGTGCCAGGATCAGGTATGGCTTGAAAGGCGTCAAGCGAAATGGTTTTTAATATTGCAAAGCGGTAAGCGCGCCGGTTTTGATGCGGTATTCTATATTGCCGTTATCGGCTTTACGGAATTGCTTGCCGGTGATGATTTCATAGAGGTTGATATACCTTTCGGAAACCTCCTGAACGAATTCGTCCGGCATTTCAGGCATTTTCTGGTCTTCGAGCCCCTGAAATCCGTTGGCCATCAGCCATTCCCGGACGAACTCCTTGGAGAGCTGTTTTTGTTTTTCGCCCCGGGCCTGCCTTTCCTTGTAGCCTTCCAGGTAGAAATAGCGGGAACTGTCAGGGGTGTGGATCTCATCAATCAGCAGGATAACCCCGTCTTTTTTTCCGAATTCGTATTTCGTGTCCACCAGGATCAGGCCCTGTTCCCCGGCCATCTGGGTTCCCCGTTTGAACAAACCCCGGGTATATTCTTCCAGGCGGCCGTATTCTTCGGCGGTAACCAATCCTTTAGCGATGATCTCTTCTTTGGAAATATCCTCGTCGTGGCCTTCATCGGCTTTAGTGGCCGGTGTAATGATGGGTTCGGGGAACGGATCGTTTTCTTTCATGCCGTCGGGCATGGGCACCCCGCAAAGTATCCTTTTGCCCGAGCTGTATTCCCGCCAGGCGTGCCCCGCCAGATAGCCCCTGATGACCATTTCGATCTTGATGGGTTCGCACATTTCACCGAAGGCCAGATTGGGGTCCGGTGTACTGAGCAGCCAGTTGGGCACAATGTCCTTGGTGGCATTCAGGAAATGGGCGGCGACCTGGTTGAGCACCTGGCCTTTATAAGGGATCGGTTTGGGCAGAATATGGTCAAACGCGGAAATCCGGTCGGTGGCGACCATCAGCATCTTATTGCCGAAAAAATAAACATCGCGAACCTTGCCGCGGTAAAATCCGGTTTGTCCGGGAAAGGAAAAGTTGGTTTCCCTGAGTGCCTGCGTCATTGGTGATGCGTTATGATGTTTTGGCGGATGTGCAGGCAAATTTAGACCCAATTCGCCAATAAAACTTATTTTCAGGTCGCAGAACTTTCATATATTTATCCGGACCGCCTACCGGCCTGCATCCGGGTACATCACCGCAGAAGCCGGTGATCCCCGGTCATGCCCGGTAGCATCTCCCTTTCATCCGCCGTAGTGACGCCGCAGGCGTTACGAAGGCGGGCTCACCCTCTCACCCTCTCACTCTCTCACCCTCTCACCCTCTCACCCTCACACCCTCTCCCTACTCCAGCGCCTCCGGCGCCAGCCTCACCACCAGCCCCTCCAGTTCATCCTTAATCCGGAGCTGGCAGCCCAGCCGGGAATTATCCTCCACAAAAAAAGCCTGGTCGAGCATGTCGGCTTCGGCGTCCTGCATTTCGGGCAACTCGTGGCTGCTTTCGACATAAACATGACAGGTAGAACAAAGCGCCATGCCGCCGCAGGTGCCCTTTACCGGCAATTCGTACATTTTACAGACCTCCATCAGGTTCAGGTTCATGTCTGTGGGCGCTTCCAGTTCATGGGGTTCACCCTCCCTGTCGATCACAGTTATATTGATCATTTCTGCTTTTCCGTTGTTGAAACGGCAAAAGTATTCTTTTAAATCCAATAGGCCCCGGTGATATTTGTTTTTCTGTATCATTGCATATCAAAACCGAGCAATCATGAAAATCACTTATTATGGACATTCCGCCTTCGGACTGGAAATGGGCGGTAAAAGCCTGCTGTTTGATCCGTTTATTTCGCCGAATCCGATGGCGGCCGAAATCGACATCAACAAGATACCGGCAGATTACCTGTTGATCTCCCACGGCCACCAGGACCATGTGGCCGATGCCGAACGGATTGCCAAAAGAACGGGCGCCGGCGTGATCTCCTCCTTCGAGATCTTTACCTGGTTCAACCAGATGGAAATAGGCGGGCATCCCATGAATACCGGCGGGAAATTTACTTTCGACTTCGGGACGGTCAAGGCGGTCAGTGCGATCCATTCCAGCGTCCTGCCCGACGGGACTTACGGCGCCAACCCCATGGGGTTTGTGATCTGGAACGATGAAGCTTGTTTTTACTATGCAGGCGATACCGCCCTGACCATGGATATGAAGCTGATCCCGATGACCTGCCCCAAACTCGATTTTGCCGTCTTACCCATAGGCGACAACTTCACCATGGGATATGAAGACGCCTTGATTGCCAGCGACTTCATCGAATGCGACACCATTATCGGGGTCCACTTCGATACCTTCGGTTATATTAAAATTGACCACAATGAAGTCCAAAAGGCTTTCGCGGAACGGGGAAAAAAGCTAATTTTGCCCTCGGTTGGCGAAGTTATTCAATTGTAGCCGGCTTTATCTGCATTTCAAACCCGATAATCGAATCAAGATGGGAAAAGTTATTGCGATTGCAAATCAGAAAGGCGGTGTCGGCAAAACGACGACTGCCATCAACCTCGCCGCCAGCCTTGCAATCCTGGAGAAAAAGGTGCTGTTGATCGATGCGGACCCCCAGGCCAACGCCTCCTCAGGGGTGGGCGCCATGCCGGAAGATGTGGAAACCTCCATTTACGATTGCCTGATCAACGGCCTTAGCCCGGAAGAGGCGATCTACGAGACCGATACGCCCAACCTCCACCTGATCCCGTCCCATATCAACCTGGTCGGCGCTGAATTGGAACTGATCAATCTGGAAGACCGGGTGCAGGTCATGAAAGGGATCGTCGATAAGGTCAGGGATGATTATGATTATGTGTTCATCGATTGCCTGCCGTCCCTGGGGCTGATCACCCTGAATGCGCTTACGGCAGCGGATACGGTCCTGATCCCGGCACAATGCGAATTCTTTGCACTGGAAGGGCTTGCAAAATTGCAGAATACCATCCAGCTGGTTAAGGATAATTACAACCCGGGCCTCGAGATCGAAGGCATCTTGCTGTCTATGTACGACAGCCGCCTTCGGTTGGCTTCCGTTGTGGTGGAAAAAGTTCGGGAGATCTTCCCCGACCACGTCTACGATACCATCATCCACCGGAACGCCCGGATCGGCGAGGCGCCCAACCACCACATGCCCATCGTTTTGATCAATGCCGGCAGCAAGGGCAGCATTAACTTTTTGAACCTGGCACAGGAATTCCTGGCCAAAAACAAGGATAACGTCCTGGTCTGACGGCCGGATGTTGTTCATTCTCTTATTCCCCAAGCGGGAGCGATAAATCGGACACATGGCAAAAAGAATTGCATCCAAAACAGGCGCCAAAGAGGCATTAGGTTCGGGGATCGATGTCCTGTTTACCAAAAAACTGGATCAGGCCATCGCCGAAAACCCTGAGAAAGTCGTTAAGGACCTCAGCAGCCATTTCGCACTGGTTCCCATCGACCAGATTGAGAGCAATCCCGATCAGCCCAGGAAGGATTTTGATCCGGAAGCCCTGCAGGAACTGGCGGATTCCATCAAGGTCCACGGCATTATCCAACCGCTGACCGTCCGGCGCCTCAACGCCAAACAATACCAGATCATTTCCGGCGAACGCCGGTGGCGGGCCTCAAAATTGGCAGGGATCAAAGAAGCGCCGGCTTATATCCGGATCGCAAACGACCAGACCCTCCTGGAAATGGCCCTCATCGAGAATATCCAGCGGGAAGACCTCAACGCGCTGGAGATCGCCGTGTCGTACTACCGCCTCAAAGAGGAGTGCGCCCTGACCGATGACCAACTGGCCGAAAGGGTAGGCAAGCAACGCAGCACCATCAGCAATTATATCCGGTTGCTCGACCTCCACGTCGAAGTTCAGAAGGCCATCAAGGAAGGTAAGATATCCATGGGCCACGCCAGGGCGATTGCAGGCATCAAGGACAAATTGCTCCACAAGGAGGTCCTGAGCAAGATCCTTGCCAAAGAACTTTCTGTTCGCCAGACCGAAGACCTGACCAGCGGATACTCAGGTAACGCCAAGAAAAAAACGCCCGCGCAACCCGCTGCCAGAAGCCTTTCTTCAGAGCATGAGGACATCCTCCAGGATTTTCGCGAATTTTTCGGCTCCAAAAAGATCAAAATGGTCCTGGAAGACAAGGAAGGCGGGAAAGGGCATATCCTCATTCCGTTTGAGACCAAGGATCAGCTCCACCACTTTTTCAAGTGTGTTGAGATGCCTTGATGAAAGGTGAACAAAAAGCAAAGGGACTTAACAAATCCCGTGTTTCGCCGCTGTTGGGCGTCTTTACTTAAAACTGTTGCATGAAAGCCATTTTTCCTGTCATCGGATTGCTGCTCCTGTCCTCCTTCGGACTGCGTGCCCAATCCGGAATTGCAGGGGATTCGCTGATTGTCAACCCGCCGGATACGCTCCGGCCCGTTGCCGTCAAATGGCAGCCGGAACCCAAAAAAGCCCTCATGTGGGCCATCATTCCCGGTGGCGGCCAGATCTACAACCGGAGGTGGTGGAAAGCGCCCATCGTGTACGGCGCAACCTACGGGATGTACCGGGTTGTGGACTATAACCAGGGCCTCTATCGCCGGTTCAAAAAAGCCTACCTGGCCAAGCTCAATGACGAACCCCATGAATTTACCGGCACCACGATCGATAATATCCAAACCCTGCGGAACCTGCGCGACCGCTATGATAAAAAAACGCAGAACGCCTATGTGTACTTTGCCCTGCTGTACGTCCTGCAAGGGATCGAAGCCTACGTAGACGCTCATTTGCAGGGGTTTGACGTGAACGAGGACATCGGCTTTCACGTGCGCCCAGTGCTGAGTGTCGACCCGGTTCTGGCCCAACCCTCCTTCGGGGTGGGCATCGTCATCCCGATCGGCAAATAAACCCCGGTTCAGTTGAGCAAAATCTTATGTGTTAAAATACCCCCGGGAGAAATCTTTTTGCCCTCCCCGGTCGTTAATAGCATGGGAATTTTCGAGATCAAAATGAATTTTCATTGAAATAATGTTTTGATCCCTTGGATATTCTCTTATATTTGTTCTATCAGGAATGGAAAAAGTTTCGTTCCCTTCAAAAGACGAAGGCTTAACATTCATTCATTGCCGGAATAAAAGTTCTGGACAAAAGTTCTTTTTTTCTGCTGACCAACACAAACCAATTGCCATGATCCAAACACCGCTTAGAAGCCGACTGGACCGAGCAAAACAGGCACTTAGTCAAACCATTCAAAAAATCCTGGACATCAATCGAAAGCGGAAAGGTCTCTCACAGACCGATGATGTAGTAGAACAGGGGGAAACCCTGAAACAAGAACTCCGGTTGTTGAACAAAATGGCTGAACAACAAGCGCGGGTCGTTCAGACTTACGAACAAAAACTGAAAAAATCCCCTCAAACGCGATAACCTCCAATTATCAGCATGATCTGGAAACATGAACCTTCGATTGAGGGAATAAACGCCATTTCCCCCAAAACGCTGGTGGACGCCCTGGGGATTACCTTTACGGGGTTCGGCGACGATTTCCTCGAAGCGCAAATGCCCGTTGATCACCGGACCAAACAACCCGCAGGACTGCTGCACGGCGGCGCCTCCGCCGCCCTCGCGGAAACCGTCGGCAGCGTAGCCTCCATATTTTGCCTTGAGGATATGTCGGCACAAATTCCCGTAGGCGTGGAGCTGAATGCCAATCACCTGAATTCCGCTACCTCCGGTACCGTGACCGCAAGGGCCACACCCTTCAAAATCGGCCGGTCCATCCACGTCTGGCATATTGAAATCCGCGACGAACAACAAAAACTGATATGTGTCAGCAGGTTAACAATTGCAGTGGTAGATCGCAGAAAATAATCCTGCAACCCCGCCTTTAATCCTATCTTTGGCGCCGCTTCTTGAATTTTAATCACAGCTCTAATGAAAAAAATTACCCTTTGCCTGACCCTGGCTTCCCTTGCCGTTATGGGTTTCGGGCAACTGAACGTTGACCTGATCGCACACATTCCCTATAACGAAGACCTGAACGATGTTTGGGGCTGGACAGCCTCCGACGGAACCGAATACGGCCTGGTCGGTCTGCACGGCGGCGTATCCATCGTCAGCCTGGCCGACCACGACAATGTCGGCGAAGTCGCCTATATTCCCGGGCCGGGCAGCACCTGGCGCGATATCAAAACCTGGGGCGATTACGCCTATGTGACCAATGAGGAAGACGGCGGCCTGCTGATCATCGATATGTCGAACCTTCCGGGCGCTGCGCCTTATTCCTATTGGTCGCCGGACCTTTTCGGCACCGGACCCCTGCTCACCTGCCACAACCTGTTTATCGACGAGTTCGGCTATTGTTACCTGGCGGGCAGCAACCTGAACAGCGGCGGCGTCGTCATCCTGGATGTGGCCACTACCCCCGGCCAACCCATTCTGGTGGGTAAAGGGCCCAACGTTTATTCCCACGATGTGTATGCCCGGAATAACGAAATGTATTCGTCCGAGATCTATGCAGGCCATCTGGGGATTTACAACGTTTCGGATAAATCCAATATAACCCTCCAGGCTACCCAGACCACGCCCTTCCAGTTTACGCATAATGCCTGGTTGTCGGATAACGGAAATGTCGTTTTCACCACTGACGAAAGGGCCAACGCACCGGTTGCCGCCTATGACATTTCCAACCTGAATAACATCGTGGAACTGGACGAATTCCGGCCTGTTGCCACCCTCGGCCAGAATGTGATTCCGCATAACGTCCATGTCTGGCAGGATTGGCTCATCATCTCCTATTATACCGACGGCGGCATCGTGGTGGATGCCTCCAGACCGAACAACCTGATCGAGGTCGGTAATTTTGATACCTTCTTCGGCGCAGGCGCGGGCTTCAACGGAGCCTGGGGCGCATATCCCTTTTTTCCTTCCCAGACGATCCTCGTATCTGATATCGGCGACGGGTTGTACGTCCTGGAGCCGCACTACGTCCGGGCATGCTGGCTGGAAGGAACCGTGACGGATGCCGTACAAGGCGCTCCGCTGACCGGCGTAGAGGTCAAAATCCAGTCCCAGCAACCCAATGATGACGTTACAAACGCCCTGGGCAAATACGAAACGGGTCAGGCATTGGCCGGCACCTTTCAGGTCCGGTTCTTCAAGCAGGGATATCAGCCCAAAGTGGTCCCGGTCGAACTGGTCAATGGCCAGCTCACCACCCTGGATGTGGAACTGCAACCGCTGAATCAATATAGTCTTACCGGGATTACGGTCAGGAACAACGACGGAACGCCTGTGGAAGGCGCTACTGTGATCGTTTCCGGCGAGCAGGGGAACTTCCAGTCGGTTACCGGCGGGAACGGACAATTCAACGTTTCGGCCATTTACGAAGGGCAATACGATATTTATGTCGGCCGTTGGGGGTACCTCCATCAGGTTATATCGGATATTCAGGTAGCGGACAATTCGGCCGTAACCGTGTCCCTGGACCCGGGATATCAGGATGATTTTTATTTCGACCTCGGATGGCAGGCCACCCACCAGGTTCAGCAAAACCAGGGATGGACCGGTGAATGGGAACGCGGGGAACCGATCGGAACCTACCGTGCGGACGGCGCCCTGGCCAACCCGGATCTCGACATTCAGGGCGACCTGGGCGACCGGTGTTACGTGACCGACAACGGCGGCGGGTCCAATTCAGCCCATGATGTCGACAAAGGGGTGTTTACGCTGTCCTCACCGCTGATGGATCTTACCGCTTATGACGACCCGGCGATCAGTTACTACCTATGGTTCCACAACGGCGGCGGGAACGGCTCGCCGGATGATTCCCTGGTGGTCAGGTTGTCCAACGGCACGGATACGGTAACCGTGGAATCGGTCAAGGAATCCGGCAGCGACTGGCGGCCGCAATCCAGGATCAGGGTTTCTGATTTTATCCAGGTATCCGATCAGATGCAGATCTTTTTTGTGACCGGCGATCTGGACCCGAACGGCCATATTGTGGAAGCCGGGGTGGACGACTTTCTGGTCGGGGAGTTCAACGTGGTCGGAACGGCAGAGCCCGCAACGGCGGCAGCCCTGAAGATTTATCCCAATCCGTTCGAAGAATCCGTCCGCATTGAATTTGAACTCGGAAATAAAGCCGCGTCGACGCAGGTCCGGCTGCTGAATGCCACCGGAATAGAAGTGTATAACTGGACGCTGAATGACGGCAACGGCGCGGTTCAAACCGGCACGAGCCTGCCCGCAGGCGTTTACTTCGTTCAGCTGATCGCTGACGGCAAGTTGGTGGAGACCCGAAAAATGGTAAAGGTTACGCGCTAAGGATCGCTTTTCAGCCAGGCGCTCACTCCAGGATCTGCAATTTCGCAAATTTCAGCATGATCCGCCTTTCGGGGGCGTCAATATCCTGGAAGTGGATGGTCGCGATCCGGTTATCCTTGCCACCGTCGATACTGATCACCTTTCCTTCGCCGAATTTAAGGTGCAGCACCTTCATGCCGGCCTGGATGTTTTCCGAAGCGCTTGGTTTGAAATCCTTGGGATCCGCTCTGAGAACCGGGCTTGAGGCGCTTGTCCTTTTCTGGAAATTGCCCATTACCCTCGACATCGTGGAAACCGCAGCCTCCTCGCCGCCGGTCCGGATATAGGCGGTACTTTCGAGGTGCTGGCGCGGTATTTCTCCCAGGAAACGGCTGGGATCATTGATCCGCATCTGGCCGAACCTGTACCGGTTTTTGGCGTAGCTCAGGGTCAGGAATTGTTCTGCCCGGGTGACAGCAACATAAAATAACCTGCGTTCCTCATCCATGCCTTCTGCATTTTCCATCGACAAATAGGACGGGAACAGCTTTTCTTCCAGGCCCGTGACAAAAACGGATTTGAATTCGAGCCCTTTGGCGGAGTGGATGGACATGAGGGTGATAAAATCCCGCTGGTCGGCATTCTCGTCCGCATCCGTCAGCAGGGCGATGTTCTGCAGGTAGGTGGCCAGGCTTTTATCGGGCAGGGTTTGGGTATCGATCACGGTGTCTTCGTCAACAAAGGATTTGATGGCGTCGAGCAATCCGTCCACGTTTTCTTTCCGGGACAGCCCTTCGATGGAGGTATCCGCTTTCAGGTCGTCCAGCAGCCCTGACTGTTTGGCCATATGGACAGCCAATTCGTAGGCGTCCGACGTGTCGAGCTGGGCGTTGGCCTTTACGATCATATCCTTGAAGCCGGTCAGCGCGTTGGCGGTTCGGGCGCCTGCCTGAACTTCCAGCAGGCATTCCCACATGGTCCGGTTGGTGGCGGCGGCCAGTTCGCCGATCTTTTCCACCGTAGTCTGTCCGATCCCTCTTTTGGGGTAATTGATGACGCGGCGCAGGGCTTCCTCATCTTTCATGTTGACGACCAGGCGCAGATAGGCGATCAGGTCTTTGACTTCCTTGCGCTGGTAGAACGATTGCCCGCCGTAAACCTTGTACGCCAGGTTGAAACGCCGCAGGTATTCTTCAAAGATCCGGGATTGGGAGTTGGTGCGGTACAACACCACGATATCCGAATTGGACAAGTGGAAGCGGTTCTTTTGCTCCACGATGGTATCTATGACCCGTTTGCCCTCTTCGTTATCGGTGATGGCTTCCAGGACCTTGATCTTGTGCCCTTCCCCCTTGTCCGACCAGATCTTCTTGGGGATCTGGCGGCTATTGTTCTGGATCAGGACATTGGCGGCCTGTACGATATGATCGGTGGAACGGTAGTTCTGTTCCAGTTTGAACACGCGGATGTTGAATGGCTTGAAATCGGCTTCGAAATCCAGGATATTCTGAATGGTGGCGCCCCGGAAAGCGTAAATGCTCTGGGCGTCGTCGCCGACCACGCAGATATTGCGCGGACTGTTGTCGAAGTTGACCAGTTTCCGGATAATGGAATACTGGAGGTGGTTGGTATCCTGAAATTCGTCGACCAGAAAATGGGTGAAACGCGACCGGTATTTCTCGAGGATATTGTCCGGATTGGTTTGCAGCAGCTCGTACAGCCGGTAGAGCAGGTCGTCAAAATCCATGGCGCCGGCCCGTTTGCAGCGGACCACGTATTTTTCATAAATATCGTAGATCTGGGGCATTTTGGCCATCCGGTCCTGGTTGCGGAATTCCTCGTTCTGGGCGTACAGCCTGGGGGTGATGAGGTTGCTTTTGGCCGACGAGATCCGGCTTCGCACGGTATTGGGATTGTACACGTTGCGGTCCAGGTGCATTTCCTGTAGGATGGTGCCGATCAGGGATTTGGTATCGTCCGTATCGTAAATGGTGAAATTGGAAGGGTAGCCGATCTTCTCCGCCTCCACCCGCAGTATCCGGGCAAAAATGGAGTGGAAGGTGCCCGCCCAGACCTTATCCGCATGGGGCCCCACAACTTTACCAATCCGCTCTTTCATTTCCCTGGCGGCTTTGTTGGTAAACGTCAGCGCCATAATGGCCCACGGGGCGGTACCCTGTTGGATGATATGGGCGATGCGGTAGGTCAGCACCCGGGTTTTTCCGGAGCCCGGGCCTGCAACGACCAAAACGGGACCGTCGATGGTCGTAACCGCTTGGCGCTGAACCTCATTCAAACTGTTCAGGTAATTCTCCGGAGTATTCGTTTCCATAAGCCCAATTTTTAAAAAAACCGCAAGCGCGAATCAAGTGGCAAGTTTACAATAAATTGTTGAAAAAAGAGATTAAATCTCGATCTCTTCGTCGCTGATCACCCGGCTGTCAACACAGCGGATAATCCGGGCGGGAAAATGCTGGATCACTCTGTAATCGTGGGTGGCAAAAATGACTGCGGTATTGTTTTTCTTGGATAAATCTCTCATTAACAGCAAGATATCATCAGATGTTTCGGGATCCAGATTGCCGGTCGGCTCGTCGGCGATCAGCAGATGGGGTTTGTTCAGCAAGGCCCGGGCTATTACAACTCTTTGTTGTTCGCCGCCGGAAAGTTGCCAGGGCATTTTGGTCGCTTTGTCTTTCAGGTCAACCTGTTCGAGGACCTCGGTCGACCGCTGCCGGATTTTTTTATCCTCCTTCCAGCCGGTGGCTTCCAGTACAAAGCGGAGGTTATCCGCCACGTTCCGGTCGGTCAGCAGGTTGAAATCCTGGAAGACGATCCCCAGGTTTCTCCTCAGCAGCGGGATGCTTTTCCTGTCCAGCGAGCGCAAATCATAACCGGCCACCGAACCCTTGCCTTCCGTCAGGGGGAGGGCGGCGTACAAGGTCTTGAGCAGGCTTGATTTTCCGCTGCCGGTCTTTCCGATCAGGTAGGTGAACTCGCCGCGGGAAATGCGCATATTGACCTCGGTCAGCACCCGGTTTTCCTTCTGGTAAATGTTGGCTTGTTGCAACCTGACGATCAAATGGTCTTCCATAATCGGCTTTTCGGTAATCCGGCAAAGTTATAATAATTGGCCGATTTTGAGCCCTTCCCGGCATTTTGACAAGATTTTGACGTCATTGAGATTAATGCTTCGTAGATTTGTTCGAAATTAAAGCAGCACGTCCATGAAGAAAATCCATATCGTGGCAATCGGAATGATCGCAGTCGCCATCTTCATCTTATCCAGGATGGCAGGCGATATGAGCAGCTACGCCACCTTCGACCAGGCCGAAGTATCCGGCAAGAAAGTCAAGATCGCGGGTGAACTGGTCAAGGAAAAAGAGATGGTATACAAGCCGGAGGAAGATCCCAACGAATTCCGGTTTTACCTCCGGGATACCGACGGCAAAGAGCATAGAGTCCTCCTGCTGAGGGCCAAACCGCAGGATTTTGAACTGGCCGAACAGATTGTCCTGACCGGCCGGATGAAAGGCGATGAGTTTGTCGCCACCGATTACCTCACCAAGTGCCCTTCGAAATACAAGGATGAGGAAGTTTTCCTCAAGGAGAAAAAAAGCTGATTCCTGATGGAGTATATTGGCGAACATCTTTTACCTGGCAAACTGGGCCATCTGGCCATTTTTCTGGCTTTCAGCGCTGCGTTCCTGTCGGCGCTGGCTTATTATTTCGGCACCCGCCGGCGGGATACGCCCGAAGCCGCCAACTGGAAGAACATCGGCAGGGGCGCTTTCCTTGTACATGGCCTGAGCGTGTTTTCCATCATCGGGATCATTTTTTTCCTGATGATCAACCGTTACTATGAGTACCAGTACGTCCAGGCGCATACCTCCGACGATCTGGCTTTCCGGTATATTTTCTCCGCTTTCTGGGAAGGCCAGGAGGGCAGTTTTCTGTTGTGGATGTTCTGGCATGTGGTCCTCGGGGTCGTCCTGATGCGGACGGCCGGAAAATGGGAATCGCCGGTCATGTCCACGCTGTCCCTGGTGCAGGTATTCCTCATGTCCATGATCCTGGGGGTTTATATCGGCTGGGGCGATGACCCCGCCCGCATCGGCAGCAATCCGCTGATGCTGCTCCGCAACCTGGTTGAAGCGCCGATCTTCAACAGTGCGGATTACCTCAACCTGGTGCAGGGAAACGGATTGAACCCCCTGTTGCAGAACTACTGGATGACCATCCACCCGCCGACCCTTTTCCTGGGGTTTGCGTCCACTGTTGTACCCTTCTGCTTTGCCGTAGCCGGATTGTGGCTGCGCGACCACCGGGACTGGATGAAGCCGGCCCTGAAATGGGCCCTGTTCAGCGGCGCCATCCTGGGGCTCGGCATCCTGATGGGCGGCGCCTGGGCTTATGAAGCGCTGACCTTCGGCGGCTACTGGGCCTGGGACCCGGTTGAGAATATGTCCCTCGTACCCTGGCTGATGATGGTAGCCGGCATACACGCCAACCTGGTCGGACGCAATTCAGGATACTCCATCAAAAGCGCCTATATCTTTTATATCCTGTCCTTTTTGCTGGTCCTGTATTCAACCTTCCTGACCCGCAGCGGCATTCTGGGCGAAACCAGCGTCCACGCCTTTACAGAAATGGGCCTGGAATGGCAACTGATCATTTTCATGGCCGCATTCCTGGGGATCTCGATCTACCTGCTGATCTCCCGGAACAAGGGCATCCCTGTGCCCGAAAAAGAAGAAGCGACGGCCTCCCGGGAGTTCTGGATGTTTATCGGCGCATTGGTGCTGCTGTTCTCATCCGTCCTGATCTCCGGTTCAACCTCTTTGCCCGTCTTCAACAAGATTGTTACTTTTTTCAATCCGGATTTCAAACCCATGGTCATTACCGACCAGGTGCCGCATTACAACAAATATCAGCTGTGGATCGGCGTATTGATCGGTTTGCTGTCGGGGGCGGCGCAGTTTATGCGCTACCGCGAACCCAACTGGCCGAAGTACAACAGGAAGTTCCTGCTCCATGCCGGGCTCTCGCTGGGCCTGTCGGTTGCCCTGACGGCGCTTTCCTTGCTGTGGATCCAGGCAAAGGCCTGGCAATATTGGTTATTGCTGCTGGCGGGCTGGTTTGCCATCATCAGCAACCTGGATTTCCTCATCACCTTTATCCGCGGAAAGATCAAACTGGCAGCATCGGCCTTTTCTCACCTGGGATTCGGCGTCATGCTGATCGGGATATTGGCTTCCGGGCTGAACAAGCAGTATATCTCGTCCAACCCTTTCCTGATGGACGGCATCATCGAAGGCGCCGAAGAGGATGCGGCCAAGAAGAACATCATGCTGTTCAAGGGCGTACCCATGCCGATGAGCGGCTATCAGGTAACCTATGTCGGCGACACCATCGAAGGCTTTACCCGCACCTATACCGTCAACCTGAAAAAACAGGACGCCGACGGAAAAGTGTCGGAGGAATTCAACCTTCATCCCAACATCCTTTATGATAAGGGATTTACCAAGATTGCCGCCTATAATCCGTATACCAAGCGATATGTCAACAAGGATATCTTTACCCATATCACCGGTTTGCCGGAAGTGGAAATGGACGCCGAGGCGAGGAAGAACCGCGAAAAAAACCTGAACTACAAGCCGGTCGACCTCTACCCCGGCGCCGGGTTCGAAATGCTGGATACAGTCAACCTCCGCGACAGGGATACCTTCGACCTCCGCCGGGTCACTTTAACCCTCGAAGGCGTCAATTTTCACCCGGTACATCCCGAATACGATCCAAAACCCGGGGACATCGGCCTAGGCGCCCGCATCCGGGTGACTCCCGCTGCAGGGGATACCTCCTATGTGGTTGCCCCGGCATTGGTCCTGCGCGGGCAACTGGCCTATACCTACCCGGCCCAGATCAACGAACTGAGCATGCGGATCAAACTGGACGAAAGCGCCATTGACCGCTATATCGGGATTGAGGGCAACCTCGATTTCAAGGAATTCCGGCTCAAACAGGGAGAATCGGCCGAGTTCAACGGCATGCCGTTCCGGTTCGCCGGCGTAGACCGGAAACCCCAAAACCCGGGCTATGTGAAAGAGGAAAACGATATCGCCGTCGGCGGACTGCTGGAAGTCACAGGCCCGGAAGGTAAACGCTACCTTGCCCAACCGGTCTATTATATCCGGGGCGCCCAACCGATGAATATCCGGGATTATATTCCGGAACTGGGCTTGTATACCCGATTCGTATCCATTGACCCGGCAACCGAAACCATGACCTTTATGCTGGCACAACGCGGGGCCGGCCCGGAAGCCTTGCCGGTCGACGTAGCTACCAATAGTTTCAGGTCCGATTTCATCGTCTTTCAGGCCATCATCTTTCCCGGGATCAACCTGTTCTGGATCGGCTCCCTGCTGATGCTGAGCGGCCTGGGGCTCGGGCTGGTGAACCGGCTCAAAAACCGGTAGGTTATTGGATCGCGTTGAGGCATATGAACCCATCATTCTGGTGGGCGCCGGCAACCTGGCTACCCGGTTGGGGCTGAGATTGGCGGAGAAAAATATCCGGGTACTTCAGGTGTACAACCGGACGCCGGAGCGGGCATCTGCCCTGGCGTCCAGGATCGGGGCCCAACCCGTGGCCGATATCCGGGGGATCGATCCGGCCGGCCGCCTGTTCATACTGGCCGTGGCCGACCAGGCGGTGCCGGAAGTGGCCGCCGCCTTTACGCCGCTGAATGCACCTGAGCGGCTTTTTGTCCACACCTCCGGCAGCCTGCCGTCCACAATCCTTGCGCCGGCATTTTTCCGTTACGGGGTGTTTTATCCCCTCCAGACCTTTACGAAAAACCGAACGCCGGATTTTGATGAGATCCCGGTTTGCGTGCATGCGGCCGCAGAGGCGGACCTGCGCATTTTGGAAACCCTCGGGCAGCGGGTGAGCAGGAAAACCTACCGGCTTAACGATGAAGAACGGGCAACGGCACATATCGCCGCAGTGTTTGCCAACAATTTCACCAATCACCTCTATAGGATCGCCGAACGGCTTCTTGCGGAAAACGGATTGCCTTTTGATCTGATCCGCCCCCTGATCCTGGAAACGGCTTTAAAGGTCCGGACGGAATCGCCGGCGCCGATGCAGACCGGCCCGGCGCGGCGAAATGACCGGGAGACCATCCGCCGGCACCTGGAAGCGCTAGGTCGTCACCCGGAATGGGCACCCCTTTACAGGCTAATCACAGAAAGCATTCAACATGAGGATAATAGGCTACATTGAACACCCCGGCATGAAGATCACCGTCTTCAAAACCGATACCCGCATTTCCGTGAAATTTGAAACGGGATTCTACGAACAGACCTATAAATTCCCGATTGATGTCCACCTCCAAAACCTGGACGATGTAAAAAAACTCGTTGATCAGGCGTTTATCTCGGCCGTGCGCCAGGAAATGGAGCGCATGCACCGGATATCCGTCCAGGCTGCTGCCCGGCGGCCGCCTGAAAAAGAGCATGATTTCGAAGAGATCATCTGACCCCGTCAATTCTGTCCGTTCACGCTGTCGTTCACATCCCCGATTTTGATCGCTGTAAAGTTGACCGTCATGTCATCATCCAGGGCCTGGATGACCACGGTTTCCGGAAAATTCTCCCCGAACGGATTGGTCGGATCCAGGAAATTATAACTGGCCGGAACAAAACGCCAGGAAGTGTTATTCGAGAAATTTTCGTTGATGTGCAGGACTACCCGCCGGATATGGACCAGGTCGAGCGTCGAAATGACCTTCGACTTGTTGGCATCTGCTGCGATCATTTTATACGGACTCGACAGGAATTGTTCCGCGAGAATATGCCGCGTGATCTGAATGACGTCGAAAGTGGTAACGCCGTTGATGGCATTCAGGTCTTTTGCCACCTCCAGTTTGTAGGTTCCGCCTTCCGGGACATCCGCGAATTCGTAGTACCCCAGGAAATCGGTCAATTGTTCCTGCGGGACCGGCGTATTGAGCTTGACCAAAACATTGGCAACCGGTTGGCCGGTCTCGGTTTGAATAAACCCGCGGATGGTAAAGAATCGCTCACAGCCGTTGGGCTGGGTTTCGATGGAAATTTGCGCCGTACAGGCAGAAGTATTTCCGTTGGGATCCTGAGCGAGAAGGCTTACCGTACGGATCCCCAGGGAGTCGCAGTCGAATTGCAGGCTGCTTATACCGCCTACCGGACCGAACCCGAGTTGCACTTCGCCGCAGGCATCGCTGGTTTGGCCTACCATTTCGGGGGTCAGTACAAGCGGCTGTTCGGCAAAAACCTCGAAGGCGAGGTTTTGGGCGCAGGTCAGCAAAGGAGGCGTACAATCCGAGACCTGGAACGGAATGGTCTTTGTACCGGCGTTGCCGCATTCGTCAACCGCGGTGATTACCAACGCGTATTCTCCGATCGGATACTGGCCGGTAACCCGGTACCCCTGGCCGGTTTGGGTCAGTTGACCGTATGGGTCGGCCTGGAGTTGCCCGTTGAACTGCAATTTGTGCTGGACCTGGAGTGTTGCCTGGCAATTGTCCTGGACCGAAATATCCAGTTGAACAGCCCCAAGACAGCCGGCGTCCGTACAGACCTCGCCCAGGCTGCCTGCTGTGACAACAGGTGCGGTATTGTCTACAATATCCACCCATTGCTCGTATCGGTAAATGCCCGTTGCCGGATCCAGGTTGATGTCGCCGGGAAGGAAAACCCAGAAAATATCGCCGTCGTGGATGGTGAATTCAACAGCTTCACCGTTAGATCTGGGCAGCGTATAAGGATCGGTAACCCCGTCATACTCGCACCAGTTGATGACCTGGTGGGTCCGGATGATCCGGTGACAAGCCTGGCCGCCGCCCGGCGCCGGTGTTTCGCTGATCAGGGAATAGGTCAGAAAATCGCAGCCGGTAGTGGCAAATCCCATGGTATCCGATACCGATCCGCCGCAGGAAACCGTCGCATCCGCAGGTGCAAAGATGGAATAGGTGAAAACGCCGGTTGCGGTAATGGTTTGATGGACGACTGCCGGCTGGTTGCCCGGATTGTCGCGTGCGGTCCAGGTTCTGATCAACTGCCCGATGCCGCATGAATTCCGCTGGTCATCGATGGTGAACTCAACCTCGAACTGACAATTGTCCAGAAAAACAGGGGCATCATAGTCTTCGCCGAAGTAAGCCGTTATATCAGCCTCACAGGTAAAGGTCCGGTTGGCAGGCTGTGATCCAACGGTCACCTTTTGCCGGTCTTCCACTATGAGCGTAGCCTCGCAATCATTGAAATGGCCGGCGCAATCCCACATCCGCATGACAACGCTGGTCGTATCGTTGGTACAGTAAAAAGTGATATTCGGCCTGAACTGGCTGTCGTCCTCGTCAACCAATTTGATGAGAAGTTGATCGACGCAGCAATCATCCCGGCTGCCTTCATCGATCATGGCCGGAGTAACCTGCCCCGAACCGTTGCTGGACAGGGATACATTCAGCAGGCTGTTGCAGATCATCTGGGGCACTTGCTGGTCCTCTACGATCAAAGTGGCGTTGACGGTCCGGATATTGTCGCAGGCGTCCTTCACCTTGTATTGTATCGTATGCTGGCCCAGTTGCAACCCGGGCGACGGGATATATCCCCCCTGGGCGCCGTCCTGACCATTTACGTAAACAGCCTCACCCAGCGGTGTAAATATCTGGATCGTAAAATTATTACAGGCGTCCGTCACCACCGGAGCCGGTATCAACCCGGTGGATGAGCATTTGGGCAGCCCCGTGTCCAGCGGGCTCAAATTGGACCCTACGGTTACGGTCGGATTGGCTACGGTCGGCGGGGTGACATCCCTCCCCCGGATCAGCTGGACGTTGTCGTTGCCGCCGCCGTCCGTTGCATAAACGGTGATCCCGCATTCATCCAGCACCGTCCAGGTCCGGATAATGAAAAAACTGGTCTGCGGATTGCCGCACAGCGGAATAATATTATCCTGATGGGTGAAGATCAGGCCGCAAAGCGGGTTGTCAACCAGGGTGGGTATGCCGGCGCCCAGCGTTGCCGCGTCGATGATGGCCGGATTGGCGGCGTATTGTTCGCAGGTGTACTCCTTGTCGGTCGGAAACAAAAAATCGTTCTGCGTGGCCCTGGAAATGGAGATCACCTGGAGTTTGGTTGAAACCAGCCCGCCGGCATCCGTGGCTTTCCAGGTCCGGTTAATCCTGACCTTCGGGTTGTTGCAAACCGATTCGATCCACTGGTCAGTATAAGTTACGTTCACCGGGGTGCAATCGGTAGCCGTGGCGTATCCGGTGCTGGCCGGGCTGTAATCTCCGGTACAGGGTATAGTGATGTTGGGCGGCGCCATCAGGGTTGGCGCCGTATTGTCCGTGACATTGAAAAGGGTAGTGCAGCTCAATCCGGTGCAATGGTCGTAAATAGTGGCCTCAACGGTTTGTCCGGCCAGCGCGCTGGTAATGGTGTCGCCCAGCACATGCCCGTCCTCATCCTCGATGGTGATCGTATAGTGGTCGATGTCCGTCGGGTTGGAGGTCAGGATCATCGACGGCGTGATCTTGGCAATGCAGGTATTGGGGTTCAGGGTCAGGTTGAGCGAACTATGGCAGATCATGGGCACGGTTGTATGGACGTAAACATCCTTGTAAACGGTCGTATTGCACCCGGTTTTTACGGGGCTCTGATTGGGGTGGTTATTGCCGGTGAACGTGTACCGGACGCGGTAATGGCCGCCGCCGAGGCTGGTCGGCGAAAAGGTGGAGGTAATATAAGACTGGTTGTTCTCCACCCTGGTGATGGTCCAGAGTTCTTCCACGGGGGTGAGGGGAAGGAAATTATTGTCGTAGGCGCTGGTCACGGTAGCCAGGGGAGATACGGCCGGATCCACATCACAGTATTCGTCGGCCAGCAATTCGATCTTTGCGTCGGGGTAATAGCAGTGGTTCTCCACGGGGCCGAAGGTCTGACCCGGATAATCGGTGGGCGATTCCACGATATAGAGATAACCCGTGATCTCGCGGTGGGCGAATTTCAGCACATAGACCCCGGTTTGGCCGACCTCCGGGATGACCACTCCGTTGGCCAGCGTATCCAGTGTGGCCGGCTTGAGCATATTGCCGGCAATTTTCACTTTCCAGGTCTGGCCCGATATGCCGGTGGCTACCACCACCTGGTCGTCGAAAACGCGGTTGTCGAGGTTGACGCCCGTAGCGTATTCCGGATAGGACCGGCAGGAGCAGGGCGGATAAATATCGGGTACGCCGTTGTTGTTAATGTCCAGCGGGCCGTTGGTCGCAGCATTGAGATAGGCGAAAGTACCGGTGAATTGCCCGGGAATGCCGACCTGGACGGGTTCATCCAAGGGCGTCATGCCCGGATGCTGACCGGAAGGATGATGCTCAGGCGCATGCACCATGACCCAAAGCCAGGGCAGCATAAATACAAAAGAGAAATAAGTGTACGTTCTTGGGATGTTCATGGCAGATTGCATTAAACCGGTTGTACCAAATAATTGTAATGAAAAAGGATGCTATTCAACTAAGGTGGGTCAATACCGGCGTGCAATCTCCGGCATCCAGTGCAGAAGCAATACATGTTCCTAGTTTTGGGATTGATAATTTGTTTTCGTTTTACGAATATAGGGGGATTTTTCGACAATGAGCACAACAGATACAAAAATTAACACAAGTGTCGGGCAGGCTGACTTTTTTTCATTATCCGAACAAAAACGGTATGCCCGCCATTTCGCCCTGCCTGGGTTTGGGCAGGAAGGGCAAGCCAGGTTGAAAAGCGGCAGCGCATTGGTGATCGGCGCCGGCGGATTGGGGTGTCCGGCACTCCTGTACCTGGCCGCGGCAGGGGTGGGCAGGATCGGTATTGTGGATGGCGATAGGGTAGAGGAGAGCAACCTCCAGCGGCAGGTGCTGTTTACGACCGGAGACCTTGGGAAGCCTAAAGCGGAGGCAGCAAAATGCCGGATTGAGGCCTTGAATCCCCATATTCAGGTTGAGGCGTTCGACCGGGTGTTGAACAGCGAAAATGCCCTCGACCTGATCCGGGATTATGATGTCATTGTCGACGGCAGCGATAATTTTCCTACCCGCTATCTGGTCAATGATGCCTGTGTGATTTTGGAAAAAAACCTGGTATACGGCGCTATCTCGGCCTTCGAAGGCCAGGTCGCCGTATTCAACTGGTTGATGGAAACAGGCGAACGAAGCCCGAACTATCGCGACCTGTTCCCGGAGCCTCCGGAACCGGGTGCGGTACAAAACTGCGAAGAGGGCGGCGTACTCGGCGTATTGCCCGGCATTATCGGGAGCATGCAGGCCAATGAGGCACTGAAGATCCTCAGCGGGTATGAGGCGCCCCTGCACAGCAGGTTGTTCATCATGGACGCCGCGACCCTCCGGACCATGACCCTTAAATTCAAAAAACAATATTTCGATCCGATTGAGAAGCTGATCGATTACGAAGGATTTTGCGGCGTCCCGCTCCCCGGTTCGGACAAGATCACCCAAATGGCGCCAGAAACCTTCAAATCCCTGATGAATGCCGAAGCAGCCTGTTTCCTGGTCGATGTCCGCGAACCGGAGGAGCACGACCAGGGGAACCTCGGCGGAATCAACATCCCTTTGGGTGTTATCCGGGAACAAGCCCATCTCATACCTTCCGACCAACCTGTGGTGGTATACTGCCAGAGCGGTCGCCGCAGCCGGCACGCCATTCTGCAACTGCAGGGGATGGGATTTAAAAACCTACTGAACCTCAGCGGTGGGATGGATGGGCAGTTGTAGGCTGTTAGTGGTAAGTCATAAGTGGTAAGTCATAAGTGGTAAGTCATAAGTGGTAAGTCGTAAGTGGTAAGTCATAAGTGGTAAGTCATAAGTGGTAAGTCATAAGTGGTAAGTCGTAAGTCGTAAGTCGGGGTAAGGCAACAATTCGACATTACAACGGCGGCCGACCATAAAACAGTTGGCAGTTCGGCAGTTGGCAGTCTTCAGTCGGGGGTAGGGCAACTCTTCGACATTACAACGGCGGCCGACCATAAAGCCATCCAATAATAAAATGGCAAAATGATGCCCCAATACGGCCGCCCGGCAATGAAACAGTGAGACAATGAAACAATTGAGCAATGAACAATTCTACCCCGAAAGCAGTTCTCCGATAGATCGCATACAAAACCGATCAAATTGAAAAGAACACTCGTCTTTGGCGCTTCTCCAAATCCTGACCGGGCTTCCAACCGGGCCGTCCACCTGTTGAAGATCAAAGGGTTTGAGCCGGTTCCGGTCGGCATAAAGAAAGGGGAGATTGCAGGCATTCCGATTTTGAACGGCCAACCGGCCCTCGAGGATATTGATACCGTTTCGCTCTATTTATCGCCGGATAATCAGCCTGAATATTACGATTACCTGCTGGGCCTCAACCCGCGGCGGATTATTTTCAATCCGGGTACCGAAAATCCGGAACTGATGACATTGGCCCGCGAGAAGGGGATAGAAGGGGAAGTGGCTTGTACCTTGGTGATGTTGACGGTGGGGGTGTATTAAGTCGCCAGGCGGCCCGATTTAACCGCAATCGCATCGTTGCCCTGGTCGAAAACGCAATTTTCAATGAGCATATTCTGGCTCATTTCCGGATCTACCCCATCGTTGTTATGACCGTGGGCTCTCACCCTCTCACCCTCCCGTTTCTGCATTCGGACTTTCCGGCCAGAAGAATCCCTCAAACGGGTCGGGCTTTGAAGGATCAAAACCGCCGAAATCATCAGTTATGTATTTTGCCAGATCCGGATATTTGCTTTTGATTTCCTGTGCTACGCATTTCGCCAGTTCATAAGCGCCGTAGGCATTGAAATGCGTATTGTCCGCCAACGGTTCCTTCTGATTGGGGTAGGTGTTTGCCGGGTAATGGACAAACGCCTTTTTTGAGTCTTCCACGCCCAACGCCTCATACAGCGCCTTGCTCATGGCATTGAGGTCGATCAGCGGGATATGCTCTTTTTCGGCCAATTGCCGCATGGCGCCCGGGTATTCCTCAAGCGTGTTCTCAATTTTACCGTTTTCGTCGAACTTGCGCCGGTTGGTGGACGTCACCAGCACAGGAATACCGCCTTTTTTCCGGGTTTCCGTGATGAAGAACATCAACTCCTCCTGGTACGTCGTGTAGGGATCCACATGGTTTCCTCCGGGTTTCTGATCGTTGTGGGCGAACTCCATGAACAGGTAGTCGCCGGGCTTCATTAAGCTCAATATTTTCTTGAGGCGGTTTTCCCTCCTGAAGGCTTTTAAGGTTTCCCCGGATTCGGCAAAATTGGCTACTGCAATTTCCGGTTTCAGAAAGCGGGTAAACATTTGCCCCCAGGATGCCCACGGTTCGTTTTCCTGGTCGGTGACGGTTGAATTGCCTGCCAGGAATATGACGGGAAGCTCGTCGGCCTTTTCAATCTGAATATACCGGACAGAAGGGTTTTTACCATTAAACTCAAGGTTCAGACTTTTATCCCAGTTCTTATAAGGCTGTTCCCGGTCTTTCAGCCGGATGCTTTCCGTGGCATTGATGCGCGGAGTCCGGACATCAACAATAATGGTTTTAAGTGCGGTTTCTCCTTTTTTTATGGCTAAATTCTCCAGCATCAACCGCCGCGATTCGGCTTTGACGGTAACGGCAGATTCATGGTCCGGATTGCCGAGTGCAAGGGTGATCTTATACCGCCCTTCCGGCAGATCAGCCATAAAATAAAACGGCGCTTCCGAACTTAGCCCGTCGCTCAGCGGGTCATCTGAGCCTTCTTGTTCAAATCCTTTTACAACACCGGAAGGGATGAGTCCATAACCCTTTTCTGCCGTATATAACCCCTGTTCTGTTATTTGGGTAAAGCCTTCTTTTGCTTTTCCGGGGCCAAGATCAAAATTCCAGGTTTGGGGTTTGCTTTCCTGGTACAGCATGGTCGCACTGTCATTGATGCGAATATCGTGCGTGTTGACCAGTTCGATCATTTCAGCACCCGCCAACAGAACCGGACCATACCCATGCGCCGCATATACATTTACCGGCCGGTAGTAATAAAAGGCGGGATCGAACCCCATTCCGGTTCCTACGCAAGTCCCTTCCACCTGGCCTTTTGCGTTTACCTTAGCGGCCACAGCATGCCACGCAAGGCAGACCATCGGTCCGTAAACCTTTCCATCGATATAGCCCCGGTTGATCGCCCGGGCTATGGAATAGGCGTATATGGCAGTAGCTGAAGTTTCGAGATAGGTATCGTTCCGGTCGATCAACTGATGCCAGAAGCCGGTTCCGTCCTGGTAGTTGGCCAAACCGCGGATATGCCGGCGCAACAGATCCAGGACCTGATCGCGGCCCGGGTGGTCGGCCGGCAAAACCTCCAGCAATTCCACCATGGTCATTAGGGCCCATCCGTTTGCACGGGCCCAGTGGAATTGCGGATGTTCTTCCATCCCCAGGATCCAGCCATGCATGAAAAGGCCTTTTTCGTAATTGAACATGCGTTTGCTGAACTGGAGAACCTGCTTCACCGCATCGTCAAAATACTTCGGGTCTCCGCTGTAGCTGCCCATTTGCGCCAATGCAGGCACGCTCATGAACAGGTCGTCGAGCCAGATGGAATTGGGTTGCGGTCGGTTTCTGGCCAGGGTGCCGTCCTCCAGGCGAAATTGTTTTTCACTGATGTAGTGGATATAATTATCAATTACGGCATCCTCTACTTCAGCTTTTCCGGCTTTGACCGCCTTGATCATTGCAGCGCAGATCGCTCCGCAATCATCCAGTGCCTGCGGGTGCAGGGAATGTTTGAGCTGGAAATCCTTGCCTTCATGCTTTTCTTCAAAATCGGCGAAGGCAGCCAGTGCATCCGCAAGAAAATTCAGCCGGTCGGTCACATAGGCCGAGTATTTCGCCTGACCGGTTTGTTCGGCCGCCAGCAGCATGCCTGCGTAGGTCACGCCCCACTCGTAGCTGTTGAGCCGGAAATCACCGGGCTTCATAATGCTGTTTTCATTGACCGATGCGAAGCCGGGGATTTCCTTGCCGGATATTTTATCAACCAATTGCGGCGGGGTAACCTGAACCAGATAATCATAAACACGGGTCAACACCTGTTCAATGTCCTTTACTTCCGGCTTGCCGTAACCATAGGGATAGGCCGGCTGCATCAGGTGCAGCGGCGTGGTCACGTCATTGATTTGCGCAATGCCGGCAGACCACGCAACGAGAAAAAAGAAAAAGCACAAAAATCTTCGGTCCATATTTGATTGCGGATTGGTGGAAGTGAAGGTAGGTCGCCGGGCGAAGCCGGGAAAAGTGAGTGGGAGAGCGGGGGAAGGTGATGCCTCCCGCTCTCCCGGTCGAAGAAGTCAAATCAATATGACGCGGTTCTTAGTACCCTGGATTCTGCATGGCCTGCTTTTCAGCCGGCGTCAGCGGGCGTCCTTCCGTGTAGATTGCATCCAGAAAGGTCTGCGGTATAGGCCTCAGGTTGTGGTAATCCTGGATGTTCGGCGCCGCCTCGGGGTTATAAGCGCGAGCCCTGGCTACCAGGGTTTTGGTGCGGCTTAAATCTTCCCAGCGGAGCCATTCGCCGCAGAGTTCGCGGGTACGCTCGTTCAGGACCAGACACAACATGCGGTCATAATTGCTTGAATATCCGAGTTTGGCGATCACGGCTTCGTCTTCTGCCGGTAAAGCGGAAGCGCTGGTGATGGTCAGATCGGTTGAAGCGGTGGTCACCGGGATATTATTGGATTCATAATAAGAATTTTCATTCATGTATGAATTGTCGCTGGCCGGCTGGGAAAATGCGGAAGTAGGATAGGATTCAGCGCCGTCCATGTAGTACGAGCGGTCTTCTCCATCTTTGTAAGCCCCGCGGTTGCGAACCGTATTGATGTAATCCAGTGCCTCCGAGTACTTTTCCTGCCGGATTTTTGCCTCGGCTGCCATCAGATAGGTTTCGGCCGAACGCGCCAGGATTTCATCCCGCATGCCGCGGTTGTCATTGATGGCTGTGCGGTCCGATTCAAAATGTTTTGATAAGGATGGAAACCTCGGGTTGGCCAGGAGACCTACGCCGTCGGCGGCGTGCGCTACAAATACGTGAGGGATGGTTTTGCCGTTGTACAAAATGCCGGGATCATTGTTGTTGATGGTCTTGGCAAAACGGTTGTCACTTGCCGGATTGATGATGTACAGGATGCCGAGATCCACACCTGCGGTGTAGTTGGTTCCGCTGAAATCACCTCCTTTGTTTACCCTGTGTTTGGTCCTGAAGGTCTTCCAGAACCGGGAATCCTTGATATGGTCGAACACATCATAGGTGAAATACGTGGGGGCCATCCGGCTGTACGGCCGCATCCCCGTAAGGTCGCGCTTCATCGTCGGGAGGTCGTCATAACGGGCGGTGAAGAATACATGGCTCTGGTTAAAAGTCTCAAGGACCGGATCGCGGCTGAAGGATGCGGACAGAATCATTTCGGGCAGCGATTCATTCGCGCCGTCAGGTTGGGTATAATACCAAAGATCCTGGTAGTTGCCGGCAAGCGGGTGATGGCTGATGACCTCATTGGAAAGGGCCACGACCTGGTCCAGGTCGGCGCCTTTTGTAGCCGAGTTCCAGGAGTCGTTGATCTCGCTGGCGCGGGTCAGGTACGCTTTGGCCAGGAAATGGGCGGCTGCGTCCTTGCTGATCTTATTGGGCGTACCTGCTGAATTATCCAACAAGTCGTAGGCCTGTTTAAAATCGGAGATGACCTGTGCCAGCACCTCCTCCGCACTTGCGCGCGTGAATTCCAATTCAACCGTAGTGCTTGGCGTCAACTTCAACGGAACGCCGCCGTATTGGCGGACCAGTTTCAGGTAATTGAAAGCGCGAAGGAAATAGCCTTCTCCCAATGCCACGTTTTTGATGGCGGGATTGGTCGATTCAATATTGGTAGCTGATTCAATCAATTGGTTGGCCAGGCCGATGCCTACGTACACATTGTCCCAGAATTCCTGCGCATTCGTTCTGGTGGTTACGATGATGGAACCAAAACGGCTGTCGTAATTGTTCCAGATATCATTGGTTTTGTCGCCGCCCAAATGAAACTCATCGGTACCGTAATTGGTGGTCCCGAATTGATATTCGGATGCAAACGGTGAGGAAAAAACCCGGTAATAAGCACCCACGGCCAATTCCTGGATGCCCTGTTCTGTATCATAAAACGAATAGTCCCTTTCAGTCTTCAGGGTTTCGTCCAGAAAACTGTCCTTGACGCAGGAGGTCACGCTGATCATCAGCGCCACAAGCGTCATTAAGATTGGATGAAAATTTATATGTTTTTTCATGATTTTCATTCTTTTAAGGCTAAGCTATGATTAAAATTGGAGGTTTATGCCGGTTACAAAACCTCTGTTCGAAGCATGGTACCTTACATCCATGTCGATCCAGGGTATATTGTTGAAGACAAACCCCGGGTTCAGCGCCTGGGCATAGATCCGCAATCTGGAAAGGCCGATCCTGCTGGAAACGCTCGAAGGCAGGTTATACCCCAGGGAAATATTCCGGATCTTCAGGAACGAACCGTCTTTGTACCCAAGGGAGCGGAAATATTCATCCCCAAAACCTTCGGAGTAGATGGGCTTCTGAAAATCGGAATTCGGATCCGCCTCGGTCCAATAATCCACCAATCTTTGGTTATAGCGGCCTACAAGTCCTTCACCCCCTGTATTGTACAGGTATTTCATGCGGCCATATAAGAATATGGATAACTCAAAACCTTTGTAGTTAAAGGTGTTCGTGATGCCCAGGATGTATTTCGGTACCGTGCTGCCGATAATGACCTGGTCATTGTTCGCATCAATGACATAATCGCCGTTCTGGTCAACCGGGCGGACATTACCCGCAGTAAAGGTATGGCCGTTGTCATTGAATTTAGCCATTTCGGCTGCATCCGATGCCTGCCAGATCCCGTTGGATTCATAACCGTAGATGACATCCTGGGACTGGCCGATGAACCATCCGTTATTGATGTCGTCAAATTTGCCGTTCGCCAAAGAAACGATTTTGTTATCCTGGTAGGAAGCGTTCAAGGTGGTTGTCCACTCGAAACTCCGGCCTGAAACGTTGATGGTGTTCAGGGTCAGGTCCACGCCTTTGGATTGGGTTTCCCCGATGTTGGCAAATGTATTGGTATAACCGGTAGTGGTTGGGATGGACTTTTGCACCAGCAGGTCATTGGTGTTGGAGGTGTAAAAGTCCAAACTGCCGTAAATTTTTGATCTAACGATAGAGAAATCAAGCCCTACGTTGTACTGTGTGGTTTTTTCCCAGCCCAGATCCTTGTTGGCCAGGGTGGTGACGTTCAGCTGTCCGGGCGTTGAAACGCTGCCGAAAGGATAGAATATGGCGTCCAGCCTGCCCTTGGTGGAATAAGGGTTAATGGCGGCATTACCCGTGACCCCGACGCCGACCCGCAGCTTCAATTGGTCGATCCAGTCCATGCCGTCCATAAAGGATTCCTGATCGATGCGCCAGCCCAACGCTACGCTGGGGAAGAAATCCCACTTATTGCCTTCCGCCAATTGAGAGGCTCCGTCATACCGGCCTGATACGGTCAGCAGATATTTATAATTGAAACTGTAGTTCAAACGCGCCATATAAGACAACAAGGACGATTCGACGATGCCGGAGCTCCAGCTTTTGAGAGAGCTGACAGCGCCCAATGCATCCCATTTCTGGCTGGCCAGCGGAACGTTATCTGCCGAAATGAAACTGGATTCCGAGTTGAATTTGGTCTGACTCTGCAACAAGGTCAGGCCGAAATCGTGGTTTCCGGCGGTTTTATTATAGTACAGCAGGTTGTCGAGGGTGTAGGACAAACGCTGCGATTTCTCCAATGAAGCGTAAGAGGAACCGTTCCTGATCACGGAAACGGCATCCAGGAAAATGCCGTCGCGCCAGTTCTCGATATCCGGACCGAAGTTGGTGCGGAATTTCAACCCGTCCAGTACAGGTATAATGGCGCCGATGTCCAGTTGACCGTAAAAACTGCCGAAAGCCCGCATGGACGTGCGTTGGTCCTGCGATAATTTATCCTCGCCTATGATGGTTTTAACGGCAATATCACCGCCTGGATAGTCGATCCGGTTGCCCTCATCGTCATAAGGTACAGCATACTGGAAAATGGTGCGCGCACTTTCGTACAATCCGTCCCTGACCGAAACCCCGACGTTGCCCGAGGTGGATTGGCCGAATTCCTGCTTGCTGAAGGAACCGCTCATGGTACCGCCGAAGGAGAACCATTTCGTTGGTTTTATATCGATCCTGAGGATACCGTTATAGCGCTTGAAATCCTGTCCTTTTACAACCCCGACATTATCCGTGTACCCGAACGAGCCGTAGGCGGTCATTTTATCCGTGCCGCCGCTTGCGCTCAGCGTATTCTGGGTAGTGACGCCTGTGCGGGTGACAAAATCGGTCCAATCCGTGGAAGTTACCTTGGAGGGATCCCAGGTGCCGCTTGCCCAACCTTTTTTAATGTTGGCCAATGCAAACGCATCACCGGAAAAAATGGTTTCGTCACTTGCAAATGTCGGCTGATCTCCTCTGGGATAAACGGTTTGTCCGACAATGTAATACCTGGCCCAACGGCGGTATTCAATGTACTCGGCCGCGTTCATCAAAGTCGAAAATTCATGAATCTTTTCAGTGGTTAGCGAAGAATTAACCTCCAGGTGCATCTTGCCGGCCTTACCTTGTTTGGTGGTAATGAGCACTACGCCGTTGGCGCCGCGCGAGCCGTAAATGGCGGTGGCCGACGCATCTTTCAGAATGTCGATGGATTCGATGTCATTCGGGTTGAGGTTGTCAATGCCGCCAAGCGTCACATCATTGCCCGATGCGCTGACCACGCCGGTGACCAACGGAATACCGTCCACTACATACAGCGGAGAATTGGACGCCGTAAGGGAGCGGACACCGCGAATGGTAATGTTCCCAACGGTTCCCGGCCGTTCGTTTGATGAAATATCTACGCCGGCCGCTTTGCCCTGCATCGCTTCAACCACATTCCTTACCGGGCGGGAGGCCAGCTCTTCGGCGCTGACATTCACCGTAGCGCCCGTGACATCCGCTTTTCTTTGAACGCCGTAGCCGATGACCACAACTTCTCCGAGAATGGCAGAGTTTTCACTCATGACGATGGTAAAGGCAGACTGACTGCCTATCGGAATTTCTGTGGTCTCATAACCCGTATAGGAAATCACCAGGATTTCATCCGAATCGTCAATTTCCAGGCTGAAGGCCCCGTCCGCATCCGTAACAGTTCCCTTCGCGGTTCCTTTGACCAATACGTTCGCCCCGATCAGCGGTTCATTCGCATTGTCTGTGACCACCCCCTTGATTACCCTGGGCGGGAGGCCTGGTCCCGCGTAAAAGGTATTGGCCTCCAGGTTCGGAAAATTTAACAAGGCAAATACCCCCATCAACATGACCCTGAACAACAGGCCCTGTTTTGAAAGGCGATTTTTGTTAGCTCTCTTGCTTTTCATCATTCAACAATTGAAATAAGGTTATCGTAATAGAGTAAGTTGGCTCAACATGCAGGGGTGTTGAAACGAAAATCCAGAATAGCGCAAGGTTTAACCGGAAAATTAACCGCCGGAATTCCCGTTCTCTTTCATCTTCTCCAGTTTCCTGGACTGCTGCATCGGGTTTTCGCGATTGCCGCCGCCGAAGCCCCCTCTGCCGCCCCCTTTGAACAGTTCAAACCTGGTTGGCTCGCGGTGCGGCGGCCAGTAATTGTTCCCGCGGTCGGTATCCGCAGTTTCCAGGTACGGGTCCAGAACGATCTCTTCCACTTCCTTTTCAAAGAAAAATACCTTGTTGATCTCGTCGTTATTGCGGCGCCAGATCTCAGCAGGGATCCGGACGTCCTCAAAGGTGCCGTCCGTGAATTTGAATTGCAGGATCAGGGGCATGACCATGCCGCCCACATTTTTAAAGTGGATCGAATAGTAATTGTAGTCGGCGTCCAGTATGGCTTTTTCTTCCGGGGTCAGGCTGGAAATATACCTTTCGTACTCCTTTTTGTCCAGTACGGTCACCTCCAGCGGATCGTAGGTATCGTAAAAATCCCGCATATTCGGATCGCGCTTGACCACGGTCTGCATGGTTTCGTTGCGCTGGTCGCCGACGTATTTAGGGGCCTGGTCCTGGTTGGCGCGCGTAATGGCGTTTTCCACTTCGGGGTTCTGGGTATTCGCCTTGAACCATTCCACTTTATCCATGGCGATATCCACGTTGTCGGTGGAGAAGAACCAGCCGCGCCAGAACCAATCCAGGTCGACGGCCGAAGCGTCTTCCATGGTGCGGAAGAAATCGGCCGGCGTCGGATGTTTGAACTTCCACCGCTGGGCGTATTCCTTGAAGGCCATATCGAAGAGCTCGCGGCCCATGATGGTTTCCCGGAGGATATACAACCCGGTTGCCGGTTTGGTATAGGCATTGGGCCCCAGGCTGATCACCGACTCCGAGTTGGTCATGATGGGATTTTGCCGGCTCTTGTCGAGCTTCATATAATCCACGATTTTGACCGGTTGCCCGCCGCTGGTCGGGAAATCGGCGTCCCATTCCTGTTCGGTGATGTATTCCAGGAAACTGTTGAGGCCTTCATCCATCCAGGTCCATTGCCGTTCGTCGGAATTGACGATCATCGGGAAGAAGTTGTGCCCTACTTCGTGGACGATGACGCCGATCATGCCGAACTTTGTCCGCTCCGAATAGGTGCCGTCGGCTTCCGGCCGCCCGCCGTTGAAGCAGATCATGGGGTATTCCATGCCGATCCGGTCGGTATGGATGCTGTAAGCCAGCGGATAGGGATAATCGAAGGTATATTTGGAGTAGGTTTTCAGCGTGTGGGCCACGACGCGCGTGCTGTATTTTTCCCAAAGCGGATTGCCTTCTTTGGGGTACAGGGACATGGCCATCACGGTCCGGTCGCCGAACTTGACGGCCATCGCGTCCCAGATGAATTTCCGGGAGGTGGCAAAGGCAAAATCGCGAACGTTTTCCGCCTTGTAGACCCAGGTTTTCTTTTCTTTCGAGCGCTTGGCTTCCGTATCCCTGGCTTCGGCTTCCGTGACGATGAATACGGGATCTTTGGTATTCATGCGCGCCTCTTCCATGCGCTTGCGCTGGGCATCGGTCAGTACCGTCCTGGCATTCTGGAGCTCGCCGGTTGCGCCGACGACATGGTCGGCCGGCACGGTGATGCGAACATCGAAATTACCGAAGGTCAGGGTAAATTCGCCGGCGCCGAGGAACTGCTTGTGCTGCCAGCCTTCCACCTCGTTATAAACGGCCATGCGGGGGTAAAACTGGGCGATGGTATACAGGTAGTTGTCCTCGTCTTCAAAGTACTCATAACCGGAGCGGCCGCCGTCCTTGAGGCGGTTATTGATCTTGTACCACCATTTTACGTTGAATACGAACTTGGCGCCGGGCGCCAGCGGTTGCGGCAGGTTGATGCGCATCATGGTCTTGTTGATGACGTGGGTCAGCTCTTTGCCTGCAGCGTCCTTGACCGTTTCGATGTTGAATCCGCCGTCAAAATGGTTGTGCATCCGCATGATCTGGTTGAAGCCGACCCGGCCCTCAAGGTCGTTGGTCTGGATCTTGTATGTATCCGATTCTTTCGAGCGCATATTCTGATCCAGCTGGAGCCAGATATAGTTCAGGGGGTCGGGCGATTGGTTGAAATAGGTCACGGTTTCAGTGCCGCGGACGATCTGGTTGTCGTCATCCAGCTCGATGTCCATGACATAGTCGGCGCGTTGCTGGTAGTATTCATGCCCTGGTGCGCCGGATGCGGTCCGGTAGGAATTGGGCGTCGGCAACTCCATATACAGCTGCCGGAATTTATTGTAATCCAGGTTTTTTTCCTGGGAGAAAATCGCTGCGGGAAGGCATAGCGATACGCCAATCACTAATGGTAGATAGATGTTCTTCATGCAATCGGATTTTTAGCGGGTAAGGTACAAAATGACCTGTAAAAAGCTGAAAATTAGGCGGGGATGTTAAAAAATGGAGGCGTCGCGTTAAAAAGTGGAGAGCCTCCGCGTTTCGTATTCAAAAATGGATTATCTTTGTACGGTGAAAGTAAAAGTACCTTTTCATTTGCTGTATGAAAACCCGCTCGTTCAAGGCGGGATGCATTCAGGCTTGCGCTAATAGGGTGTTAAGTTTTAGCCAGTCATTCGGGCCTTCCTCAGTATGGTATTCCATTTCACTAGCTACAACTTAAGTGTGGACTGTCCGGTTGGAACGAATCCGGACGATGATATTTCCTGATCGATTCAACAGGGATATCTTATGCGTTCAGCGGAAGATTAGTTCGTTGGCTATTTAATTTTTATGCGTTTGTTGGTCTTTTTTAATTTTTAATTATTAATTATTTTTTGTAATGAACATTTTTGTAGCAAAGTTGAATTTTGAAACCGATAGCGACGATCTGCGCACGGCTTTTGAAGCCTACGGTGAAGTAGATTCCGCTAAGGTCATTACTGACCACGAGACGGGCCGTTCCCGTGGTTTCGCCTTTGTTGAAATGCCGAATGACGATGAGGCAAAAGCAGCTATTGCCGCATTGAACGAAGCAGAACTTGATGGCCGCACCATCATTGTTAAACAAGCTGAACCGCGCGAATCCCGCGGCGGCGGCGGTGGCGGCGGTGGTTTCAACCGCAGCGGCGGCGGCGGCTTCAATCGCGGCGGCGGCGGCGGCGGGTTTAACCGCGGCGGCGGCGGTGGCGGCGGTGGTTTCAACCGCGGCGGCAGCGGCGGCGGTGATCGCGGCGGCTTCAACCGTGACCGCGACCGCGACGGTGGCTACAACCGCGACCGGAACCGTGACCGCGACAACTTCCGGCGTCGCAACGACTGGGATTAAGATTTTCCGTTTACGGATTTTTAATAATGAAGCCGGCGGGCGAGTAACATCATCCGCCGGCTTTCTTATTTTTGCCCGATGAAGAAAATTTTCCTGAAGCCGAAAAAAGAAGCAGCCGTAATGCGGTTCCACCCTTGGGTGTTCTCCGGCGCCGTTGCCCGCATCGAGGGCAGTCCCGCCGATGGGGATACGGTCGCGGTTTGCAACCAATCCGGGCAACACCTGGCTACCGGGCATTATCAGGACGGCAATATCTGCGTACGCATCTTTACCTTCGAGCCGGTCTGGCCGGATCAGTCATTCTGGACCGGCAGGATTCAGAACGCCGCCGATTACCGCCTTGCAATAGGCCTGCCCCGGCCGGATGAAACAAACTGCTTCCGGCTTGTTCACGCCGAAGGCGACGGCTTGCCGGGGCTCATCATCGATTGGTACGCCGGTGTGGCCGTTGTTCAATGCCACTCCATCGGCATGCACCTCATCCGGGATTCCCTGGTGCAGGCCTTGCAACAGGTTTTCGGCGATGCACTGACGGCCGTCTACGACAAAAGCAGGGAAACCCTGCCCAAGACTTACGCCCAGGGCGTCCAGAACGGCTATTTGTGGGGCGCCCAGGATCAATCGCAGGTACTTGAAAACGGCTATCGCTTCCATGTCGATTGGGCTGCCGGACAAAAAACCGGTTTTTTCCTGGATCAACGGGAAAACAGGAAACTGGTCGGCGGACTGGCTGCCGGCAAAAAAGTACTGAACGCTTTTTGCTACACAGGCGGCTTTTCGATTTACGCGCTGGGCGCCGGTGCGAAGTCGGTGGATTCGGTAGACGTATCCGCCAAAGCCATGGAATGGACCGGCCGGAACGTAGCCCTCAACGGGTTCGACCCCGGGCGGCACCGTTCGATCACAGCGGATGTGATCCCCTGGCTGGGCAGCAACAATGACCGCTACGACCTGATGATCGTGGACCCGCCGGCATTTGCCAAAAATATCGCCAAGCGGCACAGCGCCGTCCAGGGGTATAAGCGCCTGAACGCCCTGGCTTTGAAAAGCATCATGCCGGGCGGCATCATGCTGACGTTCTCCTGCTCTCAGGTTATCGACCGGCCCCTGTTCAACCACACCATCGTAGCGGCTGCGCTCGAAGCAGGGCGCAAGATCAGGGTCATGCAGGAACTCGGCCAACCCGCCGACCACCCGGTCAACCTCTTTCATCCGGAAGGGGCCTACCTGAAAGGATTAATGCTGGAAGTGGAATAGAGCGCCGAAAAAAAATTATCTTTCCACCCGAATGGAAAAGATCAATTACCCCTTATTGGTTTATACCCTGGATACCGGCCTTGTTCTGGGATTACTGGTCGGTACGGAGTACGAACTGGTTGAAAAGGATGTAAAGGCCCTTAAAACCTCCCTTTCCAATCATTTGCAACGCATCTACAAGCGGCACAACGAATACCCCTATATCGACCTGCTGGAGCCCAAACTCAAAATGGTCAACGTCGCTATTCAGCCTTCTTACATCGACAAAATGGGGGCGTTCCCGGTTGCCCATCAGGTCGAACTGTCGACTCCCGCTGTTTTCGGCGAAACGGAACGCGGGCACTATGCCTGTTTTTTTCCCTTGTTCAACAAACATTTCATCTATTACGACGCCCGGCAATTCGATATTCTGGCCAGCCATTTTCTGACCTCCCTCTCCAATGCGATGGAGCCCGAAGAGATCTACCGGCAACTGACCTTTCCCAAGCCGAAACTCGAACAGATCACCCTGAAGGTGAACAAAGACCGCGAGCCGGCCTGGAATCATTTCCCGGGCCAACGTTCTTTCCCGACGCTATCCCACCTGGCCGAGCAGTACCCCCTGAAGGTGAGCAAGGCTTCGGGCAAGAAAAGCGGCTTTATTCCGGATACGGCCTGGGAAATGGAAACCGAGATTTCCGAGATCATCGACAAACTGATCAACAATCGGGTCAACGTACTGGTCGTAGGCCCCAGAGGCGTCGGGAAAAGCGCGCTGATTTCAACCGCCGTCCGCAAGTTGAGTGCGCACAGCCGCCGGCAAAAACTTGATTTCACCTTCTGGCGCATCATGTCCCAGCGCATAACCGCCAGCGCCAGGTACCTCGGCGAATGGCAGGAAACCTGCGAAAAGCTGATCATGGAACTCATGTCAGCTAACGGGATACTTTGGGTCATGGACATCATCCAGCTGATCCAGACCGGCGGGGAAGGCGCCGAGGACAGCGTAGGGGCTTTCCTGATCCCTTTCCTGCAGGGCGGGAAACTCCAGATCGTCGGCGAAACCACCGAGGAAGAATTGGAAACGATCAGGCGGCTGTTGCCCGGTTTTGTCCAGAATTTCCAATTGATCCGACTGACGGAAATGCCCGAAAACAAGGTGTTTTCCATCCTGGATAAGCTGGCCGATTTTGCGGCCCAGAAATTCAAAATACAAATCACCCCGGATGCCCGCATGCTGGCCCACCGGCTCCTGCTCCGTTATTATCCTTACGAAGCATTCCCGGGCAAAGCGATCCGGTTTTTTGGTTTTTGCCTCAATGAAGCCGAGAACCGAGCCTTGCCCAGGATCGACAAGAACGCAGTGATCCGGAATTTTATACAGCAGACCGGTTTGCCGGAACTGTTCCTGCGCGATGAGATCTTGCTCGACAGCGAGGCCCTCCGCAGCTTCTTCAGTACCCGGATCATCGGACAGAATGATGTGGTGGATAAACTTTGCGAAGTCGTCAAGGTCTTCAAAGCCGGGATCAATAACCCGGCTAAGCCTATCGCTACCCTGATCTTTGCGGGCCCCACAGGCGTGGGCAAAACTGCCAGCGCCAAAGTGCTGGCAGAGTATTTCTTTGGGGCCGGTCAAAACAAATCTCCGCTGATCCGGCTGGATATGAGCGAATTCCAACACCCGGCCATGATAACCCGGCTGATCGGGGAAGGCAAGGAACCGGGCCAATTGGTAAAGGAGATCCGCGAAAGGCCCTTTGCCGTTTTGCTGCTGGATGAAGTCGAAAAGGCGCACCCCGCGATCTTCGACGCCCTGCTCACCGTATTGGATGAAGGGCATCTGGTCGACGGCTTCGGCCGCATCACCAACTTCAGGAATGCGGTGATCATCCTGACCTCGAATCTGGGCGCTTCCAGGCAGCAGTCCATCGCCTTCACCAAAACGACTTCGGAGGAAAAGCATTATATGTCCGCCATTGAAGGGTTTTTCCGGCCCGAGTTTTTTAACCGGATCGATGGGGTGGTGCTGTTCAACCCGCTGCAGCAAGCGGATATTCAAAGGATCGCTTTCAAGGAGCTGAGGGAGCTGGATGCCAGAGAAGGGATCGCCAAACGCCGGCTGACCCTCATCTTTTCTCCCGGTTTGGTGGATTGGCTGGTCAATACGGGGTTTGACGAAAGGTACGGCGCCAGGCCCCTGCAGCGGGCCATCGACCGGTACGTCGTCACACCGCTGGCCGCCTGGATGCTGGAGCATCAGCAAGTGACCGACTGCCGTTTGTCGCTCGACTGGAGCGGCGGGCTGTCGGTAAATATTGAATAATTTCCCGAATGAAACCTGTTGTCCTGCTCGAAATACTGTTGATCGCGCTCGGGCCTGTAGCGGGGCGGTGGCTCCATAAAAAGGGCTGGCTGCCGGATTGGATCAGCCCGGTGGTTTTTTGTTATGCGGTAGGCATTGCTGCGGGAAATCTCCCCGGGGTGACCATCAATACCGAGGTCGCTTCCGCGGCTATGCAGGCCTCCTTGTTGCTCGCCTTGCCGTTGCTGTTGTTTCCAACCGATCTTTTGGGACAAATCCGTAGCGCCGGAAAACCGCTGCTGGCGTTCGGATTGTGCGCTGCAGCCGGAATATTGAGTACGGCACTCGTGGCCTGGGCTTTCCGGCACCACCTAACCGACTCCTGGCGGCTGGCGGGTATGCTGACCGGGATGTACACCGGAGGAACGCCCAACATGCAGGCCATCGGTATTGCGCTCGGGGCTTCCGAAAATGAGCTGATCGCCGTGAATGCAGCGGATATTTTCGGCGGCGGGGTATACCTGGTGCTGTTGAGCTCCTTCCTGCCGCGGCTGCTCCTGAAATGGCTGCCTGCTTACCGGGTTGCCGGAGTTGCCGAAGCGGCTGAAATCGGGGACAACCCGAAATTCGGGGCAAGAGACGTTTTGTTCAGCGCAGGGCTTGCCGTTCTGGTCGTAGCCGGTTCGGTCGGACTTTGTTTGCTGTTCACGGGCAAATTGGAGGACATTGCCCTGATCATTTTATGCCTGACCACCCTCGGCCTGACCCTTTCCTTTGTACCCTCGGTAAGGAACAGACCCGGAAGTTTCGAAACCGGCGAATTCCTGTTGCTGGCATTTTGCGTGGCACTCGGATTGCAGGCCGATTTTGCGGCGTTGATCGAGACCGGACAAGGGATTATCCTGTTTTCATGCCTGGCCCTCGGCGGGACCATCATCCTCCATTTCCTGTTTTGCAGGGTTTTCGGCATCGACCGGGATACCTGCCTGATCGCTTCAACGGCCGGCATTTACGGCCCCGCGTTCATCGGTCAGGTAGCTGCGGTGATCGGCAACCGCCGGCTCGTTTTTAACGGCATCGCCCTGGGACTGCTGGGGTATGCGGTCGGTAATTATTTGGGAATCAGCCTCGGATGGCTGCTGAAATGGTGGCTGATCTCATAAATCCTGAAATGTTTTTATTACACCATTAAAAAAATCAATATATTTGTCTGGCAAATCAGCTTTCATGAATCGGCTGTTCCCGCTTATCTCCGGCTTTTTGATCCTGTTGCTCAGCGCATCCACCTGCGAGGAGGACCTCGACTTTAACCAACCCGATCCCGCACCCAAGTTGGTAGTGATCAGCAATTTCACCAATGACCGGGCACTCCAGGTACAGGTTACCCGCAGCCGCTCCGTACTCGATAACTCGCCGGAAGAATACATTTCGAATGCCCGGGTCTGGCTGATGGAAGGCGACCTCACCCTTGAAGAACTTAAACTGGTGATTCCGCAAAATACCAAGGAAGGCCCTTATTTCACGACCGTTTCCAGCCGGCCCGAAGTGGGGGTTGACTATACCATCCGCGTTGAAGCGCCCGGGTTTGAAACCGTGGAAGCCCAAAGCAGCATTCCGCCCAAGATCAACCTTACCGCCTTTCGCATCGACAAGATCGAAATGGAGCAAGTGCCGGAATCCAGCCTGGAAAGGTATTATTTCACCGTCAGCGTCAGTTTTCATGACAACCCGGATGAGCGGAACTATTACCACCTGATCCTGTACCAGAAAATCAATGATTATATCGAGCTGGACGGCGATACCGTCATCGTGGATTCACGCCTTTATCCGGTATATTTCAGCAAATCCATCAACAGCAATTATATCACAGCCCACCTGAGCGGGGGGCTCCTGCTCGAGGACGACCCCCTGAACGGCAATTACACCTTCCGCTTTTCCGCCGACATCGACCCCGAAATGCAGCTTATCAGCAAGCTTTTTGTCGACCTGCGCACCGTTTCCGACGATTATTACTTCTATTACCGGTCGCTTTCCCGGATCAAGGACGCCGACAACGGCGGCTTCTTCGGCGATCCCGTCATTCTTTACAACAATATCCTGAACGGCCACGGCAACTTTGCCGGCTTCAGCCAATCCCAGGACTCCCTGCTGGTGGTCAATTAACTTACCTGATTCCGGAAAAAAATCCCTGCAATGCCGCCTGACTGACGGCATGCCGGTCTTTTGCGGGCCTTAAATTAATTTTGAAACATAATTTTAAATATAGCCCATTAGATACGGATTAACAGGATATAATTCGGTGTTGTTTGTTTTTTCGGCTTAAAATTTCCATTCATTCAAATAAGGCAAAAAATTAAATGCCCCGGATAGGGGAGGACCGAATTTTTCGTGTCATTATGATTGATAGTGCCTCGAAAATCCTGCAAAAATTTAATCACTACTGAAAAAAGGATCATGAACACAGATCAAAAATTGGGCTTTATCAATCAATTTCCGCTGTTCTCTCCATTGGTTGAAGATGAAAAACTCCGGTTGGCTGAAATGATGAAGCCGGTTACCTTTTCGCGGTACAGTTTTGTTTACCTTCCGGGTGAACCCTCCGAGCAGGTTTATTTTCTGGCCAAAGGTTCTGTAAAGATCGGAACCCACTCCAGCGACGGCAAGGAAGTCATCAAATCGCTGGTGCACCCGCTGGCCATGTTTGGCGAACTGGGCCTGATCGGCGAAGAAGAACGGCAGGATTTTGCGCAGGTGCTCAAAGAGGAAGTACAGGTATTTGTCCTTAAAGTCGAGGACTTCAAAAAGATCATGCGCCAGAATTTCGACCTTTCCTCCAAGGTCATGAACCTGTTCGGCGCCAGACTCCTGCGGGCTGAAAGCAAGCTTGAATCCCTCATCTTCAAGGATGCCAGGACCCGCATCATCGAATTCATCAAGGAATCCGTGTCCGATCGCGGCCGCAGGATCGGCTATGAAATGCTGCTGAAGCATTCTCTTACACACCAGGATATCGCCAATATCACGTGCACTTCGCGACAAACCGTTACGCTGGTTTTAAACGAACTTCGCAAGTCGGACCTCATTTACTTCAACAGGGGCAAGATCCTCGTCAGGGATATGGCCAGGTTGGCCTGACAAATGGAAACCTTGGGAAATTGAACGAGTTCAATTCTCCGGGATATCCATGATGATGCGCCATTCCTTCGGATAATAATTGTTGACCCGGTTGTTCAGGCCTTTCGCCCATCCGAGTGCAAGACCCTCGTATTCAACCGCGAACCAACCCTGGGGAAAACTGCCCGGCGGGGCGCCTTTTTTCAGATAGATCAGCGCCTCCTCTCTGGAAAGTGACGCCCTTGGGAATTTCCAGTTGATCCCGGTATTCAAGGCCAGTTCCGGCGCCGGGATGAAGTCCTTTCCTTTGAAGATGCCCACCGCCTGGCCGGGTAGAAAACGCCGGAGTTTGTTGTCCAGCAATTGGGCCTTTGCCAGTTCGCTCTCCCTGATGATCCTGATCTCACCCTGGCCGGATTGAAAGTAAACCATGCTGCTATCGGGTTCGATCCATTCATTGAGTGCGGATTGTACTGCTTTTGGAACGGGAAGCCAGTTTTTCCAGCCTTTCGCAGGGTCCTGCAATGCCTTCCCGACTTTTTTTTGAAAACAAGCCAGAAAAAAACCTTCCCCCCGCACCCGGTGCGGAAAACACTGGGCGCCCCATTCGGTCTGTATCACGCCCCAATCCGGTGGAATTTCCAGGGGAATGAAATCCATATCCAGGTTTTCGGCCGTCCATCGGGCATTTTCCTGATTTTCTTTCGTGTTGTAGGTGCAGGTGCTGTACAGGAGAAAGCCACCCGGCCTGACCAATTGGGCAGCCTCGCCTAAAATGCGGCGCTGCCGGCCGGCGCAGAAGTCCGTATGCGCCGGCGACCATTCGGCTATGGCCCTCGGATCCTTGCGGAACAAGCCCTCACCCGAGCAGGGCGCATCGGCCAGCACCAGGTCAAAAAAGCCGGCCAGCGGCGCAAAATGCCGGCTGTCGGCCTGACTGGCGTGCACCCCGGCCTGCCCCCATTTGACGAGGTTGTAATTCAATACCTGGTACCGGCTGCCGATCACTTCGTTGCAGACCAGGAATCGGCCCTCGGGCAACTCGGAGGCCAGCAAGGTGCTTTTGCCGCCCGGTGCAGCGCACAGGTCGAGCACGGTAGGGGATTCCGTTTCCAGCCGGATCCCGCGCAAGGCGGCTGAGATCAGCATGGAGGAGGCCTCCTGCACGTAGTAGGCCCCGGCGTGGAACAGCGGGTCGAGGGTGAAGACGGGGCGTTGATCCAGGTATACTCCGTTGTTATTCCATTTTACTCCTTCAGAATTTTCCCGCAAATTTTTTAATTTTTGAAAATTACGCCGGACACTAACCGGAGCTGGGCGCGACAGGGCTTCCAGGAAGGCCGGGAGGTCTGGTCCCAGCAATTCCCGCATTTGAGCAATGAACGCTGTCGGTAAGGTCATGGCGGCTTTTTGGCTGCAAATATAGCGCCTGTAAGCGAATGGGGCAGGGTAGGGGCTATTTGTTGTTGAGCGCCCAATCGTATTCCCGGTACTCTATCCTGGCATCCGCCGGCACGGATTGGGCGGCGTACTGATTGAGAAAATCAACCAGGTTGCCGAAATCGGCGGCGTACCAGTCGAAGATTTTGGACACGTAGACCGGATTGCCCGAGAGCTGGTTGTAGTCCGGGTTGTTGATGAACATCCGGGCCCGGCTGTCCAGCTGGACATTGAGGTTGTCGGCGGTCCAGGCTTTATTGAGCAGGGGAGGGCAGGATCTGGCCGCGCAGTTCAGCGCAAAATGGATGCGGGGGTCCTTGAATGTTGGCCTGAGGATCTCGTTTTCGATCTGATTGAGGGACAGGGTCCGGCCGTCCAGGTTGATCCATTTGGACTCCCAGGGGTTTCCCTTATCGATGTCTGTGATGCTGCTGACGGGATAGTGATCCAGGATCAGTTTTATGGTAAAGGCGTTGTAGGCGTTGATCCAGTAGGCCATTTTTCCGGCTTTTGACCAGTTATCGCGGACCGGATTATCCGCCAGGTCCTTGAGGTAGCCCTCCAATTTGGCCTGCGCCTGTTTGAATCCCGCGTAATTGACCTTGCCCTTATCCGAAACGTATTCCCGCAGGAGGGCGTCCCAGGCTTCATGACCGGGCATGGCAGACGGTGCAGGGCGCGCAGGCGGATCCTCGGCAGGAGCTGAGCCTGCTGCTGGTTTTTCAACGGGTTGGGGCGTGGTTGCTGCCGGTTGGGGCGCAGCAAGGCGGCCTTTTTTCGCCGGCTCAGGCTTTAGTTTGACGGGGATGGTTTCGGGGTGGGCGGGGGTAGGTGCCTGCGAATCTGAATCCTGTGGTTTCAAAATGGGTTCTGAGGAACCGGAATCAGGGGTTGAATGCCCGGAAAAAGTTACATCGGTCGATCCGGATTGTACTTTGTCTTCTGTAACATTCCTGCATGAAAGGAGTGCTAAAAAAGCGAGTAAAAGCAGGGAATTTACGCTATTCATCAGTTAGAAGTAGTTTTCGATTTAACCAGATTATTCGCTGTTTTGTTGTGTGAGGGATATTTCACAACTGTTCCAGCCATGACACTTTGATCAATTGGTTTAATTTTGGCGCTTAATTCGGACCGATGCAAACAGAATTTGAATCAGTTAACTGCTTGATTTGCGGTGGTGAAGATCACCAAAGGATATCAGACAAGGGAGCCCACGGGTTCCCGGTACATGTCGTTATTTGTAGAAAATGCGGACTGGTTTTCCTGAATCCCAGATGGAGTGCTGAAAGGTATAGGAAATTCTATGAAACCGAATATGATCAATTTTATCGTGGAGAATCAGGTGGAGAAGAGACCGTTTTCCAAATTGTAGAAAGATTGAAAGCTGGTAATTTTTTGCCGGTCAATCCCGGTAAAATATTGGACATTGGGAGTGGGAAGGGCGCTTCATTAACCTATTTAAAAAATCATCATTATCCGGAAGCCCAATATTTTGCCATTGAACCGTCTGTCATTTGCCAGGAAGTTTTGAAGCAAAATGGCATTGAGCTTGTAGCGGATCAGATTGAAAAGAATTGGGAGGATGGGTACCAGGAGGAATTTGATTTTGTAATTATGCGGCATGTTCTTGAGCATTTTATGGATCCAATCCTGGTATTGAAAAAAGTTAAATCGGTGTTGAAACACAACGGCCTCCTTTATATTGCCGTTCCCAACGCCTTAAATCCATCAGCCCCGCTAAGTAATCATTTCAGGAATGTACACACTTTTTATTTCAATAAATGGACCATTTCAAACGCCTTGCGATTGGCTGGATTGGAAACTTCTGTGATTTTGGAAGGCGACCATTTTCAGAAACATGAGCTGGTGTGTTTTGTTGTGAAAAATGATTCGGAACCGGCCGCCATTAATATCAGTCAAAATCAGGTTGACACCCAGTTGAATGTTTATTTGGATATACTTTCAGCGGAAAACAGCCTTCCATCCATCATAAAAAGGAAATTGAAAAAAATCCTATTTTTGCATAAAAACAGGTAAAATGCGCCCTTACGTATTACTAACCCTTTGTGTGCTATTTGCTACCCGAATCACAGCCCAGGATCTGAATAACGGCCTGGTAGCATATTTTCCATTCGACGGCACTTTAACTGATGCTGTTTCAGGTACCTTAACGGCGGTCCCGAACGGCACAGCATTCTCACCGAATCGCTTTGGAGAAAACGGAAAGGCAATCCGGTTTGACGGCCTGGATGATTATTTGCGCATTGATGACCAAGGAGTCCTGAACTTTGGTGACCAACCGTTCTCCGTGTCTTTCTGGATCCTTGCCGATGGGACCAACCCAAATATTCAAATGGTTTTCCAGAAAGGAGACTCCGGCGGCGAAAATCCACAATACTGGCTCCGTATCAGGGATTATGAAAACTCCCCTCATTTCAGATTTGCCGTAACAGAAGGAATGCCCCCCGCCTCTACAGCCACAATTGTTGATCCGGTCCTGTTTGACAGCAAGTGGCACCATGTAGTTGTCAAAAGGACTTTGGAAAGATTGGAGATCTGGGTCGATTGCAAACTTTATTCAGGCAGTGATAATGTGTTTAGAAATACGGATACAGATAAGGATATGCTCATAGGGGTACAACACATTTTTCCGGATGGGACCGTTCCAATACTGCATAATTTTTTCAGTGGCGACTTGGATGAAATGAGATTTTATGACCGTGATCTGACTCCCGCTGAAATATTGCTGCTGGGAGGCCGGGCACCGAGTTGGAATTTGCCTTCAGACACCCTCATTTGTCAGGATTCGATGATTGCCATTAGTACGCCAATTCTGCCTGGACAATCGATTTTATGGAGCGATGGAAGTACATCTGCGGAAAGAATATTGGAATTCCCAGGGATCTACACTGTTCATCTTTCTGACATTGATTGCCTTTGGGAAGAAGAAACCGTTCTGGAAAATAAAGATTGCACACCTGTTGATCCCCCGGATGAACTGGATTGTAAATTTATGATTCCCAATGTGTTTACACCTAACGGAGATGGTATAAATGACGAGTTTAAGGTATATGCTGATTGTACTTTTCAGTCATATCACATGAAGGTTTTCAACCGTTGGGGTGCGCTCGTTTTTGAAACGGACGTTGCTGATAATCCATGGGATGGAACTTTTAAACCTGGCGCCCCAGGGATATCAGGGGTCTATGTGTATTATGTTTCGTTTTCCTTTGAAGAAGGAGGGAAAATATATCAGGAGAAGGGCGACGTGACCTTGTTGGATTTCATCAAACCATAGCGCTATTTTTTCTTGATCCACCCTTTCGGAAGCTTGTTTATGACAAAATCGTTCAAATCCGGTGAAATGGCGAGGCTCAACGTATAGATTCCAAAAAACAAAACCATTAGAGTAGACCGAAGCCCAATACCAAGGAAAGGATTATTGAGAACCGGAGAGATCATTCCGATCAGGCTCATGATTGCCACACCCATTATGATTACAGGAATTTTGCTGGTGAATGGAGATAACCCAAACTTGATTTTTACGTACCCAACCTTGAATGCGTTGTAAATGATCAGCGATAGAAAGGTCGCGAGGGCAGCGCCGTTTATTCCAAGAACCGGGATCAAAAGAAAATTCAAAACAATGTTGAGAATCCCGAGGATAATGATGGAGTAAAAACCAAATTTATAAAAAGGTGAGAAATTGATAATAAACCCATTGATGCTGGTGATCATATCAACTATCAATCCCCCGCCTATCAGCAAAATGACATATTTCCCTGCCAAAAGCTTTTCTCCGTTGGGTGTTATGTGAGTAAGGTCCGGAAAATTGAGCCATATTAAGGCAAGCAGAAAACTCCCGACCAGGAAAAGGTTGGTGGAAGTTTTTTTATACAGGTCATCAATCTTGTTCAGGTCGTTGGACTTCCAGGCTTGGGCAACAAGCGGTGAGGTAACACCATCCATTGCCCTCTTTGGAACGGATATCGTACTGGCTACAAACAGCAGAATGCTAAAGGTACCTGTCAGTTCCGTATCCAGTAAACTTCCTACCATGAAGACATCGATTTGTGTGGCAAAAATCCCGCCGAGACTGCCTAAGAGGCTGAAGAACCCGTAGTTGGACATTTGCGATATGAGCTGCCGGTTCAGATATTTAAAATCCAGCTTCAATGAAAACTCTCCAAGATAAGCCAAATACGCAACCAGGACCAACAGGTTAGCGACATGGGTAAGGATCACACCCCAGATCAGTTCAATTATGGATAAGTGTTGAAAATAGAACAGAAGTATTAAAATGGGAAGTGTGATTTTATGGAGAAAATCATTTGCTATGGTGGGGACGACAATTCGCTGAAAATTTGAGGTGTAACTCGTCAGTACGTTTATTTGAATCAGCAAAAAACAGATCGGCAGAAAGTAGAAGAGATGGTTTAAAAACAAATCTTCTTTACCGCTGTAAACTTTTAAAATTGCGCCCTTGAAAAGAAATACCACCAGGGTGAAAAGCAAAAATGACAAGGTGCTGAATACGATGAGCAAACCGAGAAAGCCATTGTTATTCCGCTCCTTATCTCTGAAAGAAGGGAAGAAACGGATGCCGAGATTGGTGGAGCTGAAGCTTGCAAAGGGCATGAATAGCAAGGCGGTGGAAATCAAGAATCTGATCAACCCGATCTCCCTCAGTGCAAGCGGAAAAATAAATAAAGTACTGATTGCGCCAATCCCTACACCAGCATATCTTACGAGACTATCCTTGAAACTTTGCCTGGCTATAACCCCCATACCTTTGCAAATTGGGCCTCCAAGATAAACGGTTTTTTCTGTTATCTTTGCGCCTTTCCAACTTGTTTCTCATTTGGAATATTAGTTGCTTCTGTTTAAAATATGTTCAAACGAATTAGAAGGGTACGAAACCGATTAAAATACGGGCTTGAGGAACTTGTTTATCCTGCAGCTGACGCCGCCTATAATTGGTTGACAACCCGAAAGAAATATCGCCTCCTCAAATCGGGCCCCCAAAAAAGCGGCCTCCACCTCACCCATGTCGCCTTTTTTGGCCATTACAATGCCGGCGATACCTTGCTCCCCGTGGTTTTGCGCGATCTGTACGACCGGCAACTGGGGCGCTCCACCTGGAACAAGCAACACGTTCATAAGGTGGTGGACCGCCGGGCGCTGGCCCGCATCAACAGCAGCGACGGCCTGGTCATCGGCGGCGGAGGCCTCTTCCTGCGGGATACCAACCCCAACCAACTCAGCGGCTGGCAATGGTCCTGCAGCCTCGATACCCTCGATAAGATCAAAGTGCCCATCAGCGTTTTTGCCGTAGGGTACAACCGGTTCCGCGGACAACCCGATTTTGCGCCCGTTTTCCAGGATCACCTGCGCCTGCTGGCCGAAAAATCGGTGTTTATCGGCCTGCGCAACTACGGCAGCATCGAACAGGTCAAAGCCTACCTGCCGCCTGAACTGCACCACAAACTCCGCTTCCAGCCCTGCATGACCACCCTGGCGGCTTCCCTGTACGGCGATCAGGCCCGCCGGTCGCCCGAGGTTCCGCCCTTTATTGCCCTCAACTGCGCCTTCGACCGGCCCCAATTCCGGTACGGCGAAAAAATGGGGGAAATGCTGACCGAACTCGCACGCGGCATCAAGGCGGTTTCCCGCCTGGCGCCGATCCATTATTATGCCCATCATCCGGACGATGAGCATTTCCTGCCCTATCTGGAGGCCCTGGAAGTGGATTTTCGCCTGGAAAGGCTCTACAAACGCCCGCCCGCCATTGTGCTGGAAGCCTACCGCAAACCGCTCCTCGTCCTGGGTATGCGCGGCCACGCCCAATTGATCCCTTTCGGTTGCGAAAGACCAATCCTGTCCGTGGTTTCCCACAATAAACTCCAGTATTTCCTGGACGATATCCAGGCGCCGGATTGGGGTATCGACATCAATCAACCTAATTTGCCGGATATGTTGTTTCATAAGGTGGAGGAAATGATCCGAAACCTGGATGCCTATGAACAGGCCGTTATTGAAAAACAAGCGCGGTTATGGCAAATAACCGCCCAAAATCTCGAAGAAATCAAAAAATCTTATGGCGCTTAACCAATATCAACCAGCAAAAGTCATTGCCGAGATCGGCTGCAACCATATGGGCCAGATGGACATCGCCAAGGAATTGATCCGGCTGGCCAGGGAATGCGGCGCTTCCGTCGCCAAATTTCAGAAACGGACGCCGAAGGAATTGCTCACGCCCGAGCAGTACAACGCCCCTCATCCGGTACCCTACAATTCCTATGGCGCCACCTACGGCGAACACCGCGAATTCCTCGAACTCAGCGCCGTACAACACGCTGAGCTCAAAGCCTATTGCGATGAACAGGGCATCGGCTATTCCACCTCCGTTTGGGATGTCACTTCCGCCCGTGAAATTGCGGCCCTCAACCCCGATTTCCTGAAAGTGCCCTCCGCCTGCAACAACCACTTTGAGATGCTGCGCGTATTGCGCGATGAATTCAAGGGTGAAGTCCACGCCTCTACCGGCATGACAACCCGGGAAGAAGAAGACGCACTCGTAGCCTTCTTTGAAGAAACCGGACAGGCCAAAGACCGCCTGGTGCTGTACGCCTGCACGTCGGGTTATCCCGTACCCTTTGAGGATGTCTGCCTGCTGGAGATCAACCGCCTGCGCGAAAGGTTCGGCGACCGGGTGAAAGACATCGGCTTTTCCGGTCACCACCTGGGTATCGCCATCGATATTGCCGCCTTCACCCTGGGCGCCACCTGGATCGAAAGGCACTTCACCAAAGACCGGACCTGGAAAGGGACCGACCACGCGGCCTCCCTTGAACCGCCGGGACTGGGCAAGATGATCCGCGACCTGAATGCAACCTACAAGGCCCTGCAATACAAACCGGACGAGATCCTGGGCATTGAATCGGTACAGCGCGATAAACTCAAATACCGCACCCAATGAGCAAAGTGATCGCCTTTGTTCCGGCTCGCTGCGGAAGTAAGTCCATCGAATTCAAGAACATCCGGCCGATCTGCGGCCGCCCCCTGATCTGGTGGAACCTGGATGCCCTCCAGCAATGCGAACAGGTGGACGAGATATGCCTGGCAACAGATTGCGATCAGATCGAACAGACCGCCCGTGAATTCGGCTTTTCAAAATTGCGGATCTACAGAAGGTCGCCGGCCAATGCTGCCGACCATTCCTCCACAGAATCCGTTATGCTGGAATTCCTGGATGCCCATCCGCAACCGGAGGACGCCTTGTTCTTGTTGGTTCAGGCCACGTCGCCGCTCACCAGGACCGCGGACTTCACTGCGGGATTGGAACAATTCAGGTCATCCGGCGCCGACTCCCTGCTGACCTGCGTCCGGATCAAGCGGTTTTTCTGGTCGCCCGCAGGGGAGAGCCTGAATTATGATTACCGCAGCCGGCCCAGGCGCCAGGATTTTGACGGCCAGCTGATGGAAAACGGCGCCTTCTATATCAGCAAGGTCGGGGCCGTCCGACAGTCCGGTAACCGGCTGAGCGGCCAGATCGCCATCTGCGAATTGCCGGATTTCATGGCCACCGAGCTGGACGAACCCCACGATTGGGTCGTTATGGAGGAACTGATCCGCAAACACCGCATGAGCGATCGCCCCAGGCTTAAGGTCCGTCTTTTTGTATCTGATGTGGACGGGGTTATGACGGATGCGGGCATGTATTATTCCGAAAACGGGGATGAACTCAAAAAATTCAACACCCACGACGGAATGGCCTTCAATCTGATGCAAAAAGCCGGGATCAAAACGGCAATGGTCACAAGTGAGAATACCAAAATGGTGGAGCGCAGGGCTAGGAAGCTCAAAGTGGATTACCTGTATCAAGGTAAGTGGCACGGCGATAAACTGGACGCCGTCCTGGATATTTGCAATAAAGAAGGAATCGACCTGTCTGAAGTAGCCTATATCGGCGACGATATCAATTGCCGGGAAGTGCTGACCCGGGTCGGCGTGGCCGCCTGCCCGGCTAACGCCCTGCCGGTCATCAAGAATATCCCGGGCATCATCCGCCTGGACACGAGGGGAGGGGAGGGCGCCGTCCGCGAATTCTATGAAACCTACCTGGCATAGCAGCCATGAAACTGGTTCTGCTGGTACATAATAACCTCACACTGCAATTTGCCCGCAAGGCAGTGGAATACTTTCAGCTTAACCCTGAAAACTGCCTCTGGATCCGCGACCGAAGGGCGGCAGTACCGGCGGAGTTTATCCACACTTTTGATTTGGATCAAGCGCCTTTATTCGAATTCAGGATAGCGGACGCTTTGAAATGGGGTAAACAAATCCGGGTGAATTACCGGAGTCTGTCCCGCATCGACCGGCGTTTGAGCGACTTTGCACCCGAAGGATTCCAATTGATCGCGCCCCACAGCTACGACCTGCGGTATCACGCCCTGATCACCCATCCCGCCTGCGAAGGGTTCTATTATCTGGAAGAGGGCAAGTTGAGTTGCGCGGGCAATCCCGGGGGCCGCAGGAACTGGAAAAGGCCGCTGGTGGGCCTGGGTCATCTGTTTTTCCTGAAAGGGAGAATCCCCGCTTTCCCGCCGCCTTTTTCAACCGGCCACCCGAAATACAAAGGCGTTTTCGCCTTCAGCCCGTTTGCCTTCAATGGGTTTAAAAACCGGATTGAATTGCCCTTGCCTTTCCGCAGAAGGCCGGAATTGGCCCATTTCAAACAGGTGCTGGTGCTGGGTCCGTATGTCGAATTCGGAGAACTGCCGCAAGAGGTTGAAACCCGTATTCTGAAGGCATTTTTTGCCTGGTTTGCCGCTGAAAGTCCCGGCCGGCTATACGTGAAATTCCATCCGGCCCAACTCGCGCAGGATCTTTCCTCGCCGGTCATCCGGTCCTTATTGAACGAATTCCAGGGCGCCTTTTCCTGGGAAGAGATCCCGCCGCCGGTTTCTCTGGAAGAAATAGCCGTCAGCGCCCAGCCTGACATGTATCTGGCCACGAGCAGCGTGGCCCTCTACGCGATGGCGTCCGGCGCCCGCGTGCATACCTACGCCCCGGATTTGATAAAAGCTTATCCGCCGTTCCGGCAGGTCTGGGAAGATCTCCCCCTGACGGTGAGGAATGCTATGTCGCCGATCCCGCTGACGCAGTGATCCCCGCTGAAAGTTCCAAAAAAAATCCCGCAGATTTTGCAACCCGGCAACCTTGATCGATGCCAGGATGCAATACCTGCGGGAAATGCCGTTTTTATGGCGGGAAAACCCCGGATAAATTCAGCGGCAAGCCGTACGACTTATAACTTACGACTTATAACTTACGACTTACCACTTACGACTTACCACTTACGACTTACCACTTACGACTTACCACTTACGACTGATCGGCGCATGATGATGCGCCGCTACTTATGACTTAATTAAAAATATACCGTACGCCGAAACGCATCCGCCAGCGGGAGGTTGTACCGGCGATGTTGAATGCATCCTTGCCGGTGTTGGTTCCGCCGCGATAGGTATACTTCGGTACCGTGTTGTTGCCGCTGGCGTCTGGCGAATATCCTTCAAAGTTCAGCAATTCGTAGTTGTTGAAGTTGCTGCCCGGAACGATATAGACCGTACCCCAGCTCGGGTTGATCAGGTTGCCGACATTGAAGATATCCAGCGAGAACTGCAGTTTCTGCGTCGTGTTGCCGGTCTTGATGCCGACGTCCTGACGGATGGCGAAATCGAGAATGCTGCTGAACGGAGCAAAAGTGCTGTTTTTGTCAACATACTCGCCGCGGTGGTCTTTCAGGCTCGGAACGGATTCGATGAATGCGTTCAGGTTTTGCCATTGCTGAGCTGCCGTAACCGTGTTGCCGCCGCTGGTATAGTCAACCAGGTTGATATCGGACTGGCTGGCAGGGACATAAACAAGGCTGCGGTTGGCGCTGGTAGAACCCCTTTCCAGGTTGATATTCCGGCCGGATGAGCCGCCGATGATGTAGGACATAGCGGTTCCCGATTGGCCGTTGTAGAACAGCGAGAAGGTCGTAGCCGCATTTTCATCGGCATTCCACTTCAGCTTGTAGTTGAGGGATGCAAGCACGCGATGGCCCATGGCGAAGTCCGAACGACCCAGCAAGGGGAAGTTCCGACCGTCGGTATTGATCTGGCCACGCCATTGGGAAGAGTTTTGTGAAGAGGTACCTTCGTTCACTGCATAGGCGTCGCCGTAGGTATATGCCAGGTAGGTGTTGAAACCGTTGGCAAAATCCTTGGCCAACGTAGCCGTGATCGTGTAGGTATATCCCTCATTGGTATTGGAACCTACATAAACCGCGCTGTAAGTATTGTCAATGTTCTTGTTGACATAAACCGGACGATCATCACCGGAGCCGGTCCAGTTGAAAGAAACCGAAGGATCGGAGTTGACCTGCGTATACAGTACATTGTTCAGCGTTTTGGTATAGGTACCTTCCAGCGAAGCGCGGATGCCGTTGGGCAGCGTGTGATCGATCGCGAGGTTGGTCCGGAATACCTGCGGGTACTTGAAGTCCTTCACGAAAATGTCAATCTGACCGGAAGGAACAGCAAAATTCGGGTTGGTCGGTTGCTTGGTCACATCGGCGATGAAATTGGCGGAGCCGCCCAGGTTGGTCTCATCCACGCGGCCTTGCGTCAGACCGTTGTTGTTGAACATGGCGCCCGGCCATACGAACGGAATGCGGCTGGTGAAGATGCCCAGACCGCCGCGGAGAACCGTTTTGCGGTCGCCGTTGAAGTCATAGGTGAAACCTGCGCGCGGGGAGAACATAAGCTGTCCGTCCGGAGCGTGGCCGGCCTGAACGTCCTTGGCGATATCGTATTTAGCCTGCATTTTGGGCAGGGCCGTCTGGTTGAAGTAGGTATCTTCGGTCGGATCGGAGGTAATGACCGGCAAATCCACGCGGAGGCCGAACGTCAGGTTGAACTTCTTGCTGATCTCCCATTCGTCCTGAGCATAAAGGCCGAACTGGACGGCGTTGAAGTCGGCTGCAGCGGCGGAACCGTCACCGGTCTTGTCGTCCACCAGGGAGTAAGCGCGGTCGTATTCGTAAGCCGGCTGGCCGGTAAGGAAGTCATCCAGGCTGTTGAAACGATAGGTACCGTAGTTCTGTCCGATGAAGATATTGTAAATGTCGTAGAATTCGTTGTGCGTACCGATCGTGAAGGTGTGGGCGCCGTTGTACAGCTTCAAATTATCCGTGATCGTGAAGATCTTCTGCAGCAGCTGGTTGGCGGTCGAGAATTGTTCGGAACCCAACTGGATGGTCCTGGAGGTACCGTCGTTGATGATGACCCACGGGAAGTCGCTGGCGAGCGGGTCACGGTCGTCGTTTACGCTGGTATAACCCAGGATAAGGTTGTTGGAGATCTTGTCGCCGAAACGGGAGTTCAATTCAATCGCCGAGGAATTGGTGATGCTCGGGAAGAAGATGCCGTCGTTGGAGAAGTTGATCGTGGAAGAGCTGCTGCTGGTCCGGTCGTACTGTTCCGCTTTGGTGTACTGGTGGCGGATCGTCAGTTTGTGGTTCTGGTTCAGGTTGAAGTCCAGTTTGCCGAACAATTTGAGGCCTTTCAGCTCATCGGCGGTGGACAGGTACCCGCCCGGATCATAACCGTAGGTATTGATCAGGAAGGAGCGGAGGTTGTCCAGCTGAGCGGTGGTCACATCGCCGCCGTACTGGGCAAATTCAAAGGGGATCGGCGTCTCGTCTTTCTGGATTTCTGCGTTGGCAAAGAAGAAAACCTTGTCTTTGACGATCGGGCCGCCCAAAGAAGCGCCGTACAGTTTCTGGCTGAAGTCCGCCAGTTTGGTGCGTTCGAGACCGAACTGGTCCGCCTGGGTTTTGTTGGTTTTACCGGCCAGGCCTTCGTTCTGCATGAAGTAATAAGCAGTGCCTTTGAAGGTGTTGGTACCGGATTTGGTAACCGCGTTGACGCCGCCGCCGGCAAAACCGCCCAGCGTAACGTCATAAGGCGAAAGCACGACCTGGAACTGGTCGATAACGTCGATGCTGAAAGGAGAGATGCCGGTTTGACCGCCGTTGGTGCCCGAAGAAGCCAGACCGAATACGTCGTTGTTAACGGCGCCGTCGATATAGATGGCATTGTAGCGGTTGTTGACCCCTGCGAAAGAGCTGCCGCCGCCGTATGCGCTGGCTTGCGGGGTCAGTCGGAGGAAGTCGTTGACATCCCGGTTGAGGGTCGGCATGACGTCAATGTCGGCCGAGGTGATCTGGGTACTGGCGCCGACATTCTGGCCGGTAACCCCGGCGGATGCGCTGACGACAATGGCGTCAAGCGTCACCGAAGATTCTTCCAGCGGGCAGTTGATGATCAACGCTTCACCCAGGCGAAGAAAAACATTCTCATAAGTCTGATCGGCATATCCGGTGTAGGATACCGTAATCTTGTAAGGACCGCCGACACGCATACCCGGGATACGGAAATTGCCGTCCAGGTCGGTGGCAGTTCCGTACGTCGTCCCTGATGGCGTATGGACGGCGAGCAAGTTGGCGCCGATTAGCGCTTCACCCGTAGCTTTGTCTGTAATCTGGCCGTTGATGGAGGAAGTTGTTACCCCCTGGCCGGATACGGTCGCATGCATGAACAGAATCATGCCAAGAACCGAAAGCAATTGTGTGATTCTGGAAAATTTCATAAACCAGTGCAGTTTTGGTTAAAAATTGATGGGGCAAAAATACGGACCTAAAGTTAAGATTTTGTTAATTTATGGTGTTTTCGTGTGAAGATTTATTTCATAAAACCTTGATAATTAATTTTCTTTGGACCGGCAATCTTTTTATCCTTATTACTTTCTGATCAAGGCTTTATTGGGAAAATAAAACGCAGATTTATCCATGTTTTCCCTACAAACATTTTATTTGCCGGTTTGGGCTGCTGTCAGGCCTCCAAAAATGAAATTTACAATTGTTAACTTTGCCTACCATCATCAAATATCGCCTATTATGAAACAATCTTTTTTACTCTCTCTCCTTTTGGCGGCCGCAAGCGCTCTTTGGAGCCAGCCGCTGGTCATCACCGAAATCCTGTATAACCCGCCTGACGGCCCCGACACCCTTGAGTTCATTGAAATTTATAACAATGGACAAGACGTGGTCAACCTCATGGGATACACCCTCGATGGGGTAGAATTCACCTTCCCCTCCTTCAACCTCGAAAGCCAGGAATACGTTCTGGTTGCCAAAGACTCGGTCGCCATGTTGTCCGCATTCGGGGTAACGGCCTTCCAGTGGGTTTCCGGCGGGTTGAACAACGGCGGAGAGCTCATCGCGGTGCTCAATCCTTCGGGCGTAGTGGTCGACAGCGTCGAATTTGACGACAGCAACGGTTGGCCCCTGACAGCCGACGGCAACGGCCCCTCGATCGTGCTGTGCAATCCGGCTGCCGACAACAATGACCCCGCCAACTGGCAGGCTGCCAATACCCCGACCGGCTATGTGACCGAAGGCGTGGAAATCCTGGCCAATCCCGGCGGCGCTTCCAACTGTTCCAGCGGCCCGCTGATCTATTTCCCGGTAAGCAGCCTCGAAGTCGCTGAAGACGGCGGCTCCGCTTCGGTAATGGTGGTCATGAAAGACGGGGATGGGACCCCCACTACGGTCATGGTCGTCCTGAACGCGGGCGGATCAACGGCCGTGAACGGATCGGATTTTGATTTCTCCTCCGTACAGGTCACCTTCGATAATGTACCGGTGGACACCCAGCTGGTCACCGTCTCCATTACCAATGATTCGGAAATCGAAGGGCTGGAAACCGTTGTGCTGAACCTCGAATCAGCCAGCGCCAACGCTTCCATCGACAACGCGCGCGCTTCGGTCACCCTGACCATCGCCGATGACGATGCGGTCATCCCGAAATTGGTAATCAACGAGATCATGTACAATAACCCGGGCGGCGACACCTACGAATTCCTCGAACTGTTCAACAATGATCCGAACCCTGTGCAAATGGGCGGTTATACCCTGAGCAGCGCTATAACCTACACGTTCGCGGATATGACCCTGGCCCCCGGCGGATACATCGTCCTGGCCATCGACTCGGCCCTGTTTGAGCAGAACCTCGGCGTGCCGGCTTTGCAGTTCTCCGGTCAGCTCAACAATACCGGCGAACCGATCGAACTGCGCGACCCGCTCGGCAACCTGGTCGATCTGGTAACTTACTCCTCCAGCGCTCCCTGGGACGCCAATGCCAACGGCGCCGGCGGATCCCTTGAGTTATGCGACCCGGATTCCGACAACGAATTGCCCGCGAGCTGGAAAGCCTCCAAGACCGGCACGGGGTTTTTCATAAACGGGATTGAGGTTCTTGCTACCCCGGGTGCGGCCAACGATTGCTCAGATGCACCGCCGGTGACGTATCCGCCCTATGCAATCGGCCTGGTGACAACAGCGGATGCAGACGGACAAATCGATTCACTGGGGGTCACCTGCGAACTTCAGGGGATCGTATACGGCGGGAATCTTCGCCCGGGCGGTCTGCAATTCACCCTGATTGACGACCAGAATGACGGCATCGGCGTATTCGAAACGACCGGTGATTACGGATATACTGTTGCGGAAGGCGACCAGATCATCATCCGGGGCAAGGTCAACCAGTTCAACGGCCTGGCTCAGATTGATCCGGACACCCTTATCCTGGTATCCTCGGGCAATAACCTTTTTGCGCCTACCGTTGTCAGCGCGCTCGGCGAAGCCACCGAATCGCAACTGGTCAAGATCAATAACCTGACCATCGTTGATCCGGGCCAATGGACCAATTCCGGCTCCGGATTTACCGTCCAGGTCTCCGACGGCGCGTCCACTTTCGATATGCGTGTCGATAATGATGTCAATATTTTCGGATCCACCCCGCCAACCGTACCTTTCAACCTTACCGGCATCGGCGGGCAATTCGACAGCAGTTCCCCCTATACGGACGGGTACCAGATCCTGCCGCGGTATCTCGGGGATATTGAATTGCTGAACGCGGTTGTGGACCCCGGTCTGGCACAGGGATTGATCATTTATCCCAACCCGGCCTCAGATCAGGTCTGGCTGACCGCCGGCGTCCAACCCGATCGCATTCAGGTGTATAATCCGCTCGGTCAGCGGGTCCGGGATCTCATTCCGGATGGAACAACCGCCAAAATCGAACTGTCCGGATTGCCCAACGGCATCTATGTCCTGAAAATGTTCAAGGGACAAGGGATCTGGAGTGAGCAGTTTGTGAAACAGTAACGGAAATAGTTACCAGCTCTATGTGCACAAAGGCGCCTGAAAATGCAGGAATTGCCTTTGTGCACATGCGCTTAGTCCCGGATAGCCGGATTCTTAACCAAAAAACTGAATATGACAACCGGCATTGCTTTTTCAGGTGGAGGAGCCCGCGGTATTGCACATGTTGGCGTTCTCAAAGCGCTCCTCGAACACGGCATTTACCCCGACTTTGTTTCCGGAACCAGCGCCGGAGCTATCGTTGCGGCCTTGTATTCGGCCGGCAAAAGCATCGATGAGATTATGGAATTTGTCCGGAACAGCAACAATTGGAAGATTTTTCGCCTGGGCCTGCCCAATGCCGGGTTTGCCAAATTATCCTACCTGCGCAACCAATTGGATGAATTGATAGGCGCCGATGATTTCGGGCAGCTGAACATCCCCCTCGCCATTGCCATCAGCGACCTGGAGAACGGCAAACTCGAGATCAGGGAGTCCGGTTCCCTCTTTGACGTGATCGTGGCTTCCGCGTCGATCCCGCTGGTTTTCCAGCCTGTTGAAATTGACGGCAAGCTCTTTGTCGACGGCGGCGTATTGTGCAACCTGCCCGCTTTCCCGCTCCGGGAAAAAGCCGACCGGCTGATCGGCATCAACGTCATGCCGGTCGTACCCGCAAAAAAGAAAACCGTACAGTCCTTCCTGGGGGTTTCCACCCGGTGCTTTGAAATGTCGATCTGGGCCAATACGCGCCCCGAACTGGAAATATGCGATTGGATAATAGAACCCAGCGAAGTGTACCGCTACAATATCTTCCAGTTCAACAAGCACCGCGAATTGTTCAAGATCGGCTACGAAGCGGCCATGACCCAGATCGAAACCCTGAAACAGGCGGAATTGCACAACATGTAATAAGAGGATTAATTGCCGCCTGAATCCTGGGTTATTTTTTCGTTGGCATTGAAGATCAGCTCCACCATGGCGATCCGCCAATCTCCTTTTACCTTTTCCATCACCCGGGTCTCGTAGGTGATGACGCCGTTGTTGACCTGCTCGAAAGAAACCCAGGCGCCGGAGCCGTAGATCCGGAATACATAATTTCTTTTTTCGACATGCCCGGCGTAGGGTATGGCTTCCGGGCTTTCTGCAAAGAAGCTTTCAACGTGTTTGTTCCAGGCATCCCAGCTCTGGTATTGGGTCACCCCGTCCCTGGAGGCGGCCCGCCAGATGACGTAATTTTCGTGCACCCATTGTTTTTTCCAGTTTTTGAGGTCGCGCGCCCAGAAGTATCTGGATTCATTTTCGATGGCAGCGCGGATGGCCGCTTCATCATTGACTTTCTTTTGGGCTGCCGCCGGTACTGAAAAGACGGGCAAAAGGGCGATGAACAATACAAACTGACGCATAAGGAAGATTTTGAGTGAGGGGAAGGTTCACTTATCTCGACATGTGCGGAAAATTGAATTCAATGAAGATCCGGTAGCGTTATTCAAAATCCAGGAACGGGTATGGAGCGCGTAATCAGGATGTTTTAAATACAGCTTTGAAATATATGCCTACAATATAAGTGATATTCAGTATAATGTCAATAGGTTATTCCAAAATGATAAAATTAAATTTTGAATCAAAAATCAATGGCCGGGCGCAAAAAAAAGGGTGTGAAGCCAACGACGACGAAAACCCATTTCTTATGATCGCTGGTACACACCCTGAACAGTTGCGTTGCCACAACTGCTAATATTGGAACACATTCTCCCTTTGAAGTCAGATTTTATTTGGACTTTAGGTTTTTTTTCCGAATTTCCCTCGAAATTCCATATTATTGATAAACCAACTATCATGCCAAAAATGAAACACCTTTATAAATTTGTTTACATTTCTTTGATAGTCAGTGTTTTATTTTCTTGCAGAGAAACGCCTGCCGTACCCTACCAGGCTACAAAAAGTACAATTGCCGATTCGGCCATGGTCGTTTCCCCGCACCCGCTGGCTTCGCAGGTCGGGCTGGACATCCTCCGGTCAGGCGGAAATGCGATGGATGCGATGGTCGCCGTACAGTTTGCCATTGCTGTGGTGTACCCAAGGGCCGGAAATATCGGCGGCGGCGGCTTCCTGATTTACCGGATGGAAAACGGAGACAACGCCGCTCTCGATTACCGGGAGAAAGCCCCGGCGGCCGCCTCCGGGGATATGTACCTGGACAGCCTCGGCAATCCGGTGCCCGACCTGAGCTATTCCGGTCATCTGGCGGCCGGCGTTCCCGGAACGGTCGATGGCTTGCTGACGGCTCATGCCCGGTTTGGAAAATTGCCCCTTGCCCGTTTGATCGATCCGGCCATCCGCCTGGCAAGCGAGGGATACCCGGTTTCTGCAACAGAGGCCGCCCGGCTCAACCGGTACCAGGAAGACTTTAAAAAATACAACACGGATCAATGTCCTTTTATCAAGGCAGATTGGAAAGAAGGCGACCTGTTGAAACAACCGGAACTGGCCCAAACCCTGACCCGCATCCGGGACAAAGGCCGCGACGGATTCTACGCAGGCGAAACAGCATCCTTTATTGCCGCCGAAATGAAAGAAGGCAATGGGATCATCACCCCCGAAGACCTGAAGGAATACCAGGCCAAATGGCGGGAACCCGTCATAGGCGAATACAAGGAGTACAAGCTCATCTCGATGCCGCCGCCCTCCAGCGGGGGGATCACGATGATGGAAATGCTCGAAATGATCGAGCCGTTTCCGCTCCATGATTGGGGGTTCCATACCACCCAATCGGTTCATTTGATGGTGGAAGCCATGAGGAGAGCCTATGCCGACCGTGCCGAACACCTCGGCGACAGCGACTTTTATCCCGTACCAGCGGATTCGCTCCTGTCTGCCGGTTATATAACAGACCGGATGGCGGATTTTAGTCCGGACAGCGCATCTGCCAGTGAAAGCACCAAAGCCCATCCCTTTGCCCTGGCCAAGGAAAGCTTTGAAACCACGCATACCTCCATTGTGGACGCGGAAGGCAATGCGGCGTCGGTCACCACCACCCTCAACGGCAATTTCGGTTGCAAAGTCTGGGTGGACGGCGCCGGATTCTTCCTCAACAACGAAATGGACGACTTCAGCGTCAAGCCCGGAGTGCCCAATGCCTACGGCCTCGTGGGGGCGGAAGCCAACGCCATTGCCCCGGGCAAACGGATGCTGAGCTCCATGACCCCGACCATTGTCGAAAAAGACGGAAAGTGGTTCATGGTGGTCGGCACGCCGGGCGGTTCCACCATCATTACCTCGGTTATGCAGGTTTTCCTGAATGTGGTGGAATTCGATCAACCCATCGATGAAGCCATCAGCCGGCCCCGGTTTCACCATCAGTGGTTGCCCAATGAGATCATGGCGGAAAAAGGGGCATTTGATGAAGCGACCAAAAAGGAACTGGAAGCCAAGGGCCATGCCGTCCGCGAAGTGGAAGCGATTGCCGTTGTCAAGGGCATCCTCCGCCGGCAGGACGGCAAAATACAGGGCGCCGGCGACCCCAGAAACCCGGAAGATGATGCCAGGGGGTATTGACCGGCCTGGCCTGAGCCCGGTTTAATCTCAGGAATTCCTTAGTTGATCCAAATTTTAACGGCGCTGTGCGGCTTTTTATCAACTTTGGCCTAAATATCCTGACCTGATGATCATACTTCAAACCCGTGGGCTGTCCAAATCCTACGGAAGAATTCAAGCCCTGTCTTCTCTGGACCTCACTGTCCGGCAAGGAATGATCTACGGCATACTGGGCCCAAACGGCAGCGGCAAGACCACCACGCTCGGTATCGTGCTGGGGGTGATCAATGCAGGCGCCGGTGATTATACCTGGTTTGAAGATCAATACGGGAAAAATCCGAGAAAAAAACTCGGCGCCTTACTGGAAACGCCGAACTTCTACCCTTACCTGAGCGGAGAGGATAACCTGAGGCTGGTCGCTCATATCAAGAAAATAAAAGATCCGGATATACCGGGGCTGCTCCGCCTGGTCAATCTGCTCCAGCGGAAGGATTCGGGTTTCAGGACCTATTCGCTGGGTATGAAGCAGCGGCTTGCCATAGCCGCTTCCCTGATCGGCGACCCCGAAGCGATTGTACTGGACGAACCGACCAACGGCCTGGACCCCCAGGGCATTGCCGAAGTGCGGGAAACCATCCTTCAGATTGCCGCGGGCGGAAAGACCATCATCATGGCCAGCCATATCCTCGACGAGGTGGAAAAGACCTGCACCCATGTCGGCATTTTGAAATCAGGGCAGCTTCTGGCCTCGGGGCCGGTCGGCGCCATCCTGAGCAACGATGTTTTGATCGAACTGGGAGCGGATGACCTGCCCCGCCTGCGCGAAATATTCGCCAACTTTCCCGATTTGAAAGAGATTGAAGAAGGTTCCGGCAAACTCATTCTGCATTTTTCGGCCGACATCTCCGCACAGCAACTGAATAAAGCCGCTTTTGAAGCGGGCCTGGTCCTGACCCATCTGGTAAAACGTCAGCAGAGCCTGGAAAAACAATTCCTGGAGATCACAAGATCCGCCTGAGGTCCGAATTTTCAATCACCAAGATCCTTGAACCATGATCCGATACTGGCTATTAATGGAATGGCAAAAATGGTCCAAACACACCGTTTTCCGGCTTTGTATGGCAGCTTATGTCGTGATGTTGCCGGCCATCCTGCTGGCGGGAAAGAAACTGCCCGATATGCCGCCGCCCATCGTATCCACCAAAGTCCTGTTCATGTTCCCCACAGTCTGGGAATACCTGGGGTTTGTGGGCAACTGGCTTACCTATTTCCTGTTCGGACTGCTGGGTGTCATCCTGATCACCTCCGAGTTCTCCTATAAGACCTTTCGCCAGAACGTCATCACCGGATTGGACCGAAGTCACTTCTTCTATTCGAAGATAGCCTTCTATTTTGCCATTTGTTTGTTCGGCACCCTGTATTACGCGCTGGTTGCGCTCATCATCGGGTATTTCAATACCGAATCCATCTATTGGCAGAAAGTGTGGCAGCATCTGGATTATCTCCCCAGGTATTTGATGATGTGTTTCGGCTACATGAGCCTCGGCATGGTCTTCGGATTCCTGATCAAACGCACGGCGCTGGCCTTGATCGGCTACCTGGGGTACAGTTTTTTTCTGGAGCCGGTGCTCCGGTGGGCTGTTCACCGCAATATCTGGCAACACCAGAGCATGCATTATTACCCGGTGAACGGATTTGAGGACCTGGTCCCCGCGCCCTTTATCGGATTTGCGGACGACTTCCTCAAACAGTTCGGCTTCAGCCTGTTTCTTACCCCCTGGCAAGCCGTGACGGTCTCAACCTGTTATATTTCCCTGTTCTTGTGGATCAGTTGGCGGATCGTCCGGAAAAGCGATATTTAGCCGGGATTGGTTTGGAAAAGTTATAGAATTGCAAATTTTTCTCCGGGAGAGAACTTTTTTTCCGTTTTATACGTATTATTGATATACAAAGCGATATGCGCTTTGGGTAGGGTCAAAAACCAAAAATTTCGTCGGCAGAAATTTTTTGTTAAGAAAATTTTAACAACTTTGTTACTGATTTGTTATCTTTGACCCAGCATTTAACATTAACGAGTATTTCTTTTTTATCCTTCATAATAACAGTCGGGTGATTTCTTACAAGAGCGGAGCATTTAATGCTTGCGCTCTTTTTCTTTTAGAAAACGCCGTCTCTTCAAGGTCTTAGTTCCTCAAACAGCTTTTCATCCACTTTTCCCGGGGTAGCAATATCGCTCAGCTCCCGTTTGCCGCGGTTGCCCGACAACTTGATGCCCCCGTATTGCCGGTAATCCGCCCATGGCGTCGACATGCGGGGCTCAGCGTCGGTGGCGTTCTGGAAATAATCCCATTGGACGACAAGGTTGGTTTTGGGATCAACATAGACGAGGTATTTGTTCTGGGGCGTATCCCCGACATGATCAAAGGTCAGTTGCAGGATTTCGGCGCCGGCGCCCGTGCCGGTCTTTCCTTTCCCTTCATATTTCAAGGTGACCCCCGAATCCTTTAGTTTAAAAGGCATGGTCAGCCAGTAGGAGTCGTTGATCCAGATGCTCCTGCCCCTAGGGAGGTATTTGGCAAGCGAATCGGCATTGGTCATTTCGGCGCCTTTGCGAAAGACTTTGCCGGTGCCGTCGGTCAGGTTGACGATATAGACCATGCTGTCCCGGGCTGATTCGATGCGCACCCGGCTCTTATGTTTGTCCCAGAGCAATTTCCGGGCCCCGAAAAAATTCCACTGGATGTACCGGGTATCGTTCCAGTTTTTCCAACCGCCCATGGCCTTCATGACCTTATCGGCCAGTTTGACGGCCTTTGAATCGGAGTCTTTGAGGTTGAACCCTTCTGAGGCCGGATTGGCTGTATTCACCTGGGCGGAAAGGGATAGAACAAGGAAGATCGAGGAGACGATCAAGGTCAATAAGCGTTTCATCAGTTGGTTTTTGATTGTAAACAATCGATTGAGCATATAGTTGCCAAAAGGAGATCCCCGCCGGACAATGCCGGCGGGGATCTTTATCGGGTTCCCTTTGCAGGGCACTTTTCGGAATGGAGGTCGGAAGTTATTCCTTACCGCCTTGCAGGTGTTCCTGATATTCGGCCAGTTCATCCCATTTGCCGGCGGCGGCCAGTTCAGCCTGTTTGGGCCAGGTACCGGGGTCGGCAAGCCTGTAGTTGTCGCCTGCTGCGTCCAGGATCTGCTGGATGCGATCCACTGCGGCGACAGCCAGGTCCGACCAGGTTTTGATGCCGCCGTCCTTGAGGAGCTTTTCGATCTTCGGACCGATGCCTTCCACGATCTTCAGGTCTTCCGGATTGTTGGAAAAGCCCATCAGCTTGGCGATCAGTTTCTCGACCTTCGAGGGGTTTTCCATATCGCCCTTATCTTCCCGGCCGGCGTCCAGGAATTTCTGGTATTTGATCAGTTCGTCCCATTTGCCGTCTTCCGCCAGTTTGGCCTGTTCGGTCCAGGATTTCGGATCGTGGATCCGGTACCGGGGGCCTGCGTCATCCAGGATTTTCCGGAGTTTATCCTGGGGCGCTGCGGCAAGGGCTGCCCAGGTGGTGATGCCTGCGGCTTTGAGCAGTTCTTCAATTTTGGGTCCGATGCCTTCTACGATCTGGAGGTTGTCGCGCCCGAGCAGGGTAGCGTAGTCCTTGCTGCCGGGGCCTCCCGAGCCGGTTACGATACCGGGGCCGCCTGCATCCTGCGCTACTTTCAGTTTATGGGCCAGAACGGCTTTATCGGCCTCGCAGGAGTTGAGGGAGGCCCGCAGCGCGGTATTGTCCTTCTGCAGCTCATCGTGGTGGTACTTCAGGTCCATGTAGTCTTTCTCCATGTCCGTGATCTTGTCGTGGTGCCGTTTGAGCTCAACTTCGAGTTCACCCACGCGAACGCAGCACCTGCGCCACAGCCAGGCCCCCAGCAGGAGGCCCAGGAGGAAAGACAGCAGGGAGGCCAGCCCCCACAATAACCAACAGGGCAGGCCGAGGAAAGTATCGAGCAGCAAAATATCCATTTGCATGTTGTCAGATTTTAGGATTGATTAATTGGTTTTGATCAGGCGGACTTCCACCCGGCGGTTGTTATGCCGGCCATCTTCCGTGTCGTTGTTGTCCACGGGCTGGGTCTGGCCTTTGGCATCTACGATGATCTGGTCGGATTTCACACCTTTTTTCAGCAGGATGGCCTGGACCTCCCTGGCCCGCCTTTCCGACAGCTTCAGGTTGCCCTCAGGTTGGCCGGTGTTATCGGTATGGCCTGTGAGGGATACCTTTTCGCCGGTTTGCTTGATGCGATCCGCCAGTTTGTTGAGGTATTCGTCGATGTTGGCATCCTTGTCCTTTATAGCGGAGTTATAAGGGAATCGGATGATCACACGGTCGGCGAGCTCCTCGACGGTTTTGGCGGGTACTTCTTCGGGCGTTACCCAGCTGTAATCGGAAGCTTCGAAATACCCGGTTTTGACCCCTTCCGTTTCATCCACAAGGCGTGCGCGCAGGTGGATGCGGTCGGCCGGAATGTCAGGGACCAGGAGTTGCCTGATTTTATCGGCTCTTGCAAATCCCATGTTGTCGTAACCGTCCGGTTTGGGCTCGCTTTCAAAATAGAAGCCGGTGACCTCAAGGATATTGTTATCCTTCATTTCGGAAACCAGCCGGGCCTTGAGTTCGGCGAATCCGTCGTTGGTGAATGCGGCGGCGTTACCGTACTGGAAATCGATGGGAAAGCGCTTGACGGGCCCTGTATCGTCAGGAGTGACAGGCGTCTCAGTCACCTCTGATCCGCCATTGCCGGCACAGCATTGCTTGAGGCACCCTTCATAAGCCAGAAAGGACCACAGCAACCATATTGCCAGCATAATCAAAATTTTAATGGGTGCTGACATACGTGTATAGTTGGTTAGTTAAATACTTACAAGGTGTCAATTGGGACCAGAAAAATGTCTTAAGCCTTCAGGGGGTCGGGCAGATCTTTTTTAAGCCGGTATTTGAAATAGAGGAAGGGCAGCTGTACGCCTGCGGAGCGGGTTATGCTAAACCAAGACCGAAAGCGTTTGTGTCCAAGCGCGAAAAAGTAACAGTTACCGGTACTGGGCTTGAAATGTTCACAGGCAGCTTTCGCTGAAATTGGCTATATTTGCCTCCGCAAAATAATAAATAAATCTGGAAAAACAATGTTCGAAAGTTTAAGCGATCGGCTTGACGTAGCCCTGAAGACCCTCAAAGGGGAAAGCAAACTGACTGAACTAAATGTGGCTCAATCAGTTAAGGAGATCCGAAGGGCGTTGGTCGCCGCCGACGTCAACTATAAAATCGCCAAAGATTTTACAGATAAGATCAAGGATAAAGCCCTGGGAAAAGAAAACCTGCTGAAAGCGGTCAAACCCGGCGAATTGATGGTCAAGATCGTCATGGACGAACTGATCGACCTCATGGGCGGGCAGGCTGCCGGCATCAACCTGAAAGGCAACCCAACCGTCATCCTGATCGCCGGCCTTCAGGGGTCCGGTAAAACGACTTTTTCCGGTAAACTGGCTCACTTTCTGAAGACCAAACGCAGCAAAAAGCCGCTCCTGGTCGCCTGCGACGTCTACCGACCCGCAGCCATCAATCAGCTTTCCGTCCTCGCAGGACAGGTCGGCGTTCCGGTCTATAAGGAAGAAGAAAACAAGAATCCCGTTGAGATCTCCCTCAAAGCGATCGCGCACGCCAAAACCCTGAACTGCGACGTGGTGATCGTGGATACCGCAGGCCGTCTGTCGGTTGATGAGGAAATGATGAAAGAGATCGCCAACATCAAGGATGCCATCCTGCCGGATGAGACCTTGTTCGTGGTCGACTCGATGACCGGCCAGGATGCCGTCAATACCGCCCAGGCCTTCAACGAACGCATCAACTACGACGGCGTCGTCCTCACCAAGCTCGACGGCGATACCCGCGGGGGCGCCGCCCTTTCGGTCAAGTATACCGTCGGCAAACCCATCAAATTTGTCAGCACCGGGGAGAAAATGGACGCCCTGGACGTGTTCTACCCGGACCGGATGGCCCAACGCATACTCGGTATGGGCGATATCGTTTCTTTCGTAGAACGCGCGCAGGAACAATTCGACGAAGAAGAAGCCAAACGGCTCGAGAAGAAGATCAAGAAAAATCAGCTCGATTTCAACGACTTCCTCGGCCAGCTCAAGCAGATCCGGAAAATGGGCGATATGAAAAGCCTGCTGGGCATGATCCCCGGAATCTCCAAAATGACCAAGGACATCAATATCGATGACAACGCCCTCAATAAGGTGGAGGCTATTATCCAAAGCATGACACCGCAGGAGCGCGAAAACCCCGACCTGATCAACATGAACCGCAAAAAGCGGATCGCCCTGGGTTGCGGCCAGAAACTGGACGATATCAACCGCTTTATGAAACAGTTCGAGCAAATGCGGCAATTCATGCACCAGATGTCCAAATCGCCGATGATGGGTGGGGCGCCTGCGGCTCAGGGAAAAAGACCTGGATTCAGAGGCCGCCGGTAACCCTTTACAAACGTTAAAATACAGGAAAAACTGTAACGGCGCCGCCTTTTTCCGTTATTCGGTATAATTCGCCGGGATCTCCGGCCTGCGCACCTTTCTTTACCAACCCGTTTGCGCGGAGCTGTGCGCATCTTTTTTTATGCTATTGCAAACCAATCAAAACGGGATATGATGCTCCAAAAATTTTCAGCAGCCTGCCTGCTATCCATCTGTCTGATTTCCGTTTCCTATTCCCAGGATAACCCCGGAATCATCCGCAAGTACGACATGACCGACAAATTGCCGGTCGATCCCCAATTCCGGCAAGGCATCCTGCCCAACGGCATGAAGTATTTCCTGAAATACAACGCCAAACCTGAAAAACACGCCGAACTCCGCCTGGCAGTTGACGCCGGATCCCTTCAGGAAGACGAAGACCAACTCGGTGTAGCCCACTTTGTAGAACATATGGCCTTCAACGGGTCCGAACATTTCAAGAAAAACGAACTTGTCGATTACCTGGAATCGATCGGCACCCGTTTCGGCGCCGACCTGAATGCCTATACCAGTTTTGACGAAACGGTCTACATGATCCAGTCCAGAACGGATTCCCTGCCGCTGCTCGAAAAAGGATTGTTGGTCCTTCAGGATTGGGCAGGCGGCCTCGATTTCGACCATTCGGAAATCGACAAGGAAAGGGGAGTGGTGGTCTCCGAATGGCGGACCCGCCTCAGCCCGGACCAGCGCATGCAACAGAAAGCATTCCCCATCATTTATGAGGGATCCCAATACGCCGACCGCCTGCCCATCGGCAAACCGGAACTGATCGAAACGGTGGATTACGAAACCGTGAAAAAGTTTTATACCGATTGGTACCGCCCAAACCTGATGGCCCTGGTGGTTGTCGGGGATTTTGACCTCGACTGGATGGAAGAACAGATCAAATCCAGGTTTTCCGGCCTCCAAAACCCTGCCGAGCCGCGCCCTCGCGTCAGATACGAAATGACGCTTGCCGGAGGTACCCGATCCGCTATTTTTTCAGACAAGGAAGCCCCCTTTACCCAAATTGAGGTCATGTACCAGCAACCCGAACAGAAAACCCGGACCCTTGAGGACTTCAAGAACAGCCTGGCCAGGTCCTTGTACAACCGGATGCTGAATGCGCGCCTGTTTGAACTGCGGCAGCAGTCCAATCCGCCGTTCACCTTCGCCTCCTCCGGGTACGGCAGCGATCTGGGCAATCTGGACGCCTATTTTGTTTCGGCTTTTACCCCGGAAGGAAAGGCCCTTGACGGACTCGAAGTCGTCTTGATTGAAACGAGGCGGGCCCTGTTGCACGGTTTTACAGCTACTGAACTGGAACGGCAGAAAGCCGAAATGATCCGCGCGGTCGAAAAGGAATTCAAGGAGAAAGACAAGCTCCAATCCGGACAGCTGGCGTCACAGGGGGTCAGCTATTTCCTGCACGAAACGCCGCTGCTAAATCCGGCTCAACGGCTGAATCTGTACAAGGAATTCCTGCCCAGGGTGACCCTGGAAGAGATCAACCACCTGCCTTATGAATGGATTTCCAAGGAAAACCGCGTCATCAACGTGACCGCACCCGAAAAGGAAGGCCTGGAATTGCCGACCGAAGAGGCCATCCTTGGTTTATTGGACAAAGTGGATGAAATGAAGCCGGAACCTTATGTTGACCAGGTATCCGACAAACCCCTCATGGAAGAGAACCTCCCGGAAACGAAGATCGCAGATGAAAAATCCTTCGAATCCCTCGGCATAACGGAATGGACGCTGGCCAACGGCGTCCGGGTAGTGCTCAAACCCACCGATTTCAAAAACGACGAGATCCTCATGGCGGCCTACAGCCCCGGCGGAAATTCCCTTTATCCGGATGCCGATTACCAGAATGCTTCCAATGCGTCCGGGATTGTCAACCAGAGCGGGATAGCCGGTTTTTCGGTCGTGGAGCTGGAAAAGATGCTGGCCGGTAAAACCGTAGGTGTGGGGCCCTATATCGGAGAATTGAACGAAGGGCTCAACGGCTCCTGTTCGCCTCAGGACCTTGAAACCCTGTTCCGGCTGACCTACCTCTACTTCAAGCAACCGAGGATAGACGAAAAGGCCCTGGAAACCTTTAAGTCCCAGCAGGAGTCCATCCTTCAGAACATGATGATCAATCCCTATTACTATTTCAGCGACGAAAAGAACAAGATAAAATACAATAACCATCCGCGGCGGCATATCCCGACGGTGGAAGAGATCGAAAGCCTCGACCTGAAAAAAATGGAATCGGTTTACAAGGACCGGTTTGCGGACGCCGGCGATTTCACTTTCTTTTTTGTCGGCAATTTCGAGGTGGAAGCCATCCGGCCGCTGATCAGCCGCTACCTCGGCAACCTGCCGTCCACCGGCCGGAAAGAAACCTGGAAGGACGTTCACTCCGATCTCGTGAACGGCAAAATTGATAAAACGATCACCAGAGGCAAGGCGCCCAAAGCCCTGGTTGAATTGGTGTATCACGGCGATTTTCCGTACCTGGACAGCAAGGCCCGTTATGACTTTTATTCGCTGATGGATGTACTCCGCATCAAATTGCGCGAGTCCATGCGGGAAGACAAAGGCGGCGTGTACGGCGTCAGTGTCAACGGCAGCGCGTCCCAGTTTCCGACCCAGAAATATGCCGTCACCATCGGGTTCAATGCGGAGCCTGAAAAGGTGGAAGAGTTGATCGGTACGGCTTTGTCGGAAGTAGCCAAACTGCAGCAAGAAGGCCCGGAGGCGAAAGATATCGCCAAGGTACAGGAGACCCAGCGGCAAAGCCGGATCAAGGACCTGAAAGAAAACCGGTTCTGGCTCGGCCAGTTGCGGGCGAGGTACGAAAACAACCTTCCGCTGGACGGCCTTTCCATGGAGGAATACGAGAAGACCATCAACGGGTTAAACGCTGCCGACCTGCAGAAAGGCGCCAAAGCCTGGTTTGATGCCGATAACTTCATGCGGTTTGTCCTGCTGCCCGAGGCGGAAGCCGAGGGCAATCGATAATCCGGGTCAGCGGTATTTGTACCTGCCGTAAAAAAGAAGCTCCCTTCCGGACAACCGGAAGGGAGCTTTTATTTTGCAGCGGCAAGACCGGGAAATTATTTCTTGTCTTTAACCTCTTCGTATTCTACATCGGTAACTTCATCGGCGCCTTTGCCCGAGCCGCCGGGCGCTTCCTCACTGCCGTTGGTATGCGCCTGGTCAGCGCCGCCCTGGGTGGCCTGGTACATTTCCTGGCTGGCTGCCTGCCATGCGGTATTCAGGTTATTCATGGCGGTGTCGATGCGGGCGATATCCTGCGCTTTGTGCGCTTCGCGGAGTTCTGCAAGGGCGGATTCGATGGCCTCTTTTTTCTGGGCCGGGATCTTGTCGCCGTATTCCTGCAGTTGTTTTTCCGTCTGGAAGATCATAGAGTCGGCCGCATTGACCTTCTCAGCCCTGTCGCGCACTTCGCGGTCGCTGTCGGCATTGGCCTTGGCTTCCGCCTTCATTTTTTCGATTTCTTCCTTGGACAGGCCGGTAGAGGCTTCGATGCGGATCTTTTGCTCTTTGCCGGTTCCTTTGTCCTTGGCGGAAACGTTGAGAATGCCGTTGGCGTCGATGTCGAAGGTTACTTCGATTTGCGGTTCACCGCGGCGGGCCGGCGGAATGCCGTCCAGGATAAATTTGCCGACAGTGCGGTTATCCTTGGCCATCTGGCGTTCGCCCTGGAGAATGTGGATTTCAACAGAGGGCTGATTATCCGCAGCGGTTGAGTAGACTTTTGATTTTTTCGTCGGGATGGTGGCGTTGGCCTCGATCACAACGTCGTAGATGCCGCCCATGGTTTCGATACCCAGCGAAAGCGGAGTAACGTCGAGCAGGAGCACGTCCTGTACATCGCCGCTCAGCACGCCGCCCTGAATTGAAGCGCCAACAGCGACGACTTCGTCCGGGTTTACGCCCTTATTGGGTTTTTTGCCGAAGAATTCCTCGACAGCCTGCTGGATGCGCGGGATCCGGGTGGAACCGCCGACAAGGATGACCTCATCGATATCCGCAGCGGAAAGACCTGCGTCTTTCAATGCGAGGCGGCAAGGTTCGAGGGTCCTGGAAACCAGCGAGTCGGCCAGTTGTTCGAATTTGGCCCTGGACAGTTTGATCACAAGGTGTTTGGGCACGCCGTCGACAGCCGTGATATAGGGCAGGTTGATTTCCGTTTCGCTGGAAGAGGACAATTCGATCTTGGCCTTTTCAGCGGCGTCTTTGAGGCGCTGGAGGGCCATGGGGTCTTTGCGGAGGTCGATGCCTTCCTGGGTTTTGAACGAGTCGGCCAGCCAGTCGATGATGACGTGGTCAAAGTCGTCGCCGCCGAGGTGGGTATCGCCGTTGGTAGATTTCACTTCAAATACGCCGTCTCCCATTTCAAGTATGGAAATATCGAACGTACCGCCGCCGAGGTCATATACGGCGATGGTCATGTCCTTGTTGCGTTTGTCGAGGCCGTAGGCCAGGGCAGCGGCGGTCGGTTCGTTGATGATCCTTTTTATGGTCAGGCCGGCGATTTCGCCTGCCTCTTTGGTGGCCTGGCGCTGGGAGTCATTGAAGTAAGCCGGGACCGTAACAACGGCTTCGGTGACTTCCTGGCCCAGAAAATCCTCTGCAACCTTTTTCATTTTCTGCAGGACCATGGCAGAAATTTCCTGCGGAGTATATTGCCGGCCGTCAATATCGACGCGAACGGAATCGTTGTCGCCGCCAACCACTTTATAAGACATGCGGGTTGCTTCCTTGGTGACTTCACCGAAGCGATGGCCCATGAAACGCTTGATAGAAGAAATGGTTCTTTTGGGGTTGGTGATGGCCTGGCGTTTGGCCGGATCGCCGATCTTGCGTTCTCCGTTATCCATGAAAGCGACTACGGAAGGAGTGGTTCTTCTGCCTTCATCATTAGCAATCACGACCGGCTCATTTCCTTCCATAACTGCCACACAGGAATTGGTGGTGCCTAAGTCAATGCCAATTATTTTACCCATTTTAAGTTTTTTAATTGAATTCAAAATGTAAGTCTGACCATTAGACATCAAGGTATGTGCCAAGCCGTTTCTCGCAGGGCATCCATGACAAAATTAAAGATTTGAGACCCGATAGCCGCCATTTTGGACTAAATCGGCAAGGCAGGCTGTCAAAATGTGCCATTTTGGCAGCAGGGAATGGATCAGTTTTCGCCGGATCTGCGGAACCCGATAGCTGGTTTGGTGAAGATGAAATCGCTTTTATCCATTTTGAGGTGGGAAACGTCTTCCGTAGTCAGAATGTTGGGCGGCTGCTGGTCGCGTTCTTTCGGGGAAAGGCCGGACAACCGCAGATTGTGGGCTTTTATGACATCCTGGACGATGCTGCGGACCGTACGGGCATTTCCGAAGTATTTGTCCCGGTAAAGGTGGACGAATTCGAGGTAGTTGCGCAGGTGTTCCTCGGCTTCCGGGCTGGGAATGAGTCCTTCCCTGGACAGCATGAGCTGAGCGATCCGGTTCAGTTCGGAAGGTGAATAATCTTCAAACTTCAGCACTTTGTCGAAGCGGGAACTAAGGCCCGGGTTAGCCTTCAGGAACGCTTCCATGTTATCCGGGTAGCCTGCGACAAATAGGAAGAACTGGCCCCTGAAATCCTCCATTCTTTTCAGGAGGGTCTGGATGGCCTCATCGCCGAAATCGCCGTGGGTGCTCAGTCCCCGCTGGGTCAGGGCGTAGGCCTCATCGATGAACAGGACGCCGCCCATGGCCTCGTCCACTTTTTCAGCGGTTTTGATGGCGGTTTGACCGACGTAACCGGCCACCAGCCCTTGCCGGTCCGTTTCCACCATATGGCCTCTTTCCAGGATGCCGAGCGCCTTGTATATCTTGGTCAGTATCCGGGCTACTGTGGTTTTGCCGGTACCGGGGTTGCCGATGAACACGGTATGGAGGTAAAAGGCGTTGAGTACGTCCTTGTAGCTCTCCCGGTAATATTTCACCAGGCGGACCATTTCGTTGATCTGGGCTTTGATCCGGTCCATCCCGATCAGGTTGCTCAGTTCGTTGAGGGCGTCCTGGAGCAGGATTTCATCGACCGGAATATTTGGCAGCTCTTTTTTGCGGCCGATCTCGATGCGGGCAACGTCTTCGAATTCGACCGTGGAGAGGGTTTCTCTCGGCAGTTGCTTGTAATGATTTTGGGACATGATCCGAAGGCCCAGGTTGATCTTCGCCTGTTCGACCAGATCGAAAACAAAGCGGGCGTTGCCGAAGGTGCGATCGCGGCGGCGGTAAGCGCTGACAATGATCTCATCGATGCGTTTGCGGGCGATTTCCGTGAACTGGATGCCTTTCTCGAGGGCGGCGTATTCCGCGATCCGGGAAAGCTCCTGCGGCAGATAATCCGAAAATTCGAAATACAGTTTGAACCTGGATTTGAGGCCCGGGTTGGAATCCAGGAACTGGCGCATTTCCTTGGGATAGCCGGCGACGATGACCGCCAGGTCGCCGGGGCCGTTGGACAGTTCTTTGACCAGGATTTCGATCACTTCCCGGCCGAAGTCCTTGGTATCATCGAGGGATCTGGCGAGGGAGTAGGCTTCGTCGATGAACAAAACGCCCCCCCTTGCCTTTTCGATGGCTTCCTTGACCTTCGGCGCAGTCTGGCCGATGTATTCCCCGACCAGGTCTACGCGATCCACCTCATGGACATGGCCTTTGCTCAGCAGGCCCATTTTTTTGTACAGTTTGCCCATCATGCCGGCGACGGTCGTTTTGCCGGTCCCCGGGTTGCCGATGAAAACAGAGTGAACGTTGATCTCCTCTTTCTCGTCAAATCCTTTTTCTTTCCTGTATTGGAGGAACTGGATGTATTTGGCGTGATCCTGCACGCGCTCCTTGATCTCTTTGAGGCCGATGAGGGCGTTGAGGCGGGCCATAACGTCTTCGAAGGTCTGGCGATCCTCATCGGTATGGATCAGCTCCACGGGGGTATGCTGGTCAGGCAGGAGGACGCCGGCGATGCCCTCTTCGAATTCTTCGCTGACATCAAACGGCACCACCGCCAGCAATTTATCCAGGAAGACGATCTCCGCCGAATACCGGTCGCGTCGCCAGGAGCCCTTGACATTGGAGCCCCAACCCGCGCTGAGTTTGATGATCTCGTCCTTCTTCTCGATGCGTTGCAGCCTGACGACCTGGCCCTTCAATTCGCGGGCGTTGTTGAAAAACTTGATGAACAACTCGCATTGCCAGGATTTTTCGGGCTGGAGGTTGCGCAGCATGATCTCCACGTAGATATAGCGGGTCTCCTCGGAACTGAATTTTTTATAGAAAATCCTTTCGTCTTCGATGATATCGTCGTAGGGACCTTCGTAAAGGCGCAGGGATTCAACCTGAAGGTAGGGGTTTTCCTCGATGGAGTCTTCTTCGCCCGGTTCTTCAACATAAAAGTATTTGGAGGCGATTTTGTCTCCGTCGATCCAGGCTTCCCAGAAGTAGGTGCCTTTTTTCCAGAATACGCCGTCCGACTTATTGCCCCATCCTTCCCGGACAAAAAACACGGGGTCGTACTTGCTGATCTTGCGTTTGACGGGGATCCGGGCAATTTCCTTTTTGCCTTTTTTCAGGGAATAACACCGCAGTTCGACTTCGATATCCCAGTCATCAACGTCAAAGTTCTTATTGAACAGGGAGAGTTCGGCATATATAAAGGAGGTATTGAAACGATCGAAAACCTGGCGGTACTTTTTTTTGTTGTCCGCCAGCCATTCGGTCGAGGAATATACCTTCAATTCCTTGAACTTGTACTTTTTCGATTCGGATAAAGAAGTTTCTGCTTCCATTGCGGGTTATTCGATCACGAAACTAAGGTAAAAACTTTTTCAATACATGGAAGGCCGGGATCAGAATTTATTGATTTTGACCCTTGAAAGGTCCGGCGCTTTGCGGTTATTTCTAATAAACGGGTGCAATTCCATAAAGTTTCGGTCAGGGCGGCCAGGCGGCCGGTCGCGGCGCTTTGGAAATCCGGGGAAAGCAAAACAAAAAGCCGGACCAGATGCGGTTGGGACGGCATGCGGCACGGCTTTGAATATGTTTTGGGTTACAATCGGGTGATTTGGATTGCAAAAATAAACAAAAAATTGTAAAAACAAAAAATAGGAACAATATTTTTTATTTCAGATCCAATTGCTTAAATTTGTGGAAAACTTTTGCGGAAAAGATCAATCACCAAGGTCCGGAATGCTGTAATTTGGGCCTTGCTTTAAAACCGGAACGTCATGCCTGAATTCGTCCATTTGCATTGCCATACCCAATTTTCCCTGCTCGATGGAGCCGCCGATATCGGCACCATGATGAACAAGGCGCAAAAAGACGGTCAGAAAGGGGTTGCGCTGACGGACCACGGCAATATGTTCGGCGCCTTCAAATTCACGTATGAGGCGCAAAAAAGAGATCTTAAGCCCATCATCGGATGTGAGTTCTACCTGGTTGAAGACCGGCACAAGAAGGCCTTTTCAAGAGCAAACGGCGAATCGGACGAACGTTTCCACCAATTGTTGCTGGCCAAGAATCAGAAGGGGTACGAAAACATTTCCAAGCTCTGTTCGCTCGGCTACCTGGAAGGGCTGTACAGCAAATTCCCGAGGATTGACAAGGAATTGCTGCTCCAGCACCACGAAGGCCTGATCGCGACAAGCTGCTGCATCGGCGCGGAAATCCCCCAGGCCATCCTCCGCGGCAAAGTGGAAGAAGCCGAAGAGAAACTGAAATGGTGGCTCGACCTCTTCGGCGAGGATTTCTACATTGAGCTGCAACGGCACCGCGGGCTGGAAAATATCGACGGGCTCGGCATCAGCCAGGAGGACGTCAACCAGCAATTGCTGAAATTTGCCGCCAAATACAATGTCAAGGTCATTGCCACCAATGACTCTCATTATGTTGATGAGGAGGATTTCGCTCCGCATGATATCCTGCTTTGCATCAATACCAACAGCTTGCTGCAGGACGAAAAGCGGTTCAAATTCCCGAGCAGCGATTTTTATTTCAAAACCCAGGGTGAAATGGGCAAGCTGTTCCAGGATGTTCCCTTTGCGCTGGACAATACCCTGGAGATCTTTGACAAGATCGACACGCTCAAGCTGGCCAGGGATATTTTGCTGCCGGCATTTCCGGTTCCGGAAGGTTTTACCTCCCAGGACGATTACCTGCGGCACCTGACCTTCGACGGCGCCAGAAAGCGGTACGGCTCCATTTCGCCCGAAGTGGAGGAACGGTTGAATTTTGAACTGTCCGTTATCAAACAATCGGGGTATCCCGGGTACTTTCTCATTGTTCAGGACTTTACCAATACCGCCCGGAAAATGGGGGTTTCGGTCGGGCCCGGCCGGGGCAGCGCCGCGGGATCGGCCGTTGCCTACTGCATCGGCATCACCAATGTGGACCCGATCAAATACGATCTGCTGTTCGAACGTTTCCTGAACCCCGAGCGGGTCTCCATGCCGGATATTGATATTGACTTTGACGACGAAGGCAGGGATAAGGTGATCAACTATGTGATCGAAAAATACGGCCGCAACCAGGTTGCACAGATCGTCACCTACGGCACCATGGCCGCTAAACTCAGCCTCAGGGACGTCGGCCGGGTAATGAACGTGCCCCTGCCGGAAGTTGACCGGGTGGCCAAAACCTTTCCCCTGCACCTCAAGGCTACGCTCGCCAAGGTCCTGGCCGAACCCGATATCGATTCCAAGCTCAAGTCCGAACTCAACTCCGAAGAGCAGGAAAAGGCCTATCGGTTCAGGGACCTTGCAAAGGGCGAAGACGAGATCGGCCATATGATCCAGACGGCAAGGAAACTGGAAGGCTCGGTCCGCAATACCGGCATTCACGCCTGCGGGGTGGTCATCACGCCGGATGAGATCACCAAGTACGTCCCGGTGAAGGTGGACAAGGAGTCCGACATGTTGGTGACCCAATTTGACAACAGCGTGGCAGAAGCCGCCGGCTTGCTCAAAATGGACTTCCTCGGGCTGAAGACGCTGACCATCATCAAGGATGCCGTCCGCATGGTCCGGGAAAATCACGGCGTCGACCTCGATATGGACAATATTCCGCTGGACGACCTGAAAACATACGAGCTTTTCCAGCGGGGGGATACGGTCGGCATATTCCAGTATGAAAGTTCCGGCATGCAGAAATACATGAAGGAACTCGTGCCCACCACCTTTGAGGACCTGATCGCCATGAACGCTCTCTACCGGCCGGGGCCCCTTGAATACATCCCGAACTTCATTGCCCGGAAACACGGCCGCGAGCCCATTACCTACGATCTGCCGGACATGGAGGAATACCTCAGGGATACCTACGGCATCAGCGTCTACCAGGAGCAGGTCATGCTGCTCAGCCAGAAACTGGCCGGATTCTCCAAAGGGCAGGCGGACAAGTTGCGGAAGGCTATGGGTAAAAAGCTGAAAGCCGAACTGGATGCCATGTACCCCAAATTTCTGGCAGGGGGTGAAGAGCGCGGTCATCCGAAAAAGATCCTGGAAAAGGTCTGGAAGGACTGGGAAGCTTTTGCCTCTTACGCCTTCAACAAGTCGCACTCCACCTGTTATGCGTTTGTCGCTTTCCAGACGGCTTATCTCAAGGCCCACTATCCGGCGGAATTCATGGCTTCGGTGCTGACCCACAACAAGAATGACATTTCCAAGATCACCTTCTTCCTGCAGGAGTGCAAGCGGATCGGCCTGACGGTGCTGGGACCGGATGTGAATGAAAGCGCCTCGGATTTTTCGGTGAACAAACTGGGGCAGGTGCGATTCGGGCTTTCTGCCCTGAAAGGGGTAGGAGAGGGGCCTGTCGACGAGATCCTCAAGGATCGTTCCCAATCAGGACACTTCGGCAATATATTTGAATTTGTACAGCGGCTGACAGGTAACGCCATCAACAAAAAAGTAATGGAAAGCCTGGCCCTGGGCGGCGCCTTCGATTGCTTCGGCGATATTCTAAGGTCGCAATATTTTGCGGCTTCCGACAAATACGATTCCTTCATTGAACACCTCTTGCGGTACGGGGCGGCTTATCTGTCCCAAAAAGCTGAAGCGGCCACTTCCCTTTTCGGCGCTTCTGACGATATCATGCTGCCGGAGCCGACTCCCCCGGTTTGTCCGCCCTGGCCCTTGCTGGTCAAGCTCAACCGGGAAAAAGAAGTGACCGGCATCTTCATCAGCGGCCACCCGCTGGATGATTACCGGGTAGAAATTGAGCATTTCATTTCCTGCCCGCTGGAAGAAGTCGAAAACCAGATGCAGCGGCCGCAGCTCAACCTGGCCGGCATGGTCAGCGTTGCCCGCCACATGATCTCCAAAAACGGCAACGGCTGGGGCATTTTTGAGATCAGTGATTACAATGCCAGCATGGAGTTCAAGCTCTTCGGGGAGGATTATCAGAAATTCAAACATTTGCTGGAAGAAGGCAAAGCCCTGTTTCTGAAAGGCAATTTTCAGAAGGGTTGGCGGGGCGATGAAATGGAATTCAAGGTGAAAGAGATCAAATTGCTGGAAGGTGTCGCTGAAAGCCTGACGGAATCGATTACCCTCAAACTCCACCTCGATATGGTGACAGCTGATATGATTGAGCGGATCGATGAACTTTGCAGGCAGTTTTCCGGAAAACACCGGCTCAAAATGGAATTGAGCGACCCCGCCAACCGGCTCCGGCTGAAGTTGATGGCCAAGGAAAGAAGGGTGAACGCAGACAATGATTTTGTCGCCGAATTGGACAAACTCGGCGTGGAATACAGCCTGAATTGATCTTCCGTCATGGGCGCCGCCTTGGAAATACTGCTGGAAACGGACCAATATCTGGTCATCAACAAACCTGCCGGGATAAATGTGGAGCGGCTTCCCCACGGTTTCCCTTCAGTGGAAGAGATGGTGGAAATTTATTTAAGGGGCAAAGGCGTAAAAAAACCGTATGCCGGTATTGTGCATCGGTTGGACAGGCCGGTCAGCGGCGTGCTTTTGGTGGCTAAAAAGAAAAGTGTCCTTAAAATGCTCAACGAGCAGTTCAGGCTCAGGAAGATCCGGAAGGCATATCAGGCCCTGGTTTTTCCGGCCCCGGCAACAGAAAAGGGAACGTTGCATCATTGGCTGGTAAAAGACCAGAAAGGAAAACGAGCCGAGGCTTATCAGGCGCCGGCTGAACATGCAAAGGAAGCCTTCCTGGAATTCGAAAGGATTTCCATTTCCGGGGCCGGCGAAGGGCTCCTGAAGGTGGTTCCGTCAGGCGGACAGTTTCATCAGATCCGGGTGCAATTGGCCGCTGCCGGCTGGCCGATCCTGGGCGATGAAAAATATGGCTCTGTGAAGCCTTTTCATCAGGACGCGATTGCCTTGCATGCCACTGGATTGGTATTTGAAGATCCGGTAACCGGTCGGCATGCACATGTGATTTCAGTTCCGGCCTTCGCCAGTTAAACGGAACCTGAAAAACTGATTGAGAAGGAACCAGCCTAATCCAACGGGCATCAACGCAGATACAGCGAACAGGGCCTCATAGAAATAAGGTAATTGCCCTTTTTGAGCCCAATACAGAATTCCCTGAAGGAACAGCAGGCATTCCGAAGATATAACGCCTGAAAGGAAAATGTAAAGACCGATTTGCCGGCCTTTTGACCCGGATCTGAACCAGCTTTTGCATAAGGAGATCCCCAAAATAAAAGTTGTAATGACACCCAGTAACAGCAGGTGGATAAAGCCGATCACAAAAAAGCGGATGGTATATGCGATTACGGCAATATGCGGGACTGCCACTGCCGTCTGTATCAGTGTTTTCAATCCAAGTGCAACGCACGCAATCATCATCACTTTAGGGGCTTGTTCAAACTGATGAGCGAGCATTCGACGATTTACCCATAAAAATTTGAAGAAGATTACCATGGCCGCCAATTGGATCATGACACCCGTTCCGTTGATCCAGAAATAGACAGGCGCCGGATTTGCCCAGGTTATTACGAGTGCAAAACTAAGTGCACAGGATGAAACCAGCATGAAATAGAAAAGCCGGAGAAGACCGCTTGTTGTATTAACTCCTTCATTTTCAAGTACTCGGAATATTATTGCGAGAACGGAGAACAGAAACCAGCCGTTGAACTGAAAATGGAGATAAAATTGGACGGAAATGACATACAGGGAAGACCCTTTCAGATGCATGGCCATAATGGGCCCCATTGCCCATAAACCCAAGGTGGAAAAGATCAGCCAGAATATACTGGCCTCCAGCATCCTGCCTGAACTTGTCGGACGACCAGATTTTGGTTGCCGGAGGTCCTTTAGCAGTCGAAAGGCAAAAAAGTAGGATAGGACCATTTGCCCGGTGGAAAACAGGATGGCAAAGGGCCCGTACCCCTGGATTGGAAAGGCGATCAACATGCCGCCGACCATAACCTGGTTGAGCCAGAAGAGGTTTCTGTAATACCTGCTCTCCAATTTTCCAGGACCCAGAAATATGGCTGTCAATAGGATGTACAAAGCGGAAAAAGCCCATCCAAGCATTGCGATATGTGAATGGGCATGAAGGATCTTTCTGAATTCGAACCCTGGAATTTCCCGGATAAAGATAAACCTAAGGGTAGCGCCTAAGATACTTGCTACCAAAAGATTGACAAGGGCAATCCTCATTCCTTGGGCTGGTTTCATCAAGGCAGGATTTACTGGCCGGTTTGGCCGGCATCATTGTTCAGCATAAATTCGAGAACATCCCTCGCATCGCCGACCGAAAGGTTTTGGTTGGGCATTTTGACAAGACATTCCTTTAACAGCTCTCTGGCCGTGGGATCCTGCTCAAGCATGACATCTACATTGGTCGCCATGTTCATGATCCATTCAGGCTTACGGCGGGTAGTTACTCCCGCCCACCCCGGGCCGACAACGCGCTGACCGGTCAGTTTATGGCATGCCGAACACTTCATGTCATAAATGGCCTTGCCTCTGCTGACCATGGTCTGGTCCAGGGGGGCATTCATCTCAACGTGTTTGATCTCGCCGATACCCAGCCCGTCATCTGATTTCGCTGCCGTAGTCGATGAGGACCCGGCGTTGGTGTCGTTGACGGAAGGGCCGTTACCGCCACAGGAGGCCAATATTGCAGTTATTACCAGAATAAGAATTCCTCTTTTCATTTGAACTGAATTGAATAATGTTAAAAATGGAGGCCCTCTTTTTTGACGCTTTGGGCCAGATCTTTAATGGTCTGGTGCTCAAGCTGGAATTTCAACCCCTGCCTGTAGGCGAATGCCTGGGCATGAAGTGGACACGGATGTTTGTGCGAACAGGCAGGCAAGCCCAAAATGCACGCATTCAACGGATCAAGGCCATCAATGCAGTTGATCACTTCACTGAGGCTTCCGTTCAGGTTTGCGGGGCTCATGAAAAACCCTCCGCCAGGGCCTTTGATCGAAGAGATCACTCCTTCCTTTGCCAATTGCTGGAGGAGTTTGGCCAGAAATGGTGCGGGTACGTTCAATTGGGAGGCAATTTCCTTTACGCCCGATTTCCGGCCCGGTTCATGAGCCGCCAGATAGAGTGCAGCGCGAATGCCATATTTACATGCGTTCGAAAACATCCGAAGTTTTTCGCAAATGTAATAAAAGATTAAATAGTTTTTTAATTAAATTAATCCTTCCGAAATTTTATCTTGTTTTGACTACGCTGAATGGGGTAATCGATTGCAAAATATTGTAAATTAATAAATTAATTCATTGACAAAAATCATTTGCCCGGATGATATTTATCTTTTTCAGCTCTCGGTTGTGATGTTATTTTTGCAAAAAGGACTAAAAAGTCTTTTGTTTAATCATTCTTACTTAAATAAAATATCCAATTATGAAAAACCAGTCCGGCTTTCGACAGGTCTTCCGACAAATTCTACCTGTGTTGGGTTTAGTGCTTTTTTATTCCTGCGGCAATAATGGGGGAGAATCATCAAATGCCGGAGCCCTGGCCGGGGATGCCGCTTCCCAGGTTTACGTGGCGCCCGGGAAGTATGATGAATTCTATGCCTTTATGTCGGGAGGTTTCAGCGGTCAGGTTAGTGTTTACGGTCTGCCTTCCGGACGATTGCTTAAGATCGTACCTGTATTTTCGGTTGACGCAGAAAAGGGGTACGGCTTTAATGAAGAAACCAAGCCGATGTTAAACACTTCGCATGGTTTTGTTCCCTGGGATGATGCGCACCACCCTGAACTGTCACAAACAGCAGGTTCAACGGATGGCCGATGGCTGTTTATCAACGGCAACAACACCCCCAGGGTGGCCAGAATAGATCTGACTACTTTTGAAACAGCCGAAATTATTGAGATCCCCAACAGCGGCGGAAACCACAGTTCTCCATTTACAACAGAAAACACAGAATACGTAGTAGCTGGTACCCGGTTCGGCATTCCATATCCCCAAAGAGATGTCGCCATCAACTCCTATGCCGAGAACTTTAAAGGAATGCTTACTTTCATTAAGGTTGGGCCGGAAGGCAGCATGGAGATTGCATTTCAGGTCCTGCTGCCCGCTTTCGATTATGATCTCGCGCACTCGGGGAAAGGCAAATCGCATGGCTGGACCTTCTTTACCACCTACAATACCGAACAGAAAAATACCTTGCTGGAAGTTGAAGCGTCGCAGAATGACAAAGACTATATAGCGGCGATCAACTGGAAAAAAGCCGAAGAGTACATCCAGCAAGGTAAATTTAAGGAAATTCCCTCGCGTTACGTACACAATGTATATAACGACAAGACCCATACGGGTACTTCCACCATGCTGGAAAAGGTTAAGGTCCTGATCCCCTCAGAATGCCCGGGACTGGTATACTTTCTGCCGACCCCGAAATCCCCTCATGGTGTAGATGTTGATCCAACCGGGGAATACATAGTGGGTAACGGAAAATTATCTGCGGATTTGACTGTCCACTCTTTTTCCAAAATGCTGAAAGCAATAGAAAACCAGGCTTTTGACACGGAAGTCGCCGGAATTCCGGTCCTCAAATTCGAAGAAGTGGTTGGCGGTGTAGTCAAGGAACCGGGATTGGGGCCTTTGCATACGGAGTTCGATGCCAAAGGCAATGCCTATACCACCTTTTTCATTTCTTCAGAGATCGTCAAATGGAAGGTCGGAACCTGGGAAGTCCTGGACAGAACACCTTGTTATTATTCGGTAGGCCACTTGATGATCCCGGGCGGAGATTCCAGAAATCCTCAGGGGAAATACATGGTCGCCTTGAACAAAATCACGAAGGATCGTTATCTGCCCACCGGCCCGGAGCTTTGCCATGCGGCCCAGCTTTATGACATTTCCGGGGATAAGATAAAGCTTTTACTGGATTTTCCGACGGTGGGCGAACCTCACTATGCCCAAGGGATATCTGCGGACAGGGTGCAGAGCCATTCAAAGAAATTTTTCCCGATTGAAGAAAACCAACATCCGTACCGAACGTTGGGTGAAAAAAATACAAGGGTTGAAAGGGAAGGGAATATCGTGCATGTATACATGACTACGATCAGAAGTCACTTCGCTCCGGATAATATTGAAGGGGTAAAGGTCGGTGATAAAGTATTTTTCCACGTCACCAACCTTGAGCAGGACTGGGACGTTCCACACGGATTTGCTGTATTGGGCGCCGACAATGCGGAACTGCTGATCATGCCGGGACAAACGGAAACCTTTGCCTGGGAACCCAGGGTAGAAGGCGTATTTCCATTCTATTGTACAGATTTCTGCTCCGCACTTCACCAGGAAATGCAGGGATATATCCGGGTTTCCGGCCGGGATGCAACCGTCGCATTGAAGTGGGGGTTGGGCGACGAAGAAAAAGTGCAATAATGTTTACCCTGTTCTGCACCGGATGGAACAGGAAAAGGCCCTACCCGGTGCAGAACGATAATCCAAAGTCTATGAAACGATTGCCTGGTCTTTTAATGCTGATTGCTTCAGGTGCTCTGTTAACCCTTTTTCTATTCCCGATCTGGCGGATTACCCTGATTGCTCCGCAGTATCCGGATGGGGTGAATATGTATATCTGGATCAACAAAATCGGAGGTGACGGCCCTGGCGTTCTTCAGAATGTAAATATCCTGAATCACTATGTGGGGATGAAGTTTATCGAACCGGATTCGATTCCCGAGTTGAAATATTTCCCTGCGATCATTTTGATTATGGGAGGATTGGCGTTGCTGACTGCTTTATTGAACAAATCGTGGGTTTACTTTTCCTGGGGGATATTGATGACCGTTCTGGCAATTGCAGGAATTTATGATTTCTATTTGTGGGAATATGATTACGGACATAATCTGAGCCCGCAAGCTCCGATCAAAATTCCTGGGGCCTCTTTCCAGCCGCCACTCCTGGGTACCAGGCATATTCTCAATTTCATTGCCGAATCCTTTCCGCATTGGGGCGGTTATCTGGCCGGGTTCGCCATTTTTTTATCCTTTACAGCATGGTGGATCAGATCAAAATTGAATAAAAATGAAAAAAAACATAACGATCGTGTTGACGCTCCTGTTGGCAGTCGCCTGCACACCCTCGTCTAGACCCATCAGGTATGGTGAGGATGCCTGCGATTACTGCAGGATGACAATCGTGGACCGCCAACATGCGGCAGAGGCCGTGACAGATAAAGGCAAGGTTTACGTTTTTGATGCCATTGAATGCCTCATACGTTTTCAGTCGGATAATGCAGATAAGACTTTTGCACTCCTGTTCGTAAATGATTATGATTCCCCGGGTGAATTGATTGATGCCGCCTCATCAACCTACCTGGTGAGCCCAGCTGTTCCAAGCCCGATGGGCGCCAATCTTTCAGGTCTTTCTGATTTGCCTTCAGCTGAAAAAATGAAGACGGAAAAGGGAGGCGATTTGTACAACTGGGCGGAAATTCGAAAACAGGTGTTGACTAACCGGTAAATCATGAAATATTTGTTCATTATATGGATATTCATTTCAACCGCCTGCCAGAGCAAAGGGGAAAGCAGGGTACTGGAAGTCGGCTCCGACAGCCCTTTCACAACGATCCGGCAGGCCGTTCATGCAGCCTTGCCGGGCGATGAGGTACTCGTGTGTCCGGGAATCTATAAAGAGGGGCAAATAATCATTGATAAAAAGATCTCTATCACTGGTCAGGACTTTCCCATCCTTGACGGACAGAACAAATCAGAGGTCCTGACCATCGTCTGCGACTCGGTTTCAGTGACTGGCTTATTGATCCGCAATGTCGGCACCAGTCATATTGAAGACAGGGCAGGTATCAGGGTCCGAAAATCAGGTCATTTCAGTATCTGCGGCAATATCCTGTCAAATACCTTTTTTGGGATCTACCTGGAACATGCCAGAGATGGTCTGGTTGAGAATAACGAGATCCAGGGAGAAGCGTTACAGGAGAACACATCGGGTAATGCCATTCATCTGTGGTACTGTAATAATATCCGGGTTGACGGAAACAGGGTTGGGGGCCACCGGGACGGCATTTATCTGGAATTCGTTAATAACAGCCTGATTTCGGGCAACGTCAGCAGGAACAACCTCCGATACGGGCTCCATTTTATGTTTTCCAATGAAGACAATTATTTCAATAACCGGTTTTCCGGGAATGGAGCCGGAGTTGCCGTTATGTTTTCAAAGAAAATCAATATGTGGGATAACGTTTTTGAACAGAATCAGGGCCGGGCGTCTTACGGATTGTTGCTAAAAGAAATTTACGATGCCTCCATTTACAGGAATACTTTCACCGAGAACACGATTGGCATTCACGTTGAAGGTTGTGCCAGGGTCAACTATAAGCATAATGATTTTTTGAATAACGGTTGGGCGCTTAAAATGGCCGGAGGTTGCCTGGATAATGCCTTCACTGCCAATAATTTTGTTTCCAATACATTTGACCTTTCCACAGGCAGCTTTACCGAAACTAACGGTTTTGACGGCAATTACTGGAATGATTATACCGGATATGACCTGGACAAGGACAATATCGGAGATGTCCCATATCATCCGGTAAAACTGTTCAGCTATGTGGTGACCCAAACCCCTGAATCCATTGTCCTGTTACACAGCGTATTTGTCGAACTGATCAATTTTTCTGAAAAAGTCAGTCCCTTGTTTACCCCGGCGAACGTAGCCGATCACCACCCTTTAATGCATTACATTAACTGGGAAGAAATCCAACAGTAATGATCGAAATCCGAAATCTGAAAAAGTCCTTTAAAAAGAACCAGGTACTCAACAACCTTGATCTGGAAATCAGCACCCCCGGCATCTTTGCTGTTTTGGGGCCCAATGGTTCCGGAAAGACCACGCTGATCAAATGCATCCTGGGCATGGTTCTTCCCGACAGCGGTCAGATCCTGTTTGACGGCATACCCGTAATGCATGAATGGCAATACCGCCGTCGGATCAGCTATTTACCCCAAATTGCCAGGTTTCCTGAAAATCTCACCGTTTCGGAGTTACTTCACATGATCAGGGATGTCCGGCAGCAACCGTCACATGAACAGGAAATAATCCGAATGTTCGAACTGGAACCCTTTATAAAAAGCCGTTTGGGTACCCTTTCGGGCGGTACGCGGCAAAAAGTCAACCTGGTATTGACTTTCATGTATGACAGCCCGGTCATTATTCTGGACGAGCCAACTGCAGGGCTTGATCCTGTGGCGCTGATTGCCCTGAAAGAGCTGATACACGCCGAACGGAAGAACGGTAAGGTTATTCTGATCACAACCCATGTAATGAGTTTTGTCGAAGAACTGGCCGATGAGGTTGTCTTTCTGTTGGATGGCAGGATCCGGTTCAAGGGAAGTGTCAATGCACTTAAGTCCCGCTGTGGTGAAGACAATCTGGAACGGGCGATTGCAAGACTGCTCAAAGGGGAATGCATACCGGATGATAATCTTTCGGGCGCCGACGGTCAGGGGAGCGCTTTTCCAAAAACAGCAGGGTCTGGACTAAAATCGCAACATCATGTTTAAAATACTTAAATACACCCTATCGGACCTGATGAGGAGTAAATGGGTCTATATTTATACGACATTTTACCTGGTGCTCACTACGGCACTGTTCTGGCTGAGTAATGACCTGGCCAAGGTAATTATCAGCTTGATGAATGTTGTATTGGTGCTTTCCCCCTTAATTGCAGCGCTTTTTGCGACACTGTATCATCATCAGTCAAGGGAATTCACAGAGCTTCTTCTGGCGCAACCGGTCAGGCGGACCGCCATTTTCCTGGGGCAATACTTTGGCGTAGCCATGTCGATGTCAGTGAGCCTCGCAGCGGGCCTCGGCGTACCGTTTCTCTTTTACGGACTTCTGGTCTCGGCGCAGGTCTGGAATTTCGCTACCCTGCTGCTCGCAGGAATAGCGTTATCGCTTATTTTCTCCGCACTTGCCTTTTATGTTGCTCTTCGGACTGAAAACAAGATCAAGGGATTTAGCCTGACTATTTTGATCTGGCTTTTCTTTGCCGTTATCTATGATGGTCTCTTTTTATTGTTGCTTGTATTGTTCAATGATTATCCGCTGGATAATTTTGCGTTGGGCGCATCCGTTCTTAATCCGTTGAATCTGTCCAGAATGCTCATTCTTATGAAACTGGATATTTCGGCTTTGATGAGCTACAGCGGCGCCGTTTTTCAGCGTTTTCTCGGAACCGCCGCAGGCATAGGAGTAGCCGCATTTTGCTTGGCGGCCTGGATAGCTATTCCGATTTTTGGGATTCGCAAAACGGCCCTGACCAAAGATTTTTAAAAAAAGCAGGTTTCGACCCAAACGCTTTTCCCGGATTCAACCGTCTTCTGCATTAAAAACTGTTACTTATGAAGAAGCTTTTGATTGTATTGGTCGCGTTTGCGTTGTGGCAATGCCAGAAGGATAAGCCGCTGGACCCAAGACCGGTGGATTTCGGACAGGATATTGCGCTGGCCAAAGGTCAATCTGCCATGGTGAGCCATAAAAACCCAACCATGGACCTGATGGTTGAAACCACAGATATCGGCGAAAGTCGCTGTCCCAGCGATGTGGTCTGCGTTTGGGCGGGCTTCGCCAAAGCCGATCTCAAAGTTTCCAGCGAAGGCGAAACCGCCAATGTCTCCCTCTGCCTGGGGCAATGTGAAGCCAAATACAAACTCACGGATACGACTTACGTCCAGTTGGGCGGCACTGAATTTGGGCTCATTCTCAAGGAAATCAATCCGTTCCCCACATCAACCAATGGATCCGACCCGAAAACGGCAGTCGTAGAAGTTTTTATTAAATAGATTATTCTGAAAAGTTTTGCGGTTAAGCGCTTATCTTAGCCGCAAAACTTTTTTATGCCTACCCGCCTGATCACATTCTTATTTTTATTCATTGCTTTCCGTTTACCGGCCCAGGTTGACGCCGCAGCCCTCGACGCTTATTTTGAGAAATCGGTCAAAGACTGGGGAATTCCCGGAATGGCCGTGGGGATCATCAAGGACGGAAAAGTCGTGCTCTCCAAAGGCTACGGGGTCCGCGAACTGGGCAAAAAAGATGCCATAGACGGCAACACCCTGTTTGCCATTGCTTCCAATACCAAAGCCTTCATTTCTGCCTCCATGGTCATGTTGCAGGAAGACGGCAAACTGAACCTGGACGATCCGGTCCGCAAATACCTGCCTTATTTCACCTTGTATGACGAATATGCTTCCGAACACGCAACGGTTAGAGACCTGTTGTGCCATCGTCTGGGGCTGGGTACGTTCAGCGGCGATGTGGTCTGGTTCAAAAGCAACTATCCGGCCGAAGAAGTGGTGCGCCGGGTCAGGTACCTGCCCCAGGCCTACGAGTTCCGGTCCGGTTACGGTTATTCCAACGTCATGTTCATCACGGCCGGCGAAGTGATCAGATCGGCATACGGCAAACCGTGGAGCGCTTTCGTGAAGGAAAAAATCCTGACCCCGCTGGGAATGGACCGGACCCGGACCTCCGTTACCGAATTGGCAGGAATGGATAATGTGGCGACTCCGCATAAAACCAGGGGCAATACCCACACTCCCATCGCTTACGTTAATTGGGATAATATGGGCGCCGCGGGCGGCATCCTGTCCAGCACCAACGATATGCTTAAATGGCTGTCCCTCCAGCTTGATGAAGGACAGTACCAGGGTACGACCCTGTTCAAACCTTCCAGCCAGACCGAGTTCTGGACGCCGCATAACAACTATAAGGTTTCAAAAGCCTCCAGGGACTTTTTACCGTCCCGTCACTTCAACGGCTACGGGCTGGGGTGGGGCCTGTTCGATTACGGCGGCAGCATGGTGGCCTCCCACAGCGGCGGATACGACGGCATGTACTCCCGCGTAGTTGCAGTACCGGATCAGAAACTGGGGATCGTCGTCCTGACCAACAGCATGACGGGCATCAGCAGCGCGGTCATGTACCATGTACTGGACCAATACCTCAATATAAAACCGGACAGGGATTGGAGTGATTTTTACCTGGATCAGCAGCGCAAGGGCGCTGAAGCCTGGGCCAAAAGGGAACAAGGCCGGAAGGATGCCAGGGTGACCGGGACCAAACCGAGCTTTTCGCTTGAAAAATACGCGGGCCTTTATCACGACGACCTTTTTGGGGATATTGAGATCAGGTACGATGGAGGCCGGCTTTCGCTTCATTTCCCTTCGTCTCCAGCCCTTGATGCGGCATTGGACCACTGGCACTACGATACTTTCGAGATCAAATGGAACGAGAACCACGCCTGGTTCGATTTCGGCACCCTCCAATTCACGATGGACAACAACGCGGGGATAACCGGCCTGCGATTCGATGTTCCCAATGACGATATCTTTTTCGATGAAATTCATGCCTTACGGGTTGACCGCTGAGGTTGTATATCCGAGAATTCAGGGTATTGGTCGAAGGGAAGATACCCGGTACCATAATTGATCTTAACCTTGCAGCTGGAAAGCTGAGCGAAAATATGTTTAGGACCGAACCGGTGGATGTCCTGGCCCGCCTGAAATCGAATGACCGGCTGGCTTTGAAAGAACTCTTTCAACTGTACTACGGTATGGTTTGTAAGACCATTCGCCGTTTTATCCATGACGATGCCCTTTGCGAAGACCTTGCCCAGGAAGTTTTCCTCCGTTTTTGGGAAAAGCGAAACCAATTGGAGATCTCTTCCTCTCTGGAGGGATATCTCCGGCGCATGGCTGTCAACGAGGCCCTGGCTCACCTGCGGCGAAGGAAATATTTTGAAGAAGAGATTACCCCGGCTACGCCGACGGACACCCTGCCGAGCGGCGAGGAACACTTATTGCATTCAGAACTGGAGTCCAATATCCGGATGGCTATCGATACGCTGCCGCCCAAATGCAAAACCGTATTTCAGTTGAGCAGATTTGAGGAACTGACTTACCAGGAAATCGCCGATCAGATGGGAATTTCCATTAAAACGGTTGAAAATCAAATGGGAAAGGCCCTTAAAATACTGCGGGAGAAACTGAGCGGTTACCTCCATTTGTTCCTTTGATATTATCATGAAAATAAATTGCCGGTCTCCTCTTGACAATTATGTTCCCTGTGCATTATCTTTGGACGGTCATTTTTGACGTGAGGATAGGAGTCATTCGTGGCTGCTAACCATTCCAAACCAAGGCAACTTCTGCCGACAGCAATGCCGACAAGTCCCTCTGGCTGAGATGGCGCAAAGCACATGAAGTTTTCATTTACACAGATTAAACCGACGTTTTTGCTCAGGAATTGTGTTTTTTTTAATACGCAGTTTGCATAAGAAGGTTTGTAACATTCGGGCATGACAGGCGTCATGCTCTTTTCATTTTAAATGATCGCCGTCCCAAATCGGCTGTTTATCGAAACCTGAAGCGGAAAAAGTATAATATTCGCCAAATTTGCCTCTGATAGGAAAACTTCAAGCTTATGCCGCATTACATAAAGGTGTTAATGCCATGCCTTCTCTTTTTTCTGGATTCGACTTTACCCGATCAGCCGGTCTTCATCCGAAACGGATCGCTTGAAGACATGCCTTCGTCGGGGAAACCGCCCAAAGAGTGGTTCTTCTGCGGCGCCGTAGGAGAATCCCCGCCGGATATCCACCCCAACGGCTTGTTCGGCGTAACCAAAAAACCTGCCCACGGCGCAACTTTTGTCGGGCTTATTGTTCGGGATAACGGCACTTCTGAAGCCATTGGTCAGCAATTGGAATCCCCGTTAAAACCCGGGGTTTGCTATAGGTTGAGGGTTTATACCTGCCGCTCCGAAAATTACCTGAGTTACAGCAGAAAGACGCGGCTGCCCGCAAATTACGACAAGCCGGTCCGGCTGACCGTTTGGGGCGGCAATCAACTTTGTTATAACAGGGATCTTCTGGCCGTTTCCGTGCCGGTTGACTGGTCGGCGTGGCGGCCGATCGACTTTGAGATTTGCCCGGAAAAAACCTGCAATCACCTCATTCTGGAAGCCGCTCCCACAGAAGAGGGACAATCTTATAACGGCAATGTACTGATCGATTTCATTCAACCGCTGATCCCCTATGATACCCTTGCCGGACGGCCGGAAGCCGATATGGTGACGATGGAGGATCCAAAACCCGGTTCGGGCAGGGAAAGCTGGGAGAACCTGATTTATCGCACCGTAAGGTCACAAGGGCTGCGGTCCGTCTTTGAGGATACCTTTGGAAATGCCTACCATGCCAACCCGGATTGGTGGACCTTTTTCCGGACGGCGGTTGCGGATGATATGGCCGTACAGATCAATTTGTCGGCCGGCCGCGCGGATCTGGAACCGGTTATCCGGGAAGCTGCGCTGGAGGCTGGATACCCGCTGAAACACCTTCGGCTGAAAAAAAACAGACGGAAAACCAGGGATTCCGGATTTCGCTGGAAAAGCCGCCAATTGTTGGTCATTGACCTTTGATAATCCTCGGAACTTTTTATTCCAGATAACATTAGCAATCCAAAAAAGCCTATTTTTGCCCCGAATTTAAAACCGCTCAACAGCCTTTTATGAAAAAGCACAATTTTAGCCCCGGCCCGGCCATTCTGCCGGCCGAAGTTATGGAACAAGCCGCTCAGGCATGTGTCGAATTCAATAACTCCGGGCTCTCCATACTGGAAATCTCGCACCGCAGCGCCCTCTTTACGCCGGTCCTGGCCGAAGCGGAAGAGCTGGTCAGGGAAATGACCGGTCTTGGGGATGAATACGGCGTTATTTTCCTCTCCGGCGGCGCCAGCACCCAGTTCTTCATGGCCCCGATGAACCTCATCGACCCGGAGGACACCGCTTTGTACGTCGATACAGGCGCCTGGTCCTCCAAGGCGATCAAGGAAGCCAAAGCCTTCGGCAAGGTTGAGGTCCTGGCTTCTTCAAAGGCGGATAATTACAATTATATCCCGAAGGATTATTCGGTTTCCAACCACGCAAAATACCTGCACATCACCAGCAATAATACCATTTTCGGTACACAGCAGCACTGGTGGCCGCAGACCTCTCTGCCGATCGTTGCGGATATGTCGTCCGATATGTTCAGCCGCCCGCTGGATTGGGATCGATTCGGCCTTATTTATGCAGGCGCGCAGAAAAACCTGGGCCCTGCCGGGGTTACGCTGGTGATTGTCCGGAAAGACTTGCTGGGCACTGTGCAGCGTCATTTGCCTTCCATGCTGGACTATCGCCTGCACATCGAGAACGAATCCACTTACAATACGCCGCCGGTATTCCCGATCTATGTCATGATGCTCACGCTGCGCTGGATCAAAGCCAACGGCGGCCTGAATGCCATGGAGGCCCATAACCGCAAAAAGGCGGCGTTGCTTTACAATGAGATTGACAGAAACCCGCTGTTCAAAGGCACGGTTGTGAATGAGGAAGACCGCTCCCTGATGAACGTGACTTTCGTCGGCGCCAGCGAGGAAGTGGATTCGCTGTTCCTGAAGGCCGCCAAAGAAGCCAACTGTGTCGACATAAAGGGGCACCGGTCGGTCGGCGGGGTCAGGGCTTCCATCTACAACGCGATGAGCGAGGAAAGCATACAGGTTTTGGTAGACGTGATGCAGGATTTTGCGCGCAAGCATGGCTAAAAAAAGCAACAGGACCAAAAAGGAGGACCGAAGGAGTTTTCTTTGGCGGGGCAGGGAATTGCCCTTGCTGGTGATCTGGGAAAGCCGGCGCTCCATCCGCATGGCGCTGGGCAAAAAAGAGATCATCCTTCGCCTGCCCTCGGGGCTGCTCATGCGCCCTAAGCTGGAAGATGTGCTGGTCAATCTGGGTACCTGGCTGGATAAGCTGGAGCGTAAGAAACCGGGTCTGATGGACCGGTTTGAAGAGCGGGTTTATGCGGACGGGCAGGTGATGCAAGTCGGCGACCGGCGATATGCGCTCCAAATCCGGACCGAACCCAGATTGACCCACACCGCCAGCCTGAAAAATGGTACTATTGAACTCAGGTTGGCGGATTCGGATGGAGGCGCTTCCCTTCAAAAGAATATCCGTACCTTGTTGAGCCGCGTTGTCGCCTCGGATTTCCTGACTGAAATTACCCGCCGGACGCACCAGCTCAACGAGCTCCATTTCAGCAAACCGATCAAATCCGTAACCTTGCGCTATGCCCACGGACGTTGGGGCAGTTGCTCTTCTTCCGGCCGGATCAATTTTTCCACCAGACTATTATTTGCGCCGCCCTTCGTGGTAGACTATGTGATCATCCATGAGCTGGCTCACTTGCTGGAGCACAACCACTCCGACCGGTATTGGAAAATTGTGGAAAAGGCCATGCCTTCCTACGCAGAGGCCGAGAAATGGCTGAAGGAAAACGGACACCTCTGCGATTTCTGAAGCGCCGGATTATTCCACTTTCTTCGCCAACACCACATACACCGGAAAGTGGTCGCTGTAACCGCCGGCGTATACATCCCCGTCGAAAGTCCGGAAAGGATACCCTTTGAAATGACCTGATTTCTGGAACAGGTAGGCCGGGTTGTGGATCTTGACCTGGAAATACTGGTACCCTCCGACGCGGGCGCTGATCAACCCCTTGGAGAGTATGATCTGATCGAACAGGTTCCACGCATCCTGGTAGGCGAGGGTGCCGATCCCCTTTTTATACAAGTCAAACATCGGATTGAACAGGCCTTTGGACCGGACTTCTTTTATTTTCCCCTCCGCGGCCAGCACTTTCCGGACACTGGGACTGGTGGGGTCGTCGTTCAGGTCGCCCATGATCATGACCTTGGCGGAAGGGTCGGCATTGATCAGGGAGTCGACCACCTGTTTGCAGATCATGGCGCCGGCATTCCTCAAGGGTTGGGAAGCCGCTTCGCCGCCGCGCCTTGACGGCCAGTGGTTGACCAACACATGCAAAGGTTCGCCGTCGAGTTCGCCGGAAACAAAAAGGATGTCTCTGGTCCGGATCCGCTCGCCGTTGTCATCGTAGATCATCAACGGGATGGCCCGGCTGCCGGTAACCTTGAAATATTTGGGTTGGTACAACAAGCCGACGTCAATGCCGCGCATATCGGGAGAGTCGAACTGAACGATCTGGTAATTCCTGGCGGCGATTTTGGGCTGTTTGACGAGGTCCTCAAGCACTTTCCGGTTTTCGATCTCGCTTACGCCCAGGATGGCAACGCCGTCAGGGGAGATCTCGGTGCCGAGTTCTGAAATGACCTGGGAAAGGTTACCCAGTTTATCGGCGTATAGCTCGGGGGTCCATTTCCGGAGTCCGTCCGGTGTGAACTCCTCGTCGTTGATATTCGGATCATTGTCGGTATCAAACAGGTTTTCGAGGTTGTAAAAGCCGACTATGCCGACCCGGTATTGTTGTTTTTGGGAAATGCCTTCCCGGCAGACGAACAGCGCCAGGAACAGAAGGATTTGAATGACTTTCATCGTGCAAAAATTGCAATTTATTTGTTTAGACGCAAAACAAGTGGCAAAGTTCTTAAATAAAGATGTGGCAAAGAATTAAGTTAGTGTTAATTTTGGCGCCGGAAGAAAGCAAGATTGTCAATTAGTTTTAATTTTGCCCAGCTTTTCAAATCTAAAGTATGTTTGAACGTCTACCATTTTTTGCAGCGCTTGCCTTTGTCTGCTGCATTTTTAGCTTCAACCTCAATGGCCAAACCATATTCCAGGGTAAAGTAATTGACCAGCTTTCAGGGCGGCCCATCCCGGGAACCACAGTCAGCCTGCTAACAACCAGCACCACATCTGATGCCGATGGCGCTTTCAAACTGGAAGCGGTGGTCGGTGCGGACGAAGTTGTTCTGACCTTTTCCGTGGCCGGCTACCGGACGCTGAACCTGTCGCAGAAAGTCAACGGCCAATCGGTTGTCGAGCTGGGATCGGTCAACCTGGATGTCGAGGAAAACCAGGATTTGATCGGTTCCGAGGAAATCATTCCCACGGTCACCCTGAGCACGGACGAGGATATCAGTTCAGGTGCGCAAAACATATCGGGGGTGTTGACCGCCTCGCGCGATGTGTTCATTTCCGCGGCGGCTTACAACCTGAGCACGTACCGGTTTAACATCAGAGGTTACGACTCCGATTATTCCCAGGTATTGTTCAACGGCGTGTCTATGAACGATCCGGAAAGCGGCAGCGTTTTCTGGAGCGAGTGGGGCGGCCTCAACGATGTCACCCGCAACAGGGACAATATCATCGGCCTGGAGGCCGGTGAATTCGCCTTCGGCGGCATCGGCGGGGCTTCCAACATCGATACCCGGGCCTCCAATCACCGCAAACAGTTCAGGGTATCCTACGCCCTGTCCAACCGGGCTTATCGCCATCGCGTGATGGGGACCTGGTCGACCGGCCTGCTGAAGAACGGCTGGGCGGTTTCGTTGAGCGCTTCCCGCCGTTGGGCGGAAGAAGGATATGTACCCGGTACCTTTTACGACGCCTGGTCCTATTTCATGAGCGTCGATAAGAAGATCGGGAGCAAACATCTCTTTAATTTCACTTTCCTGGGCGCCCCCAGCAAACGGGGCAGATCGGGCGCTTCCACCAAGGAAATGTACGACCTGGCCGGCACCAATTATTACAACTCCTATTGGGGATATCAGAACGGCGAGAAGCGGAATTCCCGCGTTTCCCAATACAATCAGCCCATGGCCATTATGCGTCATGACTGGGATATCAGCGACAATGCCCGGTTGACGACGGCCGCTTCTTATCAGTTCGGCAGAGCCGGTACCACCGCGCTGGACTGGTACAACGCCCGCGATCCGCGACCGGATTATTATCGTCGTTTGCCCAGCTATATTCAGAACGAACAATCCGCCGAGGTCGAGGCCCTGCTCCGGGCAAACGAATCCCTGCGGCAGCTCGATTGGGATTATATGTACGACGTCAACCGCCACAACCTGACAACAGTGGAAAATGCCAATGGCATCGAAGGCAACAGCGTGACCGGCAACCGCGCGCAGTACGTGGTGGAAGAACGGCGGTTTGACAGCAAAACCGCCAACCTGAACACGATTCTGGCGATTGACGTCAACGAGCACTTCACCATCAACGGCGGGTTGAATTATCAGCTTTACGTCAGCGAAAACTTCAAGGTGCTCGACGACCTGTTGGGCGCTGATTTTTATGTGGATATCGACAAATTCTCGGAGTTTGTGCCCGGCGCCAGCAACGATTACATCCAGAATGACCTGGCGATCCCCAACAGAATACTCAGGCAGGGGGATATCTTCGGGTACAATTACAATATCAATGTCCGCAAGGGCGGCGGCTGGCTCCAGGGGGATTTTTCCTTCAAGCATCTTGACTTCTTCCTCGCCGGCAGCGCCGACAAGAATACGTACTGGCGGGACGGCAAGGTGCAGAACGGCCGTTTCCCCGATAACTCCCTGGGCGAGTCCGAAAAAGCCGATTTCTTTGAATACGGCGCCAAATCGGGGATCACCTACAAACTCGACGGCCGGAACTACTTCTTTGTCAACGGCGGGTATATTTCCAGGGCGCCGATGTCCAGAAACGCCTTCCTGGCGCAACGGACGCGAAACGCTCTGGTAGAGGATCTGACCAATGAGAAAATCCTGTCCTTCGAAGGCGGGTATCTGCTTCGCGCACCTTATGCCAAAGCCCGCCTGGTGGGGTATTATACCGACTTCAAAGACCAATTGTTCAACAGGAGCCTGTTTCTGGACAGCAATCTGGGCGATGGTGCGATCTCCGAAGGCGGATTTGTGAACTATATCATGACCGGCATCGATACCCGGCATATGGGGCTTGAGATCGCCGGCGAGATCAGGGCTTTCTCCCGGCTGAAGATCAGCGCGGTGGCGGCTTTGGGCCAGTATACCTACACCAACCGGCCGCTGGCAAGGATCTACCTGGACAACAGCGCCGCCAAACTGGCCGAAAAGGTTATTTACCTGAAGAACTTTTATGTGCCCAACGGTCCGCAAAAAGCGTATACGTTCGGGCTGAACTACAGTGGCAAAGACTTTTGGTTCGCCAGCCTGAACTTCAACTTTTTTGATGACATCTACATGGATTTCTACCCCGAAAGGCGTACACTGGAGGCGGTTTCCTACGTGTCCAATCCGGATTACACCCAGCAGGCGGTAGACCCTGACTCGGACCTTTGGAAGCGCATCGTTTACCAGGAAAAAGCGCCTTCGGCGTATACGCTTGACTTTTTCGGCGGCAAATCCTGGAAGATCAAGGACCTGTATATCTACCTGAACGTCGGGGTGAATAACATACTCGACAAGAAGGATTTCATTACCGGGGGATACGAGCAGTTTCGCTTCGATTTCGAGAACAAGAATCCGGATCTGTTCCCGAGCCGGTATTTCTATAGTTTCGGCCGGAATTATTTTGTCAGCCTGGCCTTCAGAATTTAATGTTTAATCCAAAATCACTGTTTATGATCCGTTTGCGTGGTCAGTGGATAATGCTTCTCGCTGTTTCCGCTCTCTTCTTTTGGTCGGGCTGTGTCGACCAGGATTTCGATGAACCCCCTGTGCGAGGACTTTCCACACTGGAACCCAACAAAACCATTGGCGATCTGCTTGCGCTCGGCAGCGGCGCCGGAGACGTGGAGATCAACGAAGAATTCAATATCGGCGGCGTCGTGGTTGCCGATGACAGATCCGGAAACCTCTACAAACAAATTGTCATTCAGGACAATACAGGCGGTATACTGGTCCGGCTGAATGCTGTGGGCTTATACAACGACTTTCCCGAAGGGTCCCGCCTGGTGATCAAGTGCCAGGGGCTTTCGCTGGGATACTACGAAGGATTGCCGCAATTGAACGGCAGCCCGGGGCAGGCCGTTGAAGAAGTGCGCATCAACCAGCACGTTTTTGTGACCGAACGCGATGTGACTGTTGAACCCCGGATCGTTACGATTCCGGAACTTGCGGACGACGCATTCCTGAAAACCATCCTGAATACCCTCGTCAAATTCGAAAGCGTACAGTTTGCCTCCGCTGATGCCGGCGCCACCTACGCGGACGCAGTCAACCAGTTTTCGCTGAACCGGAACGTGGAAGACTGCAACAAGAATGCGGTTATCCTTCGTTCCAGCGGCTTTGCTGATTTCGCGGCTCAACTGACGCCGACCGGCAGCGGCACCCTGACCGCGGTCATGAGCGTTTTCCGGGGGACCCGCCAATTGGTGATCCGCGATCCGGATGACGTTCAAATGACCGGCGATCGCTGCGATCCGGTTTCGGGCGGCACCCTCATGCCGATCAGTGATTTGCGTACGGTTTACACCACAGGCGGCGTAAAAGGCCCCGACGGCAAGAACATCAAAGGCGTTGTGATCTCCGACCGGACCAACAACAACTGGGACGGCCGCAATCTGGTGATCCAGGACGGAACGGCCGGCATCATGGTTCGCTTCACCTCCACCCATACCTTTAACCTGGGCGATGAAGTAGAAGTGGGCATCGGCGGCCAGGAACTTTCGGAATTCAGGGGCTTGCTCCAGGTCAACAACGTTTCCAATGATAATGCGGTCAAAAAGGGCGCGGGTACTTTGCCGACCCCGCGTGCAACGACCGTACAGGAATACAAGGCCAATGCCGAGGCATGGGAGTCCACCCTGGTCAAATTCACGGAGGTAGAATTGACCGGAAACCCCGTCTATTCAGGCACGGTCACCATTGCCGACGGCGCGAATACGCTTCCGATGTTTACGCGCACCCAGGCGAATTTCTCCGGAAGCGCTGTGCCGACCGGGAAAGTGAATGTGACCGGTGTCGCTTCCGACTTCGACGGGGCGCAACTCATCATTCGCAACCTTTCGGACGTTGAAGGCGGCAATACCGGCAGCGGCGGAACACCGATCTCCCTGGGCGAACTGCGCCAGCTTTTTGCCGGGGGCGCGAGCACCGTTCCAACCGGTAAAACCATCAAGGGAATTGTCATCTCTGATTACGCCAACGCCAATACCACCACCAAAAACCTCGTCTTTCAGGATACTTCCGGCGGGGTGGTTATCCGCCTCACAGCGGACCATACCTATCCGCTCGGTACCGAACTGGAGATCCAGGTCGGCGGTCAGGAACTTTCGGAATTCAACGGGTTGTTGCAGATCAATAACGTGCCGAATGCCCTGGTAACGGATAAGGGCGCAGGCACGCTGCCGACCCCGAAAACCGTGACCATCCAGGAGATCCTGACGGATATGCAGGGTGCGCAGAAGCTGGAATCGACGCTGGTGAAAATTGCGAATGCTACCTTCCCGGAAGGCGGGTCCTATTCAGGCAGCAAGAATGTAACGGACGGTACCGGCACGATTGTGATGTTTACGCGGACGCAGGCGCCGTTTGCCAATTCAAATGTACCTGCGGGCGCGGTCACCATTGTCGCAATGGTTTCCGACTTCAACGCTGCGCAAATCAATATCAGGTCGCTGGCCGATATTCAGTAGTAATAAGCTCGTTTCTCCCGCAGGTCCGGAATGGTCAGCCGGATCTGCGGGAGAAAACGATCACCTGTTTTCAGGCCTGGTCATTCGGCGCCTGGTGCCCCTTGCGATAGGCCAGCGTACTGGGCGCAACGCCCAGGTTCTCGTCCAGATCAGCGCCTGGCGCCACCCATTTCCAGCCCACTTTGATCAAAGCCAGATGGTGGATGGCGTGATCGCATATGAACATCAGTTCCCTGCCTACGGAAGATTTCAGCATCGTATGCTCCAACGGCCCTTTATCCTGATCAAAATGGGCCCTGACGGACATATCCCTTTCCTCCTCAAGTTCGTTCAGGTAGGGCAACAAGCGGGAAAAGGCCTCATTGGCATAAGCCGGGTCTTTTTCGATCATCGGATTCCTTTCCCTAGCGGCGTAATCCAGTTTCATTTCGGGAAGTCCTTTCACAAAACAATCGTAAAAGTCAAAGATATGTCTGAAATGCTGGCCTAATGTTGCACCATTGAAAATGGAAAGCGGCTGGCTGTAGTGGACCCTGTCGATCTGATCCAGCAGCCCGATAATTTGTTCCGCCATGCTGACGGCGGCAGTTTTTCCGTTCATTTATCTGAATTTAGGGATAAATTTCTTTCCGGTTGGCTTTGAGGGTGTTCAACAATAGGGAGACAACGGTCATCGGACCCACGCCGCCGGGTACCGGCGTAATGAAGGAGGCTTTTGGCGCTACGCCGGCAAAATCGACATCTCCGGCCAGTTTGTAGCCTCTTTTGGTTTCCGGCGCGTCTACCCGGTTGATCCCGACATCGATCACAACAACGCCTTCTTTGACCATATCGGCCGTTACAAAATTGGCCCGTCCGATGGCTGCGATCAGGATATCGGCCTTCAGGGTGTGTTCCCGCAGGTTTTTGGTGCGGCTGTGACATATCGTTACGGTCCCGTTGCCCGGATTGGATTTCTGGGACAGCAACAACGCGATCGGGGTACCGACGATATTGCTCCGGCCGATGACCACCACTTCCTTGCCTTCAGCAGAGATATTGTAACGTTTCATCATTTCGATGATGCCGCAAGGGGTGGCGGGAAGGTAGCAGGGGAGGCCTTGCGCCATACGCCCGAAATTGACCGGATGAAAACCATCCACATCCTTTTCCGGTTTGATGGCCAGGGTGACCCGGTCTTCGTTGATATGCCGGGGTAAGGGAAGCTGAACAATAAACCCGTCAATCTCGCTGTTCCGGTTGAGTTCGTCCACGATGCCGAGCAGTTCTTCTTCCGGGATCGCTGCATCCCTGCGGATCAGGGTGGACTGAAAACCGACCTCCTCGCAGGATTTGACCTTGTTGCGGACGTATACCTGGCTGGCGGGATCTTCGCCGATCAATACCGCTGCAAGATGGGGAGGCCTTTTGCCTTCATTGGTGATTTTGAGCACCTCTTCCGCAATTTCTTTTTTGATTTCCTGAGCGAGCAGCGTGCCGTTAATTTCTGTCATAGCTTAAAATTGAAGGGTTTACCTGGTTGTGTTTCAATGATTATGCCGTGAAGTCCGGCAAAGGTAAACCTTTTGGCAAAAAAATTATTTTCCGGGTTTAACACAAAATTTTTCATAATGCATATGATATTTTCACAATTTATTATCTTTGTCCAATCTGAAAGTACGCCCTACGCACCTGTTTTCAAGTCTATAGCCCTTCTGATTGCCCTCGGAAGCGAGCCGTTTTTTTTTCAAATCTCATGACGACCGCCTAGGCGAAGAAATCCCTTATCCATTTAATTAGGCACTGTCTTCCATTACATAGTGGAACTTATTTGATCAAACAATCAAAACGCCATGTTCATGCGGACATTTTTATTCGTCATTCCATTGCTTCTATTGATCAGTGTAACAGGTTTTGGTCAAAATTATCTGATGAACGGAACACCCATTAACGATTGTTCCGGATTCTTTTTGGACAGCGGCGGCAACGGCAACTACGGCGCCAATGAAGATTTTGTCACCACCATTTGTTCAGACGGGACCAATACCCACGTAAAACTGACCTTTTCCGGGGTTGATATGGTAGAAGGAGATACCATTTTCTTCTACGACGGGTTAACCCAGAACGCTACCACCTACCTTTCCACCAACTGGGATTTTCCGCCGAACGCTCCATTTATCATTCAAGCCACAGCAGAGAATACCTCGGGATGCATTACGGTCCACTTCGTTTCCAACGGCAGCGATCAGGCTGCCGGCTGGAGCGCACAGATCGAATGCGTAACCGCCTGCCAGACTATCCTGTCTGACATACTGGCCACCGATCCGGCTATGGTGCCGGCTGATACCGGCTATATCGATATTTGCCCGGGCCAGCGCGTCAGCTTCAACGGAAGGGGGATCTATCCTCAAAACGGGATCGTTTACCAGCATTCGGACGCGACCTCTTCCTTCCTCTGGGAATTCGGCGACGGCTCCACTGCGGTCGGCCCCAACGCCAGCCACGTCTACGAAGAACCGGGCGGTTACCGGGCTCAGCTCAAGATCAAGGACGTCAAAGGCTGCGAGAACACCAACTTCCTGGGGCTCCGGATCAGGGTTGCCGGCCCGCCGACCTTCAATACAGATGAACTGCCCGACCATATTTGCGCAGGAGATACCATTGCCCTGAATTCGGGAACCGTTATTTCCCAACCGGGCTCATTCCTGGCAGGCGCCATCGTTTCGGATTCCCTGGCCCTCCCGGACGGCACCGGCGCCACCTACCAGGCCACGGTGTTCATCACTGACTTTGCTCCGGGCCAGACCCTCACCAGCGCAAGCGACCTGGAATCCATTTGCGTGAACATGGAGCACTCCTGGATGCACGACCTGGATATCTTCATTTTCTGTCCAAACGGGGATTCCATCAAGCTGCAGGATCAGGAATTCATCGGCAATGAGGTCTACCTGGGCATACCCTATACCCTCGACGATACCCAAAACCCCACGGTGCCTGCCCCCGGCGTAGGATATGATTATTGCTGGACGGCGGACGCACCGTATACCTGGACCCAATACACCCAGCTTTACGATCCGCAAACCCTGCCTTCAGGCGATTACGCTCCCTTCCAATCCTTCTCCGGCCTCCAGGGCTGTCCACTGAACGGGGAATGGACGCTGGAAGTGCGGGACCTTTGGGGCGAGGATAACGGCTGGATATTCGAGTGGAGCATTAACTTTGTCAAGAGCCTGTACCCGGCGCTGGAAGTCTTTGACCCCGGTATCGTGGATTACAGCCTTGTCGAAAGTCCTTTTTCCATTTATTATACCCAGGATTCTATGATCACGGTGCCCACCAATGCCGGTGAGGCCAATTTCATGGTGACCGCTACCGACGGATTCGGTTGCGTATGGGATACGTCCATGGTGGTGCCGGTATTGCCGCCCACCCATCCCGACTGCCGTTCCTGCGCCGCCTTGATCACCCCGCCGCAGGATGCGGTGATCTGCCAGAATGAGGATGTCGCATTCGACGTGCTGGCTCCGATCCAACCGCAGACGAACATTACCTTCGAATCTTTCCCGAACGAGCCCATCGGTTTTTCGAATTATCCGAATACCTCACCTTTTCTGGCAAAAATAAACGTAAACAGCATAAGACCTCTGACGCTCGCCAGCCCGACAACCCAGATCGTTTCGGTTTGCGTCAACCTGGACACGGACTACGATTCGGATATCCGGATGTTCCTGATTTCGCCGGGCGGACAAACCCTGGAGCTTTGTACAGGCAATGGCGGCTCCGGCGATAACTTTATCAATACCTGTTTTACACCGGCCGCTATTACCCCGATCACGGCGGGTACGCCGCCTTTTACGGGAGACTTCAGACCCGAAGGAAACTGGAACGTATTCAATAACGCCACCATCGCAGGCGATTGGACCTTGCGGGTGTCCGATCAATTCGGCGTCAACGAAATGGGCCTGCTGAAATCCTGGTCGATCACCTTCAGATCGACCAACTCGGTGACCTATACCTGGACGCCGCCGACCGGACTTTCCTGTACCAACTGCCCGGATCCGACGGCGGCTCCCGGCTCCACGACCACCTACTATGTCAATGCCTCCGACAGCTACGGTTGCGTGGCCAGGGATACGGTCATTGTGGGCGTGGTGGGCGACCTGGCGGCTCCGGATGTTACCTGCGATATTACAGGTGACGGTCAACTGACCTTCTGGTGGTCACAGGTCGAAACCTTTGACCTCTACGAAGTGCGCGCCACCATCAACGGCGTTCAGGGGGATTGGACCGGACCCGTTTCAGGATTGAGCTATGCAGTGGAAGACCTCGAAAATAACGACAACGTCAGCCTTCAGGTCCGGGTGTACGGCGGCACGCAGCCGCTCAACTGCATCATTAACTCGGGTAATTCGGCCTGCGTCTACGACCGGTGCTTCCTGACCTTGAGCGAAAACAATGTTCAGGGGGTTACCTGTAACGGGGATTCAGACGGTACGGCTTCGTTTGCTGCCATCAACAATATGGGCTCCCTGACCTACTTCCTGGATGGAACCGATGACGGCCAGCCGACGCCTGATTTTTCAAGCCTGACCGGAGGCGATCACTTTGTCGTGGCCGCAGATATCGACGGCTGTACGGATACCTTGTATTTCAATGTGCCGGAACCCACGGCCGTAGTCCCCTCTATTCAGGTTGTGGATGAGGTCAATTGCAACAACGGCCAGGACGGCGCCCTCGCTGCGTCTGCCACCGGCGGCGACGGCGTTTATACCTATTCCTGGAATGCGGGGACGCCAGACATTAACCCCCAGATCAATAGTTTGTCGCCGGGGACCTATTCCCTCCTCGTGACGGATTCCAACGGATGTACCGGAACGGCATCTGAAACCCTGGCCAATCCTGAAAAGATAACCATAGAACTTGCGGCCCAGGATCCCAGCTGTTTCGGCAGCACCAACGGATCGGTCACCGGTGCGTTTAACGGCGGAACGGGCGCTTTCTCCTATAGCTGGAGCGGCGGGTTAACCGCCACCCCCCAATCCCCCAACCTGGGCGCCGGCAATTATTGCGTGACCGCAACGGATGCCAACGGCTGCCAGGAAACGGCCTGCGCCATCCTGACGGCTCCGGCCGAGCTCAAGGTGGTTTCCTTTGACGTAACGCCGGTCGATTGTTTCGGCAACGAAACCGGGACGGCGCAAGTGAATGCAACCGGCGGAACAGGTGCCTTGTCCTATCTGTGGAGCGACCCGCTGCAGCAGATCAATCAGGAAGCTTCCTTCCTGGGCGCGGGCGCCTACACGGTACAGGTTACCGATGCAAACGGCTGCCAGGTGATCGAGTCGATCGAGGTCACGGAACCCGGCGAACTGACGGTTGCCGCTTCCGGGACGGATGTTCTTTGCAACAGCGGAGCCGACGGTTCGGCCAGCGCCACGCCCGCCGGTGGGGTAGGGCCTTATGCCTTCCAATGGACGGGCGGCCTGTCGGGCCAACAGGTCAATAACCTTACGGCCGGCGGTTACACGGTTACCGTCACGGATAAGAACGGCTGTTTGTCCACTTCCGATATTACGATCAGCCAACCCCAAAATCCGGTCCTGGTAACGGCGTCCCAAACGTTTAACGGATGCAACGGCGCTGCAGACAATGAAGCTACTGCCATGGCTTCCGGCGGCGTGGGCAACTTTACCTACCAATGGAACGACCCGCAGAACCAGAGCGGGGGCCAGGCGGTGAATCTCGCCGCCCAGACCTTCACGGTTGTAGCGACGGACGGGAACGGCTGCGAGGCTGAAACCACGGTAACCCTAAAGGACCTTCCGGCAGTAACCATCGGCATTATTGCCAATGAGCCTACCTGCAACGGCTACTCCGACGGTGAAATGGGCGTGAATCAGGTAACCGGCGGGGTAGGCCAGGGCAATACCCTGAATTATACCTATTTATGGAGCAATGCCCAATCCGGCCTTACCATTAACGGACTTGCCGGTGGCGTTACCTATACGGTTACAGTTACGGACAGCCAGGGTTGCGAGGGCATCGGAAGCCGGTTTTTACCCAACCCCGAACCCGTCAGCTTTGAATCCGCCACCACCGATGTTTCCTGCTTCGGCTCTTCAGACGGTACGGCCTCTGTCGTCAATATTGACGGACCGAATACCCAATATAACATCAAATGGGGGCCGAATGCCGGCGGCCAGACCACGGCAACGGCAACCGGATTGAGTGCAGGGACCTATACGGTGACGGTTACCGACAACAAAGGGTGCTTTATCAGCAACACCGTGGCTGTTGCTCAGCCCGCCGCGTTGAAGATCAACGCAAAAACCAAGGACGCCGGCTGTTCCGGAGAACAAACCGGCTTCATTGTGCTCAATGCGGAAGGCGGCGTTCCGGGCTATCAATATCAGTGGTCCAACGGCGCGACGCTGGCCCAATTGAACGACATCGGTGCGGGTGAATATTCAGTGACCATCACCGATTCCAATAACTGCGAACTGATCCAGGCTATCAGGATCAATCAACCGGAACCGATCAAACCCGATCTGACGGCACAGGATGTAACGTGCTTCGGCCGGCAGGACGGCCTGATCTCCATCCAGACCAACGGGGGGACCCCGCCGTTCAAATACAGCCTGGATAACATTGATTACAAAGGAACACGGACCTTTATCGGCCTGCCGGCAGGGAACTATACCGTGTTTGTGAAAGATGCCAACGATTGCACCACGGCAGGGCAGGTGGTAGTGGGCACGCCGCTTGAATTTGTGGTCGATGCCGGTGAAGACCGTACCCTGATCCTCGGCGATTCCCTCCAATTGGAGGCCGCTTCCGTCAACCCGGCTCCGGGTTTTGTCGAGTACATCTGGACCGAGCCATATGCCGGCACATTGAGCTGTACGGAATGCACCAACCCCTGGGCTTCACCGATGTACAGCATTATTTACGAATTGCTGGGGATCGACTCCAAAGGGTGCGAATCAACCGACCTGATCCGGGTAAACGTTGAAAAACCGAGGGTGGCCATGGTCCCCACAGGATTCACGCCGAACAACGACCTGACCAACGACCTGCTGGTTGTTCACGGCATGGAAGGCACCCTGGTCAAAACCTTCAGGATATTTGACCGGTGGGGTGAGTTGTTGTATGAGGATAAAGACTTCTACGTCAATGATACAGCCAGAGGTTGGGACGGCACTTTCCGGGGAAAACCCATGAACGGCGGGGTGTACGTCTGGTACCTGGAAGTGGAATATCCTTATGACAAAGCAGAAGCCACCTTCCGCGGTCAAACTACGCTCATCAGGTAACAGAACGTTGTTCCGCCTGATCAGAAAAAGGGGTTAACCCAATTGAACCATCATTAAAATTAATCTTATGCGTCCTTTTTACGCACTCACTTTTACGGCTGTTCTTTTCTTTGGCCTATTGTCGGCCGGCTCCGTGTCGGCGCAGGACACCCGGTTCGCGCAGTTTTATACCAGTCCTACCCAACTCAACCCGGCCTTGATCGGGGTATTTGACGGCCAATACCGCCTGACGGCCAACTACCGGTCCCTCTATTCCAGCATTCTGGGCAGGGAATCCTTCAAAACCATGGCTGCAAGCGCCGAGTTGCGCCAGCGGGTGAGCAGAAGCCGCGATTATGCGGGGTTTGCGCTGAATTTTCTCCGTGACCAGGTCGGCGCCTCCGAATTCAAGCAGGTCAGGGCCTCGCTGGGCGCTTCCTACATGAAACAGATGGGCGGAAGCGGTTACCGGTCTGCCGATCAGTATCTGGTAGCGGGAGCGCAATTGGGGATCGGTCAGAGGGGGTATGACTGGGGGAAACTCTGGTTTACCCAGCAGTTTGACCAGGCACAGGCCATCGTCAATTACAGTGCAGACAACGGAGAGGGCTTCTCCCAGAACAATACCGGACTTTATGTCGACTTCAACGCGGGCATCCTCTGGTACGCCAGCTTTGAAAAGAACATGAGCATTTACTTCGGGGGCGCTATCCACCACCTGAATACGCCGAATATCTCTTTCCTGGATCAGGCGGATGAAAAGCTCTATTCCCGCTATACCCTCCATGCCGGCGGCGAATTGCCGTTTACCGACCAGTTGAGCTTTCTGCCGGCGGTGGCTTTCATGAGCCAGGGCCCCTCATTGAGCACGACAATAGGCGGTAATTTCCGGTATACCAACAAGGATTGGCGGGAACTGGCTATCCGGGCGGGGGTTTGGGGCCACGTCGCCAATAAACTGGATAAAGGCCTTGAAATGGATGCCCTGATCTTTGCGGCTATCCTGGAAACCGGCCCGCTCAACTTCGGATTGAGCTACGACGTGACTACCTCGCTCCTGTCAACAGCCAATAATTCAAGAGGAGCATTTGAGATTTCCCTGATCTATACCAGCCCGCCGAAGACGAAGCGTTTTGCAGTGGCCTGCCCACGATTGTAACCGCAGCGCTCCGGTAACTAACCAATCAGGAAATTGGCAGTTCGCCGGTCGGGAGTCGGCAGTAATACTGACTGAAGACTATAGACCGGCGAACTGCCCACTGTTTATTCCAGGATCAGCTTTCCTTCCTTCGTTTCCCCGTCTTTTTCCACCAGCAGCTTGTACGTGCCTTTGAACAGGTAAACCTTCCCATTGTCGGCCTTTTCTACCTTGATCGGCCTGTCGTCCGGTTTTTTATCCTTATTCAAAAAATTATTATACTCAGACAAAATTTTCTCATCAATTAAATATTCATAAGAAAAATAATTCAATCCTGCTACAGCGTCCCGATCCCCTTTGTAGAGGTCCAATCCATCGGCCGTCTGGATCCGGATGGTCACTGCTCCTTTTGATTTGCAGTAAACCGGGATTCTCGTCTCCGGATTATTTTCACCAAAGAACGATTTTGACCCCCAACGTGAACTGGTGCGGGCCTTCTCCATGGCAAACAAATGAAGGTTTTCTTCCAGAAGGGCAGGGGTGAGCAGTTCCAGTTCTTTTACACTGCCGATGAAAAGCGAACGCCCGTGGGTCCCTGCGATCAGATCCTTTTCGCGGGGATGGACGACAAGGTCGTGAATCGCAACGGCAGGCAATCCGTTGTTCATCAGCATGAAGCTTTTTCCCCGGTTGAGCGAAACATAGAGCCCGTGGTCCGTCCCGACATAGAGGATATCCTCGTTCTCAGGATCTTCCTTTACGACGTTGACGGGTTCCAACGGGAGATCCGCGCCGATTTTTTGCCAGGTTTTGCCGTAATCCTCGGATGCGTAGAGATAGGCCGAAAAATCATCCCACCGGTAGCCGTTCAGGGATGCGTAAACCCGGCCTTCTTTGTGTCCGGAAGCCTGTACCCGGCTGACATAAAGATCCTGCGGCAAGCCGGCGGTTATGTTTTCCCAGGAAAAGCCGCCGTCGCGGGTCAGGTGGATCAAACCGTCATCCGACCCTGTGTAGATCAGTCCGAAGCGGAGCGGAGATTCATGAATGGTTGTGAGGGTACCATACGGGACATCCCCTTTAACGCCGCCCTTGGTCAGGTCGCCAGAAATGATCTCAAAGTTTTCGCCCTTGTCCAGTGACCGGTGAAGCTTGTTTGACCCCATATACAAGATGTCCTGGTTGTGTCCGGACAACAGGATCGGCGTTTGCCAGTTCCACCGGTAGGGTTCTTCTCCAAGATCATGCCTTGGGGTGATGAATTTCCGGTCGCCTGTCCGGGTATTCAACCGGACGTAGTTGCCGAATTGCGACCCGGTGTAGACGGTCTCGTTGTCACGGGTATCGACAGCCACCTGCATGCCGTCGCCGCCGAGGATGGCTTTGTAGGGGTATTGCCCGTCTGTTTGCCAACTGGTGCTTGCCCGGTAGTTGCTGGGGCCCATCCAAACGCCGTTGTCCTGAAGGCCGCCGTATACATTGTACGGTTTGGCCATATCCACGGCAATGGCATAAAACTGGCCGACCGGAGGGGTATTGCAGGCAATCCAGTGCTCGCCGTCGTCGTAGGAGATATTCACGCCGCCGTCATTTCCCAGGATAAGGTGCCCCGGCCGGTTGGGGTCGACCCACAATGCGTGGTGGTCGCTGTGGACATTGTCCCCGTTGATCGATTTCCAGGTTTTCCCGCCGTTGTCGGAGCGCAGGATGGGCACGCCCATGGTATAAAGCTTGTTGGAATCGTAGGCAGCAACCCGCAGGACGCTGAAATAATAGCCGTAGGAAAAAACAACCCCGTCCAGGTAGTCCTCGTGCGTTTTGGTCCATTTTTTGGCATTCGGGTCGGTGCTGTAAACTTCCAGGCCGATCACAGGGGTATCAAAAAGCAGGGCGTTTGCATTTTCCGTGTATTCCACAAGGGTTTTGGGCTGGATCTCGCCCTTTTTGACCATTTGTTTCACCTTGGCGGGATCGTATTTCCTTGGGAAACCGTTGCTGCGCAGGTAGTCTTCCAGCTGGTAATTGGGAATTTTGTCAAAATCCTCAGCGGCCATGGCGCGCAGGGCGTCCTTGGTGAGCTCATCCCCGCCTGTTTCTTCCTTCGGTCTGCGGAAGTTGTTGTCGATGCAGGCAAACAGCTTTTTATTGCCCTGCCTGTCCTTTGAAAAGGCCAGGCCGATCCGCCCAGCTCCTTCGCCGTCGGGAAAACCTTTGGCGGCCGAACTGATGAGGTCCCAGTGGTCGCCGCCGTCCTTGCTCATATAAATGCCCGAACCGGACCCGGCTTCCGTGAAATCCCAGGCTCTGCGGGTCCTTTCCCAGGTGGCGGCGTACAGGATTTTCGGGTTATCCGGATCGATGACCATGTCAACGGCGCCCGCGTTATCATTTACATAGAGCACCTTTTTCCAGGTTTTTCCGCCGTCTGCGGTTTTGTAAACGCCGCGTTCCGGGTTGGCGGAATAGAGGTGACCGAGGGCTGCAACCCAAACGGTATTGGGATCTGTAGGGTGCAGGATGATTTTACCGATATGGTGGGTTTCTGCAAGGCCCAGGTATTGCCAGGTTTTTCCGCCGTTCGTACTTTTAAAAACGCCTGCGCCGGCATAAGAAGAGCGGCTTGAGTTCACCTCGCCGGAACCGACCCAAATGATGTTGCGATCCCAGTTGACGGCAATATCGCCGATAGACATCACCATTTCCTTATCGAAGATCGGGGAAAAGGAAATGCCGTTATCCTCGGTTTTCCAAAGGCCGCCTGACGCATAGGCGACATAAAAGTGAGTGGGATCCTTTTCCCATGCTTCCAGGTCGACTACGCGGCCGCTTTGGACGCTTGGGCCGACGGACCTGAATTCGACCCCATTGACAATGGAAGCCGCTTCGAGTGCTTTTCGTTGTTCAAAGCTGTTCACCCGTTCGGCTGCGGGCGTAAAGGGAAGCTGAGCCGGTTGCTTTGCAAGGAGAGACAAAGCGGACATGGCCAGGGTAAGGGCAAAGGCGAATCTGGTCATTTTCGTTTGTTTTGAATGAATCCGCGTAATAATACGATAAAAAGGCGGAAAGTAAACCGAAGAGGCGGCTGTCAGGAAATTTTTGCGGCAATGGCGTCCATTTCAACCAGGAAGCCATGGTGGAGTTCGCGGGTAGGCACTACGGCTCTTGCCGGTTTGTGCTCGCCGAATTGCGCGGCGAAAACGGCATTGAAACGGCCCCAAAGGGAGATGTCGCTGATGAAAACGGTGCATTTCAGGACGGTGGTCAGGTCGCCGCCGCCGGCCTGGACGATCTCCAGCACGTTGGCAATGACTTGTTGCGCCTGTTCCTCGATGTCGCCCAGCACTTTTTCGCCCGTATGCGGTTTGATGGGCAATTGGCCGGATACGAAGATGAGGTCTCTGAAGATTACGGCCTGTGCGTAATGGCCGCCGGGAGCGGGCGCATGCGGAGTCTGGACTTTCTGGATCATGACGGGGAGGTGTATAACTCAACCACTTCCGGGCTGGCATTATCCATTTTGAGTACTTTGAGCCGGTATCTATCGATGGTCAGTTCCTGCCCGGCTTCGGGCAATCGGTCAAGCAGGTCCAGGATCAACCCCGAAAGGGTGGAATAATTCGACCCGAGCGGCAGGGGGTAAGGCAGGTCGTCATTGATCTCCTCCAGCGGGTTTTGTGCCTGTACCCTGAAGGTTTCCTCGTTGATCTTTTCCACCACCGGCAGTTCCTCATCGGATTCATCCTGGATTTCTCCCACGAGTTCCTCCAGAATATCTTCGAGGGTCAGTATCCCGATGGTTCCGCCGAATTCATTGATGACGACGGCCATTTGCACATGTTCTTTCTGGAACCTGCGCAGGACTTTGAAGATCTTCTTGCCGGAGGGGATGATCAGCACCGGCCGAAGAATGTCGCCAAGGGATTTTTCCGGTGAATTCAGCATCAGGTTCAGGACGTCCTTTGCCAGGACAAAGCCCAGGATGCGGTCGATATTGCCCTCAAAAACGGGGTACCGGGAATAGCCGTCGCTCACCACGATTTTGGCCGCTTCGGCAAGCGGGGTATTGATCTCGAGTGCTGCGATCTGGGTACGCGGTTTGAGCACTTGCCGGACCAGGCGGTTATCAAAATCGAAAACGTTCTGGATGAGCTCCCGTTCGGAGGCTTGTATCGCGCCGCCCTCCGCGCTTTCGGCTATGATCAGCTTCAGCTCTTCTTCCGAATGGATTTCGCTGTGGGGAACCGGCCGGATGCCCATCATTTTCAGGAAGAAATTGGCCAGACCGTTGAGGATCCAGATAAAGGGTTTGAAGATGACAAAAAACAAGCGCAACGGTGGAGAAAGGGAAAGCGTGGTCTGGGTCGGATACCGGATGGCCAGGGACTTGGGCGCCAGTTCACCGAACACGATGTGCAGGATGGTAATGGTAGCGAAGGCAACCGGCAGCGCGATCTGGTGCGCCAGGGTTTCGGACATCTCCAGGCCCAGGCCGTTGAAAATGGACAGGATGACCTTTGAGACTACCCCCTCACCGATCCAGCCGAGTCCCAGGCTGGCCAGGGTAATCCCCAATTGGGTGGCAGCCAGGTACCCGTCCAGGTTTTCAACCACGCTCTTGGCCATCCGCGCTGAAAAACTCTGGCTGGTACGGACCTGGATTTGTGAGATGCGGACTTTTACAATGGCAAACTCTGCTGCAACGAAGAATCCGTTCAGCAATACCAGTAAAAAGGTCAGGAGGATATTAAGGATCATATCAGACCAACAACCGGATCGGTTCCTCTAATATCGACTTGAACGTCTGCAGGAATTGGGCGCCGGTAGCTCCGTCAACTACCCTGTGATCGCAGGAAAGGGTTACTTTCATCATGTTCCCTACAGCGATCTGCCCGTCCTTGACGATCGGTTTTTCAATAATGCCGCCGACGGCGAGGATGCAGCTGTCGGGCGGATTGATGATGGCGGTGAATTCCTCAATGCCGAACATGCCCAGGTTCGAGATGGTAAAGGTATTGCCCTGCATTTCATCCGGCTGGAGTTTTTTCTCCTTGGCTTTCCCGGCCAGCACCTTGACCTCGGTATTGATCTGGGAGAGGGTTTTGATATCGGTATAGCGAATAACCGGCACAAGAAGGCCTTCTTCCACGGCTACCGCTACGCCGACATTGATATCCTTGTTTCGCCGGATCTTGTCGCCGAGCCAGCTGGAGTTGACAGCCGGGTGTTGGCGCAAGGCTGCGGCGGCGGCTTTGATCACCAGGTCGTTGAAGGATAATTTGGTGGGCGATACCTCGTTCAGCTTCTGACGAAGTTGAACGGCTTTATCCATATTGATCTCGATAGTGAGGTAGAAATGAGGCGCGGAGAACTTGCTTTCGCTCAATCTCCGGGCGATGGTCTTCCGCATCTGGCTGACGGCCACCTCTTCGTAATTGGCTTCGCCGCCGCCGTAAACGAAAGGCGTAACGGCAGGAGCGGGTTTTGAAGGCGCCGGAGCAGGCGTTGCGGCCGGTTGAGCTGCCGGAGCGGGCGCCGTTTTCTGGGATTCGATGGCCGCTTCCACATCGCGGCGAACGATCCGGCCATGATCGCCGGAGCCGGCTACCTCGGAAATATCTATTCCGGCTTCCCTGGCCATGGATTTGGCCAGCGGGGAAGCTTTAACGCGTTTATCGTCCTGGGTTGAAGCGACGCCGTTGCTGGCGGGCGCTTCCGTTTTTTGCGGCGCCGGTTCTTCCCTGGCGGCTTCGGGAGCCGATTCCGCAGGAGCAGCAGCCGTATCGCCGGCAGAAGAAATGGCGGTTTTCCAATCTTCACCCGGTTTGCCGATCACAGCGATCACGCCGTCGATGGGAACGGGCCCTTCTTTAACGGCAATGTGCAGCAGGGTGCCTTCAACATAACTGTCCAGCTCCATGGTGGCTTTGTCGGTTTCTACCTCTGCAAGGGTTTCACCGGGTTCGATGACGTCGCCTTCTTTTTTCAACCAACCGACAATGTTGCCTTCTTCCATGGTATCGCTCATGCGGGGCATGCGGATCACTTCAGCCATAACTCCTTTGCTTTTAATGTTTTGGTTTACCTGCGGCAAAAATGCAATATTTTCGGCAATTTTTCACCCTTATTCCGTTCCGACCCGACCAAATTACCGCAGGGATACTTGAAACCAGTTTATTATTTTTGCGGAATGAATTTTTCATCCAAACTGCTTGAACAGGCCGTTGAGGCATTTTCGACCTTGCCGGGGATCGGCCGAAAGACGGCCCTTCGCCTGGTTTTACACCTGATCCGGCAATCTGAAGAACACACCGAACAGTTTTCGGAGGCGTTGCGGCAATTGCGGCGAAACATCAAATATTGCCAGGTCTGCCATAACCTCTCCGATGAGGCTGTTTGCACGATTTGTTCAGATAAACGCCGCGAAGAAGGAATTGTTTGCGTGGTGGAAACGATCCGGGATGTTATGGCCATCGAGGATACCGGTCAGTACAGAGGGCTTTACCATGTGCTGGGCGGCGTCATCTCTCCGATTGAGGGTATCGGCCCCGCCGACCTGAGCATCGACAGCCTTGTGGATCGGGTCCAAAGCGGCGGGATCAGGGAGCTCATTATGGCCATCAGCCCGACCATAGAAGGAGAGACCACCATTTTTTACATCGCCAAACGGCTGCGCGAACGCAACCTGGAGGTCCAGCTCAGCACCATTGCCCGCGGGGTATCCTTCGGCGGCGAACTGGAATACGCAGACGAAGTGACCCTGGGCCGATCGATCGTGACACGGGTCAATTATCAGGTCAAAGATTAAAAGTTGTCAGTTGTCAGTGGTCAGTTGCCAGTGGTCAGTGGTCAGTGGGGGCATTTCGGCTAGAAAGGCCTCTTTGTAGGTCCTGCCTACCGGGATCTCGAATCCGCCGGCTTCGACTTCATTGGCCGACCAGGCAGCGATCTTGTTTCGGGCAACGATAAAGGATTTATGTACCCGGATGAATTGATCTTTCGGCAGCAGGTCCGCAAAATTGCCGATGGAGCTTTTGGTGAGAAAATGCCGCCCTTCCAGCACAATCCTGACGTAGTCTTTTACACCTTCCACATAAATGATCTCTTCCAGATCTATTTTCACCGTTTTGCGGTCGGCTTTGATCAATAGGGAATTTGTTTTTTCCGGTATTTCCCGGCTTGGTTCCGGCAATTGTTTCTCCAGGAATTTATCTATAGCCTGAAGGAACCTGGGGAAAGGGATCGGCTTGACCAGGTAGTCCAGCACGCCCAGGTCAAAACCGTCCACCGCGTATTCCCGGTAAGCCGTGGTAATGATGATCTCCGGCTTTTTCTGCATGGAGGCGATCAGTTCCAGACCGGTGATCTCCGGCATTTCAATATCCAGGAAAAGCAAGTCAGGCTGGAGGGATTTAATCTGTTCCAGACCTTCAACGGCATCGGTCGTCCGGCCGCAGACCTCAAAGTTGGGAAAACGGGCCAGGTGCCGGACTATGACATCCAGCGCGAGGGGTTCGTCGTCGATAATATAACATCTGAAGCGGGCCATTGTCATTTGAATTTGATTTCCAGTTCAACCTTGAAGGTCTCAGGCTCTTCCCGTATGGTTAGCCGGTATTTGCCGGGATAAAGGAGTTCCAGGCGCTGCCGGATATTTTTCAGGCCGACGCCGCCGGAGGCATGGAGATTTTTTTTACGGTGGTTTTTGGTATTTGAAATGAGGAACAGCAGTCGGCTGTCCGATGCCTCCAGGTTGATCTCAACCCGGAAAAGCCCGTCTTTTCCGATGCCGCCGTGTTTGAAGCAGTTTTCGGCAAACGGCAGAAGAATAAGCGGTGCGACCTGAAGGGATTCGTTGGAGACGGACCGCTTAAGGTCCACTTTCAGGCGACTGCCGTATCGCAATTCCTCCAGGCCGATATAGTTCTCCACCAGTTCGATCTCTTTGTTCAACGCCACTTTTTCCATTCCTGCCCGGTACACCAGGTAATCCAGCAATTCGGTCAGTTTCAGGATGCTGTCAGCCGTGTATTCCGACCGGCTGAGGGCCAGGCTATAGATATTGTTGAGGGAATTGAACAGAAAATGTGGGTGCAACTGGCCTTTCAGCAGCTGAATTTCCGCCTCGGCCTTGGCCTTGATCAGGCGTTCATTGGTCTGCTGCTGACGCCGGTAATCCCCGATGATGTAAATGCATACCCCGAGTGCAATGATGGCGTAATCCCGGATGACATTTTTCAGGACTTTCGATACGGGCACCTGATAGAAATCCCCGGATTCGAAGTAATTGATCAAAGCCAGCCATTTTATCCGGCCGTATAATACAAAAATGGCCGCCGCCAGGGCGCACAACAGGAAAAGCCCCCATCTTTTAGCCTTCAAATAGCGGGGTGCCGCGAACAGCGCAATGAAATAGGTCGGAATGATCATGACCGGCAGCGACAGCAATGTGGTCCGGAAAAATTGCGGATTGGCCGACAATTGCCGGTGCATTTGATTGGCAAAGTACTCAGAGACCACATAAAGGACCCAGAATCCGGTGTGGATGGCCAACGTCTTCAGGTGGGCCCTGGTTTGGATATTTTTACTGTTTGAGATCGTCAATTCCATGCTGCAATTAACGCGCTTGCGGGCAAACCGGACCGGTTAGTATACCAACGACCCCTAATCGTAGAGCATCAGCCTTTTGTACCGGGTTTTCGACAAAATCCGTCGTTCCTCTTCAGGCTTGCCCCCCAGGTCTACTTGCGCCCATTAGTGTTGAAAGTAGGCATAAGTTTGCAATTATTCACTAAAAAATGGAAACCATGAAATTCACCTTAAAGCATTTGATCTTGTCCGCGACTGTTATTATGCTGACCTGTTCATTCAGCCCGGCCCCGTCCGTTGCCGGCTTCGGCGGCGCCTTTCTGAATTTCTCCGGCAAGATGGGCGGGGAGATCACCAAAAAGGAAATGAGCGGCAAACAGGAATTAGGCGTAGAAGGCTGCGCCAAAGGGTCGCGCATTTTCAAGTTTTCGCTGGCTGTCACACATGCCGGCAAAACGGAAACCTATGAAAGCACTTCCAATAAATTATCCGCACAGATGACTTCCGCGCTCGATCGCCTGACCAAAGGTGATGCGTTTGAGTTCAAGGATATCAAAGCTTATCTCCCGAATGGAAAGAGCGTGGTAGATGTGCACGCCAACAAGTTTACCGTTGTATAAATAACCGGTTGCGGGGTCACAGGGGGCATACCGGATTCCGGCTTGGCCCAAGGTTCGGAATGCCCCCTGCTGTCTTGCCCGAAACGTTAAAACCTTTCTATTTCAAATAACTGATTGTCAATAGACAACGGGGTGTTTTGGATCAACTCTGCAACAATTTTCCCGGTTGCCGGCCCCAGACTCAATCCCATCATCGCATGCCCTGTTGCGACCACCAGATTGCTGTATTTTTTGGAACGCCCCAGATAAGGCAATCCGTCGGGTGAACAAGGCCGGAAACCATGCCAGATATGCTGAAGCGCCGGCATCTCCGGTTGGATGTCGGGATAATAAGCCGGAATGGATTCGGCAATCGCCTCGAACCGGGGGCGGCTGATCTTGTTCGACAGATGGCTGATCTCCAGGGTGCCGCCGATGCGAAGGTCCTGACCCATCGGCGTGACGGCTACCCGGGCTTCGGTCAGAATCGTGGGAATGGCGGGCCGTTCATTCAGTTCCGGCAGCGTATAGGAGTATCCTTTGCCGTCTTGCAGGAGGCAATTGACACCCAACGGTCTGAGCAAACCCGCCGACCATACACCCGCGGCGATCACTACCTGATCGCAGGCGATAGAATCCCCGTTCACGGTAAGGATCCCGTCAATTTTACCATTGCTTCCCCTCAACCCTTTTATACCCGAATTGCAATGAAAAACAACTCCGTTGTCCCGAAGCCAGCCTTCCAGCTGACTGAGCAACTGGTTGGGGTATAGATGGGCGTCTCCGGGATAGTAAACGCCCCCCAGGACGTCCGTGCGGGTGCCTGTTTCCACCTTGCTTACGGCTGCTGCATCCAGGACCTGCGCTTCCATACCCAGGGAATGGGCTATTTCGGCCGCTTCGGCTTCTTCGTGTCCGATTTTCGGGGTTTTGTAGAGCATCATCAACCCTTTCTCCTCGAAGGCAAACTCAAAGCCGGGCTTTGCGGCCAGTTCCCGGTAAAGTTGTTTGCTGAGCTGGTGGTAATCGCGCAAAACGGGCATAGCCCTGCTGACCTTTTCCGGTTTGCAGGCCCGGTAGAACTGCCAGAGCCAGGATGCAAGCTCCAGGCTCAGATGGGGCTTGATATAAAACGGGCTTTTCGCTTTGAACATCCAGCGGACACCCTGCGCGATCACGCCCGGGGCCGCCAGCGGAATAAAGTGGCTGGGTACGATCATACCCGCATTGCCGTCGGAGGCGCTGCCTTTGCGGATCTGATCAATGACCTCCACCTCAAAGCCTGCCTGCCGCAGGTAGTACGCAGAACAGAGACCGATGATGCCGCCGCCGATGATGTGGACTTTCATTTAAAGGATAAAGGTTAAAGGATAAAGGTTAAAGGATAAAGGATAAAGGTTAAAGGTTAAAGGTTAAAGGTTAAAGGATAAAGGATAAAGGATAACGGTTAAAGTGGGGTGGTGGGGATCAGATGACCTGGAAGCCGAAAGCGTAGGGGTCGTCTTCGTCATCGATGATGATCTGGTTGTAGCCGGTGATCCGGGCCCATCCTTCGATACCGGGAATGACGGCAGGGTAGGGGCCGCAGGTCGTTTCCGCTTCAACGGTCCCCGTAAACCGGCTGCCGATGATGCTTTCATGGACAAAGGAATCACCGGACTTTAGTTTGCCTTTGGCCGCCCATTGGGCCATGCGGGCGGAGGTGCCGGTACCGCATGGGCTCCGGTCGATGGCTTTTTCTCCGTAGAAAACGGCGTTGCGGGCGTCGGCTTCCGGGCTTAGGGTATCACCGGTCCAGAGGATATGGCTCAATCCCCTGATCTTGGCGTCAAGCGGGTGTTCGAACCGGTATTGTTCGTTGAGTCTGCGCCGGATAACCGGACTCCAGGCAATGAGCTGCCCGGCAGTGAAAGCCTGCAACCCGGGAAAATTTCCCGGGGGAGCGACGATGGCTAAAAAATTCCCGCCGTAGGCCACGTCCACTTTCAGCGGGCCCAGATCGGGGCATTCCACCTCCAGGTTTTCCAGATAAAGGAAGGAAGGAACGTTAACCAGCTTAACCGACCGGACCTTCTTTCCTTCCGCTGTGTAGGTCACCGTAACCAGTCCAGCCGGTGTCTCCAGGCGGAGCTGCCCGGGCGTTTTCGGGATTACAAGACCTTCTTCCAGGGCAATGGTCACCGTTCCGATGGTGCCGTGGCCGCACATGGGCAGGCAGCCGCTGGTTTCTATGAACAGGACGCCTGCGTCATTGGCCGGGTCGACCGGCGGGTATAAAATGCTGCCCGACATCATGTCATGGCCGCGGGGCTCGAACATTAGGCCTTTGCGGATCCAGTCGAAATGGTCCAGGAAGAAAAGCCGCCGTTCGCCCATACTGTTGCCCTCGAGCTGCGGGCCGCCGCCGGCAACCAATCGCACCGGATTTCCGCAGGTATGCGCATCGATACAGAAAAAGGTCTTTCTCACTTCACCCCTTGTTTTTAGAAAGCGCCCCGTCGAGGGTGCGCCAGATCCCCAGTGGATTATCTTGTTTCAGTTCAGCAGGCAGGATTTCGTCCGGACAATCCTGGTAAGCAACTGGCCGGGCAAACCGCTTGATGGACGTCGTTCCGACGGAAGTAAACCGGCTGTCGGTGGTGGCAGGGTAGGGGCCTCCGTGCTGCATGGCGTGGCAGACTTCCACTCCGGTCGGCATGCCGTTGAAGATCAGCCGGCCCACCTTGCTTTGAAGGACGTCGATCAATCCCGTATGGCGGTTCAACTCTCCGGTTTCGCCCCAGATTGAGGCGGTAAGTTGTCCGGAGAGCGCTGTGACCGCATTGGTCAGTTCCTGCGGATCAGCGCAACGGACGACCAGCGTAAACGGCCCGAAGATCTCTTCGTGGAGGTGCGGATTCTGAATAAAATCCTGCCCGGTAACGGAAGCGAAAGCCTGGCGCGCCTGGAGTTGGGTCTCGTCCGCATCGCCCGCCCATTCGAATTCGGTCACTACCGCGGTTTCTTTCAACAGTCCCATTTTCCTGAACTCGAAATTGCGATGGATCCCGGGATTGAGCATGGTACCGGGCGTTGATCCGGCAAAGGCTGTTTTCAAAGCTACCAGGAAGTCCGGCAAACCGGTATGGTCGAGGACAAAAACGAGGCCTGGATTGGTGCAGAACTGCCCGACGCCCAGGTTAACGGATCCCGCCAGGTTTTGGGCCGCCTTTTCGCTGTTCTTTGTCAGGTAATCGGGCAGAAAAACGACTGGGTTCACGCTGCCCATTTCAGCAAATACGGGAATGGGTTCCGGCCTTTTGGCCGCCAGGTCGTACAAGGCTTTGCCCCCGCGAAGGGAACCGGTGAAGGCCACTGCTTTCGTCAGGGGATGTTCAACCAGCAATTGCCCGGTTTGGTAGCCCGCGCCGTTCAGCGAAGAGAACACGCCGTCGGGCATGCCGGCAGTCTCGGCTGCTTTTCGGATCGCACCGGCAATCAGGGCGTTGGTGCCCAGGTGGCTTTCATGCGCTTTTACGACTACCGGGCAACCCGCTGCCAGGGCCGAGGCCGTATCACCGCCCGCGGTGGAAAAGGCCAGCGGGAAATTACTTGCGGTGAATACCACAACCGGACCAATTGCTGTCAGCATCCGCCGGATATCCGGTTTGGGAGCCGGTTGCCGGTCGGGGATGGCGGTATCGACGATGGCTTCGATCCAGGAGCCTTCTTCCACGAGTTGCGCAAACAGCCGGAGCTGTCCGCAGGTCCGGCCGCGTTCGCCGGTCACGCGGGCCTGCGGCAGTCCGCTTTCCTGCATGACGCGTTCGATCAGGGTGTCGCCCAGGGCTTCAATCTCATCGGCAATTGCCCGGAGAAAAGCCCCCTTGGCCTTGCCTCCGGCGTTTCGGTAAGTTAACCAGGCATTGTGGGCTTTTTCCATCGCCCGGTCGACTTCCGTCTCCGTGGAGGTGTAAAATTCGCCTTCCAGTTCTGCCAGTCCTTTCGGATTGACGGCTTTCAGGACCGCTTTACCTTGCGAGGACCATTCAAAACCGATGAGGTTCTTTCCCAGTTCAGCCATTTTTTATCTGTTTTGGTTGCTTAAGCATTCAAATAATCGGGTAAAACCGGCCTTACGGCAAGGCCTTTCTTCAAGATGTTCAGTACCCGTTCCCTTTCAGTACCCGCCAGCGGCATCCGCGGCGGCCTGACGGTTTCGGTCCCCAACCCGGTCATGACTTCGGCCAATTTTATGTTCTGCACCAGTTGCGGGCTGATGTCCAGTTCCAGGATCGGCATAAACCAGCGGTAGATCTCGCGGGCTTCATCGAGGCGGCCGGCTTTGGTCAGGCGATAAACAGCCACTGTTTCCCGGGGAAAAGCGCAAACCAGGCCGGCTACCCAGCCGTCGGCGCCCATGACGAGTTCTTCCATAGCCAGGGTATCTACGCCGCAGAGGACCTTCAGCCGGTCGCCGAACCGGGAAATGATCCGGGAGACATTGGAAATGTCGCGGGTACTTTCCTTGACGGCCTGAATGTTCTTTTCCTTCAGCAGGGTTTCAAACATATCCAGGGTGACCTCGATCTTGTAATCGACCGGGTTGTTATAGATCAGGATGGGCAGATCGGTGCTTCGGGCAATATCCTGGAAATAGCGGACCACCTCCGCATCGGTTGCCTTGTATTGCATGGGCGGCAGGGCCATCAATCCCTGGGCGCCGCCGGCCTGCGCATCCTCGGCAATTTTTACGGCTGCGGCAGTAGACCGCTCGGCGATATTGACCAGAATCGGGATCCTGCCTTTGGCGGTGTCCAGCGCTGCCTTGAGCAGCTCCATCTTTTCTTCGTGGGTAATGGTGCTGGCTTCTCCAAGCGAACCGCCCACGATCACGCCGTCGATCCCGGCCCCGATCTGGGCTTCCAGGTTCTTTTGAAAGGCAGGGATGTCGAGTTGGAGGTTATCCTTGAATTTGGTCGTAAGCGCCGGGAAAACTCCCTTCCATTGGATCATAAGCGTATGGTTGTGGTGGTTGGAAAAATTTTCGCGAATATAGGGATTGTTGAAAAGTTATATCCTAATTTTGCACCGCTTTAAAAAAATGAGTTATGGGTCGCGCATTTGAATATCGCAAAGATCGAAAGATGAAACGCTGGGCCTCCATGGCCAAGGCATTTACCCGGATCGGCAGGGAGATCGCTATTGCTGTCAAGGAAGGCGGGCCGGATCCGAACTATAATTCCAGGCTCCGGATGGCTATTCAGAATGCCAAATCGGCGAATATGCCCAAAGCTAACGTGGAGAGCGCTATTAAAAAAGCCAATTCGAAGGATGCCGAATCTTATGATGAGGTCGTATACGAAGGATACGCGCCGCACGGGGTAGCCATGGTAGTAGAAACGGCAACCGACAATACCAACCGGACGGTAGCCAATATCCGGCATATCTTCTCCAAATACGGCGGATCGCTGGGTACTTCAGGGTCCGTGAGCTATATGTTCGAACGAAAGGGCGTTTTCAGGATCAAGGCGGACGGGCTGGAGTTGGAAGAACTGGAGCTGGAACTGATCGACCATGGACTGGAAGAATTGAAAACAGAGGATGAATGGGCTATGCTCTATTCCCTTTTCGAGGATTTCGGCGCCCTGCAAAAAGCCCTGGAAGAACGCAATATTGAGGTTGAGAATGCCGAATTGGTCCGTATTCCCTCGCATACCAAGAAACTCACCGACGAAGAAGTAGAAGACGTCATCAAGCTCATTGAGAAAATGGAGGAAGACGAGGATGTCGTCAATATCTTCCATAATATGGATATGAGCGAGTAGGTGGTGGGGGTAAGCCAGGAGTCGTAACGGCCTATTCGTGTAACAATAATGGACTTCTCCGATTTGTATTCCTGATATCAACTCCTTTCCTTTGTCCGGATGTTAATGTGAATTTTGTTTTTTTCAAAAAATTTGATTTTACATCCAAAAAGATTTATACACCCCTCGGTCACCCGAGGGGTGTATAACAAATTGATATTTATGAGGGAAGAGTATCTAGAAATCATGAAATCCGGTAATTCTCTAAATGGATATTCAGAAGAGGAAGTAGGGAGGCTAATACGTATAGAGGAAGGCCTTCCGGCTGTATACGTTGAGTACTTGCGTATTATGGGAAACCAACCCTTTTTCCTTGATGGGGTAGATGCTGGACTTGCGGATTTATCGTCTCTTAGAAAGTCAGCTGATACCTTAGTTCAACTTGAGCCAAATTTTGAATTACACCTTCAGGAAGACGATTTTGTCTTTCTTATGAATGCGGGATTTTTATTTGCTTTTTTCAAGAAAAGTGATGGTGACAATCCTCCTGTTTACGGCTTTGCGAGAGGGATGAATAAAACTGACTTCCCCCTACTCTCAAGCAGCTTTACGGAATTTATAGTCCGCTCGGCTAATGCTGATACAAGTTTGTTTAGTCCCCTCAGACCTCGAAATTATCCTACATAAGCTCGCTGTGGTTTGCCCCCCTATTAATCCGAAACCCCCATTTTGTTACGCGAAAGAGCCATAATAATTCACAACCTGCCTTCGATCAGGTCCCTGATTTTTTGCTGGAGCCAGCTTTTATTGAACACGGAAGGCGCCATATCTATTTCCTGTTCCAGGCGCAGGAGTTCCTGTTTTGTTTTTTTTGCTGAAGAATATCCCAAAGCGGCTCTTAGCTGGGCGGCCTTTCGGGTAAACCGGAATAAATGGTCGTAACCGTTCCGGCGGGAGTCGGCCAGCAACTTATGCCGTTGGAGGAATTGCCTGAAAGAGTCCACCAGGGAAAACAAGGCTTCGTCCTCTTCCAATTCATAATAAGTGCGCAACAACAACGCTCTGGCGCCAAGGCTGTACCGGATATCGCTGTAAGTTACCTGATTCAGCAGTTCCAGGACCTTGTCGTATGACTCGCAGGCGTGGAAGTAGGCGGCCATATTGAAGCAATAAGCATTTTCGGCCACCTCCGGCCTCAGCTTGTCCCTGAATTGCTCCAGGAAATTTTTGATCCATTCCAGTTTACTCAACCGGATGGCGGTTGTGGTGATATTCTTGTAATGCCATTCCGGCAAAAAACCATCTTCCAGCAACAGGTCTTGCTCCAGCTGGATCTGGTACAGGCCGAAAAGTTCATCCAGAAAAGGCTCCTGGTTCCGATTGATCTCCCGAATACAGTAATTCTGAAAATAATTGTAAATGGAGGCAAGTTCGGGTTCCGGCAAGAAGGGTTTTGCCCGGACCAGGGTAGCCCTGGCTTCATAGTAGAACTGATGGGCTGTATCCGAAAACATCCGGTAAAGCTGGTAGTATAAGAGGATGGTCGGAGTGGCGGCGTAGAGGTCCATATTGTGCTCCACTTCCTTCAGCACATGCTCCAGCAATCGGCTGGAATAATCGAATTGGCGGAGGTTGCGCCGGATCTGCATTTCCACCGCGTCCTTGAGCTTGGTCGACAGATAATAGACATCGAGGCTGCGTTGTTTTTGCTCCAGGCTGCCCAGCCGCTCTTCTTTTTTGGCGTGGGTGAAAAAATGATCCGCTTCGGCGGCCACCGCGTGCATCCTTTGGAAATGGGCGCCGTCCCGCCAGGCGCTTTCTTCCAGCTCTTTTTCCGTCCGTTCCAGCAGGCTTTCATACTGGTCGAACAGTTTCCGCTTCCGCAGTTGCCCGAGCAGCATAACCCGTGCCGGCTGGGTCTCTTCTTTAAAGGCCTCCTGGATCAGGAATTGTTCGGCCAGCTTGCGGGTATAGGAGAAAACCACCGCCAGCCTGGCCTGATCATGGGGCGCTCCCGGAAAGACATGCGGAAAAATGATGTGCCGGTTGCAGGTTTGTTCCGTAAAATGAGGATATATGCCATTGAAATAATCGATCAGGTTCCGGACTTCATCGTGTTTGTTGAAGTAGGGAGACCAGGCAAATGCCTTGAAACGCGTCATTTCCTTGCGGTCAAAACCGGAAAGGATATTGATTACGCCATGTTTAAGCATGAAAAATCCAAATCTGCTATTTTTTTAAATGCTGAAATTCAGCTATTAACGATCAAAAGTAGCTAAATTTATCAAAATTTTTTCCAAAAACGGCTGGAATAAGTTTTTTCCCGGGTGGATTTATATTTTGATTTTTGTAACGTGAAATTCGATTCCATGACGAGCCAATACCTAATGATTATGCGCAAATTGTCCTTGATTGCCCTTTTCCAGTTTTTCCTGACCATTTGGGCTTTTGGCCAGGAACCCTGTCAGATCGTCAACCTGGCGGCAGAAGTGGCCAATTGTCATCCCGTACAAAACAACACCTGGGTCCAGTTTGACCTTCAGGTCAACCTCGAAGCCGTCAATCCCCTCAGCCAGGGCTTTGATGTCCAGATCAACGGCGAACCGGCCGGCTTCTTTGAGTCGGCGCCGTTTACCGTCACCAACCTGGCGTTTCCCAACACCACTTCCTCCATCCACGTGCTGGTTTGTGCCAATGATCAGGACAATTGCTGCGCGGACATCAACGTCTCGCTGGCAGGCTGCACCAATCCGGATCCTTGTGAAGTGCACGACCTGACAGCGGAAATCGTGGGTTGCCAGATCACCAATAACCAGTCGACCATCTATCGCGTATTGCTGGATTATCACGTCGTCAATCAGGTCGGGCAAGGCGCCGACGTATACGTGAACGGCGAACTCTACAATTATTTCCCGCAGGACGGCCCCATCCTCCTGCAGGAAGTCCACGTTCCACCCAATGCCAATGATTTCAATATTACGGTTTGCGGCAACGACTCTCCCAACTGCTGCGAAACGATCAACCTCCTCAACCCGGGGTGCAGCGGCGATTGCAACCTCGAATCCGTAGAAGTGCTCAGCGTGACCTGCGGCCAGGGTGGGTTTTACAACGCAAAAGCCGTACTGGTCGGCGATAACCTCGGCCAATCGGTCACCATCACCAACAGCGAAGGGCATACGATCACCCGAAATCCGGGCGGGATCATTAACCTGGAATTTCCCATTCCTGCCCAGCAGGTCGAAACCTGGACCATCTGTTCGGTAACCCATCCGGATTGCTGCCTGACCTACACGTATGAATTGCCTTGCGAACCTGCCCAGGTCTGCGAAATCGGTCCGATTTTGCTGGACACCTTGCCCTGCAACGATGACGGCCAATTTTATTTCAACTTATACTTCGAGCACAATACACCTTCGGACCATTTCGACCTGTACGTCAACAACCAGTTGTATGAGAGCAATTATGCCTACAGCCAGCTCCCCATTCTGATAGGTCCGTTCACGGGAAATCCCAATTCAGGCTGGTTTTTCAAGGTCTTCGACAGTTCGGGGCAGTGTGACCGCGGCCGTGAACTCGGACCCGTATTTTGCGAGGGAGATTGCCATGTGGTCGACCTGTCCGCCGAAATTCAGGCCTGCGAACAAGCCAACGGGGTCAACCATTATAATATCATGGTCGATTTCGGGATCGAGAACCCGGTCAGCCAAGGGGTGGATGTGTACATCAATGACCACCATATCGGCTATTACCCGCAGCAACCGCCGTTCCTGCTCCAGAATGTGGAGGTGGCGTCCACGGCCGACCATATCACCATCAGGGTCTGCGCCAATGATGCTGCCGACTGTTGCAATTACATTGTGCTGCCCAATCAATGTGTCGAACCCGAATGCGGTTTCAATGACCTGATCGCGGAAACTTACCCTTGTGTCGACGGTCAATTCATGGTAGATATTGCTTTCCATAATCCCAATCCGGGACCTGCAGGTTACTATATCTTTGCCGACGGCGCCATTTCAGGCCCCTACCAGTACGGCGCAGCGCCGTATATTACCCTCGGGCCTTTTGCAGGCGACGGTACAACGGTTTACGATTTCCTGCTGCTGGATATTGCCAATCCCGCCTGTTTCGGATACGTAGAGGTAGGCCCCGTGGATTGCAGCGGCGATTGCCACATCTCCGATGTGACCGCCGAGGTCAAGGATTGCGAGAACGGCCAGTTTTATGTCGACCTGCATTTCAATTATAACAATGTCGGCGGCCAGGGATTCCATATCCAGGGCAACGGCCATAATTACGGCAATTTCCAATACGGGAACCAGGTCATCACGCTTGGACCGCTTGAAGCAAACGGCACTACGCCGTACGAATTTGTGGTGATCGACAATGAAAATCCGGATTGCCATAGTGCGATTGATCTCGGTCCTGTAAGTTGCGAGGAATGCAGCATTTCGGGCCTGGATTTCAATATCCATTGCAACCAGAACGAACCGCTCTTTGCCATTACAAACCTCACCTTTGAAGTCGTTCACCCGGAAAGCGACTATTTCCGCCTGTTTATCGGCAATGTCCAGGTCGGCGAATATCCTTATGCCAGCCTGCCGTTATCGGTAGACGGCCTTTCCTTGTTCCAGTTCCAGGGCGAAACACTGAGCGTGGCCGATCTTCATAATGGAGATTGCCGGATGACCGTCCCCCTTGATATTCCATGTTGCAGACTGTACGACATGGTGGTCGAACCCTACGATTGCGCCACCGACGGCACTTTCCTGGTCGACCTCAACGTGCATGTCCTCAACGGATCCGATTCCCTCATCCTGGCCTACGGCCCGGCCGGCGGCGCCCAGATGAGCCAGACCTACGCTTATGACGACCTGTACCTGACCCTCGGCCCGTTGCCGGGCAACCCCACCGCTGCCTGGAAATTCAAGGTAACCGACCAGAGCCTGCTTTGCCAGACCAGCAAAACCCTTGAACCGATTTATTGCGCCAATGAAGACTGTATTGAATGGGAAGAGACCGATCCCGGGATTTACGGCCCGATCACGGGCTATGATCCGTTGGATCAGATCACGGAAGAGGACGACGTCCCCGTTATTTTCACCCCGGCAGACGATAACGGGTGCAATACCTGCTATGCCGTGGTGATGGAAGAAACACCGTATCCGGAATTCACGGCCGCTGTGGGCCATATTGCCGGCGTGTCCAATGCAGGACTGGGCTTTGACCTTGCGGGATTGCCGCAACCGGCCGTTTCCATCAGTCTGGATTATTTCTTCCCGGGTACGGAGATCAGCATTGCGGTCAACGGCGGTGATCCGGTTGTTGCTACCCATCCGGTCAACCTGCCGGCCGATCTTGGCTCCGGCGTGACCCTGGAGGTCTTCCCGGCCTCTAATGACGGTCGCGCCGGTTCCATGACCCTGACAGGCATGATCGAAAAACTGGTCATTTCGGCTTCCGGCAGCCTTTTCCTGGACAATATCTGCATCACCCAGGACGACGACAATGTATGGCCCGGCGACGGCAATTCGGACAATCTGGTCAGCCATGTGGACCTGCTCAATGTGGGCCTGGCTTACGGCTCTGAAGGCCCCGAGCGGCCGGAAACCGGTTTCCAATGGGCTGCCTATCAGGCTGCCGACTGGAACCAATCCTTTGCGGACGGGCTCAATTTCAAGCACGCGGATTGCAACGGCGACGGCGTGGTGAATCAGGCAGACCGGGATATTATCGGCGTGAATTACGGCCTTACGCATGGCCCGTCGGAACAGATCGAAGAGCTGCCCCATACCGAGATCGACCCGGAAATCTCGGTCGACCTTTCGGGCATCACGGGATTAGGCCCGGGCGCGCAGTTCGAAATTCCCCTTATTTTCGGCACGGCAGCACATCCGGCGGAAGACGTTTACGGAATCGCTTTCACGGTTTCCATTGATCCGTCCGTAATCGACCTGGATAATATTTCGGTACAATACCCGACCAGCTGGTTCGGCGAACCCGGGGTCAACCTGATCACCATCGACCGGACGTTCGCCGCCGACGGCAAGATCCAGATCGCCCTGAGCCGTACGGACCACAACAATGTGACGGGTTACGGCACCATCGCCTACCTGATCGGGGTCATTGACGATATTGCCGGCATACACGGCACGGAGGTAGACATCGCCTCACCGCTGGTGATCGATGACCAGGAGATCCGCATTCCGGTTCAGCCGCAATCCCAATTCCTTAAACTGACCACCCAAACCGAAGCGCCGGCCCTGCTGGATCTCAAGCGCAGCATCCGACTGGTGCCCAACCCGACGGACGGCGACCTGCGGATAAGCAATCCCTACGGTTATATCCCGGATGAAGTAGTGGTGCTGGACGCTGCGGGTCGGGCAACCGGCTTATCCTTCCAGAACACCGATCATATTTCAATCGAAAGGCTGCCTGCGGGGATATATAACCTGCGCATCCGCATGGCGGGATATGTGATGCACAAGCAGGTGGTGAAGGTGGAATAATTCAGAGTCGCCAGGCCTTTGGCGTGGAAGCAAACATGAGTCATCCCAAATTTTGGGATAGGCGATTTATCCGGGCCAACCGATGAAGAGCAATAAAAAAGGCAAGAAGATGTCCATTTTTTGCTTGCTTTTCCCGAGGGGATTTCAGGGAAACAGCCTAAAAGCACGAACATCCCGGGCGCCATAGATTATAATTTGAACCACAAAAGAAAACAAAAGTCATTGACCCTGAATCCCGGCAGGATTCAGGGTCAATTTAAACTTTGTGCCCTTTTGTTTCTTTTGTGGTAAAAATATAGGAAAAACTACAATGATCTTCTATCGCAAACCCTGCTTCCGCAAATTCTCCCGGTAGATCTCCACATTCTTATTGTGGGCTGCCAGCGTTTTGGCAAAGGAATGCAGACCTGAGCCGTCGCCTTTGGCGCAGAAGAAGATATAGTCGTGCTGCTCGGCGTTGAGCACGGCATCCAGGCTGGAAATGGAGGCCATGGCAATCGGGCCCGGAGGCAACCCTTTATAGAGGTAGGTATTGTAGGGCGAATCAAATTTGGTGTGGTAATCCGTCACCCGTTTGGTGTTGAAATCCCGCGTCGCAAAAACGCAGGTCGGATCGGCTTGCAGGGGCATTCCGACCTTGAGCCGGTTGAGATAAACGCCGGCCATTCGCTTCTTCTCGCTGTTCTGGAGGGTCTCCTTCTCCACGATAGAAGCGAGGGTATACACTTCGGCCGGGGACAATCCAAGGGCAGCCGCTTTTTCCTTGCGGCGGTCCTGGTCCCAGAATTTCTTGTGTTCCTTGACCATCCGGTCGACAAATTCCCTGGGGCGCGTATTCCAGTAGAATTCGTAGGTATTGGGGATGAAAAGGCTCATCAGGGTTTCCGGCGTATAGCCCAGCGATTGGATATAGGAAATATCTTTGAACAAGGCCGCCAACTCCAATGAATCGGGCTCAATGAACCTGGCGGCTTTTGCGGCCACGTTTTCCGGTTCCCGCTCAGTGGTCAGCACAACCATGACCGGGTCCTGCTTGCCGTTGCGCAAGTGCCGGATCAGGTCGATCATGCTCCAGCCCGGCTCGATCCTGAACCTGCCGGACCGCATGGGATCTTTTTGGTACTGCATCTTGTCTGCCAGCCACCTGAAGACGCCTTCGTCGTTGATCATGCCGCCGTCCTTCAGCAACCTGACCACTTCTTCAAAATCAGATCCTGTGGGGATTTCAACGTAGTAGGGCTCGCTTCTGGGCGGAACCGCAGAACTGGCTACAAACCGGTAATACAGGTAGGCGCCGCCCAGAATCAGGGCAGCCAGAAGGATCAGCAGCGATAGTCGTACGATTTTGCTCATATTCAGGTTCAGGGTGAATGTTGAAGATCACGTAATTAACGACCAAATCCGACCAAATGTTGGGGTAACCCTTGTGGTTACCCAACCCCCGTTGGGGTAACCCTTGTGGTTACCCACCAATATCCCCTTGTGGTTACCCATCAAATCTCAGAAAATAACTCAAATCGGGAAAACCATCCCAATCCCCTGGCCCCACTTCCCATCAATACTGCTCCTGCTCGTTTGGGAATTCCCTGTTCTTGACATCCTCAATATAATGCTCTACAGCGCCTTTGATGGTCTCAAACAAGTCCAGGTACCGGCGCAGGAACCGGGGTTGAAATTCCTTTGTGATGCCCAGCATGTCGTGCAGGACCAGTACCTGTCCGTCAGCATGCAACCCGCCGCCGATGCCGATGGTCGGGATGTGGAGTTTTTCGGAGACTTTTTTGGTCAGCTCGGCAGGGATCTTTTCCAATACAACGGCGAAGCAACCCAATTCCTGAAGGGTCAGGGCGTCTTCCATCAACTTTTCGGCTTCAGCTTCTTCCCGGGCCCTCACGGTATACGTGCCGAATTTGTAGATGGATTGCGGGGTAAGCCCCAGATGGCCCATGACCGGAACGCCCGCTGTGAGTATCCGCCGGATGGAATCCGAAATTTCAGCGCCGCCTTCCAGTTTGACGGCATGGGCGCCGGCTTCCTTCATGATGCGGATGGTCGATTCGAGGGCCAGCTTGGAATTGCCCTGATAGGTGCCGAACGGCAGGTCAACGACAACCAGTGACCGTTTAACGGCCCGTACGACCGATGAGGCATGGTAGATCATCTGATCGAGGGTGAAGGGCAGGGGGGTTTCGTGCCCCGCCATGACATTGCTGGCCGAGTCCCCGACGAGGATGATGTCGATCCCGGCTTCATCCACAATCCTGGCCAAAGAGTAGTCATACGCCGTAAGCATGCTGATCTTCTCTCCCCGGAGTTTCATAGCCTGAAGGACATGGGTCGTGATCCGTTTTATTTCCTTGTTGACTGACATGTTTTCAATTGAGGCGCCAAAGATACGGGTCTTGGGGGGGAATTCCTTTTTTTAATGTTTTAAGTTTAGGTGATCCATTTCCAGTGCGAAATCATTAGATTTGGGTTTTTCAAACACTCACATGACATGAAAAAAGCCACCTTGATCCTGTTCAGCATTTTCCTTTGTGCCGCTGCGGTAAAAGCCCAGGTCAAAAAAGCGCCGGACCGGGGGGAGGGCGACGGCCCTTACTCCCAGCTGATTATCCGGGGCGTTACCCTGATCAACGGCAACGGAGCGCCGCCTACCGGCCCGGTGGATATTGTCGTGGAGAACAACAAGATAGCGCAGGTGCGGACGGTCGGATTTCCAGGGGTGCCCATCGACCCGGAGCGCCGGCCCAAGCTGAAAGAAGGCGGCAAGGAATACGATTGCGAGGGCATGTACCTGATGCCCGGTTTTGTGGATATGCACGGCCATATCGGCGGCGGCTCTCAGGGCGCAGATGCCGAATACGTTTTCAAACTCTGGATGGGACACGGCATTACGACCATCCGGGATCCGTCCTGCGGAAATGGGCTCGACTGGGTGCTCGACCAGCGGGAGCGCAGTGCAAAAAATGAAATCACAGCGCCCCGGATCAAGGCCTATACCGCCTTTGGAATGGGTTGGGACAAACCCATCAGCACGCCGGAAGAAGCGCGGCAATGGGTGCGCGAAAATGCCAAGAAAGGCGCCGACGGCATTAAATTCTTCGGAGCCAATCCCGATATCATGGCGGCAGCCCTGGCAGAGAATAAAAAAATCGGCCTTCGATCTGCCTGCCACCATGCCCAGATGGATGTGGCCAGGTGGAATGTGTTGAACTCCGCTCGCTCCGGACTGACTTCCATGGAACACTGGTACGGCTTGCCGGAAGCCCTGTTTGCTGACCGGACGGTGCAGAATTACCCCCTGGACTATAACTACCAGAACGAGCAGAACCGTTTTGAAGAGGCCGGCAAGCTCTGGAAACAGGCTGCACCACCTTATTCCGACCACTGGAACGCCGTGATGGAAGAACTCCTTTCCCTGGATTTTACCATCGATCCGACCTTTAATATCTATGAGGCCAACCGCGACCTGATGCGGGCCCGCCGGGCGGAATGGCACGAAGATTACACCATGCCTTCGCTCTGGCGTTTTTATATGCCCAGCCGGATGTCGCACGGATCTTACTGGCATGCCTGGGGCACGGAACAGGAAGTGGAATGGAAGGAAAACTACCGCCTGTGGATGACCTTCGTGAACGAATACAAGAACCGCGGCGGCCGCGTAACAGCCGGCTCGGATTCCGGGTTCATTTATCAACTCTACGGTTTCGCGTATATCCGCGAACTGGAGCTCTTGCGCGAGTCCGGTTTCCACCCGCTGGAGGTGATCCGTTCAGCAACCCTCAACGGCGCCCAGGCCCTGGGGATGGACGACCAGATCGGCACCGTTGAAGTGGGCAAACTGGCAGATTTTGTGATCGTGGAAGAAAACCCGCTGATGGACCTCAAAGTACTCTACGGCACCGGCGCCATCCGCCTGGATGAGAACAATGAGGTTGTCCGGGTCGGCGGCGTGAAATACACCGTCAAGGACGGCATCGTATACGACGCCAAACAACTCCTGGCGGATGTTCGGGAAATGGTCAAAAAAGCCAAGAGTGCGGAGGACTTCGAGATCGAACAGCCCGGCGTGAAAAAGGCAAAACCTTGATTCACTTCATTGATGAGGACATTCAGGTTTTTGTGCTGTCCACTTTGGGATGACGCCTCAGGATATTTTCCAGGGCATAAGCCGCATACATCAGGTAAAAGGGCTCCAGCGTTATGGTCCTGAAGCGGCTCATCGGCCAAAAAAAGACGAAGAAGAAAAATAGGGTGAAAACCAGGAAGAACATCCACCAATGGTCCTTCATTTGGGTGCGAAATGCATACCAGAGCCCGAGGTAGGCCAGCATATAAACAGGTAGGCCGAGCATAAAGGATGCCAGCCACGTATTGAAGGGGTAGTGTGCTTTACTCAGCCCGGGCGTAAAAAAACGCCGGAAGGCGAACCATTTCAATTCCAGGAACTTTCGCGGATTAGCCCTGATCCATTCCCGGGCCATCCGCCAATGCATGGCCTGCATTTCTTTTTGCGGCAATCGGTTCACTTTGCCGTATTTCCCGAAATCGTAATCGCGGTAAAAAGCGAATAGAATACCCGGCGTTCGTTGCCCGGTAATGCTATCCACCACAGGAAAGGTTTCCTTGTACCCTTCGTCACTATGGTGCATATGGAAATTGGAGCCAAAGCCCGTGCTGGACAATACGTACAAGCCGTTCACCCGCAAGTTGTACAGCCCGTACGGTACTGTAAAGGCAAGGCAGATCATGGCGTATAGGGTGGCCCTGTACAATCGCCTCGAAAAAGGCTGGTTTTTCTGCATCAAAAACAGCAAGGCGATAAAAGGGGAGTACAGCAAACAATGGGATTTGGTAAGGAAGGCCAATGAAAAAAGCACCGCCGACCATACCAGGGCCCCTTTTGAATTTTTCAATGCCGCTATGAGATAGAAAACGGAACCGATGAAAAACGATTGAAACAGCGTTTCCTGGGACAGGGTGTAATTGAACCATAAGGTATTGGGAAACAGCCCGTAAAAGATCGCCGTAAACAGGGCAACGGATTTACGCTGAAAAACCAGCAAAGCCAGGCGGTATAACCACACACCCGACCAGGAAACAACAGCAAACTGTACGGCAACGGCTGCCGTTTGCCAGTAAGCGCCGAACAAGAGTTTCATCCCCGCCAGAAAATAGGGATACAGCGGAGCAATAATGAAGGCAATGCCGTCCAGGTTATAATTGCCCGAAAGGAGCTGATCGCTAAAGAGACCGTATCGGTAGGAATCCCCGAAGAGCTCGAAATTATCGTGTCCCGTTACCCATTTGAACAGGCAGCGGATCAGAAAGAAAAAGACAAAGATCAGCCGGGTTGTTTTGGCAGGGGAGGCTTGCGCCCAACGATCAATTACGGGCTCAAAAAATGCTTTTTTCATGCCTTTAAGCATACCGCATTGGGTGAGTTTTAGCTGGCCGACTCGATCACACCACGCCCAATTCCTTCCCCACCTTCGTAAACGCCGCTACCGCCTTCTCCAGATGTACCATCTCATGCCCTGCCGACACCTGCACCCGGATGCGGGCCTTGCCCTTCGGAACGACCGGGAAAAAGAAACCGATGACATAAATGCCTTCATCCAGCAGTTTCCTGGCGAACTCCTGGGCCAGCGGCGCGTCGTACAGCATGATCGGCACAATGGGATGTTCTCCCTGGAGGATATCGAAACCCGCATCGGTCATGGCCTTTCGGAAGAACCGGGTATTGTTTTCCAGCTTGTCGCGCAGGGCCGTGGAACCGCTCAGCAGGTCGATCACCTTGATGGTAGCGCCCGCGATGGCCGGAGCCAGGGTGTTGGAGAATAAATAGGGCCGCGACCGCTGCCGCAACAGCTCAACGATTTCCTTGCGGGCAGCCGTGAAACCGCCGGATGCGCCGCCGAGCGCTTTGCCGAAAGTGCCGGTGATGATATCTACCCGGCCCATGACATTGCGGTATTCGTGGGTGCCGCGGCCGGTTTTGCCCATGAAGCCCGTGGCGTGGCATTCGTCAATCATCACCATGGCATCGTATTTGTCAGCCAGGTCGCAAATCTTGTCCAATTGGGCTATGGTGCCGTCCATGGAGAATACCCCGTCGGTGGCGATCATGCGGCGGCGGGCGCCCTGCGTTTCCTTCAGGATCTCCTCCAACCCGGCCATGTCGTTGTGCTTATACCGGTGGCGGTCGGCCTTGCACAGGCGGATGCCGTCGATGATGGAAGCGTGGTTGAGCTCGTCGGAAATGATGGCGTCCTCAGCGCCTAAAAGCGGTTCAAATAATCCGCCGTTGGCGTCGAAGGCCGCCGCGTACAGGATCGCATCCTCGGTCCCGAGAAACGCTGCGGTTTTGCTTTCCAGTTCCTTGTGCAGGTCCTGTGTGCCGCAAATGAAACGCACGGAGGACAACCCGAATCCGTGGCTGTCAATGGCTTCCTTGGCCGCTTTGATCACCGCAGGATGGGAGGAAAGCCCCAGGTAGTTGTTGGCGCAAAAATTGAGGACCTCCACGCCGGCCGTCGTCCGGATCTCGGCGCCCTGCGGCGTGGTGATGATGCGCTCTTCTTTATACAGGCCTGCCTGACGGATCTCGTCCAGCTCCTGTTGCAATGCGGGTTTTACATTCTTGAACATATCTTTCAGTTTTACGGGTCCTGCAAAATAACATCTTACTCACGGGCGAGGCCGTTCAATAAAGTGTGTTTCACGCGAAGAAGCGAATACGCGAAGTTCTGATTTTGATCACGCCGCGCGTGCTAAAAATCCTGTTGACACAAAATTCTGAACAGTCACCCTTCGTCGGCCGAAACTCCAAAAGAGCGAAGGCGGCAAATCAACCAATAAACTAATAAACCAATAAACCAATAAACCAATAAACCCCTCAAACCGCCAAATACTGCTCTTTCAAATGCACGATCATATCCTCCGTCATGCCCTCCAGGTCGTAGGCAGGCCGCCAGTTCCAGTCGCGGCGGGCAGCGGTATCGTCGATGCTTTCCGACCAGGATTCGGCGATATTCTGGCGAAAATCCGGTTCGTACCCGACCTCGAAATCCGGAACATGCTTCCGGATGGCTTCCGTCAATTCAGCAGGAGTGAAGCTCATCGCTGCGAGGTTGTAGCTGGTCCGAACGGTGATCTGTCTGGCCGGTGCGTTCATCAGCTCCAGGGTTGCCCGGATGGCGTCGTCCATATAGATCATGGGTAACCGGGTTTCGGATTTGAGAAAACAGGTATACCGTTCTCCTTTGACGGCATAGTGGAAGATCTCCACGGCGTAGTCCGTGGTTCCGCCGCCCGGCATGGATTGGTAACCGATCACTCCCGGATAGCGCAAAGAGCGGACATCCACGCCGAATTTCAGGTGATAATACTGGCACCAGTTCTCTCCTGCTGCTTTGCTGATCCCGTATACGGTTTCGGGGTGGATGATGGTTTCCTGCGGCGTATTCTTTCTGGGCGTATGGCTGCCGAAAACGGCAATGGTGCTCGGGAAAAAAAGGCGCAGCTTTTCTTCCCGGGCCAGTTCGAGGGCATTGAACAAGCCGTTGATATTGACATCCCAGGCCAATTTGGGGTTTTGTTCGCCCTTGGCGGAAAGGATGGCGGCCAGGTGATAGATCTGGGTGATCCTGTACTTCCGGGCCAGGCGTTCGAGTTGGCGGCGATCAACAACATCCAGCAATTCGAACGGACCCTCGTCCTCCAACGGCATCCGGATATCGGTGGCCAGTACATTGTTGCGTCCGAATTGATCTCTGAGGGCACGGGTCAGCACTGAACCCAGCTGACCGTTTGCGCCGATAACCAGAATATTGTCTTTTTTCATGCATGGTGGTTAGGACGGGGCAAAGATAGTGGAATTTAGTACGGTTTATGAAATTAACTCATGGCAGGTCTCCAACAAAAAATCGCGAAGGCTTCGGTACAGCAAGGCGCCTTCCGGGCCTTCCAGGAATTCCTTCGGAGAGGCCCATTCACCCTTTTCAATGTCTTCCTCGTGCTGGACCTTCAAAGCGGTATCAGCCGAATCAATATAGTACCAATGGGTCGTTTTCAGCACTCTTTTTTTGCTGTCTACCCGGTAGGTGTGGTAGGTCTCGCCGGCTTTGCTTTTCAGCGACAGCCGGTTTAGCCCGGTCTCTTCTTCCACTTCCCGCAGTGCAGCTTCTTCCGGTGTTTCGCCCTTCTCCAGTTTACCTTTCGGAAGATCCCAGAAACCGAGACGATAAATGAACAACATTTCATGCGCCGGATTGAAGATCAACCCGCCGGCCGCTTCAATTTTTTTGAAATGCCCCAGAAAATCGCTTTTCAACCTGTCGAAATCGGGATCGTACAGGGTTACGGATTGCCAGTTGCGCGATTTTTCCAGCAGATCGATGTAGTTAAACAGCGTTTTGGGCTTGCCGCTATACCGGGCTACCATGTGACCGTCCTGCTCGGATTGATTCCTGTCAGGAAGGTCGGGACTTAAGATGAGGGGCGTGTCATTAATGTAAACTTTGTACATTTGCCGTTTCTTTTTGGCTCCCGCTTGTCCGGAAGCGCGAGGTCAGGACTAAAAATCGCAACATGGATATTCCCGCTGAAGTCGCCAGCAGATTATTGCAAATAAAGGCAATTAAATTGAGTCCGCAAAACCCGTTTACCTGGGCGTCAGGGCTCCGTTCGCCGATCTATTGCGATAACCGGCTGATTTTGTCGCACCCCGAAGTCAGGCGCTTTGTCGTCAGTTGTTTTGTCGAATTATCCGGATCTTTCCGGCCGTTCGATGCGATCGCCGGGGTAGCTACGGCCGGGATCGCTCACGGCGTGCTGCTGGCGCAACAACTGGATCTCCCGTTTGCCTACGTCCGCGACAAAGCCAAAGGGCACGGCAGGCAAAACCAGATTGAGGGTGAGCTGACGCCCGGGGCCCGGGTATTGGTCGTTGAGGACCTGATCTCCACCGGCGGATCCAGCCTGGCAGCAGTTGAAGCCCTCCGTTCAGCCGGGTATCAGGTGATCGGCGCCCTGGCGGTTTTTACCTATGAATTCGAAAAAGCCGCCGCGGCTTTCACAAACGCAGAATGCCCGGTGAACACACTTTCCGGTTACAGCGTTCTGATCGAACAAGCCAGAAACCAGGGGTATATCGAAGCGAATGATATGGCTACCCTGGGCGATTGGCGCCGGAATCCGGAAGGCTGGAGCAACAAGTGGCAACAGACGCAACCATAGTTTAAAATAATTACTATTTTTATCCCGTTCATAAGGCGAACAAAACGATTATGCCAATCCTTAATTCCCAATCAGAAGCCTTTTTAAGGCAATATCTAAATAATGCATCTCCAACCGGGTTCGAGTCTGAAGGACAAAAACTCTGGCTTGACTATATCCGACCCTATATCGATGATTGGTCGATAGATACCTATGGAACCGTTTACGGCGTCATTAATCCGGGTAAGGATTTCAAGGTCGTGATCGAAGGCCATGCCGATGAGATTTCCTGGTTCGTTCATTACATCACGGATGAAGGGTTTATCAATGTGATCCGCAACGGAGGCTCCGATCATATGATCGCGCCGTCCAAACGGGTCAATATCCACACCGACAAAGGCATCATCAAAGGCGTTTTCGGCTGGCCGGCCATCCATACCCGCCGGGGTGAGGATGCCAAATTGACGCCCAGCATCGAAAACATTTTCATCGACGTCGGCGCCAAGAACAAGGATGAGGTCCTGGAAATGGGCATTCATGTAGGCTGCGTGGTGACCTACGAAGATGAAATGATCGTGCTGAACGACCGCTACTTCGTCGGCCGGGCTCTCGACAACCGGATGGGCGGTTTCTGCATCGCCGAGGTTGTCCGGATGCTCAAAGAGAACAAGATCCAGTTGCCGTACACCCTTTACGTCGTGAATTCGGTACAGGAAGAGGTGGGGCTTCGCGGCGCGGAAATGATCGCCCAATCCATCAAACCGCAGGTCGCTATCGTCACGGATGTCACCCACGACACCCATACGCCGCTGGTCAAGCCCAAGGTGATCGGCGATATCCGCAGCGGCAAAGGCCCTTCGGTCACCTATGCGCCGGCTGTCCACAACAAGCTGCTGCAGCTGATCATTAACACGGCCGCTGAAAAGAATATTCCCATTCAGCGCGAAGCTTCCTCCCGGGGCACAGGAACGGATACCGACGCCTTTGCCTACTCCAACGGCGGCGTAGCTTCGGCGCTGATCTCCCTGCCGCTGCGGTACATGCATACCACCGTCGAAATGGCGCATAAGGAGGATGTTGAAAATGTGATCCGCCTGATCTACGAAACTTTGTTGAAAATAGAATACGGACATAATTTCAAATATTTTTAGCCACCGGAACCTCACGCGGGGACTGTACGCCGTAATCGATCTTTTTTTGTACGGCAATCTATGGATCGCAGCCTGCGCCCTGGCGCTTGCCTTTCAAACGCAGTTTGTACTGACAGGGGCCTTCCGGTTTTCACCCGTGGCGGCATTCGTGTTCTTCGGTACCCTTTCGCTGTACGGCCTCCACCGGATCATCGGCCTGAATAAGGTCCAGGCCTTTAAGGACAAAGGCCGGTTTGCGGTCATTTCCCGGTTTACCAGTCACATTCTTTTCTACGCGGGCGTTTCCGCGGTCGCTGCCGCCTGGTATTGGTTCAAAATTCCGATCCGGATCTGGCCATGGCTGCTGTTTCCGGGCCTGTTGGGCGGCGGGTATGTCATTCCTTTCTTCAAGGGCAAGCGCCTTCGTGATTTCAACGACATCAAGATCTTTCTCATCGCGGTAGTCTGGACGGCTTTTACAGTGCTCGCTCCGGCCGTGGAGCTTCACCGCCACCTGGAGGCCGGGATCTGGCTGATGGCCCTGGAACGATTCCTGTTCATCTTTGCCATCACCCTCCCGTTCGACCTCCGGGACCTGCCGGTCGACACACTGACCGGGGTCAGGACTTTACCCCGCTTGCTCGGCCGCCGGCGCACCGTATGGGTATCGGCCGGATGCCTCATCCTGGCTTTTTCCCTTGCCGCTGTCAATTTTGGTCGCGGATTGTATGCCGGTGATGTTTTGATCGGAACAGGCGTCACCACCGTCGTTACCGTTGGACTGGTGGCCGGCTCCCGCCCCGAACGGCACGATTATTATTATTCAGGCCTCATGGACGGCATGATGATCTTTCAGTTTCTCGCAGTTTGGATCACCACCCTAATGATATGAAACAACAACCGCGGATTTTCCGGATAGTCCGGCTTTTGTCCTGTTGCATGCTGCTGAATCCAGGCATTTTGCCGGGACAAACCGGAGCGACACTGAATTCTATCCGGCTTTCGGAAGCGAATTTGCAACCGCTTTTCTTAACAGGACCGGATTTGGGCGCCTGCAAACCGGTCTTTACCCATCCGCTGGTCGCTTTCCAGGTCGGCGAGAAATGGCTGGACTCCCAAAACGCCGTCTGTGACTATTTTACGCCAGACTCCGCTTTCATCCGGATTGGAGCGATCGGTGTCGGTTTTGCCAAAGGGCTTCCCGGGAATCAGGGATGGGAAGCGACCCTGACCTTCATCAACGGCTCAAGGGATACGATTGAACTCCACAACGTCGTCCCGTTCGGGCTTTCTTCCAGGTATCCGTACATCACCGGGAAGGGCAATCACGGCCTCTCCCGCAGCCATTTGTTCCTGCCGGGGCGCGAGCCGGTCAACGTCATCCTGCCTGACAACGCATGGGAACTGGGGTATGCTGCAATTCCGACCGATAGGGAGGGCCTGAGCGTGGCCGCCCTGGCCAGACGGGTGAGCTGGGACCGGGAAAAGGCCCGGCGGCGCCGTTTTTCAACCGTGCTTTATCCCGGCGGGCAGGTGACCTACCGGATTTGGGCGGATTATTACCAGGGCGAATGGCAGGAAGGGCTCAGGCTGATGTTCCAGAAGCGATACCTTTACGACCTCAAGGATTTCGACAACTCCCTTTTCGAACGCAAAGACCTGGAATGGATCCGCCACGCCTATGCCATGCACCTGATCATGGCCTGGGATCACGCATTCTACGATCAGCAAAACGGCGGTTACCGGCTCAGATCCTTTATCGAAGAAAGCAAGCGGTTGTACGGCGGCAATGACGTGATCGGCATCTGGCAGAACTGGCCGACCCTGGGCCTGGACCAGCGCAATCAATGGGATTTGTTGCGCGACCTGCCGGGCGGAACTTCCAGAATCAGGGAACTGGCGGAGGATTGCCGCGACAACGGCGCCAGGTTCTTTATTTCCTATAACCCCTGGGACGAAAGCACCCGCTGGGAAGACCATCACGCCGGCATGTCAGCCATGATCGAAGAGACCGATGCCGACGGTGTGGTGCTGGACACAGAGGGAAAAAGCAGCCCTGAGCACCAACTGGCCGCCGACCGGGTAAAGCCGGGTGTGATCATGTACAGCGAAGGCATGGCTGTGCCGAAGGATATGACCACCATCGTTTCCGGCAGGGTCCACAATGCGCTCTATTATCCGCCCATGCTGAATCTCAATAAATTCATCAAACCCGAATTTGCCATTTTCAGGGTGGCCGAATTGTACCAGGAGCGTATCCGGCGGGAATATGCGCTTTCCTTATTCAACGGTTACGGAACCGAGTTGAACATTTTCCGGCCGGGGCGCCCGGATTGGGCGGAAGAGGATTACCGCTTTTGGGGCAGAACGCTCATGATCCTGAGGGAAAACACCTCCAATTTCGTTCAGCAGGGATTTACGCCCCTCATCCCGACCACAGCCGACGGGATTTATGTGAATAAATGGCCGTTGAACGGCAAAATCGTATTCACGATATTCAGCCTGATCCCGGAAGGATTTGACGCCCCGTTGTTTGAAATTCATCCCGAAGAAGGTTACCATTATTTCGATCTGTGGAATCACCGGCCGGCAGCCGTCGACACCATTGACGGAAAATACTTTGCTCATGCAAGCGTCGACGGATTTTCCAAACAATGGCTGGGCACCAATAACGAAGGCGCGGTGGGCGCCGTTGCCCGGTTGAAGGAGGACCTTTTGGTGCGGCAAAACGGAGACTGGCTGACCGTTTCCGCAATGCGCGGCGATCAACTCAAAATCTGGCCCGGCAATCCCGCTTATGACAAAACCCCGCTGGTTTTACCCGCCGGCGAACACCGGATCAGGCTGACGGATCATTTCGGCCGGTATGAAGGGAAATTCGTTGTACAGGCCTTCGCAAAAAATGAATTGTCAGATGAGGCTGTATTCGAAATCCCACCCGGTACGGCCCGCCTGATCAGCCATGCGGAACATACCCCAAAACCAGCTGCCTGGCCTGGGGATATGGTCCTGATACCGGCGGGCAGATTCCCGATGAAAACCACCTATGGCGACAATTTCATTCCCAACCCGGGCCCCGCAGGAGATGCCGTCGGCATGAAGGCTTTTTACATGGATAAATATCCGGTCACCAATCAGGAATTTGCACAATTTCTGAAAGCCACCGGTTATCATCCGGCGGATACCGCCAACTTTCTGAAGCATTGGGCCGGCGGAAGAATCCCGGCAGGGGAGGAGCGTTTTCCGGTGGTCTATATCGCCTATGAGGACGCCAGGGCCTATGCGGATTGGGCCGGCAAACGATTGCCCACCGAAGCAGAATGGCAATACGCCGCTCAGGCGGGCGACGGCCGGGAATGGCCGTGGGATAAAAACGCGAGGGTGGAACGCAAAGAACAGGTGATTACCAATACCCTAACCGTTTCCAGGCTCCAGGTCGATTCCCAACTGTGCAATACGGGCAACGGCAGGCCTTATGCCGTCGGCGCGTACCCCAAAGGCGCAAACCCCTATGGATTGGAAGACCTGGTAGGCTGCGTCTGGCAGTTGACCAACGACCTGTACGACAACGGCGCCAACTATTATATCATCCTGAAGGGCGGCAGTTATTTTCTGCCGACCTCCAGCTGGTGGTACGTCGAGGGCGGCCCCAGGGAGCTGACCTATCAGCAGAAGCTGCTCAGGGTTTCTCCGGGTTTTGAAAGGAATGCGACGGTGGGATTCCGTTGCGTGGCAGACCCCTGAGCAGAGGGTCAATCCTTTGAGACCGGGACCGGCGCCCGCTTGCGCAGGATCCAGTGGATATTGCTGAGGTTGTTCTCAAACACCACGTAGGCCTGGACGAATTTCCACCCGTCCTGCCCCATGAAATTCAGCGCATCGATCATGGAATTGAAGGTCTTTACCTTTCCCGTCTGTTCGTCCCGCAACCGGGTGTCTTGGAAGAAGGCGCGTTCTTCACCAAAATCAACGGAGACGCTGATCTTGTTGGTAAAGGCCCTGGGGCGCCCGATCAGCAGGCAATATTGGTAGGATTCGTCGTCAGCCTCAATGGTTTCTTCGGCCACCGTGGCTTGCGCTGAGAGGATAACCGGGCTGGCGAGCAGCAGCAGCAAAAACAGGAATGAAAGCTTTTTCATAGCGGATATTGAACATTGATCAAATAAAAAAAGTCGTAAGTCTGACCCGCGGAAAGTATCCGTTGCGGACGGCAAACTTACGACTTCTGGTAAAGATACCGGTTTAAAATCAGTTTTTAAAAGGATCGCTGAATCGGGCGTCCTGTATGAAATTATAGTCTGTCAGGGTCTGGAGGAAAGCCACCAAAGCCTGTTTCTGGTCTTGCGTGAAGTTCATTTGCATCGCCTGGCCCGGGGCTGAAGGGTTGTATAGGAGCGGATCCAGGTTGGGATTCGCCTGAATGCCGGAGCTGTAATGTTCAACCACATCAGCGAGGGTGGCAAACCTGCCGTCGTGCATGTAGGGCGCGGTCAGTGCGACATTTCTCAGGAACGGCACTTTGAAGAGCCCTTCATCCTGCTCGCGGCCGGAAATGCCGCCCAGGCCTTTGTCGGCATAGACCGCGTCGAGCCCGTTATTGGCCACAACGGTGGACAGGGTCGACATATCCCGGCTATGGCAGCTAGCGCAATGCTGCATGAAGAGGGACTTGCCGAGGTTTTCCGCCGTGGAATAATTCGGGAAGCTGGAGAACGGATCGTTGGTCCGGTTCAGCCCTTCGTCAAATTTGGAGTCCACGCAGAAAAAGGCGTTGACAAATTCCTGGATGGATTCCAGTATCCTGTTTTCATTGATGATGTCATCGCCGTAGGCTTTTTTGAACAGGATATGGTAATATTCCTCGTTGGCCAGTTTGCCGGGCAGGGCGTTCATGTCCATGCCCATTTCGATATCGTCCTGGATGGTCAGCTTGCTTTGATCGTGGATGCTCTGGGCGCGTTCATCCCAGAAAAAACCGGCTTTAAGGCCGTTGAAAGCGCCGCCGCCGCCGTACGAGGCTTCAAAATTGGCGGTGGAAGCCAGCGGCAATGAATTGCGCTTGGTGAGCTGCCCGTCGAATCCCTTGCTGAAAGCGAGATCGTCGGAGAATGCCAGTTCCTGTTTGTGGCAGGATGCGCAGGATACCGAATTGTTCCGTGAGAGTTTGGTGTCATAGAACAGGACCCGTCCGAGGGTTGCCTTGGCGGAGTTGATGGAAGGCGGGATAAATCCTTTGCCCATCATGTGCTGGGGCAGGTGAACGAGGTAGTTGTCCCGATCAATCGGAAGGTTCAGATCACGGCTGATTACCGAGAATTCCTGATCGGTGTAATTGAATTCCTGCACGGCGACATTATCCTTCAAACAAGAGGTAAGTAGTCCGCTCAGAGCGAATAGCGTCAATAAGGTAAAGGTCCGGGTATTCATATGAATAAGTGTTTTAGATACAGACGGAGATAAGGACCATTAAAGTTGGAATATTTTTTGCAGTCCGACAAAATTTTAACAAAGTTTAACCATTTTCGACATAATTTATACCTTCGTGCCGGATGAAAAACACCATAAAATGAAACTTTTGCAGGATAAAGTAGCCCTGGTAACGGGCGGATCGCGCGGGATCGGAGCTGCTATCGCGCAGCGACTCGCCGAACAAGGCGCCTCTGTTGCATTCACTTATCTTTCCTCCGAAGAAAAGGCCAAGAAAATTGAAGCCGGACTGGCGGCAAACGGAATAAAGGCTAAAGCCTACAAGTCGGATGCCGGCAATTACGCCGAAGCGGAAGCCCTGGTCGGCGCTGTACTGGCTGATTTCGGCGGACTGGATATATTGATCAATAATGCCGGAATCACCCGCGACAACCTGATGCTGCGCATGAGCGAAGAACAATGGGATGAGGTCATACAGACCAACCTCAAGTCTGTGTTCAACCTGACCAAACACGCCTTGCGCCCGATGATGAAGAACAGGGGCGGCTCTATCATCAACCTGAGCTCCATTGTCGGGGTAACCGGGAATGCAGGCCAGGCCAATTATGCCGCCTCAAAAGCGGGCATTATCGGCTTTTCAAAATCCATCGCCAAGGAAATGGGGTCCAGGAACATTCGCTGCAACGTCATCGCGCCCGGGTTCATTGAAACGGATATGACCGGCGAACTGGACGAAAAAACCAAAGAGGCTTACCTCACAAATATTCCGATGAAACGGCTTGGAAAAGCCGAGGAAGTGGCTGATGTCTGCGTTTTTCTGGGTTCGGATATGTCGGGCTATATTTCCGGGCAGGTCATCAGCGTTTGCGGCGCCCTGAACTGCTGACCGGGTTCCGCCGCCAAAAAGAAAGCCGGAACTGGAGTGAAAACCAGTCCCGGCTTTTTAATGGGTCCATGGGTGTCAAATTTCCTTAACCATGAATTTGACAGGCAATGGCGGAAATTTGGCGTAGTCTTCCCCTGTTCAGGGCAAATTCTTCACCTTCCGGGGCCGGAAACACATCCAGTGCGCCGGTCCGGCTGATTTGTCTGATCTGGGACTCAACCTGCTTTTCAGGGAGCCCCGTAGCCGAACAAATCTCTGGTATCGAAACTTTTTTTGAGGACTGGAGATAATCCAGCAAGATCTGATGTTTGTCTTTCGACAAGGTTTCAAGTAGGGTAATTGCCCGATCCATCAGATCAGTCTCCCCCCGCGTTAAAGTGTTCCACGTGTTCATAAGAAATGGGTTTGTAAAATAATCATCTCAGGTTGACGGAAGGCACTTTGACAAAAGTACAAGACGATCGTACCTATCCTGTCGGTATACTCAATTCGGGAATCGGGAGGCGATTATGCAACAGTGGTCTTCAGGGCGGTTGCTTGGGTTAATATTGATATGTAGGAAGCCTTTCAGGTTGGATTTGAATACAATAACTGAAACGGCATATCCAGGGCAAGGTTTCAATTCCAACCGTATTTTTTGGGCAGAATGAGTAAATGCAAACTTCTGGCTGAAAAGTGGTACCACTTTTCAAGATTAGGGTAAATTTGCCCTGAACCAAATTTGAATGACCATGCCGATTAGAATGGAACGCGACCCGCAGCAACCGCAGGATCAGAACCCCAGGCAACCGGGCGGCGGCGGCGGCCGGTCTTTGTTGCAATTGATCCCGTTTCTGCTCCTGTTGCTGTTTAAAAAACCAAAGCTGCTGATCCCGGTATTGCTGATCGGCGGGGCCTGGTATTTCTTTTTCGGCGGAAAGGAAATGCTGAACGGCGGCGGAACGGCCTATGAGGACAATGAAACCAGCGATTTTCAATTTGGCGCAACCCTTGACCAGGAACATTTTGACAAAGCCAAGGTGTTTGAGCCGATCGCCTACGGCTACAGCGGCAATCAACTGCCCGCCAGCGCCAGCCTGGCAAAGTACATCCCCCGACGGCTTCACCAGGGCCAGCAGGGCTCCTGCGTAGGGTGGGCCTCCGCTTACGCCGCCAGGACTATCCTGCAGGCGCGGGCCACCGGAAAAGATCCTAATCAGGTCGCCTTCAGCCCGGCTTACCTTTACAACCAGATCGCCCTGACCGGCTGCGAGGGCGCCTATATGCTGGATGCCATGAAATCCATGGCACAGAACGGAGGGCTGCCGTTCCAGGATTTCAGGTATACCGATCGCACCTGTTCCAATTACCCTTCCCAGACCGACATCGCCAGGGGCCGCGAATTCAAGATCAAAGGGTTCAACCGCCTGACGGTCGGGGCCAACGACTACAAACCCGACATCTGGGCCATCAAGCAGAACCTGGCACAAGGGGCGCCGGTGGTGATCGGCATGCAGGTCGGAGGAACGTTCATGAGCAGGATGCTGGGCCAGAAAGCCTGGATTCCGTCCGAACGGGATTACGCCATGCCGAACTTCGGTGGCCATGCCATGTGCGTGATCGGCTACGACGACAATTACCAGGGCGGCGCCTTCCAGCTGATGAATAGCTGGAGCGAGGACTGGGGCGACAAAGGCCTTGCCTGGGTACGCTACAAGGATTTTGAGTATTTTGTCAAAGAAGCCTACGGCCTTTATCCGATGGGCAGTTCGGATGCGCCGCAATCCGACCCGAACAAGCTTGCGGTCGAATTCGGCCTGCTGGATATAGCCTCCCAAAAGACCATACCCCTGAAATTGCAATCCGATATCGTTTTCAGGACGACCAGCCCGATCAGGAAAGGCGATAAGTTCAAGGTCCTTGTGGCCAATTCCATTGAGTGTTATGTCTATGTTTTCGGACAGGAAACGGACGGCTCAAGTTATGTCCTTTTCCCGTACACGGACAAACATTCGCCCTATTGCGGCATCACGGGAACCCGGCTTTTTCCCAAGGATTATTCCATGAAAGCGGATGAGATCGGCAATACCGACTATATCGCCGTCGTGGTTTCTAAAAAAGAGTTGAACTTCACCGATTTCAACAGCCGCATCAACAACAGCCGCAAATCGACCTACCAGGATAAATTAAAGGATGCACTCGCCGGTCAGCGGATCGAGCAGGTCACCTTCCAGTCGGGTAATACGATAGCCTTTCAGGCCACCTCCAAAGACCGTTCGGCGGTCGGCATGGTCATCGCGCTGGATAAGCGCTAAAAAGTCATTCCCCTTTAATGTTCAGGACACATTAAAAAAACGATCACTACAATTGCGCATTAGCGCAATTGTAGTGATCAACTTATGCGGTTTAAACAAACCCAAACCGAAGGGTTTTGTCTTCGGGAGCGTCTGATCTTTTTAAAAAATCAGTCTTATCCCTTACATCAGTTGTTCACCGCCTGCTGGGCATCAATCAATCCCCAACCGAACTGGCTGTCGCGTGAGGGATAGAATTGGGAAGCGTTTTTCAGGCGAGTTAGAACCTGATTGCGTGTCTGCCCGGGGTTGGTTGACCAAACCAGCGCAGCAATCCCCGCCGTAATAGCAGTCGCGGCTGACGACCCGCCAACTGTAGAGGGTTGGTTCCCACTCATCGAAAGGGTCAGGGCAGTGCGGCTGTTGTTGGAAGCCCTTTGCATAACAGCAACAAAATCAACTTCGCTCCCGGAGTGGCATACATTGCAGCGTTCCATTGCAGAACCGTCTTTGATGCCTGTCACAGCCACCGTTTCAGGCATATAAGCCGGAAAGATGACGCCCCACCAATTGGTGAAAGAAGTGGAAGTGCCGGCGGCGGCAAAGATCATTTTGCCGTGATTGTAGGCATAATAAATGCCGTCGGCAACGGTGTCGCTCCAGAAGATATCTCCCAACGACATGCTGATCACCTTGACGTCGCTGCGTCCTCCCGCAATGATCAGCGCATTTTTGACGCCTTTTTTCTCGCTTGAGCCGTTCACTACCACGTCGCCGGTAGCCCGGATAGCCAGGAGGTTGGCATTGTAGGCGACCCCTACCGTAGCGCCGCCGTTTCCGCGGGGTGCGGCCAGCAAACCGGCCATCTGTGTACCGTGACCGCACTGGTCATCCGGTCCGTCGGGGCTGGCCCAGGGCCACCAGGAAGATACATAGGTGCCCTGCCGGTCGATAAAGCGACCCGAGGATTGGCCGGAATTGAACTGGCTGCCGAGCTTGTTCTGATCCGGGGAGGTGCCGGTATCTATCAGCGCGATGGTGATGCCCGACCCGGTGGAGGTTGACCAGGCGCCGGGAATGTTCATATTGTAGAAATTCCAGGTCACCTTGGCGTTGGGGCTGATCGTAGCGTAATCAGCTGCATTGATCGATGAGGCCGGCGACACGCCGCACCCGGATTCACTGCGGTAATTGAGCTCTTCTGGCGTATACCCGAGGGGTTCAAGGTACCTGACTTCGGGCATTTCCCGCAATCCGGCGATCACTTCCCGGTCAAATACCTTCATTTCAAGAATGGGAAGAACCTTATCCGCTTCGAATAGCAGGTCTTTTTCTGAAGGTTTCATCCCCGGATGCAGGCGTTCGGTCAGCTCAATGACTTTGTTGATCACCTTGTTCCTGGCGTTTTTCCAGGGATCGGAATCGACATTGATCAGGTGGATCTTGTCTTTGATCTCCCCCTGGTTCGCGGGTTTGTAACCGATGGCCAGCAGGGAATCGCCGAGCAGCGCAGCGCTCCACAACATGCGGTCGCCGGCATCTTTCCAGTTATAAACGGCATTGGACTGTTCTATCTTTGCCCGGACCTCCGCATTGATTTCGCTTCGGGTCATCGGATCCTGGTTGGCCGGCGAGCCGGGTTCATCCGGATTTTCTTTTTGGCAGGCAGCAAAAAGCAGGGCTAATCCTGCGGCAAGCAAGTAAGATTTGCGCATCATGGAGATAAGATTTTAAGGCTAGGTAATTGGTTACATGATAGTTGCTTGAAATGGGGTTTGATCAAGGCAAGTATATTAAAAAAATGAAACTTTTTTTTATTTTTCCGTCTAATACACAAAAACTGATTTAGCCACCCAAAAAATTAAAAAACCACTATGCGAAAATCCCTACTAATCATGGCCGTTCTGGCAATGTTTGCCTTCCGTTCCGAAGCCCAGGCGCCTGAGAAAAAATCGGCGAACGAAGTGTTCGCCAAGGTCATCGGGATCGATTACGGCCGGCCCAATGACGTGACCGGACAGAACATAACCTACGGCCTGGAATTGGGCGGAACCCACCTGTTCAATCGTTTTTTCGGGGTCACCGTTCCGCTCAAAATCGGCGTTGCGGACGTAGGCGATGACATCAACAACCGCAATTTCTTCAACCTCGACGGCTTGCTGCGGTTCCAGTACCAACCCAAGGAAGATACCAAGGTGATTCCCTATATTTTCGGCGGAGTAGGGGCCAGTTTTGAAAAATGGGAATATCACAATACCCAGATCCCGCTGGGCGGGGGCCTTAATTTCCGGGTCGGCAAAACCTCCCTGGTGAATGTACAGGCTGAATACCGGTCCTCAAATGTCGACCTGAGGAATAATATCCAGGCGGGAGTCGGGTTCGTCTACCGGTTGGGTAAACTGGACCGCGACGGCGACGGCGTCGCGGACAGCCAGGACCTCTGCCCGGATGTACCCGGCGCAATATCGGCGGCCGGATGCCCGGACAAGGACGGTGACGGCATTGCGGATGCCGATGACCTCTGCCCGGATGTGGCCGGCACCCTCAACGGTTGCCCCGATCGCGACGGCGACGGCGTGGCCGATAACAAGGACGCATGCCCCGATACCCCCGGAACGCTGATGGGGTGCCCCGACCGGGATAGCGACGGCGTGGCGGACAAAGACGACCAATGCCCGGATGTGGCCGGCGATATCAACGGCTGCCCGGACCGCGACGGCGATAAAGTGATCGATAAACTGGATGAATGTCCGGATGAAGCCGGGCCCGCCGCCAACAACGGGTGCCCGGTAACCGACCGCGACGGCGACGGGATCAAGGACGACGACGACGACTGCCCCGACGTGCCGGGGACTTCCAGGACCAAAGGCTGCCCGGACAGGGACAACGACGGCGTTGCCGACCAGTACGATCGCTGCCCGGACGTACCCGGCGTCTATGCCGGTTGCCCGGATACGGACGGTGACGGCATCCACGACGGCGACGACAAATGCCCCAATCAACCGGGCGCCATCACCAACGGCGGTTGTCCGGAGATCCGGAAGGAAATCCGCGAAGTCCTCAAATTTGCTATGCAGGCCGTTCAGTTTGAAACCGGCAGCGCGAATCTCCTGCCCCAATCCTATTCCGTGCTGGATCAGATCGTTTCGGTGATGAACGAATACGTCGATTACCGGCTGGGCATAGCGGGCCATACGGACAATGTAGGGGATGAGACCAAAAACCAGGTCCTGTCCGAAGCCCGGGCTAAAGCGTGTTACGATTACCTCGTTTCAAAAGGCATCAATCCGGTCAGACTGGGCTTCCAGGGGTATGGCGAAAGCGTTCCGATCGCCGACAACAATACCCCGGATGGACGGCGCAGAAACAGGCGGGTGGAGTTCAACCTTTATATTCCCTGATTCGAAAGCGGGAAATCCTGTCTGAAAACGCCGGGGCCGGTTGGCATCATCCAACCGGCCCCGGCGTTTTTATTTCACCAAAATCCGTTATACCCCCTCACCGGAATCCGGTATTTTGGGACAGGACCGGCAGAAAGGCTGCAAATCCGCCTTATCTTGCCGGTACAAATGAAACGCCGTTACGCATGAACAAGCTGCCGGCTAAAGGCCTCTTGCTGATTGCCTTTGCCATCCTGTCCGGCTCTGCGATGGCAGCCGGTGTCCCTGATCCCGTAGAGATCGATTCCAGTTTCCGGTATGTGATGCTGGGCAGGGAAGTCCGCTACCTCAAGGTTCGCAGGGATGACCTGAAAAAAGCCGACGACGTCTTCCGGTTGGATGATTCGGCCTTTACCCCGATGGATAAACCCGGTTTTTTCTTCGGCCTGGAGGAAAGTTCCATCTGGCTGAAATTCGACGCCAAGTTCAGGATCCCGCCGGACAAGGAAGCAACCTCCTACCTGATCGAACTGGCCAATCCCTATCTGGACAGTCTCTCCTGCTTCATTTACGAAGGTGAGGACCGGATTTTCACCAAAAGGCTTGGCCCTGAGGCCCTGGCAGGAGCATCTCACCATCGCAACTGGCAGATCAAGCTGGACACCGTATCCATTTCGCCGGAAGACAGCCTTACCTTTTTACTCTACATCCCCGCCAGCAAGACCCCCCTGCAATTCGACCTGTACCTGTGGGAAAAAGGCGCCCGCGCCTGGCAGCAGAATGTGGAGAATCTGGTCCTGGTAGCCAGCTTCACGGTATTGCTGTTCTTTCTGGCGCTGATCTGCATAGCCAACCGGGTGATCCGGTTTTCTTCGCTTTGGTACTATGCGATTTACGTAGCGCTCGGGGCTTTGTTCATCTTCAGTGATCTGGGCCTGGGGTATCAGTATTTATGGCCGGGGTGGCCCGGATTCCGGCAGCCCTCTAACCTGCTGTTCGCCAATTTGTATTTGCTGGCCGGACTGCAGTTTGTCCGGACCTATTTCAGGGTGGCCTATTATTTTCCGAACATCAACAAGGGAATGGTCATCGTCATGGGCGTAGCCACGGCATTGATTCCGTTTACCCTGGCGGTACCGCTGATCGAGCGGATCCGGTTCACCCATATTTTATCCCTGCTGCACTATCTGGTGTTCCTGGCGGGATCCGGTTTGGTGGCGGGTGTTTTTGCCTATTCCGCCATCCGGCGGCAAAAGATCATGGCGGGTTGGTTCCTGATCGGGTTCGGACTGCACGGCTTGGCCATTCTGCTGACCATCATGCAATACGTGGGGCTGTTGCCCACCATTTCCTTTACCCGGTTCCTGGCCAACCAGGGCCATCCGATGACCTTTTTTACCCAGGTGCTGATGATCATCGGCGCCCTGGTAGAAGCCCCCATCCTTTTTTATATTGCTTTTGTGCGGTTCAAAGGGCTCTATGACCACAACGTAAACCAGGCCCGCGAACTGGCCAACTGGCGGGAAAATCACTGGGACGCTCTCATGATGGGAATTGAATCCGAACGCAAGCGGGTGGGGCAGGACCTTCACGATTCGCTGGGTGTACAACTGGCGGCTGCAAAAATGCGGTTGTCCCTGATCGCTGAGGCCAGCGCAAACGGGCAAAAGGACCAGCTTCGGCAAGTCTCCAAAGACCTTGAAAATGCCCACGGTGATCTGCGCAGGATCTCCCACAACCTGATGCCGCGTTCTCTGGAGAAACTGGGGCTGGAAGCTGCCATCAAGGAAGACCTGAACCGGATGGAGGTGGCCCAACCTGGTTTGAAAACGCATTTTTACACCAATATCCCGCTCAACCGGCTGAAGCTTGTGCCCCGCTGGAGTCTTTACCGGATCATGCTTGAGTTATTTACCAATGTCGTTCAACACGCCGGGGCAACCGAGCTCAATGTCCAGATCGTCGGCACCAACGACCACAATCTGCTGGTCACGGTTGAGGACAACGGCGCCGGGTTCGACCTGAAAAAAATGAACGGCAAAGGGATCGGGATCAAGAACATCGAAAACAGGGTCAACCTGCTCGGCGGCCGGTTCGACCTGGATTCTTCCCCGGGGCGGGGCACGATTGCCAGCCTTGAAGCGCCTTTGATCCCGCTGCTGGAACCTGAGGTCAAGGATATTTAACCGCGTTACAGAATCTGTTTGTCCTTGGCCAGTTGGATCGCCTCCACGATGTTTTTGGCGCCGAGTTTGGCCAGAATGTTCTTCCGGTGCGTTTCAATGGTATTGACGCTGAGAAACAATTCTTTGGCGAGTTCGCCGCTGGTCCTGCCTTCAGCCAGCATGCCCAGGACCTCCGTTTCCCGGGGGGTGAGCGGAGAAGGTCCGTTCTTTTTGACCGGCGACATCATCCCCTCCGTGATGATATCCCTGACCCGTGCATCAAAATACCGGTTGCCTGAATAGACCTGCCGAATCGATTCTTCGAGCTCTTCCTTGCTGCTGATCTTCAGCACGTAACCCCGGGCCCCTTTTTGCAGGCTTTCCTGAATGGAGGCAAAGTCCTCGTGAACGGTCAGCATGATAATTTTGAGTTCAGGCCGGAATGCCAGCAGTTTCTCCATGGTTTCGAACCCGTCCATTTCCGGCATGCCGAGGTCCAGCAGGATCAGGTCCGGCAAAGGATTATGCCGGCAAAACGCCAGCGCCTTTTCCCCGCTGGTGACCGTACCGGCCACTTCAAATCCGGGGATGGTCGATAAAAGTGCGGTCAGGGCTTCGAGCCACATGCGCTGGTCGTCTGCAATAAGGATCCGGATCGGCTGGCTTTCGGCTGGCATGTACGAAGAAATGTTTTGGTAAAGATAATATTTTAAGCCTATTCATCCATAAGCTGCGACAAGGGGATATATCTCCGGGTTGAACCGGGCATGCTTTCCTGTTTTTGATTTTTGTGCCTATCTTCGCCGTCGTTTAACGGTAAGTCTTTTATGTCGGCGAACCTTCTGGAAATTAAAAATCTGCGAATCGAGTTTCCGGGCAAGGATGAATCCTTTGCCGCGGTTCGAAACATTTCCTTTACGCTGGCCAAAGGCGAGACCCTCGGCATTGTGGGGGAATCCGGTTCGGGGAAATCCATAACCGCCTTGTCGCTCATGGGGTTATTGCCGGGAGGCGGCAAACAGACTTCCGGGGAGATCTGGTTTCAAGGCAAAGATTTTGATCAGGCCCAGAACCTTTCGGAAGCGTCGCCCCAGGTGCGCCGCCGGTTGAGGGGCGACCGGCTTTCCATGATCTTTCAGGAGCCGATGACTTCCCTTAACCCGGTCATTCGCTGCGGCGAACAGGTTGCGGAATCCCTGATGGTTCATGAAGGGCTGTCAAAGGCGGAAGCGATCAGCAGAACAAAAAAGCTGTTTGAAGAGGTCAGGCTGACCGACCCGGAACGCATCCTGCAGTCCTACCCGCATCAGCTATCCGGCGGACAGCGGCAACGGGTCATGATCGCCATGGCGCTGGCTTCCAGGCCGGACATCCTCATTGCCGACGAACCCACTACGGCCCTGGATGTGACCGTTCAAAGCGCCATCCTCAGCCTGTTCAAGGACCTGCGCGAATCCATCGGCAGCGGGGTCATTTTCATTTCGCACGACCTGGGCGTGATTGCCGAACTGGCTGATCGCGTCCTGATCATGCGAAAAGGCGAAATTGTGGAGTCCGGCAAAGTTGAAGAAGTCTTTTCCAACCCTAAACATCCTTATACAAAAGCCTTGCTGGCGTGCCGGCCCCCGCTTGACCGGCAATTGAAGCGGTTGCCTACGGTCGAGCTGTTTGAAAAGGAAAATTCGGATATCTCCGTAGCCGCTGCCAAAATGCAAGCCGCCGTTTCCCCCGCCGACCTTGAAGCGCGGCGCCGGTTCCTGTCCGGCCAGCCTCCGGTGCTGGAAGCCCGGGGACTGAAGGTCCGGTTCCCGTCGGGCAGAAACTGGCTGGGCAAACCCGTTTCCTGGGTCAATGCGGTCGATGAAGTGGACCTGAGCATACGGACCGGCGAATGCCTCGGCCTGGTCGGCGAGTCGGGCAGCGGCAAAACTACCCTGGGCCGGACCTTGCTGGGCCTCCAGAAAGCGGACGGCGGGGCGTTGTCCTTCATGGATCAGGAAATAGACTCCGCAGGAGAAGAACAGTGGGCACGCCTGCGGAAGGATATGCAAATTGTCTTTCAGGACCCATACGGATCATTGAACCCCAGAATGACCGTTGGGGATGCGGTTGCCGAACCGATCCGAACCCACCGCAACGGCCTGTCAAAGAGAGACACCGCTGATAAAGCCCTTGAATTATTGCTGAAGACCGGGCTGGGAAAGGAGCATTTCAACCGGTATCCGTTCCAGCTTTCCGGCGGGCAGCGGCAAAGGGCCTGCATCGCCAGAGCCCTTGCCGTAGAACCCCGGTTTCTGGTGTGCGACGAACCTGTTTCCGCGTTGGATGTTTCTGTTCAGGCCCAGATCCTGAATCTGTTGTCGGCTTTGAAGGAGGAGTTCGGGTTAACCTACCTTTTTATTTCACATGACTTGTCGGTCGTGAAGTTCATTTCCGATCGCATTATGGTGATGCAAAACGGTAAGGTCATCGAACAAGGTGATCCCGCGGAAATTTACAGCCATCCGCAGCACCCCTACACCCGAAAGCTGATCGCAGCCATTCCAAAAAAAATTGACCTGTTTTGAAAAAACACCCCGTTTTGGTCAACGTTTTTTTGATTTGAACCGTCTATATTATGACGATGGTCCGAAAATCCGGTACAGTCGTCGATTATTCAGAACCCTGAACCCGGAAACCCTTAATTTTAAGCAATCTACCTGTTATTGTCATGGAAAAAAGATCAGCCCGAACCGTACTGCTAACCTTGATCGGCATAGCCAGTTTCTTGTCCTACCTTTACCTGCAACGCGCCAGAGTGGCCGACCAGTTAATTGAAGAAGACCAGATAACAATCGAAGAGGTCGAGGTTGGTGATGACTTCCAGCAAGAAGTCCACCTGCCTGATGTCCAAATGATCCAAAAGCTCGTTGAAACCGGAAAACGCCTGATACCCGGCTCGTAAAGCGTCCGGTATGCCATGCAAGTTTTAAGTCCCGTTCCAAAAGGAACGATCGTACAGGAAGTCCTTTCCCTGCCCTCATTTTGGTACAAGCTTTCAAAGGTGAACACCACCGGTCTGGGAGCTTCCAAAATCCGTTACGGCCGCCATTCCAGGCAATACATCATTCGAATAGATCCCATGGGCAGCCCCGCCCCGCCCGGAAAGGCTGTTGTGTATTTTCACGGCGGCGGCTGGCGGTTTGGGAAACCCGAATTTTTTCTGTCCAATGCCAAGGTCCTTGCTGCCGCGGGATTCAAGGTATATCTCCCATCGGTTCGCCGCATTCCCTGGGCGGATTACAAGACCATCCGCAAAGATTTGAACGCCGTACTTTTAACCGTTCTGGACGACCTTCGTACCGCCGGCCTGGCGCCGGCCGGTTTGGTCCTCGGCGGAATGTCTGCAGGCGGAACCCTTGCCGCGCTGTCGGCATTTGATGATGAGGTCAGAACAGGCACCGGCCTTGCCCGGACTGATTTTGCCGGATTGTTTCTTTGCGGCGCGCCGCTGAATCTCCGGCTGATGGCGCCTTCCGTTATCGTGCGGGGGTTCGCCGGTAAAAGGGAAGGCAAACTGTTTTCTGCCGCCAATCCGGTGGAACGCTTATCCAATGAGGAAGACATCCCGGTTCTGTGCATTCACGGCGAAAAAGACGGACTGGTGGAATTCTCTTCAGCTGTCTCCTTTATCGAACAACTCAAAGCCGTTAACCGGAAGGAAACGGTTTTCGAGGTCCTCCGGCAGGGCACCCACCTGGACGCCGGCTCCTGGGCCTACGAAAACAACCACCAGCGATCCGTTTTATTGGATTGGTTGGATCGGTATTGCACTTCGTAAGTCAGCAACCATTCAAGCTATTGATAATTAATAATTTACGATCAAAAACCTTCTTTATCTAGGTCGTAAGTCTTGTACAAAAAGAATTCCCGCCATCAATCCCGGCATTTATTTTTGCACCTCATAATTATGCACAACAGCTAATGGAGGAATTGAATAAATACAGCCGTACGGTTACCCAGGACGAGACGCAGCCGGCTTCACAGGCGATGTTGATCGGAACAGGCCTGAGCCTCGAGGATTTGAAAAAGGCGCAGGTAGGGATCGTCAGTACCGGCTGGGAAGGGAATACCTGCAATATGCACCTGAACGGGTTGGCAGAGATCGTGAAGCAAGGCGTCCGGGAAAGCGATCTGGTCGGGCTGATCTTCCATACGATCGGCGTGAGCGACGGGATTTCCATGGGTACGGCGGGCATGCGCTATTCGTTGCCGTCCCGTGACCTGATAGCCGATTCCATTGAAACCGTGGTTTCGGCTCAATGGTACGACGCTGTTGTGCCGGTGGTCGGTTGCGATAAGAACATGCCGGGCGCGATGATGGCTTTGGGGCGACTCAACCGGCCCGCTATCCTGGTCTACGGCGGCACCATCAGCCCTGGCCATTACAAAGACCAGACCCTGGATATCATTTCGGCCTTTGAAGCCTTGGGCAAAAAGATTGCGGGCAAAATATCGGATGAAGATTATCAGGGCGTTGTGGCCAATGCCTGCCCCGGCCCGGGCGCCTGCGGCGGCATGTATACCGCCAACACTATGGCTTCCGCCATTGAGGCCCTCGGCATGAGCCTGCCCAATAACTCCTCGGTGCCGGCTAGCGATCCCGGCAAACTGGATGATTGCCATCGCGTCGGCAAAGCCATCCGCCACCTGCTAGAAAAGGATATCAAACCGCGGGATATCATGACCCGGGAGGCCTTCGAAAATGCAGTTACCCTGGTCACTATTTTAGGCGGCAGCACCAACGCAGTGCTGCACCTGCTCGCCATCGCCCGTTCGGTGGAGGTAGATTTCACCATTGATGACTTCCAGCGGATCAGCGACAAAACGCCGTTTTTGGCCGACCTGAAGCCCAGCGGCAAATACGTCATGGAGGACCTGTTCAGGGTCGGCGGCGTACAGGCTGTGCTGAAGCTGCTGCTGGAGGCGGGCTACCTTCACGGAGACTGCCTCACCGTCACCGGAAAGACTATGGCCGAAAATCTGCAGGATGCGCCGACCCTTGCCGGCGGGCAAGCCATCCTTCGTCCGTTCGACCAACCCATTAAACCGACCGGCCATATCCAGATCCTTTACGGCAACCTGGCGGAACAAGGGTCTGTCGCTAAAATCACCGGTAAGGAAGGAGAAGTGTTTACCGGTACCGCAAGGGTTTTTGACGGAGAGGAAGCGGCCAACGCCGCGATCGTTAACAAAGTGCTGCGCCCCGGCGATGTGGTGGTCATCCGGTATTGCGGGCCAAAAGGCGGTCCCGGCATGCCGGAAATGCTGAAGCCGACCTCCGCCATTATGGGCGAAGGCCTGGGTACAAGCGTTGCCCTGATCACGGACGGCCGTTTTTCCGGCGGCACGCACGGCTTTGTGGTCGGGCATATCACCCCGGAAGCGCAGGAAGGCGGCCTGATCGGCCTGTTGAGAGACGGTGACCGGATCACTATTGATGCCGCCAATAACCGGATCCACGCCCACCTGGAACCTGCCGAGATCGAAGCCCGGAAAAAGGCCTGGACTGCACCTCCTCTGCCGGCGACAAAGGGTATTCTGAAGAAATACGCACAATCCGTCTCCTCGGCCAGCAACGGCTGCGTTACGGATGAGTTATAAGCAAAATCAATGTGCCATGACCAAAAAAGAAAAAGTATCCGAACAGGCTGCGCCCGCAATGGAAAAAATGCGCATCCGGGGCGCGGAAGCGGTTCTTGAATGTCTGCTGGCGGAAGGTGTCGACACCATTTTCGGCTACCCCGGCGGCGCGATCATGCCCGTTTATGACGCCCTTTTTGACTACCAGGACAGGATCCGGCACATCCTGCCGCGCCACGAACAAGGCGCTATTCACGCAGCGGAGGGTTATGCCCGCGTTACGCGCAAGACCGGCGTATGCATGGCCACCTCCGGCCCCGGCGCAACCAACCTGATCACCGGCATCGGGGATGCCATCATGGATTCCACTCCGCTGGTCTGCATCACCGGCCAGGTAGCCAGCCATTTGCTGGGCTCCGACGCTTTCCAGGAAACGGATGTGATCAATTGCACGATCCCCCTGACCAAGTGGAATTACCAGATCACCAGGGCCGACGAAATTCCGGCTGTTTTTGCCAAGGCTTTTTACATCGCCAATTCAGGGCGCCCGGGGCCGGTTGTCATTGACATCACCAAGAATGCCCAGCTGGATATGCTGGACTTTGAATACGCCAGGCGCCCCTATATCAGAAGCTATCACCCGTTTCCGGTACCTGAAGATCACGCGATACAGGCTGCTGCGGACCTGATCAATGCCGCCAGAAAGCCGATGGTCCTGGCAGGCCACGGCATTCAGATCGCTCACGCGCAGGAAGCTTTCGGGAAATTCATCGATAAAACAGGGATTCCCTTTGCCTGTACCATACACGGGCTTTCATCCCTGCCCTCCACGCACCCGTTGCATATGGGTATGCTGGGCATGCACGGCAATTATGGCCCGAATCTCAAACAAAATGAATGCGATGTCCTGATCGCCATCGGCATGCGCTTTGATGACCGGGTTACCGGCCGCCTGACCAGTTACGCCAAACAGGCCAAAGTGATCCACATCGAGATCGATGCCTCCGAGATCAACAAAAACGTCTATGCCGAAGTCCCGATCCATTCGGACGCCAAACTGGCGCTGGAATTGCTGCTGCCCAAGGTTCAGGAAAAGGCCTATCCGGACTGGGTAGAATCGTTCAGGGAATGCTACAGGAAGGAAGTCGAGCTGGTCATCAACCGGGATTTGACACCGTCTCCCGAAGACCAGATCCGCATGGCTATGGTGGTCAAAGAGGTCAGCGATCAGACCCGCGGCATGGCGGTGGTCGCCACCGACGTCGGCCAGCACCAGATGGTGGCAGCCCGGTATTACCGGTTTGAAGACACCAACCAATGGGTTTCATCCGGCGGCGCCGGTACCATGGGATACGGACTTCCGGCTGCTTTCGGCGCCAAACTGGCCCAACCCGGGCGCGAGGTGGTTGCCTTTATAGGAGACGGGGGCTTCCAGATGACCCTCCAGGAACTGGGCATGTGCGCACAGTGGAATGTCGGTGTGAAGATTATCATCCTGGACAATAACTACCTGGGTATGGTCCGGCAGTGGCAACAATTGTTCCATGAAAGGCGGTATTCCTCTGTTGAACTCCAAAACCCCGATTTCATCAAGATTGCCGAAGGGTTCGGTGTTCCGGGCAAGAAGATCAGCAAGCCCGCAGAATTGAAGGCAGCGGTATCCGAATTGCTTTCCCACGACGGCCCTTTCCTGTTGCACGTCATGGTCGAAAAAGAGCACAACGTCTTCCCGATGGTGCCTTCCGGCGCTGCGGTTGATGAAATTAAACTTACGCCTGAATTTTAAATCTATCCGAAGCCATGTCGCAAACCAATAAATATACCCTGACGGTTTTCACGGAGAATCAGACGGGGTTGTTGTCCAGGGTGGTATCCATCTTCACCCGCCGCCATATCAACGTAGAGAGCCTGACGACCTCCAAATCGTCCATGCCGAGGATACATCGCTTCACCATAGTGGTGGAAACGACCCACGAAATGGTGGAAAAACTGGTGGCGCAACTGGACAAGCAGGTTGACGTGCTCAAGGCGTTTTACTACCAACCGCATGAGATCGTTTTTCAGGAAATCGCCTTGTATAAGGTGCCCATGCATATTTTTTCCAACAGCGACAAGGTAGAAACCCTCATCCGTTCGCACAATGCCAGGATACTTTCCATTGAACCTGAATACGTTGTGATCGAAAAGACCGGCCACGAACGGGAAACGGAAGCCCTGCTTACCGACCTCAGGGAGATCGGCATCTACGAATTCGTCCGGTCGGGTAGGGTAGCGGTGGTAAAGGCTATGGAACGCTTGAATACTTACCTCCAGTCCCTGGAGAAAAATGCGACACAGAACGGCCATTAGCAATTCCTGGAACAGGGCAATAAGCAAAAAGGGACCGGAAAACGTTCTTTGTTTATAATCCGTCCCGTTTATGAGAATAACAGCACTGCTAATCCTGGTCCTTTTGGGTTTTACGGAGGGTCAGGGGCAAAAAATTTTTCTGAACAATCCTTCTTTTGAGGGGGACCCGCAGGATGCCACCGTTCCTATCGGCTGGCATGGGTGCGAACCGGGCACAACGCCCGATATCCTGCCCGGCCCCTGGGGGGTATATACCGAGCCGTCGGACGGCGAGACCTTCATGGGCCTGATCACCCGGGATAACGGCACCTGGGAAAGCGTCGGACAGCGGCTCAAATCAGCCTTGAATCCGCCGGAATGCTATTCTTTCACCATTGATCTGGCCCATTCCGGGACTTACGCCAATTACAATCAGTCGATCAAACTCCGCATCTGGGGCGGCGAAACGGCCTGCAGCAAAGACCAGTTGCTGCTGGAGACGCCGCTGATCGATCATTCCGACTGGAAAACTTACGAGGTCCGCTTCACACCGGAAAAACCGGTCCGGTTCCTGATTTTTGAGGCCTTTTTCAGCGAAAAGCGATTCTCAAGGCGCGGAAATGTCCTGATCGACAATATGTCTCCCATCAAACAATGCCCAAGAGTGTAACTAATTTGATTGAAAATCATCTCTGATCAGATTATAGATCTGCACCTGGGGCGAGTTTGCGGCCGCTTTGTAGCGAAAGGGATTTTCCAGTTTACCGTCGAGGAGGCGGGCCTTGGCATTTTCGCCTAATTGTATTCTCAGGATCCTTTTCAACTGTTGCCGGATATTTGCATCATAAACGGGAATGGCAACCTCGATCCTTCGGTCCAGATTCCTGCCCATCCAATCTGCAGAGGCGATCATGCAGATCTCGTCGCCGTCATTTCCGAAAAAGAAGACCCGGGCGTGTTCAAGGTACCGGTCCACAATGGAACAGGCCACGAATTGTTTTCCCTGCCCGATCTGTTCCGTGTTCATGCAGAAGATGCCGCGGACGATCAGCCGGACCCTTACGCCCGCTTTTTCAGCTTCCCGCAGTTTATCGATCATCGTTTTGTCTTCCAGGCTGTTGAGCTTAACGGCGATCGAGCCGCCTTTTCCTGAAGCCGCCAGCTTTATTTCCTGGTCGATTAATTGGGTGAAGCGCTCCCGGAGGTCAAACGGAGCAACGAACAGGTGCCGGGCTCCGGGGGTGATGATCTTGCGCTCAAGCAGGTCAAAAACCCTTCGCACGTCGCGGGTCAATCGCTTGTCTGCCGTAAAAAGGCCGTGATCAGCGTAAACCCTGGCGGTTTTTTCGTTGAAATTTCCGGTACTGAGGTAGGCGTAACGGGAGGGTTTACGGCTATCCTCCGCCTCAATGAGCAGCAATTTGGCATGGACCTTTATGCCGGGATAGCTATAATAAACTTTTGCACCCGCCCGGGTAAGGGTCTCACCGGCTTTCAGGTTGGTGGCCTCGTCAAAACGGGCCTTGGCCTCAATGAACACAACCACCTCCTTCCCATTCCGGCAGGCCTCCAGTAAGGCATTGATGACCTCCGACGGATCGGCAACCCGGTAAAGGGTGATCCGGATGGACTTCACCACGGGGTCGGAGTTTGCTTCCCCGAGCAACCGCAGTACATAGTCGTACCGATGGTAGGGGAAGTGGAGCATGATATCCCTTTTTTCCATGGCGCTCAGAATAGACTCCGACTGATCCAATGCCGGACAAGGCAAGGCAGGCAACGGCGGAAAATGCAGGTGCTCATGGCCCTTGGGATCCGGGAAGGAAAAGAAGTCGTGAAAGTTATGATAACGGGCCCCGGGGATCAGGTCGTTTTTGTTCAATCCCCAAAGCTGTTTTACCTGCGCCAGCACTTCCGGGGGCATTGCGCTGTCGTATAATACGCGCGTCGGCAGGCCGATATGGCGGTTGTCGAGGCCCTTTTTGATCTTTTCCAGCAAGTCGCCGTCGTATTCGTCGTCGATATAGAGTTCGGCGTCCCTGGAGAATTTGAGGGCATAGACCCCGGAAACCGGCCGATTCAGGAATTCCGGCAAATTGCAGCGGATGATATCATCCAGAAAAGCGATGGCAGTATGATTTTCGTCCGAAGACGGCAAGGGAACGAACCGGGGCAGGTCAGGCACCGGGATCTCAACCAGGGCAAGTTCGGGCGTATCCCCGAAGGTTGCCAGCAGGTAGACGACCTTGTTTTTCAAAAAGGGCGCGGATGCCGGATCTTGTGTGAATCGGACCTCCAGCACGGGCTCCACCCGCTGACGGAACCAGGCCCTGGCAAAGTCCGTTTCCGCCGGCCCGAATGCAGCTTCATCTATCAGGTGAATGCCTTCTTCGGCAAGCGCCGGCAGGATCTGTCCGGTGAATATCCGGCCGAAAGTCCTTTGCTGGGCGTCCACCGTTTCGCGAATCTCCTTCAGCAGTTGTTTGGGGTTGATTTCAAGCGCTTTGCGGGTGGATTTCTTGAGCTGGCGAAAACTGCGGAGCGAGGCGACGCGGACCCGGTAAAACTCGTCCAGGTTGCTGCTGTAGATGGCCAGGAATTTGATCCGTTCGTAAAGCGGGGTGCCTGGGTTTTCGGCTTCCTGGAGTACGCGGTGGTTGAAGGCCAGCCAGCTGATATCCCGTTCGATATATTGCGAGGGTTCTTCCATGGTGATTCGGGTTCCTGAAAATGACAAGCCGTCCGGTCAGCGATCGAATGGCCGAAATATCAAAGTTTCTGTTAATGGAATCAGATAAAGTTGATCAGAATATCGCCTTCTTCTACCGGCTTGTTGAGGAGCAATTCCTGACCGATGAATTTGAGGATATTCTTTTTGATGTCTTCCCTGACTTTTCTGAAGACGATCAACTGCTCCTCTTCAGTGCCGGTAGCAAGCGCCGGATCGGCAACCTCGAAATGGAAATGTCGTTTGGCGCGAATTGATTTGGGTATATTCTTTTTGACTTCCCTGCAAACGGTGATCAGAAAGTCGAACTTATGATTGTTGTAAACCGAAAAACTTTTGGATTCTTTCTGGGAAATATCGATGTTATCCTCTGCCATAGCTTTAACGGCCAAAGGATGAACATTGTCCGAGGCCAGCCCTGCGCTAAATGCCTGAATCTGTTCTCCGGCAAAAAAATCGAGATACCCCTCAGACATCTGGCTTCTACAGGAATTTTGCTTGCAAAGAACCAAAATTTTCCTCATAGAATGATAAAGGTCAAACTTACCAGAAGTAAAGATAACCTTAAATTTACATTAAACCTTAACCGGTCTGAAAAATTCCGGCTGGTTCGGCGATATTCCTAGAAATTGGTAGGGCAGCCGATGCCCTTGCCGCTTCCCCAACCGGCGCCGCCGCCGCCCAGGTAAAAGGAGATGGTCACCCCGCCGAAATAATACCAGTCCTGGTATTCCCCACCCCTGACATAGGTCAGGTTGGCATCCGGCGTGTCCTTGATCTTTGGGTTGCTGAGTTGTGCTGCAAGGGTGCCGTTGCCTTCCAGGATATCGAGGTAATTCACTTCTTTGGAGGATACGTCGTCCAGGAAATCGGTGAAGAGTTTTCTTCCGCCGAACTCGAACCCGAGGCTCCAGGCGTTCTTGAAAATGAATCGCATGCCGACGCCCATCGGAACGGCGAATTGGGTGAGTTTATACGGGGCTTCATACCCCGGAAGGCCTTGTCCTTCGGTGCCGAGGGGCTGCAGGTTTACATAGTCGCCGTCAAATTTGGCTTGCGGATCAAAATGGTATACGGCGCCGCCGCCGAAAAGATAAGGCACCCACTGCGTGCCCTTTTCATTACCGGCATGTGCGACATTGATCTCTGCCGTCAGGGCAACTTCGAATATGTTGGTTCTGAAATTGAGTCCGCGTTGTTCCAGGCCGATTTCCATGTCATCGCCGTCCACTTTGCCGTTGGTGATGCCCAGGCGGATGGAAAGCGGCTTGGCTACGTTCAGCCGGCCGAAAATGCCGAATGCCGGATTGATCTGATTGAAATAGACACCGAACTCGTCCGGAGAGATATCGCCGCTGTAGATGGCGCCCCCGCCCATGACCCCCAATTCCAGTTTCTGGGCAAAAACAGCCAATGGAAACAAAAGGATTGCCAATAGAAATGATCTTTTCATAGGATTATTTATTTAACCTTGCAATAACGTTTTTGACCATGGGCTTTAGTATGCAATTAATTTGAGAGCCATAAGGCCTGAGAGCGCGGGAACTGTTTTGTTGCTATTGAGGAATTGGTAAGGACAGGAACCGTTTCGGGGCAAAATTAAGCAAATCTTTATTATGGAAGCGCTAAAATTGCACCGAATTATGGTAACCTTTTTCAGGGATGAAATGTTCAATTGGGGTAATTTTAAGCTTCGAATATGGGAATGCGCAGAAGAGGAGGCGACGATAAGCCTCCTGTTAAGATCACCAGAGATAAATTCAAGCGGGCGTTACGGATTTTCAGGTACGTCCTGCCGTATCGCTGGGCTTTTATCGGCGGTATGGTCTGCCTGGGTTTGAGCAGCCTTATCTTCCTGGGTATCATGAAAGTACCCGGTGAAATTTTTAACGTTGTTTCCGGAGAATCCCAATATGGTCTCGGCCTGGGGCAACTGATGGGCATCCTTTTCGGATTGCTGGCCTTGCAGAGCGGCCTGTCCTTTCTCCGGGTTCAGCTGTTTGCCATCGTGAGTGAAAAAAGCATTGCCCTGCTTCGGCAGGAGCTGTTCGCCAAACTGGTCACGCTGGGGATCCCGTTTTTTGAACAGCGGCGGGTCGGCGAGATCACCAGCCGGTTGACCAATGACGTCACCCAGGTGCAAGGGGTCTTTTCCATCACCCTGGCCGAATTTGTCCGTCAGGTCATTGTGCTGGTCGGCGGTATCGGCATCATTATCTTCACCATGCCCCGGCTGGCCCTGACCATGCTCGCTACCTTTCCGGTCGTGGTGGTGCTGGCCATGGTCTTCGGCAGGCATATCCGCAGGCTGATGAAGAAAAGGCAGGATCAGCTCGCCCTTACCAATGTGGTCGTTGAAGAATCCATGCAAACCATTCAGACCGTAAAGGCCTATACCAACGAGAAGTTTGAATGGAAAAGATATGTTACAAGCCTGAATGAAGCGGTCAGGATCTCCCTGAAGACGGCCTGGATGCGCGGCCTTTTTGCGGCATTCATCATATTTGTCATGTTCGGGGCCCTGTTTTTCATCATGTGGCGGGCTGCGATCATGGTTCAGTCCGGCGCGATGCTCAAAGGCGATCTGGTGGATTTTGTCGTCTTCACCGGGATCATCGGCGGCGCCATCGCCAGCCTCGGCAATTTTTATACGGAGCTTATTTCAGCGGTGGGCGCTACCGACCGGGTGCTGGAAATTCTGGATGAAGAATCCGAGCTCGAGCTGACGGCGGATGATAAACCCCGCAAGGCGCCCCGTTATCATGGGAAGATCACCTACGAAAACGTCAGGTTTTCCTACCCCACCCGCAAGGACGTCGAAGTATTGAAAGGCATCAATCTTGAAATTGAACCCGGCAAAAAGGTCGCCCTTGTGGGATCGAGCGGCGCCGGCAAGTCGACCATCGTCCAGCTTCTGCTCCGGTTCTACCAGCCGGATGAAGGCCGGATCCTGGTTGACGATCGCCCCATACAGGCTTTTGACCTGTCGGAGTACCGGTCCAACCTGGCCATTGTACCGCAGGAAGTCCTGCTTTTCGGCGGCACCATCCGCGATAATATCCGGTACGGCAAGCCCGACGCTGATGAAGAAGAGATCATCGAAGCGGCCAGATTGGCCAATGCCTGGGACTTTATCCGGTCCTTCCCGGAAGGGTTGGACACGGTAGTCGGCGAGCGCGGCGTGAAACTGTCCGGCGGGCAGCGCCAGCGGGTGGCCATCGCGAGGGCCATTCTTAAGGATCCGGCCATTTTGCTCCTGGATGAAGCCACCTCAAGCCTGGATGCCGAATCTGAAAAAGTGGTGCAGGATGCCTTGAATACCCTGATGGAAGGCCGTACGTCCGTCATTATCGCCCACCGGCTGGCCACTATCCGGGAAGCCGATTGCATTTATGTCATCGACAACGGTCAGATCGTCGAACAGGGCACCCATGAGGAGCTCTCTCTGCTTGAAAAAGGCATTTACAACCAACTGGCCAAAATGCAGTTTGAAAACGCAACAACTTAATGTAACTTACAGGGCGAACCAACTCCCCTTATATGAGGCTCGACCGTAAATCAGGCGTTTATCTGTTGGCGGCTGCCGTTTTTTTCGGCCTGATCATCCTTTACGCTTTCGAGCTGAACGTCATCAACCGCTACCTGGAGCCCAACCGGCTGATCGCAGTTTCTTTGATTACCGGAGCAGTCGCAGGCACGGTATTGGCCTGGCAGGTCATGCGCCGGCAAAAGGACCTTTACGACAAGATCAGGATCGGATTCACCACTTGGGCCGCTGTTGTGGCCTTCAGCCCGCTCATCATCAGCCTTGTCAATCAGGTTTCTTCCTTTGGAGCAAAAGATGTGGTTCCCGCGGTATTTGCTTCCCATGAAGCCCGCTTCACCTCCCGGTTCGGCGCCTCCGCGCGGAGTAACCTGGAGCCCAACCGGCATATCTATTTTTTTTACCTTGGGCCGAAATTAAGGCGCATCACCCTGGATAAGCCGATTTGGGAGAATCGGTCATCCGGCGATACGGTTTCACTGGCGGTCAGAAAAGGCGGTTTGGGGCTCGATTGGATTGCCCTGCCCGCTAACTGACCAGCAGCCCCAATCAGCATGATCAAAATTGAAGAAAAGATCTCTCTGCGCAACCTGAACACCTTCGGGGTAGAGGCTGTTGCCGAACGTTTTGCCGTCATCCGCCGGGAAACGGACCTGGATGAACTCCGACGTGACGGGGCCGCGGATTCCATCGGGTTGATCCTCGGCGGCGGCAGCAATGTCCTCCTGCTGAGCGATATTCCCGGGCTGACCCTGCTCAACCGGCTGGAAGGCATCCGGGTCGAAGCAGAGACCGGCGATCGTGTCTTGATCAGCGCGATGGCCGGCGTCATTTGGCATGATCTGGTACTTTGGACGCTTCGGCACAATTACGGCGGCCTGGAAAATCTTTCCCTGATCCCGGGCACTGCGGGCGCGGCGCCGATCCAGAATATCGGGGCTTACGGTGTGGAGCTCAAAATGGTTTTTGAAAAGCTGGAGGCGTTCGAGTTCAAAACGGGGAAGCGGGTTACCTTCAATGCCGCCGAGTGCCGGTTCGGATACCGCGACAGCATTTTCAAACACATGGACCGAAACCGGTTTCTGATCACCAGGATCTGGCTGAGCCTCAGCAAAAAAAACCATCAACTCCATCTGGAGTACGGCGCTATCCGGCAGATGTTGTCCGAAAACGGCATAACCCACCCCACTGTCCAGGATGTCAGCCGGGCGGTAACCGCCATTCGCCAAAGCAAGTTGCCGGATCCGGAAAAGATCGGCAATGCCGGCAGTTTTTTCAAAAACCCCGAAGTGACGGTAGCGGAAGCTGAACGGTTGAAAGCCGCTTTTCCGGAACTGGTCCATTATCCCGGCGCCGACGGCAGGATCAAGCTTTCTGCAGGATGGCTGATCGAACAATGCGGATGGAAAGGCAGGAGGGTAGGGGATGCGGGCTGCTACGACAAGCAGGCCCTGGTGCTGGTGAATTGGGCCGATGCTGTGGGTGAGGACATTCTGGCCCTGTCGACCATGATCCGGCGGGATGTCAGGGCGAAATTCGGCGTGGATCTCCAACCGGAAATTAACATCGTTTAGGTAAAAGCCTGGGGGTCGATGGGAATGTTGAAATACCTGGCAACTTCCAGAAGGGTCTTTTTGGTGGATTCCAGCTGGGATTTGTCGGATGCCTGTTCGAGCACGCTGCTGAGTTTGTTGGCGTATTGACCCCGTTGGGTTTCACGCCATTTAGCGGCGTAATAAAAGCCGTGCAGCGCCAGGTCGTTCTCCGGGTTCACGGTTTTCCCTTTGATCGATTTCTTATACCGCCTGTAATTGCGCTCCATTTCCTCATAATCCTCCAGACAGAAACACCCCATGATCAGGGTGGTGAAGGCCGGGTCGATATAGGCATGGAAGGGCACCTGCTGATAGGACAGCAACATGTACTCGAGGGTCTGGATGCTTTTTTTGATCTCCTCCTTGCTGCCCAGCAGCAGCAATCCGGAATAAATGGTGGTCAGGTTGATCAGGCGGACCACAAAACGGTCCTGCAGCGCAGGGTTGTTCAGGATGGCCTCGCACCGCACTTTGAGTTCTTCCATTCGGTCTTTGATCTCCGAAGGTATCAATTGAAGGTGATCGGGCCTGTAAGCGGTAAAATAGTTGGTGACAAAATAGCTGGTCTGAATGGCAATGGAGGATATTTCAGGCAGGTTGACAAAACTGTTCCAAAAAAGATCATCCTTGCTGTCTTCGATGATCCGGGCAGCTTCCTGGAGGACTTTTTCCTGGTTCAATTGGCGAATGGAATAATTCAGTTTCAGGAAAGCCAGCCGGGGCCGGATATTGTGCAGGAACGGAAAAATGATGTAGTCGGATTTCTCCAACTCGTCTTCGATCGTCTCCAGCTTGCGGAGGCTTTCAGGGTTGTAAAACCGGTCGTCCTTCAAAATATACAGCAAGTGGCAGATATTCAGTTGGGCCAGCATGCGTTTTGCAAAACTCTCACTCCTGAGGAATCCTTCCAGATAGGCAAGTTTCTGATCCAGATCGAAATTAAACTCTTCTTTCCCCCTGTCTTTTAATTGAACGAGGACAAAGTTATTGAGCTCATTGATCCCCGATTTCAGTTTAAGCAGGCGGTCAATTCGTTCATAATATTTGAGTGCGTCTTTCCCCGATTCATTCAATACTTCCTGTTGGGCCAATATGCTGAGGATCTTGACCTCGGTATCAAAGTCTTCGATCTTTTCAGCTACATCCCGCACCATTTCCGACAGGCGTTTTGCCGCAGTCAGGTCGCCGTTATTGATGGATTGCTGTATCCTGGTAATATTATGTTGCAAATAGTCGGGATAATTCCGGGCCAAAAAACCGGTGAACTTGAAGGTGTAATGGCTGAGCTGAAAAAATTTCTTCATATCCCGGTCGCCATTAGGTGGGTCGCCGTACACTTTTTTGTACAGCCCCTCAGAATCCTGTTCCACATCAGCCCTGCGGTCAATTACGTCAACCAACGCCAAAGGATAATAGGATCTGACGCTGTAATGCTTGACGTGTTCCCGGAACTGGCTGAAGTGGAATTCATCCAGCAGCTTGATGACTTTTTCAATTAAAAGCATATGCAATCATGGCGATAACGCAAAAAACGGCTTCTAAAAGAGTTTTCAGATTTACCAATTCAGGTGATTGGAAGATGGGTGTGCAGCCTAATATCGGGGGCGGGTTGCAAATTAATCAATTTATGCTCAACCAGAGAAAACTAAACATAAAATAGCGCCTTCTTTTTTTTCCCATAATCCTATCCACATCAGAAGACCCGGCCACTTTTCCGAAATGTAAGGAATTTTACAACGTAATTGAACCAGATTGAAAAAAACAGAAACTTATGGACAACAACTACTACAAATTTAGAGTATGGATCGGAATAGCAGCATTGACGGCTGCTATCCCAGCCGGTATAGCGCAAAAGAATACTGTCGGATCGGACCCCAAGATAAGCAAAGTTGAAATAAATGCCATCAGGGAAACGCCCTCCCTCATCGTTTTTGACTGGCAGGCCCAGGACGCCTATACGGAAAAAGATGTTCGCCCGTTGTTGCAGCGATTTTTCAATCTGGCTTCCGGTCAGTGCGAACTGGGTTCTGTAAAACGGACAGAACATGTCGCCGGTTCCGGATTTGAGCGATTCCAGCAATATTATAAAGGCATCAGGGTTGAGCACGGGCAGTTCACTGCCTTCACCCGGAAAGGCCTGCTGATTTCGCTGAACGGAGAATTTTATGACCTCCGCAACCTCGATACCAGACCGGTACTGACCGAAAACCAGGCGCTTGACCTGGCGTTTAAATCCGTCGGCGCTTCCGAATACGTATATGAATATGTCAACAAGTTCAGAAATGGGATAAATGCGCCCAAAATAGCCGATAAGCTCAACGAGCTTTACGACAACTACCTGCCCAAGGGCGAATTGGTCATTGTCGATGATTATTCCACCCCGGAATCCGACCCGGCCCTGGCCTATAAGTTCAATATTTATGCCAGCGAGCCGCTTTCCCGGGATTGGGTCTATGTCAACGCTCAATCCGGTAAGATCATGCTCAAGGACGCGATCATCAAACATGCCGGCGCTACGGTCAGCACGCGTTATAGCGGTCAGCAAACCATACAGACAACGGCCAGGACCGGCCTGAACCCAAGCCCCCAATACCTGCTTGATTTCGGTTATTACGTCCTGCGCGATCAGACCCGCGGGGGCGGCGTCAATACCCTCGACATGAACGGCCTGGGCGGAGCGCCCATTTCGGTGCCGCTGCTCTATAATCTTGCCGCTGAATGCGTCGATGATGACAATTCCTGGACGACCTCCGAACACGTTCGCGACCCGGCGCCTACCATCCTGGAAGCTGTAAATGACGATATTGCCTGGGATGCCCACTTCGGCGCATCGATGGTATACGATTACTGGAAACAGCGCCACAACCGGCTCAGTTTTGACGGCAATAACGGCGCCATTAACAGCTACGTACACTACGGCGTCGGCTATGACAATGCATTCTGGGATGGCGCAGAGATGACCTACGGAGACGGCAGCTATCAGGATTTCGGGTTTACCCAGATCGGCAGCTTCAGCCCGCTGACCTCCATGGATGTGTGCGCGCATGAGATCGGGCACGGCGTCTGCGAGCATACGGCCAACCTGGTCTACGAGCGCGAATCCGGCGCAATGAATGAAGGCTTCAGCGATATCTGGGCCGCCTGTGTCGAAGCTTATGTCCTTCAGCGTTTCCCGGGTAAATCACTGGATTATAACCCATGGGGGATCGGCGAGCAAATCGACCAAAGCAACGGTTTCAACAACCTGAATCAGGCTTTGCGCTGGATGGACGACCCCAAACGGGCAAGCAACCCGGATACCTACGGCGGTGATTTCTGGACCGACCCGGACTGCGGCACCCCAAACCTGGTCAACGACTATTGCGGCGTCCACTCCAACAGCGGCCTGCTGAACAAATGGTTTTACCTGCTGACGGCCGGATCGGGCAACGCCCCCGATGACGGCGTGAATGACAACGGCGATGCCTATACTGTTTCCGGCCTTGGCTTTACCCGCTCAGAACTTATCGCCTTCGGTACGGAAATCATGCTTTCTCCCAACGCTACTTTCGCGGAAGCCCGGGCAGCTTCGATCGCATATGCCCAGGCGGTTTACGGCGTTTGCTCGCCGGAGGAAGAAGCCACCACCAATGCCTGGTTCGGTGTAGGAGTAGGAGCGGCATTCGGTTGCGAAGGAGCCCGGAGCCTGATCAATCCGATGGTCAACAATATGGGATCCGCAACTGTCTACCCGAACCCCGCAAACGACAGGGTCTTCGTCGTAATCCCGAACACAGATGCCGAAGCCGGAGTTCAATTGAAAATAATCGATTCGGCAGGACGTCCGCTGACCACCAAATCCGTTGGGGGGGCCATTCCCGGGCAATCTGTTGAAATTCCGGTAGCCGATGTCCCCGCAGGATTGTATTGGATCGGCCTGTACGATGCCCGGGGCGCTGCAATGCCGGGTACCGCCCAAAAATTATTGATCAATCGTAAATAAGGACAATTAAACACAAAAACTGAACGACAGAAAAAAAATTAGTAAGGAGTGACCTTTTAGGTCTTGAGCAGCGCCGAAACACGGATCGGCGCTGTTTTTTTATTCCCACCGTTTCCCTGCCAGGTACCGGCAGATCCCTCCCAGGCTTGTACGATATCACTCAAATAAGGCCGTTCCGGGCCCCCGGTCAGTAACCATGAATTACTTTACCGGAAAGCCGAAAGGCCTGCTGGTAAATCGGCAGGTTACAAAAGGCCGCAAGGCGCTGCTTGTGGCGGGCTTAAAAAAAGAAAACCGGTGAAGGATTCTCCACCGGTTTCATTCACATTAACACTCGATTTAAGGTGAACTATTAACTACCTGCACATTTGCTTTTATACGCTCAATTAAACCTGATTTGCACAGAAAAGGCGTTCAACAGAAGAAATGGCCGCCAGGCAAACCACCTGGCGCCACTTCTTCACATCGCCATGTGTAAAAACGTAATAATGCTTTTATGGGTAATTGGCAGGGCTTAGACCAAAGGCCGGCAAGCCGCTCGGTTATTTACGACTTGCCGGCAAAAGAGGGACTAAGTTTCTCCGAATGATTCAAAAGTAGTTTCTGTGGCGTTGTCATTGATACCCACAAGATACCCTTGTTTACCCGGCCCGGAGCCGGTATCTGATATGCGTCAACTTACCGGAAAAAAATACTCCGGTAATTGATTGCCCGGAAATCCCCACAGATGCAACCATAAAAAAGCCGCTTTGGAAATTTTTTCCAAAGCGGTCATTTTTAGAGCTGAGGGCTTTCTGAATTAGTTCTTGATCACTTGCTTGGTGAAGACCTTGCCGTCGATATTGAACCGCAGATAGTACTGTCCGGCAGGCAATCTTGAGCAGTCCATATAGGTTTGGTCATCCCCGGCGGCAACCTGGGTATGCTGGATCAATCGTCCGAACCCGTCCCGGAGTTCAACGGCGCCGTCCAGGATGACAGGCCGCTCAAAACGGATGTTCATGGCGCCGATGATCGGGTTGGGATAAACGTCGGTACCGTCGCTGCCGATCGGTACGGCATTGATCACATCACCGGATTGGCCGCTGTCTTTCCAGAAGAGCAAACCGCCGATCAGTTGGAAGATCTGCAGCGTATTCACCTGTCCCGGGGTACTGTTGAACAGCGGGAGCCCCCAGATGAAGTCGAGCAGATCAATGCCGATGCCTTTGAGCTGGAGCGATTTGTTCGGACTGGTCTGTTTACCAATATTATCCGATGACATACCGCTTGCAGGGCCTTCAACGGCATTGATGGTCAGGGGCTGACCGGAAGGCGTATTTCCGTAACTGGAGAATTGCTCAACCTCACCGTTGGGCCTTACCAATGCGGCGCCGCCCCGGTTGGTCTGGCCGGAGTTCAACTGCTCCACTTCGTACCAAATGGTACCATGGCCGTTTTGCTGGTCGGGAACGGTACTGGATGAATTCAGGCTTTTCGAACTCTGCACGCTGCCGTCCGGATTATAGAAATACAACATCCAACCGTTGAGGTCGGTTCCTGATTCACCGGCGATCTCAACCCCGCGTGAACTTGGGTTAGTGGCCAGGTAATTGATTTCGTTGATAAACGTGGTTTGGGCAAAACAGGCAGTGATGCCCGCAACCAGAAAGGTCAGGAAGGAGATAAACGTTTTTTTCATGGCGAAAATTTGAGTATTCAAAAAACCTCTGCCAGGGCAAAGGATGGGTCATACGCTGAAGCAGCAATGAAAATTGCAGCAATTTCAGGGCATTCAGCCTTTCGTACTTCAAACCGGTTAAGTGATTGGACGGACAGAGCGTTTTACGATTGGAATTCTGCGGATTTCATATGAACATTCTGCCTGTCAAGATAGACAGTTTTCCAGACTTTATTAAGATTTGATCCAAATAAAAAGAACACTGACAGGTAAATATGCGCCGGAACTGGTTTGTGGTCCCGACGCAGCTTGCAATGGCACGGTATTACATGTTTTCAGGCGAAAGGATTTCAAAAGCCGCCAAGCTGAATGGGCATTGGCGGCATTTCTAAAAGCAGTATTTGTGTATTTGTAGAACTATTTACAAAAAAAGGGGGTTTGACCGATACCTGTCGCCGCATCTGATATTCTGCGCATAACCGGAAAAAAAATGCTCCGGCCTGCAAACGCGGGCCGGAGCATTCCGCCTGTGGGATAAGGAACCTTATTTCAGGAGGTTGACGTCTCCCTTATACAGAATGACCTCTCCATCCGTGAATTCGATCTCGGCAAAATAAACGTATACGCCGGGATTCATAGGCCTGCTCCGGTGTTTGCCGTCCCACCCGTAGCCGGGGTCATTCGGTTGGAAATCATACAACTCCATCATGTTTTCGCCCCAACGGTTGAAGATCAGGAAGGATTTGATCCTGGTAACGGAGTTATCCCTCGCCTGGATATAGAAAATATCATTGAATCCGTCATTGTTGGGCGAGAAAGCGCTCGGTATGTAAACAGGCCGCACCTTCCGGACAAAAATGGTCTCGTCGTCCGAATCGCTGCATCCGTTTTCATCAACAATTGTCACAGAAAACTGGGTCGTCTCCGTCGGCATGACCGAAATGGAGGTCGGGTTATTGCCCAACGCCAGGGAATCGGGTTTCCAGATGATCGTATCCAGCACCACATTCGGATCAAAAACGGCCCTGAGCGTGATTTCATCCCCGTTCTCGATGGTATTCTGCCCCGCTTCCAGGTCCGTTACCAGGGTAACCGTCAACTCCTCCGGTTGGGTGAGATTGATGGACACCTCCGAAGAGCAACCGTTTTGGTCGCGAACCACTACGGTGTAGGCTGCAGGGCCGAGGAAGGCGAAATGGGTCTGTCCATTGAAAGGACCGCCGTTGAAGCTGAACTGGTAGGGCGGCGTTCCGCCCTGAACCCCATCTACTGTTATCGCGCCGTCATTTGCCTGGAAGCAGCTGATCTGCGAAATGGAGAGCGAGGCCACAGGCGAGGCGTTTTCGGAAGTAACCTCTACAGAGTCCGTTGAAGAACAGCCCAGGTCATTGGTCACGGTCAGTGTGTAAACGCCGGCCTGACTGACATCGATCAGCGGGCTGGTCGGATCCGAAATGACCACATCCGGATTGCCGGAGGACCAGGCATACGTTATGCCGTTACCGGACGAACTGTTGCCGCCCAGGCTAACCAGGCTGATGTCGCAGGTCAGCAGCTGATCCTCTCCGGCCACGGCTTTCGGCGTCGGCTCAATGATCACGGTGACCGTTGTTTCGTCATCCGGACAAGGGTCGCCCGCATCCAGGTGGTACAGGAAGGTGTAGGTTGCAGGGAGTTGATTGACCGGGTTGAACGTACCGCCGGCTGCATTGAAAGCGCCGCCCGTCGACCGCACGGCGGAGGTTTCCGTCCATACCCCTCCGGTTTGCGCGCCTTCAAGCAGGTCACTCAAAAGCACGGTCTGTCCTTCGCCCTGGCAGAAGCGGACGGGTTCCCCGGCTATGCCCGCATCCACGGATTGATTGACCGTCAGGTCCCAGGCGGCATTGCCGGGATAGGTACAATTCGCATCGCTCAGGTCCAGGATGGAGATGACGACCAATGAGATATTGTCCGTCACGTTATTGAACGGCACAACTCCGTTGTCCGAGAGCGTTATGGGCGCTTGCTGGGCTCCGTTGATGGAATAGGTAACCTCAAACGGCCCGGCGCTTGCGGTATTGAAATCAAAAGTCAGCTGAGTTGAACTGCCTTCACATAAGGTAACGGAAGGGGAGAGATTCAGGCTCAGCGGCAGGCAGTTGTTGGCTATGCAGGTGGCTGAGCCCGGCGAACTGTTGCCGCAGGCGCCGCTGCCGGTCGCCACGACCTGTATCGTGATTTCCTGGTTGGGCGTCAGGTTATTGATGGTATAAGTCGTATCGGAAAGCACGCCCTGCGGGCCATCCACGACGGTTACCTCATACCCTTGTGCGCCCGCTACCGGGTGCCAGCCGTAGGTGATGCTGCTGGTGCTGGTTTCCAGGCAGAAGACCTGGGGCGTTGTTAACGGCGCCTCGATGTCAACTGTGGCCGTAAATGCAGCGGATACGCAACCGTTTTCGGTCACGGTCAGCGAAATGGTTTTGGCGCCTGCCGTCGGCCAGGAGACAGCATAAGGCCCTTGACCGGTTCCGCTGGCAACGGTACCCCCGTCGAAATTCCAGTCGTAAACAGCGCCCGCACCGGCGGCGCCGTCAAAGGTCACCATGACATCCTGCCCGGTACACGCAGGGCCGGCTGCCGTAAAGGAAGCTACAGGTACCGGATTGACCGAAATGTCGAGGTCTGCTGTATACGAGCATACGCCTTCCACATAGGTCGCCGTCACCGTTGTTGTGCCGGAAACCATGGCCGGGTCGAAAGTACCTGACGGGTCGGTCACGCCGGTTCCGGCCCAGGTCAGGGTTCCGCCGCCCGCTCCGCCGGTAATGTTAGCCGTCAGGGTTTGTATGTCGCTGTCAGCGCACAGCGCCCCGGGGGCCTGAGGCGTCACCGTGATCGAGGGACAGGGATCCGCCGAACAGGTTTGCTCGGTCATGGACGGGCCGCAGATATTGGCTGTTTGAGCCGTCACGACAATGGTAGCCGTCTCCTCCGGCATCAGCCCCGTAATGAGGTAGCTGTTGCCATTTTGCGTGCCGGTCTGGCCGGTCAGCACATTAACCGTATAGCCGGTAGCGCCTGTCACCGCCGGCCAGGTGAAATTGATTGAAGTTGTGGTGGTTTCGCAACTGATCACCGGCGCTGCGATGGGATCAGCCACCTCCACAGCTACGCTGGAGCTGACGGACGGGCAATTGTTTTCAATCACCACGAGCTCAATTTGCTTGCCCCCCCCGGTCGGCCAGCTGATCGTGTACGGACCGGCGCCGGTTCCGCTGACCACTGTTCCGCCGTCGAAATCCCAGTTGTAAGTAGCTCCGGGGTCGGCGCCGCCGGTATAGGTAACGGTGATGGGGTCACCCGCGCAAACGGACTGATCCGCCGTGAACGTTGAAGAAGGCTGCTCATTCACCACAATGGTAATGGACACATTATAGGGGCAGTTCCCCTGTTGGTATCTGAACGTGATGATATGGCTTCCCGGGCCTGCGGCAGAAGGTGTAAAACCCCCTTGGGGGCTGACGCCGGTGCCGGTCCAGCTTTCGGCGCCGGTGCGGTCTCCGCCGGTGACGGTTCCGTTCAGGTTAATGGCTGTTGCGGAAGCATCCAGACAGATCGGCGCTACCGGATCGATCGCCAGGGTGATGTCCGGGCAGTCTTCGGCGGTGCAGGAACCCATGCCTACGCTGTTGCCGCAGGGGCCGTTGCCGAGCGCCGTAACCTGGATTTCGACCATATCACCGGGCACCAGTCCGGTCACGGTATAGGTGTTGCCGCTTTGTACGCCGGCCGGGCCGCTGAGCACGGTGACCTGATATCCGGTCGCACCCGGTACGTCAGCCCAGCTGAATTCAATGGATGAAGGGCTTGGGATGCAACTGACGACAGGCTCCGGCATCGGATTCTGAATGGTAATATTCTGACTGAACACCGCAGAGGTGCAGCCGTTTTCCGTTACGGTCAGGGTCACGGTTTTTTGACCGGCGGTTGCCCAGGTAACATCAATCGGGCCGGCGCCTGAATTGGGGTTGGCCGTGCCGCCGTTGAAATTCCAGGTAAAGGATGCCGTATTCGGATCGCTTACCGTTCCGTTAAAAGTAATCGTCACCGGTTGGTTGATACAAGCGGGCGATTGCGAGAACGCAAACCCTGCCACCGGGGCAGCAAAGACCTGAACAACGATATCTTCGCTTTCGGTACACGGGCCTTCTGCATACGTAACCGTGAGGGTATGGTTGCCTGCACCCGCCGTCTGCGGATTGAAGGAATTGCCGGTCACACCCGGTCCGCTCCAGGTCATGGCGCCTCCGCCGGTTCCGCCTGTCACAGTGGCCGCCAGCGTAACCGGCGGAGAGGAAGCGCCCAGGCAGATCGGATCGACCGGGGTAATATCAAATACGAAATCCGGGCAAGGCAATGCGCTGCAGGTGAAATTGCTGGAAACAGAACCGCACGGATCATCCGTTTCCGCGACTACCTGGATTTCGACCGACTGACCGGGTGAAAGCCCGGTGACCGTGTAGGTATTGCCGTTGAGGGTACCGGTGGGGCCTGAAATGACGTTGACGGTGAATCCGGTCGATCCGGCAACGGGGCCCCAGGTGAATTCAGCGGAAGTGGTTGTGGCATTGCCGCATGCGATTGCCGGCGGCGTAAGCGCGTCGGTAATGTCGATGGAGGCGCTGGCGGTCTCGGATGTGCAGCCGTTCTCCGTAACGCTGACGGTAACCGTTTTAGGGCCGGACGCAGTCCAGTTGACCTGATGCGGGCCGGGGCCGGTACCGGGATCGGCAATACCGCCGCCGAAATCCCAGGTGTAGGTAGCGCCGGCGCCGGCCGTTCCGGTAAAGGTCACGGTTGTGGACTGGTTATTGCAGATCTGCGCGTCGGCGATGGAAAGGCCGGCGGTCGGGATGTCGAATATCCGGATAACGGTGGTATCCGTGTAAACGCAAAGCCCTTCCGCGTGAGTAAAAATGATCTGGTGGTTGCCGACACCGGCCGTATCAACATTAAATATTCCGGTTGCCGGGTTGGTTATGCCGGGGCCGCTCCAGCTATCCGTGCCGGCCATGCCGCCGGTAATGGTTGCTTCCAGATCGATCACGGGAAGCCCGGCCTCAAAACAGATATCTGCCACCGGTGTGATGGCAATCGTTTCCATGGGGCAGTCTACGGAATTACAGGTGATGGTGGTCGACGGGTTCGGGCAGGCCGGGTTCGGGCTGATCGCCACAACTGTGATGCTTACCGGCGTACCGGGTGCAAGGCCTGTAACCGAGTAGGTGGTGCCGGTCAGGGTCCCGGTCTGGCCGCTGTTGACCGTAACATTATAGCCGGTTGCTCCGGTGACGGCAGGCCAGGTAAATGACACGGAATTTGGCGTTGCTGCGCCGCAACTGACAACAGGCGCGGTGATCGGGTCTACCACCGTAATGGTGACTTCGGCATCATCTGAACAGCCGGCCAGGTTGGTGCCCAGAACCGAGACGATGGTCGTGGTCATGGGCGTAATGGTGATGGAGGGCGTGTTGTTGGCGCCGGTACTCCAGCTGTATGAGTTTGCCCCGACCCCGGTCAGCGTCACCGATTCGCCTTTGCAAATGGTGGTAGCAGAGGCGTTGATGGAAACGGTAGGAGAGGGGTCGATATAAATATCCAGTAAACCTTCCGCCTGGCAACCGTTGGCATCCTGGCCGAAGATCTGGAACTGGAACGGCCCGGGTTGGTCGATGACAAAGAATCTCGGGTTGTCCGACAGGCCGTCTTCCCAGAAATAGGACTGCGCACCGCTGGCGGTCACGGTTATCGTACTGCCCACGCACCAGGTGCCTTGTACATCCAGGGTGATCTCCGACAAAGGGTTCACGGTGATCACCAGGTCGTCAGTGGCTTCGCAGCCATTGACATCGGTAGCCACCGCCTGGATGGTGATCGGACTGTCGGCCAGGTCGGTCTGCGTGAACGTATAATCGAACGGGTTGCTGGTGCCAAGCACCTGACCGGTATTGGTATTGATCCACTGAACGCTGGTAATGCCGGTACCGAGGGCGGCAAATTCGACGCTGGCGCCTACGCATACCGATGTCTGGCTGGCCTGGGCCTCAATGAAGAAATCGACGAATTGGGCATTGACGGTCTGCGGTTCCGACTGGCAGCCGTCAACCGTAACCACGAGCGTATAGGTGCCGGCCTGGGTCGGATGGACGACTTGACCGTTCTGGTTAAAGCCTCCGGGGCCGGTCCAGTGGTATTGAATATTCGACCCAAAGCCGTCTGTACTGCCGGTGAGGGTGAACGGATTGCCCGGGCAGGGGGTATCCGCGTCCGGGAAGGCCTGCGGCGGGTCACCGTCCGTAATGACCACCGGCTGCGGGTTGACGCTGAGGTTGCAACCGCTCGCGATGTCAACAGCTACAATACTGTAACTGCCCGTAGCCAGGTTATTGAGGTCGACAATATTGCTGGTAGGCGGTATGGTGGTGATGGGTGTGGATCCGTTATTATAGAAAACATAGTACTGGTAAGTGCCGCCGAGCGGATCGATCTGAATGCTGCCGTCGTTGGCGCCGGGGCAGGAGGTCGGTGTCGGTACGGCAATGGGTTCGATCCCGGAGCAACAAACCACCGATGCCAGAAAGTTGAAGGTGAACCCCGAGTTGCAACCGGTTTGGGTCCAGGAGCCGGAATCGCCGTCCGACCAGATCTCTATGACCATGCTCAGGTCGTTTCCGGTGAAGTTGGGGCCGCCGGTGTCCATACAGTCAGAAACTGAAACCGTCCAGCAGAAGGTGATCGGAAAATCTCCTCCGCCGGGGTTCTGGCAGGGGTCCCCCCAGTTGTTGCCGGGGTTGCCGTCAAAGGGCCCGCCCTGGCTTGAGTCGAAGGCGAACCCCGGTCCGAAGACCTGCCCTGTATTTGAGCTGACCCAGGAGTCGTACCAGTGCCAGTCGCCGGTAGCGGTACAGGGAGCCGGGGGTTGCGGGAGCAGGGAGGTGACATCCCAACCCGGGCCGAACTGAACGGTTACAGCATGGAGCCATTCGATGGTTGAGGTGACGTCCCAGTCGTTGATGGTCATGCAGACCGTCACTTCCTGGCCCGATGAATAGGTGCCGTTAATGGGCGGAGGCGAAACGGTCAGGGTTTGATCCAGCAAGCAGGGGTTGCAGTTGTTCCTGCTTCGTATGGTGAGGGTGAAGTTGCCCTGGTCGCTGATATCTCCGCCGGAAACCATTAGATAATAGGTTTCACCTACCAGAATATTCTGAGTTAAGGTAAGTGTGCCGTTGGAGCCCCGGTCGCAATCCTGCGGCGTGAGGAAGGAGCAATCCGTCCCCCTGAACAAGATCACATTGGGGGTATGCAAGCCGTTGACAATGATATCAATGACGTTGGAAACACCCACAAAGGAGTACCAGACTTCTGCGGCAGGGCCGTCGTTCTGGTCGCCGTTGGTACATTGCAGCAGTGGATAAGGAGATATCGGCGTCGCATTTGTGGTTGTTCCGTTGACAACCGTGTTTACGGGGGTTGTCGACGGGCATGGCGCGGGCGAATTCAGGTTGATGACCTGCGGGTTGGAACAATCGTCATTGGCAGGTTGGGAAAACGCAACAGTCCAGGCACAAAAGAGCAGTCCTAAGCAAAGTGTAAATTTTGCCTTCATATCGAATGGTTAATAAATTTCTAATTTGCGAGAGCAAGTTTGAAGAGGAGAGCTTTAATGGTTGGGGTAATAAAATGCTGAATGTAATGGTGGCAGGTGTGCATTTTCAAGAATAACCGTGCATTGTTGGTGAATTCCTCCCCTGAATGTCGCTCCCAATTTAATCCAAATTTTATTCGGAGTAGATGTTATTTTCCGGGGTTTTGCAAAAGACCGGGTTGTAATTTGACGGCGCAATTTACGACTAATTTAATATAAAAGAGGAGAATATTTGGAAAAGTTGCCTGAACGTCATTATTGCAATACTTTTTTTGTTCGGCCGTTTTAATGATTGCGGCTTATATTTGCCCAAAAGACATATGGAGATGAATAAAAAATGCCTTTTCGCCGCCCTCGGCCTGGTGGTTGCCTGTGCCTTAAGCCCGATTTACGGACAGGGCGTTTCGACGACAAGCAAAAAAAATGCGGATGCCAATTTCGGGTACAGGCTCTGGTACGGCACGCATGTTACGTTGGGGTTCAACGGAGGATACGGCGAGAGTTTGTTCACTTTCGGCCTTGCTCCGATGGTCGGCTATAAGGTTTTGCCCTGGTTGTCGGCCGGCCCGAGGGCTTATTTCCTGTATTACAATTACCGGGTTGATTTCGGCGGCGGCCGCATCGAAAAGATCAACCCTACGGAATGGGGCGCGGGCGCCTTTTTGCGCATTCACCCTATTCAGACCTTTTTCGCGCAGGTGGAATACGATTATGAGAACGAGCCGCTGATCTCTTACGACGGACAGATGCTGGTGGCCGATCGCAGAACAAGGGGGGCCGGTTATGTCGGGTTGGGGTATTCCAGCAGAGGCGGCGGGCCTTGGGGTTTTGAAGTGCTGCTGATGTACAATTTCAACCAGCCGTCCAATACGATCGAATCCCCGTTGGATTACCGGGCCGGGGTAACCTATAATTTTTAATCCAAGTACAATTGTAAAAAATGAAGCGCTCCCTGCTGTTCAATATGTTTTTAGCCGCCTGGCTGTTGCTGCCGGGGCAGGCGGCAGCCCAGGATAAAGCGGAAGCGGCCATCACCGCCAGGCTGGATCAGTTTATTGCCGCAACCTCCAATAAGGACTGGAACGGGGTATTGGACCTGACCTACCCGGCCCTCTTCACCCTGGCCTCAAGGGAAGAGATGCTGGCCCTGTTCGACCAGATGGAGAACAGCGGCATGGATATCCAGTTCAAGGATATGAAAATCAATTCCATCTCACCCGTATTCCCTTTCGATACGCTCCTTTTCACGCAGATCAGCTATTCCGCCGAAATGACCATCGGCTTTGAGGGAGACCTGTACGGTGACGACGTGCTGCCGTTCCTGAAAACGAGCTTTGAAACGACATTCGGAAAGGACAATGTCGCTTTCAACAAGGAAAACAAAACCTTCCGGATACTGGCGGAAAAATCCCTGTTCGGCGTTGCTGAAAAAGACGCCGGAAACTGGTATTTTATAGAAAATAATCCCGAACAGGATATTTTGTTGAAGGAGATCATTCCGGCTGAAGTCCGGGGGCATTTCTCAAAACAATGATTTTTCAAAAATCGGGAAAAAAATTTGCAGGTTCAGCTTTTAAGTGTACCTTTGCCTTGAATTATGAACTACACTGATAGTTTGCCTGGCGTTCTATCCTTAGATCTGGCGCCAGGTTTTTTTTTATCTCCCCGCCTCACCAAGACCAATCTTCATGCTTCATAGCGATATCTGCATAGTCGGCGCGGGCCCGGGCGGCGCAGCGTGCGCGCTGAAGTTGAGCTATGCCGGCATTCCCTGCATACTGTTGGATAAAGCCGAATTTCCGCGGGACAAGATCTGCGGAGACGCCGTCAGCGGGAAGGTGACCACCCTGCTGAACCGGCTGGATCCTGAAATCCTCAAGCGGTTCAACACAGCGGTGCCCAGCGTCGGGGTATGGGGCATCCGGTTCCTTGCCCCCAACGGAAGGGTCATTGATGTGCCTTTCAACACGGCAACCGGCGATTCGGACGGCGCTCCTCCAGGGTATGTTTGCCGCAGGCTGGATTTCGACCGGTTTCTGACCGATGAGATCGCCAGGAGGCCCAATATTGATTTCCGGCCGTCCTCGGAAGCCACGGCTTATAACCGTACAGGCGACGGTTGGGAGGTGGTCGTCAATCAGGGAGAACGCCTCATCGGCTGCCGGTTGCTGATCATTGCCGACGGCGCCCATTCATCCTTCAGCCGCAAAACCGCAGGGCTGGAAAAGGATCCCAGGCACCATGCCGCAGCACTCCGGGCTTATTATAAAGGCGTTACAGGCTTCAGCAACGACCAATTCATCGAGCTCCACTTTATCCGGGAAATCACGCCCGGATATTTCTGGATCTTTCCCCTCCCGGACGGCCATGCCAACGTCGGGATCGGCATGCGCAGCGATATCCTCAAGCAGAAAAAAGTAAACCTAAACCGGGTATTGGACGACCTGATCGCCCATCATCCACTGATCCGGGACCGGTTTGCCGCCGCCGAAAGGACCGGCCCGGTTACCGGCTACGGATTGCCGCTGGGGTCAAAAGAACGCTCCATTTCCGGCGACGGCTTCATGCTCGTCGGCGATGCCGGCCACCTGATCGACCCGCTGACGGGGGAGGGCATCGGCAATGCATTCTACAGCGGGTTTATAGCTGCGGACCAGGCGGTCAACTGCCTGCAAGCCAATGACTTCAGTGCGGAGGCCATGAAAGCCTACGACGTCAGGGTTGCCAGGGTGCTGGGCTCGGAAATGAAATTGAGCCGGAAATTACAGGAGGTTATGCGGTATCCGGCTATTGTAAACCTGATGGGATACGTGATTTCCGGCAACCGTAAAATGCTGAAATCCCTTTCTGACATGTACACCGATTTCAACCTGCGGGAGCGGCTGCTGACGCCTTTTTTCTGGTTCAAAATGCTGTTTGCCCGAAAAAACGGCCCCAAATCTCCCTAAAAGACAGGTTTCTTATAGATTTAAATATTTTTTAACTCTTCTTCTTGAAACATTTACAATAAAATCCGAGTTTAAACATTATATATTCAGATTCGCACGCATGTATGCGTTTTACTGCCGGATCCGCATAAAAAGAAAAGTTGGCTTTAGTTTCATAAACTAGTGAGTGTAAAGTTGGAGCCCCGTGTTTGCCACGGGGCTTTTTATTTCTATCCCTTTCAGCGCAGTTTATTCCTCACCGGCACAACTCCGGCCAGGCAAAAATGAAATTGATCGGATCAAATGGCAGAAGAATTTACTATCTTTGCCCCGCCCGAAAAAAATACAATATTTTTGAATGACTTTGAGGATCGGTACACGGGGCAGTGAATTGGCCCTTTGGCAGGCCAATCACACCCGACAGGCCCTAAGCGAAAAAGGAATTGACACTGAATTGGTCATTATATCGACAAAAGGTGACCGGATACAAGATCTTAGCTTTGATAAAATTGAAGGAAAAGGTTTCTTTACCAAAGAAATAGAAGAAGCATTACTCCTCGACGAAATAGACCTTGCCGTTCATTCGATGAAAGACCTTCCCACCGCTAACCCGGAAGGATTGGTGATCGGCGCGGTTTCTTATCGCGAAAACCCCGCAGATTGGTTGCTATGCCGCCAGGACGCCACAGTCGACGGCAAGCTTTTTCAACTAAAAGAAGGTGCGATCATCGGAACCTCTTCCGCCAGAAGGAAAGCGCAAATGCTGTTTTTCAGGCCTGATATCCGGTTCTCCGATATCAGGGGCAATGTCCCCACCCGTATCCGGAAACTGCGCGAAGGCCAGGTCGATGCCGTTCTTCTGGCCGCAGCCGGGCTTGAAAGACTGAAACCCGACCTGAACGGCATTCAGGTTATCCGGCTCAACCCCCGGGAATTTGTGCCGGCGCCCGGGCAGGGAGTCCTTGCCTGGCAAGTCAAAGCCGAGGCCCTGGAAGTTAGAAACGCGCTGAAACAAATCCACCATCCGGAAGTTTCCGCAGTGACCAATATAGAACGAAAAGTCCTCAAATTAATGGAAGGCGGATGCCAGATGCCGTTGGGCGTATATTGCGAAAAAGACCCGGCAGGCAATTTTCACGTATGGGCCGCCAAAGCAGATTCCTGGGACGCCCCGGTCGCCAGAATCCAACTATCAGCCAGTACCAGTTATCAACTTGCCGAAAAGGTAGCAGAAGGCCTGAGCACTTCAGGCCGGTAAATTAATTTGACAACCCGCTTATACCCCCACCTTAAACCCTTATTTACGCGCAATTAAAATATGTTAATTTAAATTAATAAGATAAGATGCGAGAAAAGATGACCAGAATCGGGGTTTTTTACGATGGCAATTACTTTCTGCACGTAAGCAACTATTACAATTACGATCACCAGCGAAGAAGACGGCTCAGTATTTCCGGTTTGCATGAATTCATCCGCCACCAGGTCGCTCAGGAGGAAAATGTCGACGTTCGGTTGGCCCAGATCGTTTCGGCCCATTATTTCCGCGGCCGGCTGAACGCTTTTGAAGCCAAACAACGCGGGGATACCCTGTATTGGGACCGGGTTTTCGACGATATCCTGATGTCTGCCGGGGTGATGACCCACTTTTTGCCCCTGCGCTCTACCTTCGGCCGCCGCGAAGAAAAAGGCGTCGACGTATACCTGGCCCTGGAAGCTTATGACCAGGGGGTACACGACAAATTTGACGTACTGGTCCTGATCAGCTCCGACGGAGATTACGTTCCGCTGATCCGCAAGCTGAACGGCGCAGGCGTCCGGGTCATGGTCCTTAGCTGGGATTTCGAATATGAGAACGAGATCGGCAAGCGCATGATCACCCGCACTTCCCAGGAATTGCTGGAGGAAGTAACCTATCCGATCGCCATGCACGAACTGATCGACAACCGGCTCAAACGCAATGACCCGCTGGTCAATAATATCTTCGTCCAGACTGAAGGCAAGAAAGCCTATCAGGTGGAGCCGGCCACTAACGGCCACGAGGCTTTTGAGGAATTCGAGGAGGGAGAGATCCTGGTAGGGGAGATCTTCAGTCTGAAAAACGGCTACGGCTTTATCAAATATCCGCCCAACAACCTGTTCTTCCACCATACCAGCGTGATCGACGGCGATTTCACCGAACTTCGCGAAGGCGATGAGGTCGAATTCACCATCGGCCGCAACGACGACGGCGAACCGATCGCCGAAAGCATCCGGTTGCTCTGGGAAGAAGAATGACCCGACGGAACGCAGGCGGACATGAAGATTTTCATCACGCGCGAATTGGCATCCGGCTCCCTGTTCAGCCGGGTGCTGGAGGCTCAGGGATGTCAGGTCGAAGGATGCTCATTGCTGACCTTCTCTCCGGAGCCCTTCCTGGAAATTCCCGCATCGGATTGGATCTTTTTCTACAGCAAACAAGGAGCGCGTTTTTTCTATGAAGGCCTTCGCGCAGCAGGGCTTCCTGAACCGCAGGCCAAAATCGCAGCCCTGGGGCCGGGTACGGACCAGTACCTCTCGACGCTGGGGATCAAAACTGCATTTGCCGGATCAGGAAAGCCGCCGGAGGTTGCTCAATCCTTTCTCCGGATCGCCCGCGGCTCAAGGGTTCTGTTTCCCAGGGCCGCAACCTCCGTTCAGTCCGTCCGCCATCAAATGGATGACCGGATTACTGCCCTTGATCTCATCGTCTACAAAAACGAAATTGCCCCGGATGCGGAGCCGCCGGATGCGGACCTGTATGTGTTTACCAGCCCGTTGAACGCTGAGGCTTTTTTTCAAAAGGTCCCCGATCCGTTGCAAAAACTCGAAAACCGGCAAGTCGTGGCCATCGGCGCGTCGACAGCGGGAAGGCTATCAGCGCTGGGTTTCCGGAAAGCTCATTTACCCGCATCACCCGTCGAAGCGGACCTGGCGGCCTGCGTTCTTTCGCTCAAAGGCAGCCGGTAAATATGTCACTTTTCCTTATTTCGGCGTTCTTTCAAAAAATCGCAGATGAAACCACTTCAATTGATCTGTTTGCCGCTTATCCCGGTTGCGCTTTTTTTCAGCGCCTGCAAGCCCAAAGAGCAGGCGAGCGCCTTGCCTGTAAACCTGCCGGAGGATTTCACGACCTTCTATCAGCGCTTTTTGAAAGACAGCCTCTATCAGATGGAACATATCGTTTTTCCGCTGGAAGGCATTCCCGATCATGCGGACAGCCTGACCATTGCCGGGCGCGAATTCCGCTGGCAAAAGGAGGATTGGCTCATGCACAAGCCTGTTGATCCGGCCCATTCGGATTTTGACATATATTTCGAGATCTTCGGCGATGATATCGTCACGGAGAACATGATCCACCGGTCCGGTCAGTACGCCATCATGCGGCGTTATGCCAAACAGGACGGCGAGTGGAACCTGATTTACTATGCCGGCCTGAACTCCATCCGGGAATAGCTAGTAGCGCGAAGTCTAGATACCACTCAAGTTTCGCGCCACTAGCAAAGATCGAAAAAGGAGTGTACCCCGATGGTTCTGTTCACGTTGAAGCCTTCGCCGAATTCAAAGCCGGCGGGCCGGCCGTAAGTAGCCGCCTTGGCCTTCAGGAATTGCAGGAAATCCTGCCCGGAAATGGGCGATTGCAGCTCATTGGAATATTCCGGCGCATCCGGCGCATAAAACTGGGAGCGGAAAGCGAGGATCAGCTCCATTTTACGGTCGATATACGGTGTGATGTCCACCACAAAATCGGGTTCGAGGTTGTGATCCTGGATATAGTGATAGACGGCTGCGGGCCGCCATCTGTCCTGGATGGCGCCGTCTTCCCCATAGGTGATAATTTTCTGAAGACCGCTGTAAAAGCAGGCTTCTGCCACCAGTTTTGCCGCCCGGCCGTGGTCGGGATGACGGTCTGACAAGGCGTTGGCCAAAACGATTTCCGGCTGGCAGGACCGTACGGCCGCGGCAATTTTCAACACGTTTTCCTTGGTGTATTCGAAAAAGCCGTCCGCAAACTCCAGGTTTTTCCTGAATTTGGCGCCCATGATATCTGCGGCGGACCGGGCTTCAGCATCCCGGATTTCAGCGCTCCCCCGGGTACCCAATTCACCTCGCGTCAGGTCGAGCAAACCCACTGTTTTGCCCATTTTGATATGATGCAGCAAGGTCCCGCTGCAACTCAGCTCCACATCATCGGGATGGACGCCTACAGCGAGGATGTCAACTTTAGTCAATTGATTGAGGATCATGGAAGGGTGTTTTTCTTCAGGTCCACTTTAACGCAGATAATCTTTTCAAAAGGAAATACAAAGGTAATATTAAAACCACAGCCGCAACAAAGGAAACCCAACCCGGGGTGAACAGCACCAGCAAATAATGGAAGCCGCCGATGACCCCTACCGCAACCGTGGTCAGGATATTGGTCGCCACCTGGCCCCCTTTTTTGGCCTCCTCCCAGGGTGCTGCCAGGGGCAGGTCAGGCGTCAGGTACGTGATGATGACCGAGATGATGGACAGGTTGACGAAAGCGAGCAGGATATGGGGCGTCGTTTTGACACCCCAGAAGGAAAGCGTAATGACGGCAAAAACCAGGAAGAACGGGACAAAAAACCTGCCCATGACCGCCTTGAACGCGCCGGCGATCAATTCTCCCTTTCTGGCAACAGGTGAGGTGATGAACAACCAGGAGGCCTTGTATTTATCCGAAAACCGGATGCTCACCAGCGGTGTGGAAACCGCCAGCAGCAACATATACAGCAACAACAGGAAATAATTGCCGCTCCGGATCTCCATGAACCGCTCCGCCAGGGTGCCCTTCCCCTGGATGGCCATATACAGGAAAAATACCGGTATAAATCCGAAACTGGGATAGACCTTGACCTTGAAATCCCGGCTTCTGGCGGTCATCAGCCAGGTCAGGTCGAATGCCGCTTTTTCGGCTTGCGACCTGCAGACCCATCTGCTCAGGCGGTCCATATAACCGGATCCGGGTTTATGTTTTTGACTGATGACCGGGCCGGCATCGGATTTAACGCCCATGCTGATGGCCATCAGTTTGCGGTTGAATCCGCCGGCGAGAAAGCGAACGACCAGCCAGATCCCCAGCAAGGGAACCAGTACACCCAATCCAGCGCGGAACAAGGAGACCTTATCCGTTACCCCCTCATGGACGACTTCCCAGATACTGCCCAGCCAGGCCGGCGGAAGGATCGTCGACAGCGGTTTTTCCAGGAAGTTGACGGCGGTTACGCGGTCCCAGTCCAATAGGCGGGGTGTGAGGTAGTACCCGGCAAAAATCATTACCGTCAGGGCGATCTGGAAATAGCCGATCATGTCCCGGAACCGGGCCGGTGAGGCAAACCGGAGGATGCCCAGGTAGATCAGGTTGATGCCGAAGACCACCATCAATTCGCTGAGGAGCTGGAGGAATATAAAGATCAGCACCCCGGTTATGCCGAACATGACGGCCATGTAGATCAGCGCGGGCAGCATGAACGGAACGGTAAGGCCGGCCAGGTAAATGACGATGTGCATGAGCCTGGAGGCGCTGATGGTGCGGTCGTTCACGGGCCTTGGCAGGACGATATAGTTGTCCCGCACGTCGATGAGGACTTCCGTGAAATCGCTGATCAGGGTGACGGAAAAGAAGACCATCCAGATCAGGAAATAGAGCGTGAGGCCGCTGCCGACATGGTCGAACTGGATGATGGCCGCCAATGCGCCGCCGCCGATGAAAAAGAAGGAGAGGTAGATCAGCCAGCTGCTGCCGCCCGAATTGGAGGATTTGTTCTGCTGCCACGTTTTCCTGCGCCGGGTTTCCATCAGCAACCGGGCTTCCATCAACGCCTTCAATTGGTCATAATTGACCCCGAGGCGCTTCCACAGGGGTTTCAACAGCCGTATTATGAAGAGCCAGAATCTGATCATTGCTCGTCGGATCGAAAGGATTCCATAAAGTCGCCGGCCATTTGGTCGAGATCCTGTTTGCCGGTCAGTTTGGAGAAGACTTGTTCGAGGGATTCGCCCTCCTGCTGTTTCAATTCGTTGAAGGTGCCGTCGGCCACCACCCGGCCTTTGTCGATCAGGATGATCCGGTCGGATACTTTTTCCACGACATCCATCATGTGGGAACAGTAAAAAACGGTTTTGCCCTGTGCGGCCAGCCTGGAGATGATCTCCTTGACCATGATCACCGAATTGGCATCGAGCCCGGAAAGCGGTTCGTCCAGGAAAAGGACCTGCGGATTGTGCAGCAGTCCTGAGATCAGCAGCACCTTTTGGCGCATGCCTTTGGAGAAGGTGTCCATCCGGTCGTCGGCATTGGCTTCCAACCCGAAAAAGCGGAGCATCCGGAGGCTTCGCTCCAGGGTCACCGCATCCGACAGGTTGTGCAGCCGCCCGATCATGGTCAGGAATTCCCTGGGGGTCAGTACGTCGTACAGTTCGGCCATTTCGGGCACATAGCCGATCATTTGTTTTACCCCCAGGGGATCCTTCCTCACATCGATGCCGCAAATGGTGGCTTCGCCTGAAAACTCGCCGTCCAGGCCGGCCAGAACCCGGACCGTTGTGGATTTGCCCGCGCCGTTCGGGCCGATATAGCCGATGACCTGACCGGGATAAAAATCCAGGTTGATGTCAAACAGGACCTGGGTTTTCCCGTAGGATTTGCTGAGGTGGTTCAGACTGATGACAGGTGCTTTGAATGGTGGTGGTTCCTGCATTTTACTTAATATTTTCCTTCCAGTTTTTCAACTTCCTGTACTTCGCCGATCCTGAATTTGATGGGAAAATCGGCAAATTCCTCCAAGCGGACCTCGATCTTGCAAAAGAAGGCAAGGTCTTCGTATTTCCAGGCGGCCGGCAGGTTGGCCTTGCGAAAAAGGGTAGGGGAGGCGCTCCGATTTTTGCCGGCCGGTTGACGCTGGAGAAGCTGGAAATGCGCAACCTTTTCCGGCCGGGCGGTCTTGATCTCCATGACTGATTTTCCGGATAAGCGGTACCAGCGGCCGTCCTGGGCAAATGCCGGAACGGCGCAAGAGAAGAGGAACGCCACCAGGAGCAATCGTTTCATTTTTCGATCAGCTTGTTCCCTGTAAAGTTACGGAATTATTCCAAAAGGCCTTTCAGGAAACGTGCAAGGCCAGGACAGGGGTACTGGCGTGGTAGGACAACATTTTGGTTTTGCTGTAATGGAAAAGTTCCTGGATAAAACTCCGCTTATGGGTAACCATGGCAAACAGGTCGATATGTTTCTGCTCCAGAAAGTCGGTTACGGCCTCCTGAAAATCCGTACCTTCCAATACGTGGGTCGACACGTTTTTACCGTGTTGCTTGAGGTGCACGGCAAATTTATCCATCTGATGGGTTATTTCTTCGGTATGCGACAGGTCGACGTTGATGCAGTGGATTTCGGGATTGAACACGTCAAAAAGGGCGGAGAGCGTTTCGAGGGCCTTCAGCTCCTCCTCGTGGTAGCTGGTGGCGAATCCGATGTTGTCGATCACCCCGTCAAAATCGCTTTTCTCCGGCACAGCCAGGACCGGGCAGCAGGCATTTTCCAGGATCTCTCCGGTAACGCTGCCCAGGAAGATCTCCTTGAGCCCCCGGGCGCCGGTAGTGCCCATCACGATCAGGTCAGCTTTCTCCTGCCCGGCTATTTTCAGGATCGTTTCAACGGTCTCACCTTCCTTCAGCACGTGGTTCAGTTCCACATGTCCGAAACCGTATGCGTTGGCCATGTCGACCAGGGGGGGGATAGCATCCTTATAGCTTTCAAACTCGTACAGATCCACAGAGTCGTAGAAATCCTGAAGGCTTACGGGCAGGTGAACGGCCGAAATGTCCGGTTTTTTGAATACGTGGATGGTGGTAATGGAAGCCCCGGTTTTGCCGGCCAACTGAAGCGCATAGATAAAGGCTTTGTTGGAGGCGTCAGAAAAATCTGTCGGGAAAAGGATCTTTTTCATTCTATTTGGCTTTTGCGAACAAAGAGAATCAATTTTAGTAAAAACTATTCATTCGCGCGTCAATTATTTTAATATTAAACTTGAATTAACATAGCCGGGAAGAAATGAAAAAGGATAAATATCACCGGATATGCTGATTTTTATCATCTGAACGCGGTGGTGAACCGCCTTATCTTTGTAGTGTTGAAAGCGAGAGCATAAACTTCGAAAGAAGAAAAGATATAGGTCAATTGGGTGTTCAATTGTTTAAAGGAGATTAGGTGTCTCCTGTTCTGTCGCCTTGATTTTTCGGGGCGACAGTTTTTTTTGCCTTAATCGCTGTTTTGTCTATTAAATTGCCGGTTTTGTAGAAATTAACCGCCCCGCAGCTAGGTGTTCCATCCGGATTTCTCTACTTTTGCTTAGCCTTATAACTAGTCGGTTTGTACCCGTTTTATGTTTGCAATCAAGGACCAACGCCGGAACGTGCTGTTATTCCCTTTCCTGAATTTACCGATTTGTGTTGCAGCAAGCTTGACAGGTACATGCATTTTCAAACGTATACAGTCGAGGATAAATTTGACTAACCTGAAAACAACAGGTTGGAGATCATATTTTTATTCATCAAATAGCAGGTTATGTTGAAACGTTTCACCCTTCTGACGCTCTTATGCGCTGCGCTGGCGGCGCCCGTCTTCTCTCAGTCCGAAATGTATTTTAAACCGGACGACATTGACATTCCTTTCCAGAAGTTCATACTGCCGAACGGCCTCACCCTGGTGGTCCATGAAGATCACAAGGCCCCCATCGCAGCGGTCAACGTCTGGTACCATGTCGGCTCCAAAAATGAGAAACCCGGCAAAAGCGGTTTCGCCCACCTGTTCGAACACCTGATGTTCAACGGCAGCGAACACTTCAACGACGATTACTTCCAGGTGCTGGAACGGATCGGCGGCACCGACCTGAACGGCACCACCAATACCGACCGCACCAACTACTTCCAGAACGTGCCGCTGGCTTCCCTCGATCAGGTGCTCTGGCTGGAAAGCGACCGGATGGGCCACCTCCTCGGCGCAATCGACCAGGCCAAACTGGACGAGCAGCGCGGCGTTGTCCAAAATGAGAAACGCCAGGGGGACAACCAACCTTACAGCAAGCAATTCGACCTGATGACCAAGGCCATGTTCCCCAAAGGACACCCTTATTCCTGGACGACGATCGGTGAAATGGAAGACCTCAATGCCGCGTCCCTGGAGGACGTGCACCAATGGTTCAAATCCTATTACGGTGCGGCCAACGCCGTTCTGGTCATTGCCGGCGACGTCAAGGCCGAGGAAATCTATAAAAAAGTGGTCAGGTATTTCGGCGACATTCCATCGGGACCGACCATCGTCCGGCCTGAGGTCAATATCCCGGTCCGCACAGCCGACACGCGCGAGGAATACCAGGACCGCGTCCCGGAAGCCCGCGTAGCCATGTTCTGGAACGTCCCGGAATGGGGAACCCCCGAAGCCGTTTATCTCGACCTGGCTTCCGACATTCTTTCTGTGGGCAAGAATTCCCGCCTCTACAAGCGCCTGGTCTACGAAGATCAGATCGCCAGCTCGGCCAATGCCTATGTTTCGATCAAGGAAATTGCCGGCAACTTCATTGTTCAGGCGAATGTAAAACCGGGGCAGGACATCGGAAAAGTGGAAAGCGTGCTGATCGAAGAATTGCAAAAATTCCTGAAAGACGGCCCCACGGACAACGAATTGTACCGCGCCAAGTCCCAGTACTTCGCCAACTTCATCAAAGGTCTTGAACGTATCGGCGGCTTCGGCGGCAAATCGGATATCCTGGCCCAAAACGAGGTGTACGGCGGCTCGCCCGATTATTACAAGAAAATCCTGAATACCATTTCCAAGGCCACCCCGGAAGATATCCGCAAGGCGGCCGCCAAATGGCTTTCCCAGGGCAAGCACACCATCACCTGCACGCCTTTCCCGGATTATTCCGTGACCGCATCCGATGTGGATCGCGATAAAGGCCTGCCCGAAATGGGTGAACCTGTGGAATCCAAATTCCCGGACCTCCAGCACGCTACTCTCAAAAACGGCATGAAAGTGGTACTCGCCCGCCGGCCGGGCGTGCCGACCGTGGTCATGAACATGGTGTTCGACGCCGGTACCGCTGCCGACCAGTCCGCCAAACCGGGCACCGCCTCGCTGGCCATGAACATGCTGGACGAGGGCACCAAATCCCGCACAGGGCTGGAGATCAGCGAGGAATTGCAGATCCTCGGCGCCGGGATCGGAGCCAGCGCAGGCAGGGACGCTTCCTTCATCAGCCTGAACACGCTTAAGCCCACTCTGGACAAAAGCCTGGATCTGTACGCCGATGTGGCGCTCAACCCGGCTTTCCCGCAGTCGGAGTTTGACCGGCTCAAAAATGAAACCCTGGCTCAGATCAAACGCGAAAAATCCAGCCCGGTGCAAATGGCTTTCAGGACCCTCCCGCAGTTCCTCTACGGCGAAGGACACCCCTACAGCACCCCGGGATCGGGCTATGAAGAAACCGTACAGGCGATGACCCGCGAAGACCTGGTCAAATATTACAACGACTGGCTCAAACCCAATAACGCCACCCTGGCTGTGGTGGGCGACCTGACCATGGATGAGCTCCTGCCGAAACTGGAAGCCCGCTTCGGTAAATGGCAGAAAGGCAAGGTGCCCGCCAAAAATATTGCCAAAGTGGACGAGGCCGAAAACAAAGGGAAACTTTTCCTGATGGACCGCCCCGAGTCACCGCAATCGGTAGTTGTCGGCGCTTACCTGGTTGAGCCTTACGGCCAAATCCCGGAAATCGCACGCGAGGCCATGATCGACGTATTCGGCGGTCAGTTCACTTCCAGGATCAACATGAACCTTCGCGAGGACAAACACTGGGCCTACGGCGCCTATTCCTTCATCCAGAATGCCAAGGGACAGCGGCCGCTGATAGCCTACGCGCAAGTCCAAACCGACAAGACGAAAGAATCCATTGATGAATTCACCAAGGAATTCCAGCAGATTGTCGGCAACAAGCCGGTAACCGAAGCCGAATTTGAAAAAACGACCCAAAACACCGTCCTTCAGCTTCCGGGGCAATGGGAAACCAACAACGCTGTGCTGGGCTCGCTGGTGAACATGGTGCAGTATGATCTGCCGGAGGATTATTACCAGACGTACGACCAGAAAGTGCGCGAACTGAAGCTTGGCGACGTGCAAAATATGGCCAAGAAACTCGTCCACCCGGACCAGTTGTCCTTCATGGTCGTCGGCGACAAAGAAAAGGTGATGCCGGAACTCGAAAAACTCGGATTGGAGATCATCCTGATCGACGCCAACGGCAAACCGATCCCGAAATTGGGTAAGGCGAAGCCATAAGGGCCAGTCCTTCCGTTTTACAGTCTTCAGTTGGCAGTCTGTAGTTTTACAGTCTTCAGTTTTACAGTCTTCAGTTGGCAGTCTGTTATGATCGGCTGCCAACTGAAGACTGCAAGACTGCCAACTGACACTCATCCAGGCCAACGCTCCAGCGCCATGATCAGCGCCGGGCCGAAAGCCATCCCGGAGATAAACAGCTTCCAGTCCGGTTGCTTCGTCCGCATCAGGCTAAGGGCAATACCCGTCAACGCCATGATGACGCCGACAATGCAGAGCTGCCCGAGCTCTACGCCTATATTGAAGGCCAGCAGCTGATACACCAGGTCGTGCTCCTCACCCGGAAGCAAGGCCGAACGCAGAAAATTGGAAAATCCCATCCCGTGGATCAACCCGAAGATCAACGGCAGCAGGTACAACATCCACTTTGAACGAAGCCCGCTTCCTTTTTCTTCCGGCAACTGCCTGCCGATCGTCACGTTGTACACTGCCGTCAGGCAGATGGTGACAGGGATCAGGAACTCCACCCATTTCGCCGGAAAACGGACGACATCCAGGGCGGCCAGCGCCAGGGTGATCGAATGGCCGACTGTGAAGGCGGTGGCCAGCAGGGCTACCTTTTTCCATTCCGCAGGCCGATAAATGGCGCAAAGTGCAACAATAAACAAGATGTGGTCGTATCCCTTCAGGTCGGAGATATGCTTGAATCCCAGTTCGAGGTAAATGCCGAACATGCTGTTTCGGATATTAATGAAGGGTAAAAATAGACCTTGTTCTGTAAAGAAATCAAAAAGAATCACGCCTTAAATTAAAATGAATATTAATTTTTTTAATTTTTCAAGGCATGACCGCTATAATTTATGGAAAGACCTTATATTTACGGTCGCATACTTTCCCAATCGGTTAAAGGCTTTTCTACATCCACACCTGTTTTGGAAATCTAGGGTTTCCCAATACACGCTTATCCCGTATTGGCGCTAATCATGTTAAACTATAAACACTAACTTATGAATCGGTTTTTACCCATCCTATTGTTGTTTACCTTGGGCTCTGCTGCGCTGTTGAAGGCCCAGCCCTTTTCCTGCAGCGACCTGTTCTTTTCCGAGTACGTTGAAGGAAGCGGTTCTGAGAAATACATCGAGATTTACAACCCTACTGCGGATCCGATCGATCTGTCGGATTACGTACTGCGGCTCTATTCCAACGGTGCGTCAACTCCGTCCCAATCCGTCAATCTGGGTGTTGCCGGCACGCTGGCCAGCGGCGAAGTAGTGGTGTTCCGCAACAATTCGGCCACCCTGTACACAGGCGGTTTTGTCAACTCCGCGGTGATCAACCACAACGGTAACGATGCCTTCGAGTTGTACAAGCTTTCTACCGAAGCTTCCGTAGACATCTTCGGCCGCATCGGCGATAACCCGGGCAGTGCCTGGACGGGCGCAGGCGGGTACAACACAGCCGACAAGACGCTCCGCAGGAAGGAATCCGTTGGCAAAGGCGTAACCGTAAACCCTTCTGGCACCGGCGTCGCTGCCTTCACCACCCTGACCACCGAATGGGATCTGTTTAATCAGAATGATGTTTCCGGCCTGGGATCGCATACCAGCGATTGCATCAGCGAACCACCAACCCCGACCGGTTGCAACGAGCTGTTCATTTCCCAGTATGTTGAAGGTACCAGCTTCGAAAAATATATAGAGATTTATAATCCCACTTCCAGCCCGATTGACCTGTCCAACTACACGCTGGATCTGCACACCAACGGGGCTGCGGCAGCAAGCACGAGCTCGAGCCTTTCCGCCGCCGGCATGTTGCCCAGCGGCGGGGCAGTGGTGTTCAAGAACTCGCAGGCGGTCGGCTATTCAGGCGGTTACGTCATCAGCGCGGTCAACCACAACGGGGACGATGCCTATGCCCTGGTCAGGGTTTCCGACAACACGATCGTGGACATCTTCGGTGTTCTCGGCGATGACCCGGGTTCAGCCTGGTCTGACGGCGGCCTTTCTACCATGGATCGCACCCTGCGGCGGAAATCTTCCGTAACCGGCGGGGTAACCATCAATCCTTCAGGCACCGGGCCGACCGGTTTCGCCACCCTGACTTCCGAATGGGACGGATACCCGACCAACGACGTATCCGGCCTTGGCGCTCATACCAGCGATTGCATCGAAGTATCCTGCGAGATCGTCTCCATTACGCTGTCGAATGTCAGCGAATGCGACGGCCAGGGCAGCATCGGCACCGGCGATGACTCGTTCACTGCCGATGTGACGGTCACCTTTGCCAATGCACCGGAAGGCGGCTCCCTCGAACTGACGGGCGACGGTTCCGGCAGCGTTTTGGTCAGCAACATTGACTCGCCGACATCTTATACCTTTACCGGCGTAACAATGGCCGCCGACGGCACGCCGATCCAACTGACGGCCAGCTTCTCCGACGAAGGCGCCTGCACCCTGTCGGAACTCGATCTGGGCACTGCGCCCTCTCCCTGTTCCGTTATCCCGGATTGCGGCGCGCTTTTCTTCTCGGAATACATCGAAGGCAGCGGCAACAACAAGTGTGTGGAGATCTATAACCCGACCGGCAGCGACATCGACCTCGCTTCGGGCGAATACCAGATCAAAATGTACTTCAACGGCAGCGCATCTGCCGGCCTGACGATCAACCTTACGGGGGTGATCCCCAGCGGCGGAACCTATGTGGTTTGCAACACCGGCTCCACTGCCGACTTCACCTCTCATGCCGACCAGCTTGCCGGCGGCGGTTGGTTCAACGGCAATGATGCCATTGAGCTCAGCAATGCCGAAGGCGTTCTGGACGTGATCGGCCAGATCGGCAACAGCGATAACTTCGGACCGGACGTTACGCTTCGCCGAAATTACTCCGTACAAAAAGGCGATAACGACGGATCGGATGCTTTCACTCCGGCCGCTGAATGGACCAGCTTTGCCATCAATACCGCCTGGGGACTGGGTTACCACGCCACGGACTGCCAACCGGCTTTACCTGCCGGCTGGAACCCTTACGCTGTCGGTTGCGACGGCACCACGACCTTTGACGACGGCGAATGGACCCAAACCACCAACTGCGTCAGCCCGGGTGCGCTGGCGGATAACGTGACCTTCTCCTTCCAGGAGTTCTGCGGCAATACCGCCATTTCAGCCACCGTTGAAGTCGTCAATTATAACGCATCGGCAGGCCTCATGATCCGGGAAAACCTGAGCCCGGGCTCGAAAATGGCCTGGATGTTCCGCCGCCAGGGCAACCTCGTGTACTGGAAGGTCAGAAGCGCCCAGAACGGGTTAACGTCCATCCTGACCAGGCCGTGGCTGCCGAGCTATAAATACATCAAAATTGAGCGGTCGGGTAATTTCTTCTACGGCTATGTCTCCACCAACGGCGTATCCTGGATCAAATTGTTCCAGTCCGTCATCCTGATGAACTCCTGCGGTTACGTCGGTCTGGCTACCGAAAGCAATGTTTCCACGAATACGGTGACGGCTCATTTCAATGAGGTTAACCTTTCCGGACAGATCAACCAGTCGCGCGGCGGTAACGATGAGGAAGCGGCTTTCTTCGACATTGCTCCGCAGAACCTGAACCTGTATCCCAACCCGGCGCAGCACGAGTTGTTCGTAAGCGTTCCGGAGCGGATTCTGGGCAAAGCGCAGGTGAGCATCGTCGACCTCAACGGCAAAACACTGTACAATACGATTACGGAAGTAGAAGGCGACCGCACGATCCAGCTCGATCTGCAAGGCCTTAACCTCGTTCCGGGCCTCTACCTCGTACGGGTAGAGAACGGCAGCGACCAATACATCCAGCGATTCGTTAAGCAATAGAGAAAAGCGTTTGCAGTCCTTCAGTTGGCAGTCGACAGTAATGCTGCTGGCTGCCAACTGATGAACTGCAGACCCCTTAATTAATTAACAACCAGATAATTATATTTATTCCGCTGTTTGAAAGGTTTTGAGACGACGCCTGTTTGTTAAAATCGTCTCCCGGTGAAAATATTGCGGTGAATCTGCGTTATGTTTCAGAACCCATGACCGCCGTATGATCGCCAGGATTTCGTTTTCGCTGCTCTTGCTCCTCACTTGTCTGAGCCTCAAAGCTCAACTGCCCGACCTGCCCACCCGTTATCGCACCGAATTCGGCCTTGATGTCCTTCCTCTGATCATCCGTGCAGGCGGCGGCAACATCGACTATTCCGAACTGGAACTGGTATACCGGGAACTCCAGAAAAACGGAGACCTCCGGTTCCGCCTGTCTATCAACAACCGGAATTATACCGGCAGCAGTTTCGTGAGCGCCGAAGAGATAGAGGATAACCAGCCGGAAAGCCTCACTTACGTGGAGAACCTGTACACGCCAAAAACGGGTTTTCTGGCGGGGATCGGCATTTCCAGGAATATGCGCAATAATGTACTGCCGGTGTATTACGGCCTGGATCTGGGCTTCGGCCTGGCGCGGGCAGACGTCAATTCATTTTACAAAACCATCAAATTAACCGGCACGGACCGTGATCTGATCACAACCAACCAAAGCACTCTGCACATTGTCGGATTGAGCCCGTTTGTGGGCGGCAGGAAAGCATTGGGCAGGAACATCGGTTTTTTTGTGGAATTTGCAGTGCCCATACATTTTTTGATCGGTGAGGTGCCTTACCTGGATGCCGACCTGAAGCTGAAAGAGAAACGCTTTCGGGAATTCGAATTGCCCTGGAGCCGGGTCATCAGCGATATCGGCCTTTACATCAGCCTTTGAAATTCCGTTAATCCTCTCCTTCAAACAGCAGGGTTCCGATCCTCACCAGGGTGCTGCCTTCCTCCAGCGCGATGCCGTAATCGCCGGACATGCCCATGGAAAGCTCGCTGAACCGGTCGTTGTCCTTGAAAAAGGCCCACTTCAGGGCCTTGAAAATACCGGCTAATTTTCTGAATTCAGCCCGCACCCGGTCTTCGTCGTCCGTGAAGGTCGCCATGCCCATCACCCCGCAAACCCGGACGTGGGACAACCGGCTGAATCCGGCCGACCCCAGCATCGCTTCTGCAGTCGCAAGGTCCGGAATGCCGTATTTGGTGTCTTCTTCCGCGATTTTGAACTGCAGCAGGCAGTCGATGACCCTGCCGGCGGCCTGTGCGCGCTTGTCAATTTCCTGCAGCAGGCCCAGGCTGTCAACCGCGTGGATCAGGTGGATGAAATCGGCGATGTATTTGACCTTGTTGGATTGAAGGTGGCCGATCAGGTGCCAGCGGATGTCGGCGGGGAGGGCTTCCCTGCGCTCCAGCAGGTCCTGGACCCGGTTTTCGGCGAAGTCCCGCTGCCCTTGGTCATAGATGGCCCGGATCTCGGGGATCGTTCGCCTTTTGGAGACGGCGACGAGTTTGGCGCGGTAGGGTTTGAGCTGGTCCAGAATGGCTGAAAGCATAAATTCGGTCAGGTTTGCTATGCGGGCAAATATCGGCAATTGCCCGGTGATGCCCAAAAACCCCGACCGGAAACGGGGATGATTTTGATCAATGGGGTGAAATATATTCGGGAAAACGCGGAAATTCGCCCGGCAACGAAAAGAAGAAAATGAAACACAAGATCCTGAATCTTGCCCTGATCCTCACCTCCCTGGTCGGCTACCTGGAATGGGGCGGCGGCAACAGCATGTATTTGTTCCAGGGCGAACTGGATATAGCCCGCAGGCTGTTTACCGACCCGGGTTCCGCCATCCACCCGTTCACGGTGCTGCCGTTGCTGGGGCAGATCCTGCTGCTCATCGCGCTGTTCCAAAAAAAGCCGTCCTGGATCCTGACGTTCACCGGCATCGGCCTGATCGGCATCCTGTTGTTCTTCATCCTGTTCATCGGCATGCTGGGCCTGAATTTCAGGATCCTGCTGTCGAGCCTGCCGTTTGCTGTGTCGGCGGTGTGGGCAATTGTTTTGTATCGGCGGGAAAAGCGGCGGGGATGAGTTTTGCAGCGATATATCCTGTAAACAATAAGGGCTGGTTTTCAAAAAAATTGTACATTTTTGCCCTGGGGTGATTGGCTGCGGCTAAATCGTCCCCACATTGCCATGTATAAATAATCGATATTGGGAACCCTGCAGGCCATAACAGCACCTGACAAGTCCATAGCCGTACTGCCTTTTGTCAACATGAGCGCCGAACCGGACAATGAATACTTCAGCGACGGCATTACGGAGGAGATCATCAATGCGTTGACGAGGATACCGCGCCTGAAGGTCATTGCCCGCACTTCTTCCTTCGCTTTCAAAAATCAAAATATCGACATTCGCACCATCGGCAGGAAACTGGGCGTATCCACCATTCTGGAAGGCAGCGTCCGCAGGGCCAAGAACCGGGTGCGGATCACCGCCCAGCTCATCAACGCCGGCGACGGTACCCATTTCTGGTCGAAAAACTACAACCGGGAACTGGAGGACATCTTCCATTTGCAGGATGAGATCAGCGAACTCATTGCCGACCAGATCCGGGAGAACTTCGGCCACCTGGAACTCCCGTTCTTTCCGCACGCCATTCCTACCGGCAGCATCGAAGCCTATGAATTGCTGATGAAAGGAAACTATTTCCTGAGGCGAAAAGACTTTGACGACATCAGGCGGGCGTTGGAACTCTTCAAACAATCCATACAGCTCGACCCTCAATACTCCGAAGCCTGGTCGGCATTGGGAGAGGCCTATATCCATGCCGCCGGCTTCGGTATGCTGACGACGCGGGAAGCCCATGAACTGGCCCGGCAGGCCGCTGAAAAGGCCGTTGCGCTAAAGGAGCAAAACGCGCAGGGGCACAAGGTCCTGGCTTTCATCAGGCTGTTCTACGATTGGGACTGGGAACAGGCTTTGGCCGAATACGAAAAGGCAGTGGCCAACGGTCTCCCGGATCAGAACGAGTTCATCACCTACTATTATATTTTCATTGAAAAGGACTACGACCGCGCCATCCGGGTAGCGCAGAAGGCCGTTGAAACCGATCCGCTCCATGTCATCACGCATTGGCAACTGGGCCTGGCCTGTTATTTTGCCCGCCGTTTTGAACAAGCGGCCGATGCATTCAGCGTTGCACTGGACATTGACCCTGGTTTTGGCGAAGCCCTGCGTTTCAGGGGATTGGTCAGGGGATATCTGGGCCGTTTTGAGGAAGCGCTCAAGGATATTAACCAGGCGCTCGAGCTTTCCGGCGGGCAGGGGTTGGCCAATCTGGACCTCCTTGTCGTAAAACTGCTGATGGGCCAAAAAGAAGAAGTGTTGGCGGCCGTAAACCAAACCGCTTTTGTCGATTCTTCAGATCCCGCATTCCTGTATGCCCTCATGAATAGGCCGGATGAGGCTATTTTCTGGCTGGAAAAAGCTTACGAGGAACGGTCGGTTATGCTGGTATCGCTGAAGAACTACTGGATCTGGGATAACATCCGGCAAGCCCCCCGTTTTCAGGAAATTTGTGCGCGCATGAATTTTCCGGCTACCAGGAACTCTCCTGTCGCTGCCGCGCCAGGCGTCAATCCGGACCAACCCGCCTTGCTCACCGGTAAAGAAACCGCCTATTATCTTGGGGAACTGGACCGGTGGGTCCGGACGGAAGAACTGTTTGCCGATCCGGCTCTCTCGCTCCGGTCTTTGGCGGAAAAAATGGCCTTGCATCCCAACAAACTGTCGTGGCTGCTCAATGAGCAAATCGGCAAAAACTTCAATGAATACATCAACGGGTTCCGCCTGGAGGCTTTCAAGGTAAAAGCCCTGGATCCGGCCAACAGTCACCTCACCCTTTTGGGATTGGCCTATGACAGCGGATTCAACTCAAAGACTGTATTCAATGCCAGTTTTAAGAAAATGGAAGGAATGACGCCCAGAGCCTGGGTAAAAATGAAGAAGTTTTGACGGACAGCCCCATACAAAACACCCGGTTCACCGGCTACCAGATCTTGTTGACCGCGCTATTTGTGTTCATTCTATTCACTATTGTGGTGGATTATATGACCTTGCCTGCCCTGTCGGCCATCCTGTTGCCCGATCTGAAGCTCACCACAGAACAATTCGGCCTGATCGTCTCGGCGTATGCTTTCAGTGCGGGCATATCCGGTTTTTTGGCGACCGGCTTTGCGGACAAATTCGACAGAAAGCGGCTTTTGTTGGTTTATTACGGCGGTTTCCTGGCCGGCATGGTATTGTGCGCGACCGCCGATTCGCTGATCGCCCTTGTTGTTGCCCGCGTGACCTCGGGGCTGTTCGGGGGTGTTGTGGCTTCCGTCTGTTTTGCGGTCATTTCCGATTTATTCGCGGTTGACCTGCGGGGGCGGGTAATGGGTTTTCTGCAGATGGCGTTTGCCGGCGGCCAGGTTGTGGGTCTTCCGCTCGCTTTGTACCTGGCAGCCCGGGCTGAATGGCATAGCGTTTACTGGGCGTTTTTCGGTATGGGTTCCATCATTTTCACTGTTGTTCTGTTCAGGATGAAACCGGTTGTTGCCCACCTTGCCGTTCAACACAAAGGCGACATCCCGCTCAGGCATCCCCTGCGGCTGTTCGGCCGACGGGACTACTGGGCGGTTTTCCTGAACAACATCCTCATTGTGCTCGGCGATGTGATGTTTATGACCTTCGGCTCAGCCTACAGCACCAATAACCTGGGCATGAGCCTGGAGGACCTTCCGCTGATATTCGGCATCGGCGGCATTACCACCCTGGCGCTCGGCCCGGTCATCGGCTATCTTTCCGACCGATACGGCAAATTTCGGGTCTTTGCCGCGGGAACGATCCTGGCCGCTTCCATTGCGGCCGTTTACAGCCGGTCGGGCATAACGCCGCTCTGGCTGGTCATTGCCTGGCACGTTCTCCTCTTTACAGGGATCAACGCCCGCATGATCTCCTCCACAGCCCTGACCACCGCCATGCCGGATCAGCGGGACAGGGGTGCTTTCATGGCCCTGGATGCTTCCCTTCAGCAGGTTGCGGGCGGGGTAGCCGCCGCCGTCGCAGGCCTTCTCGTGCGGCAGTCCGCGGACGGCATGATCCATGGATACCCTTCACTGGGGGCCGTGGTCATCGCTGTTATGCTGATCACTATGGGACTGATGCAGCTCATCAACGGGATCATAGCCCGCAAGCGCTGATCGCACACCGCCGAACGTTCGGAATCTCACCAAAAGGTACGCAATTACATATCAGGACGATTGAGGCGTCTCACCGCCCCATCTTTGCATTGTCAATTCGAGAAAGACAATAAACTTTCATTCACTTAAAAAAACAACATCATGAAAAAAGTCTTGATCATCGTTTTAACGTTTTGCGCCCTCGGTGTTTTCGGTCAGAATACCGGTATTGAAAGGAACGGATTCGTATTCGGCATCGGCGCCGGCGGCGGCGTCATCAGCATCTCCGACAGCGATCAGGAAGTCCCTTTCAACAAAGCCCAGGGCGCCCTCAGCCTGCCCAACCTCAAGATCGGTTGGATGGTGAACGACCGGTTGGCCGTACTGGCCACCCTGCCCGGCATGATCTACGATTATGAGGGCAAGGACCGGAGTTTCGAAGCGCTCATTCCCGCCGTCCAATACTGGGCCAAAGACAGGTGGTGGATCAACGGCGGCGTTGGTCTGGCCATGGATTTCCCGGCGCTTTACGAGAAAAACTCCGGAGGAGAACGTTGGAATTTCGGTTGCGCAGTCGCTGCCGCCACAGGGTACGAGATCGTGCAAAAGAAGCGCTTCGCCATCGACCTGCAGACCCAATTGCACCTGGGACGGGCCTTTCTCGGGAACGATCAACACCGCGACGGCGTCGCCTTCTCGGTAGGTATCGGCTTCAATTGGTACTAATTTCAGGAGAATTTACCGGCCAAAGGTTGACTTATTCATCAAAAAGCCGGAAATTGGCTCAATCCCGGATTCACGCCTGCCTCAAGGATCTGGCGTGAATCCTTTTTATTTACTTTCGATACCGTACCTAATCAGCCTAAAATGAAAACCACCTCAATTAAACCCGGCATAGTCCTTACGTCTTTCCTGTTCCTCCTGGCGGCAGCCTGCACCAACGCCGAAAAAAACAGGGATTTGCCCGCAAACGATGAACCCACCGCTGAAAAGCAAGCGGAGGAGATCCCCGGCGAACCCTATCCGGATGCTATGGCCGAATCCATCGTGCAGGAGATCATGGAAGAGAACCAACCGGTAAACATCGACTCCTTTGCGGATCTGCACGGTTTTGACCTTTCCAGGTTTAAAACCAGGGAATGCACCGATTTCACCCTGGACCTGGTCGCGCAGAATGCAGGTATGGACAACCCCGTCAGCAAAGCCCAGCATGCCATTCTTGGCGTTACTGATTATTACTGCGACAAATCCATATCACCCGGCTTCAATGCGTATGTTTTCTATACCAGATCGATGGAGTCCCACTACGGCAACGCCTTCGAACTGGTTACCGTCGATAAATCCTCCAATCGGGTCAACCGCCTGGTATTGAGCCAGGAATACCTGAGCGAAGGGTACGAAGCCCGCGTCGAGAGCCGGTTCCTGGATGATCGCCGGATCCGGGTCACGAAAACCGAATTGTTCAACACCTCCAATAATGACCCGGCGGATGATTCGACCCGTGTGGTGAAAAAGCTTTACCGGATCGAGGATGGTGGTGGTATTGTGGTCGAGAAATAAGCATTTTCCCCTCAGCGGCCGGCCTGCAACTTGCTCAGCTCAATGTACTCGCAAAGAACTGCGACATTTCGATTGAAGACCCAACTGCTGATGCGGTCCATCTCCAGGTACTGACCGTTCCATCGTTCGCCGCGGGGCATTTCCTTTTTGAAACGGTCATTGCGCGTGATCCAGGCGCCCGATGGTTCCTGCTCTTCCAATATCTTTTTTACGGCGCCGGACAAGGCATCCAGTCGTGCGGCGATTTCCTCCCTGGAAAGTTCGGGATGCTCGGCTGCCCTCAAGCCGTTACGGCCCAGATTCAGAGCTTTCTGGTAGCGTTGATCGGCTGCTTCCAAGGGTCCTTCCAGGTTCGTTTCATAGGCATACCCCGTGCTGCGTTCCGGATGCAGTTCTGCAACGCTGTTCACCCGGATCCTTCCGCGGTCGTAGTACAGCGGCTTATTGGTGCCGATCTCGACAAACCGGGCCCATTTGCCGTTTTCCAGCCGGATCTCCCGGAGCCACCTCAGGGCATCCGGGATGGGTTCCAGCAGGGTAGGGTCGCCGAGCGCCAGATAAAGATCGATCAGCGTATTGATGTTCCTGACGGTGACCATGGGGCAAACCGAGGGCGGCTCGAATGTCCGGGCCCAGGCGGGCTGGAGGAATTCGTTGTATTGCTGCGCCCAACCCGGCTGGGGCGGCGGCAGTTGCGAGATCATCATGAACCGCGCCACTTTCTGCAGGCTCTTTTCAATAGCGTCGTTGTCCTTGTAATACCGATAGGCCTCGATCATGACGCGAACGCAATCATTGATGCCGCCGTCGTTGAACGTAGCATAATCGTGGTAATTGCCCCGCATGGGGTATTCGTGGGGCCAGCCGCCGTTGTCCAGCTGGGTCGCGATCATCATATCCAGCGCCAGCCAGGTAGCGGCGGATACCCGCGGATCGTCGATCTCCTGATCCAGGGCCATGAGGAAGCTGACGGCCGACTGGGTTTGATTATCGTCAAAGCTGATCGTTTCGTCTCTCAGGTCCGCGAAGTTGATGGTGTGGTTCCAGCCCCCGTTTTTATGCTGTCCTTCGATCAGGGCGTAGGCTGCTTCCGTTGCCGCCTTCAGCGCTTCCTTGCTGCCGGTCGCCTGGTAGGCCCGCAAAAAGGCCTGTCCGACTGCAGGCGTGCCCGGCGGCTGCACTTCGATCGTTTGCGCATCCTTCAGTCCCTCTCCCCACCGCAGCGACAGATCCGGCGTTACATGGTATACATATCCGCCGTGGGTATTGATGGAATGGAAAAAGGCGACTCCCTTTGCAAGGGACGTTTCGGCCTGTTGCCGCAGTTCCTGGCCCTGGGCCGAGAATGCCAGGGAGCCGGTCAATACAAGCCAAAGGGCAGTCGGATAGTTTCTTTGCATGGTTTCGCGTTTCGTTTTAAACCTGATATCGGGGAATAAAGATCGGCTAAAACCCGACAATGAATTAATCTTTACCTTTGAAAGGCGCCAAATCTACCTTTTGGACGGTAGTATGAGTTCCGATGAAACCAACGCTAAATCGGAATTGGAGGCTGAACTGTTGAAAATCAGAAATTAGGGAAGAAGAGCGGCGGTCCTTAATGGGGACAAAAAGTTGTATCTTGGGATGTTTGCCGCTTATAGTGTCTGAACATGATTATTTGTGAATTGTTCGCAAACTGCTGACGGGGAATAATTAATGAATTTGGAACTTAGATCAGATTGGAAGATTGCAGGACTGACAACTGATCACTGATCACTGTCAACTGAAGTGTGGTCTCGCTAGGAATCGAACCTAGATCTTGGGTTCCGGAAACCCACATACTATCCGTTGTACTACGAGACCGGCCGGACTATTCATCCAAAGCGGGTGCAAAGATATCGGACTTTCTCGATATAAACAATAGGACCCCGAAAATTACGCTTCCTACCTGCCGAAGCCCCGGCGAAAGCGGGCTCCCTGTGCTGGGCGGCATCAAAGTCTCCCGCTGATTTACTCCTGCACCTCCGCAACCTTGCCCGCCATGTTCTTCTTCACATAGTTGACCACCCGCCGGACCGTTCGTTTGCGGATCTCCTTTTCCATCTCGCGGTCGCGGTGGAGGATGACATACTGGAATTTCAGCAGCAGGCTGTCCTTGCGGATGTCCACAATGCGGAGGTAGTAACTCTTGGGCTCAATGAACTCGTTGTGATCGTGCAGGGCCTTCACCAGGTCGCGCTCCAGCTCCTCAATGGTGCGCAGCGAAGCCAGCGTGATCTCGAACGGGATGCTCACCCGCCGGATCTCGCGTTTGGTATAGTTGATGATCTCATTGGAATACACCTTGGCGTTAGGCAGAAAAACCACCTCGTCGTCGTCGTTGAGCAGGGCCAGTTTGGTCAGCATCAGGTCGGTAATGCGGCCTTTGTGCTCGCCGATCTTGACGTAGTCGCCGATGGACAGTTGCTTGGAAAACACGATGATGATGCCGCTGATGATCTCCGAGACGTACTCTTTGGAGATAATGGCAATAGCCGCCGCAATGATGCTCAGGCTGGTGAACAAGGTCTTGGAATCCAGCCCGAAAAAACTGGCAAAGGTCATGATGACAGCCCCGGCCACGAGCAGGTAGTAGATATTCTCCAACCCCGCGATCACATTGTCGATCTTGTTCTTCGACAGCTTTTTCTGCCGCCGGTAAAGCCAGGTCAGACCGACTACCAGCAGATTGCTGCTTAGCGCGAATATGACGAAACCTGCGAGGGATTTAAACACGAACTCGCCGGTCCGGATCCCGTCCATCCAATTGTAATGGTACCGGATCAGGATCATCCCGGTAAGCAGCGCGATTTTTAAAAGGATAAATACTATTTTCATATCCTGGTATGCGTCGTAAGTTATAAGTCATAGGTCGTAAGTCATAAGCAGTCAGCCACTTACGACTTACAACTTACGACTTGCGACTAAAACACCAAATCTACCGCATTTTGCCGTTCGCTGCATCTCGCGCGAAAGGTTTAATTTTGTCATCGGCTAAAACAAACATCCGGGTATTTGTCTGGTCCAGATCTGAAAAAAACGACTTCTCCGCTTCGATTGTTCATCAACGTCCTGTTGTTGCAATGCATTTTTTTATCAGTCGCCGCAGCGGGCGGGGAACTGCCCCGCGTCGTCTCCTTTGACCAGGCCAACCAACACGCCCAAAGCCAGACCTGGGACATCACCCAGGCCGGCGACGGAATCATGTATTTTGCCAATTCGGCGGGTCTCCTGTCTTATGACGGAACGGACTGGCGCACCTATTACCTCCCCGAAAAACAAGTGGTGCGCTCGGTTGCCTGCGACAAGGACAACCGCGTATTCACCGGGGCCTACGGCGAGTTCGGTTACTGGAAACGGGATAGAAACGGCTTCCTGCGATACACCTCCCTGAGCGCCGGGCTCACCATGCCCTCCGCCAAAAAAGAAGAGATCTGGCATATCCTCACCGGCGACGGCTGGGTGATCTTTCAGTCCTTTTCCGTCATCTTCCTCTACGACTACAAGGAAGTCCGCGAGATCCTGCCGCCCGGCAACCTGATGTTCCTCCAAATGGTCAACGACAAAGTGATCGTACCGGTCCTCAACAAAGGGCTCTACGAATGGCAGAGTGGGGGAGCCTTCGAATTCATGCAGGCCACCGACCAACTCCCCGGCTACCGCGTGAAAGGCATGGTCCGCTGGAAAAACGGCTTCCAGATCGCCACCGAAGAAAACGGGATCTGGGAATACCTGCCCGAAAAAGGCCTGGTGTACAAGGATACGCCCCTCAACCGGGCCTTTGGCAACAGCCAGCTCAATCGCATGGCGGCCCTTTCCAACGGGGCGCTGGCCTTGGGCACCGTCCAGAACGGGCTGTACATCTTCAATCCGGACGGCACCTTCCTGTACCATATCAACAAGGTGAACGGCCTGCAGAACAACACGGTGCTCGGCCTGTACGAAGACCGCGACGGCAACCTTTGGGTGGGCATGGACAAGGGCATCGATGTCGTCCAGCTCAGCGATCCCCTGCGGTATTATCAGGACATCAACGGCAAGGTCGGCACCGTCTATACCGCCTTTGCTCAAAATAATATCCTTTATCTGGGTACAAACCAAGGCTTGTACACGCAAAAAGGTGATGATTATGAGGTGGTCCCCGGTACCCAGGGCCAGATCTGGGAGATCCGGGACTTCGACGGCCAGATCCTTTGCGGACACAACAACGGCACTTTCCGCCTCAAAAACGGTCAACCGGCCTGGGTGTCAACGGTCACCGGCGGGTGGCAGACCCAAACCTTCCCGGATGATCCCGGACAACTGCTGCAGGCCACTTATACCGGTATGGTGGTGTTCGGTAAGGGTAAGGACGGCCTCTGGCGATTCGACCATAGGGTAGGCGGGCTGCTGACGCCGCTGAAGCAGTTTTGTTTCGACCGGGAAGGCGCCGTCTGGGCCGTCAACCCTTACAAGGGGCTGTACCGGCTGAAGCTCAATCCCGAACGCGACAGCGTGGTCAGCCTGAAGGAGTTTACCGACGCCGACGGATTGCCGACCTTGTTCCGGCTTCGGCTGATCAACTGGAATAACGAGGTCATCATCCGGTCTGATACTGTTTTTTATCAATGGGACCCGTCGGGTTCGACGCTGGTTGCCCTGCATTCGTTGGCCGGCCAAAGCCTTTCCGGTGTACTGAACATCTGCGTGCTCAACGACCGCGAGATGTTCTTCATCAAACGGAACCAGGTGGAATGGATCCGCGACCGGCAACTGATCCGGAAATTTCCCTTGTCGCTGGTAACCGATGACGACAAGGTCATCTCGCTGGGAGATACCCGCCGGCTGCTTTTCGGCCTGAGCACGGGGTACGCCATTCTGGATACCCGTACCCTGGACCTTCGGGAAAGCTACCCGGCGCCCGATTCCCTGAGCCGGGTCATGATCACCGAGTTGAGCATTCTCGGGAATCCGCACGTCAAATACGGCAACCTGACGCTGGCCGGCATCGACAACCTGGAAATGCGCCCCAACCAGAACCATTTGCTGTTCCGCTTTTCCGCGCCGTTCTTCTCCGAACAACTGCAGTTCAGGTACCGGCTGGAGGGTTTTGACCCGGCCTGGTCGGCGTGGCAGCCCGAAAATGTCCGGGAATACACCAACCTGCCGCCCGGCCCGTACCGGTTTACCGTCATCAGCAATTTCAACGACCAGGAGGCTTCTTTCTCTTTTGTCATCCAACCCAAATGGTTCCAGACCTCCTGGGCCAAAGCGCTGTTCATCGGCATGCTGGGCCTGGTGATCTTCCTGGTCAACCGCTGGCTTCAGTTCCGCCTGCAACGGCAAAAGGATGTACTGGAACGGGAGCAGGAACGGCAACTGCAGGATGAGCGGATCCGGAACCGTAACCAACAGTTGCAACTGGACATCATCAACAAAAGCAAACAACTGGCTAATTCCACCTTCAGCCTCGTGCGGAAGAACGAGATCCTCTTCCAACTCAAGGACGAACTGGAGCAGATCAAACAGGACCTAGGCGCCCGTTTTCCGGAAAAATACTACTACCGGATGCTCGACCAGATCAACCGCCAGTTGTCCGACAACCAGGACTGGGAGATCTTCGAAACGAATTTCAACCTGGTCCACGATGAGTTTTTCAAAAAACTGAGAAAGGAGTTCCCCGACCTCACACCCAGCGAACTCCGGCTGGCCGCCTACCTGAGAATGAACCTGGCCACCAAGGAGATCGCACCGCTGCTGAACATTTCCATCCGGGGCGTGGAGAACAAGCGCTACCGCCTCCGGAAGAAGCTGGGACTGGACCAGGATGCCAACCTGACCGACTTTTTATTGAACTATTAATCCACCTTCATTTGACTGGTGTAGATATCTTGCATGGCCGCTTATTCTAATTGACTTAATTTCAATGCCTTGCATTTTTACTTTCCACGAATGGCGTAGTTATGTCGAATTAAAAATCCAGGATGGCGTAGTATTGGTGAGGTGAAAAAATTGACTTTCCGATTCCAAAATCGTAATATTGTACTAAGAACTGGATTTTTCGGGGCCATATCTTCGGAAGATATGCGCGCGCGCAAAACTTTCATACAGTTTTTGCAGGAAAAGAGCTTTGATGGATACTACACTCTTCAATTGGTCAACTTTGCTGAAAACATGCTCCGTTTTTTTAACGCTCAGCCTGTTTGCGGGCCCGCTGTCAGCCCAACCCGCCGCACCGACAGGCCTGACAGCCACCGGTTATGACAGTCATATCGAATTAAAATGGAATAAGAATCCGGAACCCAACATTCTCGGGTACCGGATATACCGTCAGAACGAAGGGGAACCCAACTTTTCCTATGTTACCTTCACCACCTCCGACCTGCCTTACTGGCTGGATTTCACCGGCCAGAACAGCGGTACGCGCATTTACAGGATCAATGCGGTTTCGACAGGAGGGCAGGTGAGCGATTACGCCCAACCGGACACGGCTGCCACTCACACTATGACCGACGACGAATTCCTCGACATGGTCCAGGCCTACACCTTTCGCTATTTCTGGGACTTCGGCCATCCGGTGTCGGGACTGGCCCGCGAACGGAACACCTCAGGGGATGTCGTCACCATCGGCGGGTCCGGATTCGGCGTCATGGCCATCCTGGTAGGCATCGAACGGGGTTTCATTACCTGGGACGAGGGCCTGCAGCGCATGCTCAAGATCGTGCTTTTTCTGGAGGGCGCCGACCGGTTTCACGGCGTCTTCCCGCACTGGATGAACGGACAGACCGGCAAAGTAGTGCCCTTCAGCACCCTCGACAACGGCGGTGATCTGGTGGAAACCTCCTTCATGCTGGAAGGCCTGCTCACCGCCAGGGCCTATTTCGGCGGCAATTCCGTGGACGAGATCGTCTTGCGGACCAAGATCAACCAGATCTGGGAAACGGTCGATTGGAACTGGTACCGCAAACAAAACCAAAACGTGCTCTTCTGGCATTGGTCGCCCAACAATAACTTTGCCATCAATTTTCAGATCAGGGGCTACAACGAGGCGCTGATCGTGTATTTGTTGGCAGCCGCTTCGCCCACCTACGCGGTCCCCGGCCAGTTGTACACCCTCGGTTGGGCCGGCAACAATAACTACGTCAACGGCAATTCCTATTACGGTTATAAACTGGATGTCGGCCCTGCCCTCGGCGGACCGTTATTCTTCGCCCATTATTCTTTTATGGGTTTCGATCCGCGCAATATCCGGGACGCCTACGCCAATTATTTCAATCACAACCGCAATCATACCCTCGTCAACCGGGCCTATTGCATGGCCAACCCGAAAGGTCACGCAGGCTATTCGGACGTCTGCTGGGGACTGACCGCCAGCGACGATCCCTTTGTGGGCTATCTGGCCCACGAACCCGGCGGTAGCCGCGACAACGGTACCATCGCCCCGACCGCAGCCCTCTCCTCCATGCCCTATACGCCGGCAGAATCCATTGCCGCCCTGAAGCACTTCTACCGGGATCACGGCGACAAGATCTGGGGCCCCATGGGATTTTACGACGCTTTCAATGTAGGAGCCAACTGGTACACCCACAGCTACCTGGCCATCGATCAGGGGCCTATCATCAATATGATCGAGAACTACCGGTCCGGCCTCTTGTGGAACAATTTCATGTCCAATCCCGAAATTCAGCCGGCATTGGTCAAGGTCGGGTTTACGCCCGAAATGACCGCCGCAACTGCTCCAAGTGGAAATATCAACTGGCGGGTTTTCCCGGTTCCCACCGATGGAATGATCACATCCGACCTGGATACGAGCCATCCCGAAACGTTTTCCCTCCGGGTCTACGACAGCCGCAACCGGCTCATTATGACCCAGATTGACCATCAACGACTGAACACGGATAAACGAACGATCGACCTGAGCGCTTACCCGCCAGGCGTATATTTTTTGCAACTGGCGACTGACAATAATTCATGGTTCAGGAAGGTACTTCTCATTCATTGACTATAAACATTACAATCTAGCACTTATGAAAAAAAATCTACTTCTGCTCATCCTTACTTGTTTGCCCTTTCTGATGGCATTCGGGCAAATTACCTGGGAAGACTTTGAAACAGACACGTTACCCTGGAACGGATCATTTGGAGACGGTACATTTTCAGTTGTGGCCAACCCGCCCGACAGCGATCCCCTGGGCATCAACCCCAGCGCCAATGTCGGCTCCTACACCAAAGAGGTAGGCAAGGCCTATAGCCTGCTGATCGCTGTATTGGACAATCCGATCGATCTTTCTGTGAACAACCACTTCAAAATTCAGGTGAATTCACCGGTCGCCACCCAATTCATCCTTAAACTGGAAGGGACCGGCGAGGCCAAGGAACTGACCAAGAACATCGCCGTAACGAACAAGTGGATCGAATACGACTTTGACTTCAGCAGCGCTGCCGCATTCACGACCATCACCAAGATCATCCTGTTCTTCGATCCCGGGGTGGCCGACAGCGGTGATACCTACCTGTTTGACAATATCGTAGCTTATCCGGCGGACGCCTGCGCGGGTACGGTACCCGATCTGAGCATCGTTGACGACTTTGAGTGCCAGCGCAACGGCACGGTCGGCAACCCGGGTTATTACGACCTGACGGCTGTGGCCAACCCGGACCCGTCCGGCATCAACACCAGCGACATGGTCGGGCGCTACCGGGATACGCTCGGCGCTTTTCATGCTCTGGTGTACAACTGGAACTCGCCGGATAAATTCCCACTGAAAGAAGGCGCCAGTATCCTCAAGGTCAAAGTATGGGCGCCTAAAGCGGGCAACCTGCTCCTGAAAATGGAGGCTGGCTCCTCTCCCGCCATTGAGGTTCCGGTAGCCATAACCGAGTTGAATAAATGGGTGGAATATGAAGTTGACTTTACGGCGCAGGTCGGGGCCAGCTACAAAAACCTGGTCTTGTTCTTCAACGCCGGACAAAATGCCGAAGTCGGCGACATCTATTATATGGATGACCTGCGGTTCGATTCGCCGCCGACAGCAGCTTCCCTGGAAGATTTTGAACCTACACCCAAAATGTTCTGGGAATCCCTGGGCGATGAAGCCATTTTCGGCACATTCGGCGGGGCCCTGGCCAACCCGGCGCCGAATGACGTGAACGACTCTCCGACGGTCGGTAAATACACCAAAGGCTCTTCCGCGCTCGGCGGCCTGAAAGCTACTCTGCCGGTGGATTTCTCAATCGCAGCCTTCCCGCAGATGAACCTCCAGGTATGGGCTCCCGACGGCGCCAACGAGCTGGTGCTGAAACTGTTCAGCCCGAGCCAGGGCCTGAAAAGCGTTTCCCAGCCGATCCCGGCAACCGGTGAATGGGTACAGCTCAACTTTAACTTTGTGGATTTCACCACCATCACCGATTTCGAACGGGTTGAGATCTCCTTCGACCCGGACCTGGCATCGACGGATGTCTGGTACTTTGACAACCTCAGCCAGGGTGTCGAAACCGTCGACCCATGCGCAGATGTGGAGCCCATCACCAATATCGTAGACGACTTCGACTGCCAGCGCAATGTCGGTATTACCGCCGGCGCCAACCAGATCGAAGTGGTCAAGAACCCGAACCCGGGCGGCCTGAATCCCGATCCGCTGGACAATGTCGGCAAATACACCGATCCTGCGGATGCCTGGTCAGCCCTGGTCTATGACTACGGCAGCAGCATGGACCTTTCTTTCTACAACCAACTGGAAGTCCTGATCTACTCGCCGAAAGTAGTGCCCCTGCTCTTCAAACTGGAAGGCGGTACCGGCCCGGCCAAAGAAGTTTTCACGGACGTAACCTCGGCCAACGGCTGGGTGAAATACCGGATCGATTTCAGCGGTGAAGCGGCTGTAGATCACACCCGCCTGGCCATTTTCTTCAACGCTGGTGTCGACCACACGGAAAGCGATGTTTACTACATCGATGATGTTTCCTGGAAACCGGCGCCGTATACCGCGTGCGTGTCCAATTTCGAGACCATAGACCTGTCCCTGCTCAACTGGAAATACTTTGCCAACGGCATACTCACTGATACCGAATTCACGACCGTTTCCAACCCGGCGCCGGACGCCGTCAACGAATCCGGAACGGTAGGCGTATTCCTTGAGGCAACAGACGGTTCTACTTTCGCCGGTATGTACGCCGATCCACCCGCTCCGATCCTTATGGCGCCAGGCAACAAGACCGTGACCATGAAGGTCTGGATGGATCACGCGGCCAAAGTGACCATGAAGATGGAAGGCGGCATCGACGGCGCCCCGGGTTCCGGCGACAACAACGTGGATTACAACACGCCGAACCAATGGCAGAACCTGACCTGGGACTTCTCGGCATTGCCCGATAACGCCCTCTACGGCCGGATCACCCTGATATTTGACATTGAGAACATCCCGACAGAAACGAAGACGTATTATTTTGACGATATTTCCGTAGGCGGCGCCAGCTGCGGTACGGTAGGCGTCTTCAACCCGGTCGAGGTGGCGCAACTGAAGATATCACCCAACCCGGTTTCAGGCATTCTGACCATTGAAAGCGGTGACGCCCAACTGTTCCGGGTGCACAATGCCTTCGGCCAGAACCTGGGTACGATCCAGACCGTGAATTCCGGTGTGAACACCATCGACGTCAGCGACCTGGCCCAGGGTGTTTACTTCCTCTCGGCCTACGACCGTCAGGGACAACTGATCGGCAACGCGAAGTTTGTTAAGCGTTAAATAGTCCGGAGCCGGTTTCTCCCGGTTTCCAACACGACATCATTGAAGATGGGGTAACAGGTGACCGCCTGTTACTCCATCTCCTCTGCCTGTAACAGAGGCTTTCCGGTATCCGGTGGTTGGATATTTATTTCTTCACATTAACGACGCGGTATGAAAGGTTTTGCGCGTGTATTGATTTGCACGGGATTCCTGTTTTTTTCAGCTTGTTCGCAAAAAACCGCGGTCTCCGACGAACCCGCATCGGTCCCATACTCACTGGAGGAGCTCCAAAAGCGGACTTTCCATTTTTTCTGGGACCTGGCGGACAAACAGAATTATCAGGTTCCGGACCGCTACCCCAGAAACAATTTTTCCAGCATCGCGGCAACTGGTTTCGGCCTTACAGCCTATTGCATTGGCGCCGAAAAGGGTTTTATCAGCCGGGAGGAAGCTGCCGGCAGGGTATTGAATACGTTGAAAGTGCTTTGGAACCTGCCGCAAGGGCCGGAAGCGACCGGCATCAGCGGCTACAAAGGCCTGTTCTACCATTTTCTGAACCCCGGAGACGCCAAACGGTTCAAGGAAGTGGAGTTGTCTACCATCGATACGGGATTGCTGATGGCAGGCGTCCTGTCCGCTCAATCGTATTTTGACCAGGACAATGAAACCGAACAGGAGATCCGCACTGTTGCCGATGCGCTCTACCGGCGTGTGGAATGGGACTGGGCTTTGAATGAACGCGGCCTGCTGAGCATGGGCTGGCATCCGGAAAAAGGGTACATCAAAGCCGAGTGGAGCGGGTACAACGAAGCCATGATCCTGCTGGTATTGGCCATCGGCTCGCCAACTCATCCGATCCCGGCGGAGTCATGGGCCAAATGGTGCGAATCGTACCAATGGGCCGGCTTTCAGGGGGAAGAACACGTCAATTTTTCGCCCTTGTTCGGACACCAGTACAGTCAGATGTATATCGATTTCAAGGGTATAGCCGACCCGTACATGCGTGAAAAAGGGATCGACTATTTTGAGAATTCAAGGCGCGCCACGATCGCCAACCGGGCCTACTGCCTGGAAAACCCCGGCAAATTTGAAGGGTACGGCCCCGATGAATGGGGATTGACGGCCTGCGACGGCCCCAAATGGGAGGCCCGGGAATGGAAAGCCGATACCATCAGGTTTATGGAGTATTCAGCCAGAGGCGCCTCATCCCTGCACATTGTGGACGACGGCACCATTGCCCCCACGGCCGCCGGCGGCTCGGTCGCATTCGCACCGGAGATCTGCCTGCCCGTTCTGGAGCATCTGTGGAATGCCTATTACAACGACCTGGTCGGCGAATACGGCTTCAAGGATGCCTTCAACCGGAGTTACACCTTTTGTGAAGGCTGCGAAAACGGATGGTTCGACGACGACTACCTGGGCATTGACCAGGGGCCGATCCTGATCCAATCGGAAAACTACCTTTCCGGCCTGGTCTGGGAAACGATGAAGAAAAACCCCTATATTCGGAACGGGTTGAAATCTGCCGGCTTCACCGGAGGCTGGCTGGAGGACAACGAGACCAAATAAAATCTGTTATGAAGAAAAACATTACCCGTTTACTCACGTGGATTGCGATTTGGAGCGCCGGCATTTTGATGGGCATGCCGGCAGCGGGAGCGCAGAAGCCGGGAGGCAAATTGAATGTGATCTTCATTCTTAGCGATGATCACCGGTATGACTTCATGGGGTTCACCGGTAAAGTGCCCGGGCTGGAAACACCCAATATGGACAAAATGGCCCGGGAAGGGGCCCATTGCCCGAACGCCTTTGTGACCACCTCCCTGTGTTCGCCTAGCCGGGCCAGTATCCTGACCGGACTTTATTCACACGTACACAAGGTTGTGGACAATGACGCGCCGGCCGATTCCAGCCTGGTCTATTTTCCGGCCTACCTGCAAAAAGGCGGCTACCAGACGGCATTTGTAGGTAAATGGCATATGGGACACGGCGACGACGAACCTCGCCCCGGATTTGATCACTGGGTGAGTTTTAAAGGCCAGGGCCAATACTACAATCCGACCCTGAATGTGGACGGGAAACAGGTCGTCTACGGAGACAGCGCTTATATAACGGATGTGCTGACCCACCACGCGCTGGACTGGTTGCAAAACCGCAAAAAGGAAAAGCCGTTTTTCCTCTACCTTTCGCACAAAGCGGTGCACGCTGAATTTTTGCCGTCGCCGCGCCACCGCGGGCGATACGCCGGTCAGCCGATCAATTACCCCCCCACCATGTATCCGCCGGAAACGGAGCCGTTCAATTACAAGAGTGTAACCGCACCCGTACCGACACAGGCAGTCCTGGCCAAGGCGAGGCGGACGCCATACCGGTATGAATCGGTCCCCAACTGGGTCAAAGCCCAGCGCGGAAGCTGGCATGGGGTTGACTACATGTACAACGGTGATATTGCATTTGACGATTTTTACAGGCGATACCTCGAAACGCTTCTGGGTATAGATGAAAGTATCGGACAGGTATTGGACTACCTCCGCGCCAACGATTTGCTGAAAAATACCGTCGTATTCTATATGGGAGACAACGGTTTTTCCTTCGGTGAGCACGGGCTGATCGATAAGCGCCACGCCTACGAGGAATCTATGAAGGTTCCGCTGCTTGTCTATGGCCCCGGAATTGTAAAGGCGGCCCCCGTAAAGGAATTGATCCAGAATATCGATATCGCACCGACCATTCTGGATATCGCCGGCGTACCCATCCCTTCCTACTTGCAGGGCAGGTCGTTCTTCCCGCTGTTGCAGGGCAAAAAGGTTGACGACTGGCGGAAGATGATCTTTTATGAATACTACTGGGAGCGCCCCTTCCCGCAAACCCCGTCGATGCACGCGGTGAGGACGGATCGCTACAAGTTCATCCGGTACCAGGGCATTTGGGATACCAACGAGTTTTTCGACCTGGAAGCCGATCCCTGGGAAGCCAATAACCTGATTGCCGACCCGGCTTATCAGGACAAGATCAAGGAAATGAATCAGGCGCTGTTCGACTGGCTGGAAAAAACAAAAGGCCTGGCCATTCCCCTGAAACCGACCCTGTATCCAAGGCCCGGCGCCGATTGGAAATACGGAAACTCCTATTGATTCAGATATAAATTTTCTTTATCCAGCTTACACAAACTATTGAATATGAAAAACATAATTACACTAGCTGCAATAGTAACGATGTTGCCGGCGCTGGTGTTTGCCCAACGAACCGTTTCGGGTGTCGTGAATTCGGCCGAAGGACCGCTCATCGGGGTAAACATTCAGGTCAAGGGCACTACGCTCGGCGCCATTTCCGGCATCGACGGGGATTTTACGCTTGAAGTGGCGAACGCCAACGATACGCTCGTTTTTTCCTATGTCGGATATGTGACCAAAGAAGAGCCGCTGGCCGGCAGAACAACCGTCAACGTCGACCTTGAACTGGAATCGGAATTGCTGAACGAAGTGGTGGTCGTCGGTTACGGCGTCACCCGCAAGAGCGATTTGACCGGTTCTGTTGCCAGGGTGGAATCCGGGGATATCGCTAAGATACCCACGGCTTCCCTGAGTCAGGCCCTGCAGGGGAAAGTATCCGGCGTGCAGGTGACGCCTGCTTCCGGCGAGCCCGGCGCCGACGCCATCATCCGCGTACGCGGGGTGGGCTCTTTCCGGGGCGCTGATCCGTTATTTGTGGTTGACGGTATGATCGTCAACGACATCACTTTCGTCAATCCCCAGGACGTTGAAAACGTATCCGTCCTGAAAGACGCTTCGGCCACCGCCATCTACGGCGCCCGTGGCGCGAACGGCGTCATTATCGTGACCACCAAACGGGGCAGTTTTGATCAGGATGCCCAGGTAAGCGTTTCGGCTTACCGGGGTTTCCAGAACGTCATTAAAAAGATCGACCTCACCAACGGCGCGGAGTACGCCACCCTCGCCAACGAACTTTCCGTGAACGAAGGCCGCAAAGCGCCGTTCGAGGATCCCGCCATCTTCGGAGAAGGCACCGACTGGCAGGATGTCATTTTCCAGACCGCGCCGACCCAGAATTATCAAATGAGCTTTTCCGGCGGTTCGCAGAAAATGGCCTACAACATCAGCGCCAATTATTACCAGCAGGACGGGATCATCCGCGGATCGGACTTTCAGCGCTTTACCCTCCGGCTCAACAACGACTACCAGCTTAAGCCCTACCTGAAGATCGGTCACAATCTGGCGATCGTGTACACCAACCAAAAGATCGGCGCCGGGGTGCTGAACTCCGCTCTTCGCGCCGACCCCCTCACGCCGGTCCGGGATTCACTCGGCAATTTCGGGGACGCCTCGATTTATTCTTCTTCCGCCAACGTGGAAGCCAGCATTTTTTACAACGACAACTACCAGAACGGATACCGCGCCATCGGGAATACCTATATGGACGTCAAATTCCTGAACGGCTTCACCTTCAGGTCCAATATCGGCCTCGATTTTCTGTACTCCGATGGCAAGTCCTTCGTGCCGATTTACTACGTCTCCGCTATCCAGCAAAGTACCCAGAACGTCCTGAATGTTCGTTCGACAAGGTCCCGCAACTGGCTCTGGGAAAATACCCTGGCCTACGCCGGCGAATGGGGCGCACATCGCCTGAATGCCGTAGCGGGGATCACCGTACAGGACAACTTTGCGGAATTCCTGGGCGGCTCCAGGCGCAATTACGTGGATGAATCCCAGGAACTGCGCTACCTCAGCGCCGGCGAGCAGGGCACCGAATCCAACTACAACAATGTAGGCGGCGACTGGGCCATGATCTCCTACCTGTTCCGGGCCAATTATACGCTCATGGACCGGTATCTGTTCACGTTCTCCTCCAGGGTGGACGGCTCTACGCGCTTCGGCAAGAACAACCGCTACGGTTTCTTCCCGTCCGTAGCGTTGGGATGGAACATCACCAACGAACCCTTTATCTCCGATATCCCCTTCCTCAGCCGCCTGAAACTGCGCGCCAGCTGGGGCCGGACCGGTAACGACCGGATCGGCGATTACGAGTACACCTCTCTGGTGACCTTGAACCAGGGCGCCGTATTCGGTCCGAATGAGACCCTCAACAACGGGGCCACCATCACCAAATTGTCGAACCCTGACCTCCGATGGGAAGAGACCACCCAGGCCGACGTCGGCTTGGAGATCGGTTTGTTCGACAACAAATTCCAGGCCGAAGTCGATTATTTCCACCGGGTATCGGACGGCGTATTGTACGAAACGCCCATTCCGGCCTACCTGGGCGCCAACGCACCGGCGCAGAATACCGCCAAGATCCAGAATACCGGTTTTGATTTCGACCTCAAGTGGCAGCAGCGCCTGACCAATAAATTGAGCTACAACCTGGGCGCCGTGATCTCGCTGCTCGACAATGAAGTATTGCGCGTAGACGGGCAAGGCAGCGACCTCTTCGGTGGCGGCGGCCTTCCGGGCGGCCAGTTGGCGACCAACTCCCGCGCAGGCTGGCCGGTAGGCGCTTTCTACGGCTATCAGCTCGACGGCGTTTTCCAGAATGAAGGAGAACTTTCCCAATATCCCAAACTGGGTACCCAGGTGGTCGGGGATCTCCGCTTCCACGACACCAACGGGGATGGGGTGATAACCCCCGACGACCGGACCCTGATCGGAAATCCGACCCCGGATGTTATCTACAGCTTCTCCGCCGGACTCGAATTCGCAGGCATCGACCTTTCAGTGGAATTCAACGGTCAGGCCGGCAATGAGCTCGTGAATGCCAAACGAATGGGCCGTTTCGGTTTGTACAATTTCGAATCCGTCTACCTCGACCGCTGGCACGGCGAAGGCACCAGTAATACGGAACCAAGGGTCACCACCTCAGGGATCAACTACGAATTCTCCGAACGGTTCCTGGAAGACGGCGATTTCCTCCGTCTTCGGACCATCCAGATCGGATATACCTTGCCGCAATCGGTTTTGCGCAAGGTGAATTTTTCCAACCTGAGGGTTTATGTCAGCGCCACCAATCCCTACACCTGGCAGCGATTCTCCGGTTTTACACCCGAATTGTACAATGCCAATGTGTTTGATGTCGGCATCGATACAGGAACTTATCCGATTGCCAAAACTTTTTTGGCGGGAATCAATTTATCATTTTAAGCGCTTTCGCACCCTCAACCAGATCATTATGAGCTCAAAATACCTTACCTCCATCGCGTTGACCCTCATCGCACTCGGGTTCTCCGGTTGCGCTGAAGAGGTTTTCGACCGCAAACCAAAAGTAGTCATCACCCAGGAAAACTTTTTCCAGACGGAAGAACACGCCGTACTGGCCACCAACGCGGTGTATAATATGCTGCGCAGCTGGGAAGTCCACGTCTTCAGTTATATCGGATTGACGGACATAGCGTCCGACGACGCCGACAAAGGGTCTTTCCCCGCCGATGCGTTTTTCCTCCAGGAGCTGGACGATTTCACCCATACCCCCTCCAACCTGGCGCCTCAAACCGTTTGGGGCGGGTACTACACCGGGATCTACCGGGCCAACCTGGCGCTGGACAATATCCCGGACATCGAAATGGACGCCAACCTTAAAACCCGCCTCATGGGCGAATGCAAATTCCTCAGGGCCTATTTCTATTTCAATCTGGTGCGTTGGTTCGGCGACATTCCGCTGATCACCAGAACCCTTGGCGCCGATGAATTCCTCCAGGAAAGAAGGCCCGTGGCCGAGGTCTACGCCCAGATCGAACAAGACCTGCTTGATGCGATTGCAGGCCTTCCGGCCAAGTACGCATCCGCCGACCTGGGCAGGGCAACGAAAGGCGCTGCTCAGAGCCTGCTGGCCAAGGTTTACCTCACCGAAAAGGATTATGTCAACGCGGAAAAATATGCGCTCGATGTGATCAATTCCGGTTTGTATGCACTTTATCCCGACTATGGAAAACTATTCCAACCCATCGGCGAAAATTCCTCGGAGAGCATTTTTGAGGTCCAGGCGGCGGCTTTTGATGCCGGCGGCGGCGGCAGCCAGTACAACGAGGTACAGGGCGTCCGCGGCACCCCGAATTTAGGATGGGGATTCAACCGGCCTTCCGACAATCTTGTAGCCGCCTATGAGCCCGGCGACCCGCGGCGCGATGCCACGATCCTGTACGTAGGCGAGATCCTGCCCGACGGCTCCGACGTTGTCCATGACAACCCGGATATCATCGGGGAGCGCTACAACCAGAAGGCATGGGTGCCCCAACACCCCGGCGGCAACGGCAACGGCAACGGCAATATCCGCCTGATCCGGTATGCAGATGTCCTGCTGATGGCCGCTGAAGCCCTGAATGAGAATGACAAACCGGCTCAGGCCCTGGTCTACATCAACATGGTCCGGGCCCGCGCCCGCAAGAACAACCCGAATATCCTTCCGGATGTGACCGTGACCAACAAAGATCAACTGCGCACCAGGATCTGGAACGAACGCCGCGTGGAACTGGCCCTGGAACAACAGCGCTGGTTCGACCTTTGCCGGCAGGGCAGGGTAGCGCAGGTGATGCAGGCGGTCGGTAAGAATTTCGTGGCCAACAAGAACGAACTCTGGCCCATCCCGCAAAAGGACATCGACCTGAGCCAGGGCACCCTGACGCAGAACCCGGGGTATTGAAAACAAGGTTAAAGGTTAAAGGTCATCCTTTAACCTTTAACCTTTAACCTTTATCCTTTTGACTTTAACCTTGAAATATTATATTTGCCGGGATCATAGCACATCCAGTTCCGGAATGAAACGAAAACAACCAACCAGATCCAGGCGGGATTTTATTCGCCAAAGTGCTTTCTTTTCCCTTGGTGCAAGCATCGCGCCGAATTTGCCGGTCTGGCCTTCAACCGGGCTTTTTGCCCCGGATCTTCCGGAAAAACATCCGGGCCTCATCGTGCTCGGCGACCGGCCGGTCAACGCCGAAACGCCGCCCCACCTCCTGGATGACCCGCTTACTCCCAACGATAAATTCTTTGTAAGAAACAACGGCCTCCCCCCGAAAAAGGAGAGCATCGACCTGAAGACCTGGACGCTCACCATCGATGGCGAATCGGTGAAACAAAAAAAGACCTACACGCTTCAGGAGTTGAAATCGAAGTTCCAGCACCATACCTTCCAATTGGTCCTGGAATGCGCAGGGAACGGCCGCAAGGAATTTAACCCGCCCGCCCACGGCAATCAATGGAGCGTCGGCGCTGTAGGCTGTGCGGCCTGGACGGGCGTCCGGCTCAAGGATGTCCTGAACGACGCGGGCATCAAAAGCGACGCCGTTTACATCGGATATTACGGTAAGGATAGCCACCTCAACGGCGGCGACGAGCCCTCCATTTCGAGGGGCGTACCCATGTCAAAAGCCCTGGAAGACGAAAGCCTGATCGCCTGGGCCATGAACGGCAAGGACATCCCCCTGCTGAACGGATTTCCGCTCCGGCTGGTATTCGGCGGCTGGCCGGCCTCCTGCTCCGGCAAATGGCTGTCCCGGATCGCTGTGCGCAATATCGTCCACGACGGCCCTAAAATGGGCGGCGACTCTTATCGGGTTCCCTGTCATCCGGTTGCCCCGGGCGCCAAAGTGGAAGACCAGGACATGTGCATCATCGAAAGCATGCCTGTCAAATCGGTGATCGCTTACCCCAAAACCGGCGCAACGATCAGAAAAGGGCAGAAAATGCCCCTCCGCGGCCACGCCTGGGCCGGGGATACTTCGGTCAGGTCCGTATTTTACTCCATCAATTTTGGCAGGACCTGGGAACCTTGCAAGGTAAGCCCTCCGGCCAACCGGAATGCCTGGCAACAATTTGAGACCGAGATCCCTTTTCCGGATTCGGGCTACTACGAAGTCTGGGCAAGAGCCGTCGATGCGCAAGGAAACTCCCAACCCATGCTGTTGCCGGGGTGGAATCCGAAGGGCTATCTGAACAATGCCTGTCATCGGATCGCAGTTAAGGTTTCATGATCTAATCGAATTAATTACAATTCCTTAATGGAGTTTGATAAAAATTCTACACTCGCAAAACTCAGCCGGCTCAATTGGATTGCCGGCCTGGTTTCCATTTTATCCTTCCTGCTTTTGCTTTATGTGGGTTTCGGCGGTTCGCTGGGGTGGGGGAGCGAACCCGCTGCTGCCGGCGAAGAAATGCCCGCGCAGGCGGTGGTCGCCGCCGACACAACGGACAATAGGGTAGAGGACGGAATTCACCTGGCGACCGGCCTGATCTACGCGGATGGGTTCGAAACCGTTCGGAAAAACTGCACCGCCTGCCATTCCGGTAAACTGGTCGCTCAGAACAAAGCTACGCGCGAAGGCTGGGAAGAGACCATCCGCTGGATGCAAGCCACGCAAGGGCTCTGGGACCTGGGCGATGCCGAAGCGGAAATCCTCGACTACCTGGCCGCCAATTATGCCCCCGCAGAAACAGGAAGGCGGACCAACCTGGACGTGGAGAACATCGAATGGTATATGCTTGAACTGAAATAATCCGAGTCAGATGATCCAGAAAATAAATTGGGCAGAAGTGCCGGAAGAACAGGTCAATCCCCAAATGACGAGAAGAATCATTTATGGGGAAAAGATCATGATCGCCAAAATGAAATTCAGGGACGGGTTTCTCGTCCCGCTCCACAGCCACGAGAACGAGCAGATTACCGAGGTCATTTCCGGTACCATGCGGTTCTGGTTTGGAGCCGGCAAGGAACAGGTCATGGACCTTCACGCCGGCGAAACCATCGTAATTCCGGGCAATCTGCCGCACGCAGCCCTGATGATCGGCGATGTAGAGGAAATCGACACCTGGGCGCCCCCGCGTCAGGATTGGATCAACGGAACGGACGACTATCTCAAAAAATAATGCTGTATGGATCTGGGATTGAAAAACAAAACAGCCCTGGTGCTGGCATCCAGCAAGGGACTGGGAAAAAGTGTTGCGCTCGAACTGGCCCGGGAAGGCGCCCGGGTCGTAATCTGCGGCAGGGATGAAGCCGTACTGACCCGAACGAAAGCCGAAATAGCCTCAGAAACCGACACCGATATCCTGGCCGTGGTCTGCGACTTGAACAAGCAGGAAGACAGGATCCGGCTGGTGCGCGTAGCGAATGAAAAATGGGGCGATATCGACATCCTGGTCACCAACACCGGCGGGCCGCCCTCCGGGCCGTTTGAGCAATTCGGACCGGATGACTGGAAGGACTTCTTCAACAACCTTTTTGTCAGCGCAGCCGATGTGATCAAAATGGTGTTGCCGGGGATGAAGCGGAAGAAATCCGGCAGCATCCTGATGATTACCTCGGTAGCCATCAAACAACCGGTGGACAACCTGATCGCCTCCAACGCCGTCCGTTCAGGCCTGCTGGGCTTTATGAAAAGCCTGGCCAATGAAGCAGGTCCATATGGGGTCACTGTCAATAACCTGATGCCCGGCTTTACCCTGACCGAGCGGCTGGAAAAACTCATCGCACAGAACCCAAACATGAATTCTATCGCGGAAACCATACCCATGAAACGATTCGGCTCGCCTTCGGAATTTGCGGCCGCAGCGGCCTTCCTGGTGAGTGACCAGGCCCGGTATATCACGGGCGTTTCCCTTCCCGTCGACGGGGGTTGGACAAAGGGAATCTGACCCTGCTTCAGTCGACGGATCACCTGAAAGTCGTCAAACCAGACCGGTTCTTTGGTGTGATCCCATAGATAAAAGCGCAGGGTATCGGTGGGGTAATCTTCCGAAAACCTGTTTTTCAAACTAGTGGAAGGCGCCACTAGTCATTTGCAGTTAATTGGGGCTGGAAGTCTAAACAATTCCGGAACAGGAATTACTTGGCGTTGTCCAGCAGTTTGAGCAGTTTGGCAGCGCCATCCTCGGTGTCCAGGTCAAAGGTATTCCAGCCTTTCAATTCCTTTATTTTTGCCTTTTCTCCGGACAGCGCTTTTTCAACCGATTTGGCCTGCAATTTTAATTTCTCATAAGGTTGATTGCCGACTTTGAGCCAGTAAAAGGTTTTCTCCCTGTATTCATTATAGGTGCGGCTGGTGCCGTAGGGTGTCTCGGGCTCGGCCCTCAGAAAGGTTTTGGCATAGCTCTTCAGCAGGGAATATTCAGGCCCTTCATACAATACCTGGTAAAAATTAAGTTCATCCGATTTGCCGCCTTCGACATCTCCTTTGGGAAAGACCCGGAACAGGAGCGATTGGGTGGCGCTGGTGTCAACCAACACGGCTTTCACAAATTTGGTGGTAATGACATTGATATGGCCGTTGGTCAGCCGGAAGTACAACTGTTGTTTGAAAAAATCCAGGTTCACATCCACGGAATAGCCGAATGAATCCTGTTCGACCAGCATGAGGTGCCCCGGTTTCCAGTCGGGCGTCAGCAACGGGCTTCCCAGTGTCGTGTTTTCGTTCAGGTTGAAGACGGACACGTCCACATCGGAAAGTCCGCGGGTCGACATGCTGTTGAGATCTGCCACATCGGCCTGGGCCCGGATGCCGGTGATCAAAGCAAGGATGAAAAAAGAAGCGATCATCAGGTGACGTAAGTGCATAATCCTATGGTTTATTTTTAGTGGGTCTAATTTAAGGCCAATTCTCGGAAAATCTCCGGTAAACCGCCATGCATTTTTACCGTTCAGCAATTTGTACGACCAGGTGTGGCCGCGGTATTTCCCTGAAAATCGCGACGTAATTTTGAAAACTTTTTTCACCTGGAATAAAACAATAATAAACTAATTATAAATACTTTATGTATTAAAATGCAGCATTTTTGCCGACATTTTTTACTCCTTTATTTGCAAATTGTCCTTGCGTTTTGATGAAAACTGCCGGTTCTTTGTGAAAACGAGTTGGTATGACTCCTTCCAATAATAAATTTGCCGCTGCAGCTGAATGCGAATATACGATTCAGTTTCAAATTCTGGCTGAAGTGGAATTCGGGGTAGTGAGTAAGAAATGCAGAAACTTCGGGATCTGCCGGATCACCCCCGCAAAATTGGATGACTTGGGGTCGGCCACAACGCAGGACCGAAAATCAACCGCGATCGCCACCGTGTTTTGCAAGAACCACGTGGAGATGGATTTTCTGAAACACTCCATTACATCGAGTACTTACGACCGTTACTTTTCGTGCAAGCGGTTTCTGGTCGATGAAGACTTTGAATATTCACTGCCCCAGTCAAAGAGTGTCGATTTCTCCATTCAAAAAGGAGAATATGACATTCAGGAAAATAATACTTTGATAAAAGTCATTTTTAAATAACCCACCTTTTTAATAAACACTTAAGCTGCAGTTGCACCGGTCTGCGGCGAATTTCCCCTGATCTGGCACGCTTACGCCTGTCCATGGAATTCACCTGGTATCCGGTTTGGTTTTGAGAGAAACAAAGCAAACCTTTCATTGTCGTAACTGAAATGAAGGGTTTGGGTAGTTGGTCACAAGTTATTATGGGACTGAGGTGGCGGAGCTGTGCCAGGTGATTAACGCCGACCAACCGGCCTTTTTTCCGGAAATAGCTAACTCAATGTCAGGTAAATGAATGACTTGAAATGGTTTGTCGCCTACACTCATTACAAATCGGAAAAAAAAGTCAGTTCCCGTTTTCAACATAAGGGCCTGGAGGTTTATCTGCCGATGAGGAAAGTCAAAAGCAAATGGAGCGACCGGATCAAGGAAGTTGAATTCCCGCTCTTCACCTGCTACGTTTTTGTAAGAACCACGCCGGGCAGGTTGTCCCAGGTTGCGGATATTGATGGCCTGGCCCGCTTCCTATCCTTTGGTAATGAACTGGCTACCGTCAAAGATCACGAAATCGAACTGATCAGAAAAATGATCAGGGATCACGAGGACGTAAAAGCAGAGCCCCTTTTTACAGCGGGACAAAGGATAAGGATCGCAAAAGGCCCGCTTTGCGGCCTCGAAGGGATCCTGCAAAAGGAAAAAGGGAAAAACCGGTTCCTGATCGCGATTGAAGGATTGAGACAATCCCTGTCCATTGAGATTCCATCGCAATACCTTGCAAGTTGTTAACGCTTCCCTGGACATATGGTGCTGATCCGATACGCAGAATTGAAAGACCCTGAATCATTCCGGGAAGTTGATGCCTTTCTGCCGGGGTTGCCTCCGGATCTCCGCAGGAAGATCAGCGCCTACAAATTTGCCAAGGATGCCCAATTGTGCCTTGAAGGGCGGATCGGGGCCGCAAAATGGTTTTTGACGCCGCTCCATTTCGGCAATAATTACAGCGCTCACCTGGCAACCGCCTGGCAACCGGCAGCAACAGAGATACAGATCGCTAAAAGCGAATTTCATCCATAACAATCATCTTATATTCTAACTGACGCTCTATGCACGTACCTGATATCATTGAAGTCAAAGATCTCTTGGAAGGGCTGAAAACGAATGGACTCATCGCCGAATGGGAACTGCCCTACGAAAACATCCTCACCAGGCGCAGCGCGGCCATTTTCTTTCTGCGTTTCCATCCGGGCGCCGATATGGACAAAGCCTGGTTGGAACTCGGCCATTTCGATCATTTCAGCTTCCGGGAAAACACCGAAAAGCTCCTCTCGGAGCTCGACTACCAGATCACTTTCAGCGAAGAAGAAAAACTGAAAAACCTGCAACCCGAAGAACAAGCCGCTTCCGCGGCTGAAGAGCCCGCAAATTAACCGAAATCCCGCCTGCCGGCTCCTGATAACCGCCTTGCCCTGCGCTGCAGAACCCACCAGTCGCCTACAATGAAATCAATTCTGGATCTGCTCTTTCAGCGAAGTGTTGAAACACCCGACCGTAAGGTATTTACCTTTCTGGAAGGGGGAGATTTGCCCGCCGGTTCCCTTACCTTCCGGGAATTGGACGACCGATCCGGTCAATTGGCCGGATCACTGGCAAAGATCGTAACGCCCGGAAACAGGGTACTGCTTTTGTTTCCGGAGGGATTGGAATTCATCACCACCTTTTTTGCCTGCCTGAAATGCGGCGCAATTGCCGTTCCGTGCAACGTTCCCACAAAAAGAGAACGCCTTTTCCGCACCAGGTCAATCCTGTCAAGCGCCGAACCTGCCCTGATCCTCGCGCCGCAGGATCTGCTGGAAAGCGACCGGCCGCTTGATTTTCTTGCCGGATTTGAGCACATCAAAACTGCCGCTCCGGATCAGATCGGAATGGCCGGCGAACAGCCTCTGCCGGCGCCGGCGGTCGACAATGATACCATCGCTTACCTCCAATATACTTCCGGTTCTACCGGAAATCCCAAAGGCACGATCGTTACCCACGGCAACATCATGGATAACCTGGCTGCCTTCCAGGCGACCTTTCAGCATACCGAATCTTCCGTGGCTGTTTCCTGGTTGCCTTTCTTCCACGACATGGGCCTGGTTTACGGCCTGTTGCAGCCCGTCTACAGCGGTTATCATGGTTACCTGATGCCGCCGTTGTCATTTGTGCAGAACCCCGCCAGATGGCTCCGCGCCATCAGCCGGTACAAAGGCACCCATGCGGTTGCGCCCAATTTCGGGTATGAGCTCTGCTGTACCCTGCCGGAAGAACAGAAGAAGGATCTCGACCTCTCCTCCTGGGTAGTAGCCATCAACGGATCGGAATTCATCCGCGCTTCGACCCTGGAGCAGTTTACTGCCGCCTTTGGCCCTTATGGCTGGAAGGATAGCGCGTTCTGCCCGGGATACGGCCTCGCCGAAGCAACCCTGATGGTAACGGCGCTCGCCAAAGGACTTCGCCCCACTGTCCTGGACGGCCAAGTGGTTCCCCGGGATAAAAATACGGCTATCCGGCCGGAGTGGGAATCTTCCGGCCAGGTGGTAGGTTGCGGCTATTTGAATGAGTTCACGGATGTCAGGATTGTAGATCCGGCGACCGGAAAAACGGTCGGTGACGGCGGGCTGGGCGAGATCTGGGTGGCCGGTAAAAATGTATCCCCGGGCTATTGGAACAATCCGGCGGCAACAGCAGCCGTTTTCGGGGCAAAAATCAAGGGAATCGACCGGTCTTACCTCAAAACCGGCGACCTGGGTTTTGTGCATAACAGCCAATTGTATGTGACCGGGCGAATCAAGGAACTGATCATACTGAACGGCCAGAATTTTTATCCGACCGACCTGGAGCAAATAATCGAAACCAGCCATTCCGCGATCAGCAGTAACGGCGTTTGCGCCTTTTCGTATGCCGAAGGGGAAAAGGAAAAGGTGGGCGTTGCCTGTGAGATCAAACGGACTGCCGTTAAAAATCTGGACCCCGCTGAAGTGTTGAAAACGATCAGGTCCAGGATCATCGAAGAATTCGGCGTAAGAATTTCAGCCTTGTACCTGGTCAAACCCCGGGTCCTGCCCCGGACCACCAGCGGGAAGATCATGCGCCTGGAGTCCGGAACCGGCTTCCGGTCGGGAAAGATCGACTGTATCTTCACCTGGGAAGACCCCCTGGAATTGCAGGACACCGGCCGTCAACCTGCGGATTCATCCGCCGCTGAGGATTCCGGCAAAATCAGGACCTGGTTGATGGAGCAGGTCGCAGAAATCTGCTCAGTGCCCGATGTGTCGGCAGATGAACCGTTCAGTTTTTACGGCATGGATTCAGCGCTCGCAGCCCGGCTGGCGCAAAAATTGACCGATAAACTGGACAGGCAGGTCTCTCCAACCCTCTTCTATAACTATCCAACAGCCGCCGCTCTGGCGGAAAAACTGACAGCAGACGGGTTCCAGGACGTGAACAGGGCCTTACAGCCCCGAATCCCGGAGAAAGATCACCAGGAGCCGGTAGCGATTGTGGGCATGGGATGCCGTTTTCCCGGTGCGAATGATACGGACGAATTCTGGGATTTGCTCCAAAACGGGGTATGCGCTACCGGCAAGATACCCGATGACAGGTGGAAAATCTCAGGGAACCGCACGGCGGCGGGATTCGGCGGCACAGTGAAAGATATCGATCTTTTCGATCCGTTGTTTTTCGGTATTTCTCCGCGGGAAGCCGTCAATATTGACCCCCAGCAGCGATTGCTCCTGGAGGTGACCTGGGAATCCCTGCAGGACGCAGGCATCCTGACCGCATCGTTGAAGGGATCCAATACCGGCGTATATATAGGCATCAGCAGCAATGATTATGCGGCTGTTTCAATCGGTCCTGAATCCTCTCCACAGGCCGTAACTGGCATCGCGCTGAGCATTGCCGCCAACAGGATCTCCTACCTGCTGGACCTGAAGGGCCCGGCCATCGCCATTGATACAGCCTGTTCTTCCTCGCTCGTTGCCGTCCACCGTGCAGTGAAAGACCTGCAGTCCGGAGAAATCGATACAGCAATCGTCGGCGGGGTGAATGTCCTGCTCAATCCCCATATTTCCCTTGTCTTCGAAAAGGCGGGCATGCTTTCCCCTACCGGCCGCTGCAATACTTTCGATGCCGGTGCAAACGGCTACGTCCGGTCAGAGGGATGCGGAGCGGTTATCCTGAAAAGATCCGCAGACGCCATAAAGGAAAACTGCAACATCCACGCCCTGATCCGGGGAACAGCCGTCAACCAGGACGGCAAAACCAACGGAATTACGGCGCCCAACGGCCTTTCCCAGGCCCGGGTGATCAAAACGGCCCAGGCCGGCGCGGGAGTGGCCCCCGGAGATATCGACCTGTTCGAAGCGCACGGTACGGGGACACCGTTGGGCGACCCGATCGAGGTGAACGCCCTTAAAACCGTTTTAGCGGAAAATACAAAAGAGCCTTCAACCTGTTGGCTCACCTCCGTAAAGGCCAATATCGGCCACCTGGAAGCAGCCGCGGGCATTGCGGGGCTGATCAAGGCCGTGCTCTGCCTGAAACACCGTACAGCACCCCCCCAGGTCAACTACGCCCGGTTGAACCAGGAGATTGACCTGACGGATTCCAGGTTGGATATTCCGGTACAGAAAACAGCCCTGCCGGCCAATCGCCCCCTGTTTGCCGGCGTGAGTTCCTTCGGCTTTGGCGGAACAAATGCCCATGTGGTCATTGAAACCCCGCCTGCCGCTGGCGCTCCTGCTGAGCGCCGGAAAACGGACCGCGAGGCACTTGTCCTGCTTTCCGCCAGGTCAGAGGCGGCGGTCGGGCAATTGGTACAACGGTACCTTGCCGGTCGGGACAAGCTCCGGGAAGCCGGACTTCGGGCGCTAAGCCTGAACACCATCTTTTGCCGCGATATTTCAAAGGTCACCCTTGGTATTGCCGCTCGGGATTTTGCTGACTTAGAAAAAGCCCTGCGGTCTTATCCGGAAACCGGTAACGGGCAATCTTTCCTGATCAGACAGATATCCGGAAAACCGGCTAAAACGGTTTGGGTATTCTCCGGACAAGGGAGTCAGTTTGAGGGGATGGGCCGTGAATTGTATGATTCGATTCCCGAATTCAGGGCAACCATTGATGAATGCGCCGGTATCCTGAAACAATATTCCTTTGATCTGCCCGATTGTCTCTTCGGCCCTTCTGCGGAGCGGATCAACCAGACCCGGTTTGCACAACCCGGCATTTTCGCAATTGAATACAGCCTGGCAAAACTGATGCTCGGCTGGGGAATGAACCCCGACGCCATCATCGGGCACAGTATCGGCGAATATGCTGCTGCCTGCATTTCGGGCATCCTGAAACTGGAAGATGCCCTGCGCATGCTCTGCCTTCGCGGAGCATTGATGCAAGGCATGGAGCCCGGAGAGATGACAGCCGTTTTCGCTCATGAAAAGCAGCTGGAGGGCATTTTACCGGAACTGCGAAGTCAGGCCGAAATTGCGGCCTATAATTCGGATGCCTGTGTCGTTTTATCCGGCGAATCTGCTGCAATGGCCGAATTGCGGTCCTTCTGCGGCCGGGAAGGGCTGCGGTTTAAAGCGTTGAACGTTTCCCACGCTTTCCATTCTCCCATGACCGAATCCATCCTGGAACCTTTCCGGGACGGCATCGGCGAAGTGAACTTCGGCGCCCCCCGGATTCCGATCCTGTCGACGCTGACCGGAACAGCGGTTGGCGAAGAAATGGGCGATACCAACTATTGGATCAGGCATATCAGGGAACCGGTCCGTTTCCGCGAGGTTGTTCAAAAGGCCGCAGATCAGTACGGCTTATTTATAGAACTGGGACCAAAATCCAACCTGCAGGGCACTTTGAATGCCAACCTGCCGGAAGGGACTTTGATACTGCCTGCCCTGACCGGAAAAGGCACTGACAGAAAAGACCTCCTTTTACTCGCCGGAAAATTAACCGCATTGCAGCCCGCCAACCCCGTCAACTGGAGCAAAGTGACCGGCGATTCAGCAGCTTTCCCCAGGATCAAATTGCCTTTTATGCCCTATGAAAAAGACCGGTACTGGATCAGCAACGAACCGGAAAGAACCATGTCCGGAAACGGCCGGAAACAGGCAAATGATCACCCCGGCACAACGATGGTACAACCCGACATGGATTCCATCCTGGAGCTGGCTTCAACTGTATTGCATATCCCGGTCGAATCGATTGACCCGGAAACCCCGCTGACCGGTTTGGGCGCCGACTCCATCATGTTATTGGAACTGGTGCGCAAGATCAACAGCCGGTTCGGCGTGGAAATCTCCGTACGCCAGTTATTTGGCGAAACCGGGAACCTGAGGCAGCTGGCCGACTATGTCAGCAGCCGGGCTGTCCCAGAAGCGCCGGCGCCGCATCCGGAGATCCGGGAAAATGCAGCCCTCCGGACGGTTCCGAACGGTGGGGATTCTACATGGTCCGACCTGTTCAGCCGCCAGCTTGACCTGATCGACCGCACCTTGCAAAAACAATTTGAGCTGCTGGGTGCAACAGCCGTTGAGCGCGGATCACCCCGATCGCGGGAAAACAAGCCCGGAGCGCAGGTGTCCGTCCAGGTCGACCCCCGCTACAGTGCAACCGCCAATAAGCTGTCGGAAGAACGGCAGTTGACCGCATCCCAGCAACGCTATTTCGACGCGCTGCAATTTCGGTATGCCCAAAAAACAAAGTCTTCCAAACTGCATGCCGGAGCTGCCCGGAAACACCATGCCGATTGGCTTTATTCCATCGATTTCAGGCTCGCGACCAAGGAGTTTTTATATCCCATCGTATTCAAGCACGCTTTTGAAGGCCGGTTCACCGACATCGACGACAACGAGTACATCGATATCGGAATGGGGTACGGCGTCAATTTTTTCGGCAACAACCCCCGGTTCATCCGGGACGCCCTCGCCGGCGCCCTCGACCAGGGTCAGGAAATCGCCGCCCAGCATTCGATGGCCACCCAGGTATCCGAAGCCGTTTGCCGGCTGACAGGCCACGACAGGGTCACCTTCACGAACAGCGGCACGGAAGCCGTTATGACAGCCATCCGGATGGCCAGGGCAGTGACCGGCAGAAACAAGATTGTGCTGTTCAACGGATGTTATCACGGCACCTTTGACGGTTATCTGGCACAGGCGGATGCTGAAGGCGACGGTGTGATTCCGCTCAGCCCGGGAACCCCCGATGCCATGATCCGGGATGTAATCCTGCTGGACTACGGGCAACCTGCTGCCATTGAAAAAATCCGGGCATTGGGCGACGACCTTGCCGCAGTGCTCGTTGAGCCGGTCCAGAGCCGGAAGCCGGACGGATACGACCCGCATTTTTTGCAGGAATTAAGAGCCGTGACAACCGAGTGCAATATCGTCCTGATCTTCGACGAGATCATCACCGGCTTCAGGGTTCACCCCGGAGGTGTCCAGGCTGTTGCCGGGATTCGGGCGGATCTTACCACCTACGGAAAGGTCATCGGTGGCGGCATGCCCATCGGCATGATTGCCGGCAAGTCCGTTGTGATGGACGCCATCGACGGCGGTCCCTGGGACTTCGGGGACCAGAGCTACCCCCGGTCCGTGAAGACATTCTTTGGCGGAACGTTCTGCAAACACCCCCTGACCCTGGCCGCAGCCAAAGCCGTAGCAGATAAATTGCTCGAAGAAGGCCCCTCGCTCCAGGAAAGGGTTAACCGGCTCACCGGAGAAATGGCGGATGAATTGAACCGTTTCTTCCAGTCCCTGAATGTCCCGTTGAAGGTTGTCCGCTACGGCTCCCTGTTCAGGTTCAAATCCGAGGGCAGGTACAATATGCTGCTGCGGCCCATCGAATTGGATATTTTCTTCTATTCCCTAATGGAAAAAGGGGTGTTCACCTGGGAACGCAGGGTATGCTTCCTTTCAACAGCGCATTCCCAGGCGGATATCAGGGAACTGATGCAGAAAGTGAGGGAAACGGTCCTGGATATGCTGGCTGCCGGTTTCTTTCCGGAAGCCAATAGCGTTCAACCGGGAGAATCTTCAACATCCCGTTTCCCGCTTACCCCAGTCCAAAAGCAGCTTTTCATCCTGTCCGGGATAAATGCCGGCGCATCAACCGCCTGCAACCTCAGAATGACGTTGAAAATAGACGGGTCGCTGGACGAGCCCCGCCTCGAGGCCGCTGTCCGCCGATTGGCGGACCGGCATGAGGCGCTGCGGATCAGGTTTGACCAATCCGGCGAATTTCAGGAAATCCTGCCCGGCATAAGGATTCCGTTCAGATCCGCCGCAGGTTCCAATGAGGACGGAACGCTTCCCAAGTTAATTGAAGAAGAGACCAACAGGCCTTTTGACGTGGAGGAAGGACCGCTTTTCCGGGTAACCCTGTTGAAAGCTGGTCCGCAAACCAACTACCTGATCCTTACCGCCCATCACCTGATCGCCGACGGTTGGTCAATGGGTGTGATCGCCAAAGACCTTGGCGATATTTACCGCATTGGGGGGGATGACAATGAAGCTGCCTTGCACCGGCCGGTACCCTTCAGCCGGTACCTAAACAAGGTGCTGGCCCCGGACCACGCAGAGGACATCCGGAAAGACATCGCATTTTGGCAGGAAAAGATAGGGTCCCGCCGGCCAACGGCTATGCCCGGAACAAAAATCAGGGCAAGGGACCTCGGATTCGCTGCCCGCAGGATCCGCGAAAGGCTGCCGGCTGCCGTTTACCGCCCATTGACGGATCTTGGGAGAAAGGCAGGATGCACGTCCTTCATGACGCTCTACGGCGCTTTTACTTTCCTGATCTATCGCCTGGGAGGAGAAAGGCAGTTTCTGATCGGCGTACCTACAGCCGGCCGGGCCATGGACACCGAGCAATTCATGGTAGGGTCTTGTGCCGATATGCTGCCCGTCCTGAACGAACTGGATCCCGAATCGGGGTGGCTATCGTACCTGCAGCGGGTAAAAAATGCTTTGCCTGAAAGTTATGAACACCAAACGGGAACGTTTGCCAGCTACCAGGAAGAAACCGGAACCGCCGGCGGAAATACCCTCCGGATCTCCTTCAACCTGGATGCCAATATACAATTGCCGGAGATCCCGGGATTAGAAACGGAACTTGACTTTTCTCCGGTCCTGAATACGCAGTTCGATTTGGTATTCGACCTGTCGATCATCGGCGATGAACTTCAAATTGAGTGTGATTACAGAACGGCGTACCTGGAAGAAGATTTTGTCCGGCAGTTTTTAGCATTGTACAAAGAAGCGCTTATCCGGCTGGCTGCGGAACCTGAATTGCCGCTCAAGGATGTGAACCTGTTTGACCTTGGAAACATCTCCGTCAAAAAGACCGGGGCCGACCGGGAAGTAATTGCAGATGAACCAGTTCAACCGCTTCTGCAGCTTATCGACAAAAAATCAGCAGGCCCTGCCGGGCAGCGCCGGGCGCTGGTATCCGTGGAGCGGTCATTGACTTTCCTGGATTTGGAAGAAAGATCCGATAGTTTTGCCAGGCTCCTCATCCAACGCTTTGAGCTGCCTGAAAACGGCGTTGTCGCCGCAATTTACGACCCCTCTCCGGAATGGGCGGTGGCCATGTTGGGCGTTTGGAAAGCAGGGGGTGTGTTTTTACCGGTGGATAACAGCCTTGCTGAGGCGGACCTCGCGTTTTTGCTTGACAAGGCAAAACCCCATTGTTTGCTTTTGCACAGCGCCCGGTTCGCTCAAATTTCCCAAAACCCGGGCTTGAGGCTGATCGCTCTGAACACTCAGGTCGAAAACCTTCCCAAATCCGGTGGTACGCCCTTGCGCTCCGTTCACCCGGACAAGCCCGCCTTAATGACCTTGAATCGTCAGCGGGGCAAAGAACGGTCATTCAGGACAGTTAGCCACCATATGCTGTCCAGGTCCGCAACAAATTTTATCGGGGTCGGCGGCACTGAGGAACAATCCCTTTTCCTCATTTCACCCTCGGGCAGAATGAATCGGGCGATTTATGAAACCTGCAGCGTGCTTGCAGCCGGAATGGGAGTCTTTTTTCCGGACCGGGCCGCCCTGAGCCCCGGATCTCTCGAAAAATTGATCGCAGAACATCAAATTACAGGATTAAGCCTGCCCTCCGTTTTTCTCCCCAGCCTGGATATTAGCCTTTGTCCATCCGTAAAACGGGTGGTGATATGGGGCGAACCTCCCGGAAAAGAGCATGTCCGTTCACTCCTCCAAACGGAGGTGATACAATTGTCATATGGGCTGGATAGTCCTGAGGTTTTTGGCAGCATAACCCTCCGGAATTTGGCTGACACGGACCTGTCAGCGGATTGGATCTCCATAGCCGACTCCTCCGCCTGCAGACGCCTTAAGGTGGTAGACCGGGATTTGAACATCCTGCCCGCCGGGATCCGGGGAGAATTGGCCGTTACCGGTCCATGGCTTCCTGCCGAAAACACAAATGAAAATGCCAAAAATGCCTTTGTACTTACCGGAATATTGGCAAAATGGACTTCCGGCGGCATGCTTCAATACCTGGGTGAGCAACAAAACCAGTTCGCAGCCGACGGCCTTCAGATAAATTTGCAGGAAATAAAAAACAGCATACTCGACCATCCCGGGGTGCGAAACGCAATCGTAGTCTGGTCCGGTGCAGACGAGGCGCAAAACCAGCCGGTTGCCTTTTACAGCGTTCGAAAAAAGGCGCCCGGACACAAATCCAACGGCAGCCCCCACCAAAGTGATGACTTGCCGGTTGAAAAGCTGCGTTCATTTTTGAAAAAACAGCTTCCTGCAGGCTTTATTCCAGAGAAAATTTACCGGGTCGACCATATTCCTGTCCTTACGGATCTCCTTTCTCCGGAGAAACAAGGGCCGGCGCTTGCGGCAACCCCGGCCCATACAACAGGAAGCGGATTGACAACGGACGACCTGATCGAGCAGCAGATTACGGACATCTGGAAAGAGGTGCTCGGCCTTGATCATATCCAACCGGATCAGGTATTTTTCGAAATCGGCGGACACTCGCTCAAGGGCATGCAGGTCTGCTTTCGCATCAAGGAAAAATTGGGCGGGGAGATCGGCCTGGCCGAGTTGATAGAATACCCGACCATCCGCGAGTTGACGAGCCTCATCAAAAACCGCGCGGAGCAGGCAGAAAGCGGGAATGCCGCCGCACCGGCTGCGGAACCGGATTTACTGGTGTCGCCTGCCCAACAGCGACTCTGGACCCTGGATAAGATCGAAGAAGGCAGTCATTACAACCTGTTTGGCGCATTCCAGCTGGAGGGAGCATTGAATTTCCCGGCCCTGGAACAAAGCCTGAATGCCTTGCTGGTTCGCCATGAAAGCCTGAGAACCACCTTTGCCCTGAAGGAAGGCCGGCTCATCCAACAGATCCGTCCGGTTTCAGCTATTTACTTCAAGCTGACCGTTCTGGACCTTGCAGGCCATGCTGCCCAGGCGGAAGAACTTGGTCATCACCTGGCAACCGAAGAGCGCAGGAGGTTTGATCTGGCCGATGGTCCCTTGTTTGTAGCTGGTGTCATCAGGCTTGGCGCTGAAAAGCATATCCTTTATTTCAATATACACCATATCGCAGCGGATGCCTGGTCGCTCAATCTGATGTTGAACGAATTGAGCGTCCTGTACAATGCATCGGTTGCCGGCGGCAATAACCCGCTTGCCCCGCTGGAATGGCAATACAAGGATTTTGCCGCCCGGCAACGCAGGGAAATCAATTCGGGTGCGCTGGAGCCGCATCGCAGGTACTGGGCGTCCAGACTGGACGAAGGCATTCCGCGCCTGAATCTGCCCACTGATTGTCTTGTCCGCCCGTCCGGCAGAACGTATGATGGGGCGGTCGCCACCCTGGCCCTTGACCGGGGACTGTGTGAAAAGCTCTATACCTGCGGGAAGGAAAACCGCATAACGCCTTTCATGATCCTGGCCGCAGGGGTTGCTGCTTTGCTGAATCGCTATACCCACAGTGCTAGAATCACCATGGGCGCGCCCGTACTTGGACGGCATCACCGTGAACTGGAAAACCAGGTCGGATTTTTTGTGAACCTGGTCTTGCTGGTGATGGATGTCGATGACCAGACCGGATTCGAATCCCTGTTGTCCTATTCCAGGGAGACACTCCTGGGTGCGTTGGCGCATCAGGATTATCCGTTTGACCTCCTCGTGGAGGAATTTGAAAAGGAACGCGACCCAAGTTATTCCCCGCTTTTTGATGTTTATATTTCCCTCAATGACAACCTGCAGGCAGAGCTGTCCTTGGAAGGGCTGTCGGCAAGCAGGCTTCCCACCCCGCAGACGACGAGTAAATACGATTTATCCTTCAATTTTGAAGAATCCAATGCAGGCGATATCACCCTGGAGATAGAATACGATACCCGCCTTTTCGGGCCTGAAAAGATCTCAAGACTATTGGGCCATTTTGGGAGATTGCTCGAATTATGCCTGGCGGATCCTCAAAAGCCGCTTTGGCAGCATGATTACCTGAAGGAAGAGGAGAAGATTTTGCTGCTGGAAAAATTCCACGGCAAATACGCGGATATACCTGAAAACGTCAGTCTTCCTGGGTTGTTCTCCCGCATGGCGGCTGAAATGGAGGATCGAATTGCCGTTGAAGAAGAGGCGATTCGCATCACCTATGCCGAATTCGACCGCTATACTGACCAGCTTGCTCATTTCCTGAGGTTGAAGAAAGGGGTCCGGAAAGGCGATCGCGTCATCATTGCCGCCGAGCCGGGCTACCGGATGACGGCAGGCCTGATGGCCATTCTGAAGGCAGGCGGAGGATATGTCCCCGTTGACCCGGAATACCCCGAGGAAAGGGTGCGGCAAATCTGCGATGCCTGCCGGCCCGTTGCCGTGCTGTCGGATTCAGATCGCCATGCTTGCCTGAACACGCTGGAGGTCACGGTAATTCCCGGAATAAACGATGCCGGGCTTGGTGAGGCTTTATCCGGTGAAATGGAACCGGTCGGTTTGACGGGTGAAGATCTCGCTTACATCATTTTCACCTCCGGGTCCACCGGCGTTCCGAAAGGGGTTGCGATAAGCCACCGGAACGTTTTTAACACCATCAACTGGATGTGGGAGACCCTTGGGTTCGATCGCAATGACATCGTACTTCAGAAAACCAGCTTTACCTTCGATGTATCGGTCTGGGAGTTTTTCCTCACCCTCTGCTTCGGCGCCAGGCTTGTGTGCTGTCCCAAGCGGTTTTGGTACGACATGGAAGGGTTGCACCGGTATATGATTGAAAAGGGCGTCACCTCGATCAGTTATGTTCCCAGCGCCCTGGTGGTGTACCAGGATTTTGTTTCACGGCAGAAGACAAACACAGCGGTTCCGTTAAAACGCATAATTGCAGCCGGGGAGGCGCTCAAGCCCCAGGTTGCAGCCATGCACCACAGCATGTGGCCGGTTTTGCTCTACAACCTCTACGGTCCTACCGAAGCAACCGTATATGCCAGCATATACCTTACCCGTCCCGGGGATGCGACGATCCCTATCGGCGTACCCGTCTACAATTCCGAATTGCTGGTTTTGGACCGGTACCGCAGGTTATGTCCGCTGGGCGTCCAGGGCGAAATTGCCATAGGAGGCGCCGGCCTTTCCTCCGGATACTACAATGCGCCGGAACTCACGGACAGGGTATTCATCGACCATCCATACCGGCCGGGTGAGAAACTGTACCTGACAGGCGATGTGGGGAAATTGGAGCCCGACGGAAATATGATCTATATGGGTCGGAAGGACCACCAGATCAAATTGAGGGGATTCCGGATCGAACTCGGTGAAATTGAAACCGCATTGGTCAGGCACGAAAAGGTCCAGGAAGCCGTTGTCCTGTTGAAAGAAGGCGAATCGCCGTTCCTGGCGGGGTATATCTTGTCGGAATCGGACGTAACGCCTGCTGAACTGAAATCCTTTCTGAACAGTCAGCTTCCGGCCTACATGGTCCCTTCGGCCTTTATTGTCATGGACAGTTTTCCCAGAACCGGCAGCGGAAAAATCGACAGGAAAGCCCTGGTCCGGCAAGGGAATCTGCCGGTAGAAAACAAACCGGAACCCAACGGACCGGTTAACGCCACGGAAAACCGCGTTCTTGCCGTTTGGAAATCCGTTCTGGGGCTCGAAGCAATCGACCGGGAACATCATTTCTTTGAGATCGGCGGTCAATCCCTGAAAGGCATACAGATCTGCCTGAACCTGGAATCCGAATTCGGAATACCGGTTACGTTCCGGGACCTGGTTGCCCATCCCAGGATCAGCACCCTGGCCGAATGGATCGGGGGAGTTAAAAAACCATCTGCTCCCGCTTTTACGGCGTCAGACCCGCGCCCGGCCGATTATCCGGCATCCCTGGCGCAGGAGCGGCTTTGGACCCTCCTCCAGATAGAGGAAGACCTGCCCGCATTCAATATTTTCGGGGCCTTTGAGCTGCTCGGCCCGCTCAACGCCGAAGGATTGACCAAAAGCCTCAACCGCATTGTTGAAAGACACGAAAGTCTCCGAACCAACTTTGAACTCAAATCCGGCAAACTCATCCAGGTCATCCGCGATGCCGGATCCTCCGGCTTTGAAGTTTTGTGCGACGACCTGACCAACGGACGGGAAATTGACAAGGAGGTGTCTGAAATCATTAAGCGGGAACAGCTTTATGCTTTTGACCTGGCCAGTGAGCCCCTGTTCCGGGCCGGGGTAATCAAGACTGGGCAGGATGCCCATTTGCTCTTTTTCAATTTGCATCACATTATTGCAGATGAGTGGTCTCTGGATGTGATCACCGGCGAGCTGATCCGGTTCTACAACGCTTATTTGCACAATGAAGAGCCGGGGTTGCCTGAGCCGGAAAGGCAGTACAAGGATTTCGCCTTGCGGCAACGTCTTGAAATAGAGGAGGGGCTGGCGGAGTCTCACAGAGCGTACTGGAAAGACCGGTTGTCGGGTAAAAGCCCGCGATTGGCTTTACCGGTCGACATCCCTGAAAAACCCACAGAAAAATCCTACCGGGGCTCAGCCTATGCCCTGGATTTTGACCGGCAAAGATCAGCCGGCATTTACGCGTTTTGCCAAACTGAAGGCCTCACGCCGTTCATGTTGCTTGCAGCCGGAACAGCAGCCTTGTTGTCGCCGTATGCTCAGGAGGGTGACCCGGTAATGCTCGGCACCTCCGTACTGGGCAGAAATCTGAAAGAATTGCAAGACCAGGTCGGTTATTATATCAATCTGCTGCCGCTGCGCATCGATGTTGACCGGGATCAGGGCTTCCGGTCATTGGCCTGCCGGACCAGGGAAATCCTTCTGGACGGCTTAAGCCACCAGGATTATCCATTTCACCTGATGGTAAAAGAGGCTGCGCCTGACCGGGACCTGGCATCCTCGCCCCTTTTCGATGTATATATTTCCTGGAACAACCGGCCCGAAGATGACCTCAGGCTGGAAAACCTCAGCATTCAACCGCTAAAAACGGCCCCACTGACCGGAAAATACGACCTTTCCTTCAATTTCAGCGAGCATGACGGCAGGATCACCCTTGAGATCATTTATGATCCTGTTTTATTCAGGCCGGATTCGGTCAAAGCGATCGCTGACCGTTTCGACCGGTTGATGGCAGAATGCCTGGTGGATCCGGAAAGACCGCTTGAAAGCCTGCAATCCACCGGGAAAACGAATGCCGTTAAAATGCCGGCTGTTTCCCGCCTGTCGAGCCTTGTGCCAAACGGCCCTGCCCTTATGGAAATGCTGGAGGCCCAGGCCGGACAAAAACCGGATCAGGTGGCTGTTGTTTCCGAACCCGGAACCCGGACTTTCCGGGAACTCCACCGCGACGCCAACCGGCTGGCGCATTTCCTGATGCGGAACGGACTTCGCAAAAACGATTTTGCACTCCTCCTGTTGGAAGATTCACCTGGCAGCGCAGTTGTTGCCATCCTGGCCGTTTTAAAGGCAGGAGGCGCTTATGTGCCCTTGGATCCCGCTTTGCCCCCGGAAAGAATGCGCAGCATTGTCCAGGATACGGGCGCCGGGATAATCATCACCGACCGGCCGGATATTTTGGGCAAAGTACCCGCCGGCCGGCCAATCAGGATCATCGATATCCGGGCTGAATGGCCGGTCATATCGCAGGAATCCCCGACGCGGCCCCAGCAGGTCTTTCATCCGGAAGACCTCGCCTACGTCATTTACACCTCCGGTTCGACCGGAACCCCCAAAGGAGTAATGATCACGCATGGCAACCTCGCAGATTACCTTTCCGGGCTGGATTCGGCAATCAACATCCGGCGTTGGAGGTCCTTCGGGTTGATGTCGACCATGACGGCAGATCTCGGCAATACGGTCCTGTTCGGCTCCTTGATCACCGGCGGAGCAATCCACCTGTTCTCTAAAGATAACCTCAGCGATCCGCCTTTCCTGCACGATTATTTCAGGAAACACGAGATCGACTGCATAAAGATCGTTCCTGCTCACTGGAAGGCGCTGGAGTTCGGGCAACGAATTTTGCTGCCCGGCAAAGCGATCATTTTTGGCGGGGAGGAGCTTACCGGTGATATCCTCCGGAAGATCAGGCAGGCCTCCGGTAAGGAGATCCAGGTATTCAACCATTACGGCCCCACAGAAGCTACCATCGGGAAATTGGTGTTTCCGGTGGACCTGACCCAGGCATACGATTCGGCGCCCATCGGCAAGCCCTTCGGCCATACGGTGTGTTATATTGTCGACGAGCAGGGCAAAATTTGCGGTGCAGGCGTGCCGGGCGAATTGTGGATCGGAGGAAAAGGCATTGCAGCCGGATATTGGAACCGGCCGGAGCTTACCGGTCAAAAATTCATCGACAATCCTTTTGAAGATGAGGCGACTGGAAAATTATACAGAACGGGCGATCTCGTCTGCATGCTGGAGGACGGCCATGTGGTTTTTCGGGGAAGAATGGATGACCAGGTCAAATTGAACGGGTTCCGGATAGAATTAAAAGAGGTTGAGCTGGCCTTAAGAAGCCATAAAAAGGTCGGAGAAGCCATCGTCCTGCTCCGGAAAGATACGGCGCCCGCCTTGGCGGCATTCGTTCTGACTAACGACCCTGTCGCACCAGACGACCTGAGGGATCACCTGCGCCAAAAACTCCCCGAATACATGATCCCCGGCGAGATCCGGATTCTGGAACGCTTTCCATTGAACAGCAACGGCAAAATCGACAGAAAGGCCCTCCTTGCGCTTCCCGTTTTGGCCCGGCCCGGCGGTGAATTCAGGCGCCCGGAAACCGACCTCCAGCGCCGGATCGCGGCCATCTGGAAAGAATTGCTCGGGCATGACCGGTTCGGAATCGAAGAAAAATTTTTTGCTGTCGGCGGAGATTCGATCAAGGTAATCCGCCTGGTGGCCCTGATCCGGGACACCCTTGGATTAAAACTCCGGGCCCGGACCGTATTCCGGTACCAGACCATTGAGCAACTTGCCATCTTTTTCCAGACGGAAATTACCACGGAAGAATACCGCCATAACGACCCGGGCCTGGATATCGACTTATTCAGGCAGAACCTTGAGGCAATTGATCCCGCCTTGACCGGCCTGAAAGCCGGGGATTGGGAGGATTATTACCCTATGAGCGATATTCAACTCGGAATGATCTACCATTATCAGGAAGAGAACGAGGATCGGCTCTACCACCAACAAACGTTTTTCCAATTCAGGACCAAAACCCTTGATCTCGACCGGCTGAAGGAATCCCTCGGCATTTTGGTCCGGCGGCATCCGATCCTCCGGACCAGTTTCCATCTGTCCGATTTTTCGATGCCGCTCCAGATGGTACACCATTCGGTCGATATCCCATCCAAAATCCATTTTGAGGATTATCAGCACCTGGATTCCGGCGCCCGGAACAAACATATCCTGGAATACCTGGAACGAGAACGCCGGGAACTGCCCTTCGACCTGTCGCAGCCCGGACTGTTCAGGATGACCGTATTCCAGGTCGCTCCTTCGGAATTCGGCGTGGCCTGGTCTTTCCACCATGCCATTCTGGACGGATGGAGCAACCACGCGTTCCTGGCCGAGCTCCGGCGGGCCTATCTTGGAGAGGAAACTTCACCGACGCCGGCATCCCTGTACCGGGATTATGTCTTTCATCAGCGCCGGATTGCTTCGGATAAAACTTATTTCGACTTCTGGGCCGGGGAAATGGCCGGTTTCCGCTCGTCTCCCGCACCTTTTGCCAAAACCGGCAGCGACGCGGAAAGAGAAGGCTGCGACTATTACGCCTTCAGTATCCCGAAATCGCTGCACCAGGCAGTCCGGCAGATCGCCGCCAGGTCCGGGGCCGGTTTGAAAGCGGTGTACCTGGCAGCCTTCTGCCGGTTATTGAGCCGGACCGGCAATCTTGAAAAAACCGGCTTCGGCCTGTTGACCCACGGTCGCCTTGAGGAAGCAGACGGAGAGAAAGTGCTGGGGTGTTTTTTGAACTCCGTCCCATTCGGGGTTGATCTGGACCCGGCTGAAAATCCCCGTGCACTGATCAGGAAGGTAAGCGACAAGCTTGCGGAGCTATCGGGTTTTGACGCCCTGTCGCTGGTGAAGATCCTGAAAACCGCACCGGAGAAGGGCCATCGGGCGAAACACCCATTTGATGTATTGTTCGCCTACTTTGATTTTCCGGTTGGCGGCCACCCAACTGATGACCTCGCGTTGGTTGCCTCGCGGATCGGAGGCTACTCCATGACCGATACGCCGTTTGACTTTATGGTTTACAATAAGGGCGATCATGCCAATATCGGCATCTTCTACCGGACCGCTTCGATTGACCGGGCTGATATCCGGCAGGCAGGCAACCTTTACCGGGAAATCCTGGCCCGATTCGCAGCTGAATCCGACGCTCCCGCCCTGGAAATCACGCCTTCAAAGGAATCAGAAAAGGCTGGATCAACTGCCGGGCCGGAGGCCAATGAGGTCCGGTCCGGCTCACCCGTTACCCCGTTGGAACGGACCATGACGGCCATCTGGGAGAAAGTGCTCAGCAACCGGATCGGCGAGATCGGGGCGCTCGAAGCCTGGGATCCTGCAAAAACGACGGCCCGGTTGATTTCAGCCACCGACAACTTCTTCACCCTTGGCGGGGACTCCATCCTGGCCATGCAACTAAGCATCCGGATCCAGAAGGAGCTGGGGCTGGCCGTCAAACCCAAGGATGTATTCAATCATCCGACCATAGAAGGCCTTTGCCGTTATGCCATGCGTGAGCTCCCTGCGGTCACGGAGATCCCGGTCAGGGAAGAGCAGGCTTTTTATCCGGCATCTCCGGCGCAGCAGCGCTTTTATATCCTGCAGGAGATGAGTGAGGACAAGACCCGGTACAACCTACGGGGCGCCCTTATCATTGACGGCCCCCTGGATTACCAGGACCTGAGTGCCGCTTTCGGACATCTCCTTGAACGGCAGGAAAGTTTGCGGACGGCTTTTCATGCCGTGGACGGAGAGGTGATGACCCGGGTAGTTAATCCGGCGACCATTCAGCTGCCGGTTGCCTTCAGGGATTTCAGCAATCTGGCTGATCCTGAGCATGCGGCCCTGAAGGAGGCCGACACCAATGGGTTATTCGAATTTGATCTGTCAAGGCCTCCGCTCATCCACCTGGAAATCATCCGGATCACTCCCCTCAGACACCTGCTGATCTTCAACATTCACCATATTATCAGCGATGAATGGTCGATGCATATCTTGGTGGGGGAAATCGGGGAAATATACCGGTCAATCCGGTCGGGTATACCGGCAGCATTGCCCCCGCTCCGGGTTCAGTACAAAGATTTTACCGCCTGGCTAACCCAGGAATTATTTGCCAGAAGGGCCACCCTGAAGGCGTATTGGGAAGGGCGTTTCCCCAAAGGCGTACCCCAGTTAAACCTGCCGACCGATTTTCCAAGGCCGGGCCTGCGTTCGTCGGCCGGCATTGAGATCCGGACCCAATTGCCCGTGGAATTGACAGCGCAAATTACCGGCATCCTGGAAGCCGAGCGATCCACCCTGTTCGTGTTTTTCACCACGGCAGTAGTGTTCTTCCTGAGCAAACTCTGCAAACAGGAGCGAATTGTGGTCGGCACCCCCGTTTCAGGCCGGGTCCATCCGGACACGGAGAACCTGATCGGGTTATTCATCAACACCTTGCTGATTGACGCAAAAGCCGATCCGGATTCCGGTTTTTCCGAATTGCTGCATGCCGTCGGCAAGGCGGCTGAAGGGGCCCAGGACCACCAGCTCTATCCATTTGACGAACTGGTGGCTGACATGCTCGAGACCAGGGAAGAGGGCAGAAACCCGCTTTTTGACGTCTGGGTGGTCTACCACAACGCCGAGATCAACACGGAAGCCCACGAAAAGCTGGCCGGCGACATTGTCATGAATCCCGTTGACGACAACATAACCCTGAACAGATACGACCTGAAATTTGATTTTGTAAAGACAAAAAGCGGAGTGCAATTCATATTCGAAAGCAGCAAAGACCTCTTCACCGAAAGAAGAACGAGGCTGCTGTTTGAAGGATTTATGGCGTGTATCCGGTATCTGGCCGGGCATTTTGACCAACAACCGTCTTCCTTCCAACTCCCCGAAACGGATCCGGTCCGGAATGACGCCCCCTATAACGACAAACCGCTGATTAAAAAAACAAGCAGACGTCGCGCGGAATAGTCGCGATCGGACGCCTGCCGTTCTTCCATTCCATCTTACAACCTGGATTATGAAATTAATCGTTAAAAGCGCCCGCCGGTTGCTGGGGTGCATGTTACTGGTTTCCCTGTTCAGTTGCCGTGATTCCTTGAATGTGGAAAACGGCGGATCGGCCCCGGAGGAAACCCTCCGGCAATACATTGACGAAGTTGTTTCCGGCAATGACCAGATTCAGGGGATGATGGTCCATTTGGAATCGCCGGCCCTCGGCCTTTCCTGGAGCGGGGCGTCGGGTGTTTCGGATATCAAAACGGGCGCCGAATTGAGGCCTGAGCAGCCGTTCCGGATCGCGAGCGTAACAAAAACCTTTGTCGCCGCATCCATATTGCGGCTTTTTGAGGAAGGGAAACTTTCGCTGGATGACCCCATTACGAAATATATTTCCGCCGAACACGCCGGGATTCTGACGAATGGGGGTTATCAGCCGGAGGCCATTACCGTGCGGCATTTGCTGACCCACACCTCCGGATTATTCGATTACGCGCTGGGCAGCCAGGTATACGCCACAAAAGTCAAAAATGACCCCGGGCACAGGTGGACCCGGACCGAACAACTGCAAGGCGCGATGGAGTGGGGGAGACCTTACGCTCCACCGGGTAAGGAATTCCATTATTCGGATACCGGGTATATTCTATTGGGCGAAATCATAGAAAAGCTCACGGATAAATCTTTGGCCCTCGGCATAAGGGACCTACTTGATTTTTCCCGGCTTGGGCTCAGCAACACCTGGCTGGAATCCCTCGAAGAAGCCCCTCCCGGCATTCCCGACCGGGCGCATCAATACCTCAATGACGCGGACATCTACGACTGGGACCCTTCCTGCGACCTGTACGGCGGCGGCGGACTGGCTTCCACCACTTCCGATATCGCCCGCTTCTACTACCAACTGTTCAACGGCAAGGTCTTTTCACAGCCTTCCACCCTGGACACCATGCTGGAAAAAACAAAATTCCCGGAGGGACAACAACCTTCCAAACAGGACTACCGGATGGGGATTGAGCTGATCAATATCTATGGGACGGATGCCTACATGCACACCGGATACTGGGGGGTTCAGGCCGTTTACCTGCCCAAATACGATACAGCGATTGTCATCAACTTCATAACCGGAGGAAATATTTTCATCATCAAAAAGATCATATCCATGGTCGATTCGATGCATTCTGGCAAACAAGAAGCCGGTAACTCATAAAAGACATAAACATGGACGGTGCGGTCAACAAAAAAATAGAAAGAAGATCCAGGCAGCGGCCTGATCTCAATGAAAAAGGAGTCAAAAGGTTCTTTTTTTCGGAGGAACAAAAACTTCCGCTGGTATTTCGGGCCGAATACGCAGGACTTGACCTGAGGATTTGGTTATCAGAGAACGCAGCCCTCATCAAGCGCGAGCTCGATGCTTCCGGCGCTGTATTGTTCAGGGGGTTCGCCAATACATCCATTGAAGAATTTAATCAGGTTGTCCGGGCCTGGAACCCGGAGCTGATGGATTATGACTTCGGCTCCACCCCGCGCACCAACCTGCAGGCGGGCATTTATACGAGCACCGAATACCCGGCCGACCAGGAAATTGTAATGCACAATGAAATGGCGTATACCGGCAAATACCCCGCTTATTTGTGGTTCTATTGCCACCAACCGGCTGAGTCGGGCGGGCAAACGCCTTTAGCCGACAGCCGGGAGATGTATAAAATGCTGGGGCAGGAGATCACCCAATTGTTCGAAAGCCGAAAGATCGTTTATTGCCGCAATTACAAACCGGGGATCGACGTGCCCTGGACAAGCGTATTCCGGACCACGGACAAACAGGCGGTAGAAGCATTCTGCGCAGATCACAATATTGATTTCGAGTGGGTGAACGATGAACACCTCCGGACCAGGGAAGCCTGCCCGGGCGTCATTACACACCCTGAGACCCGCGAAAAGGTCTGGTTCAACCAGGCCCATTTGTTCCATATCTCCAACCTTTCGGAAGAACTGGCCGGCCAACTGGCCATGATCCCGGAGGCAGACCTGCCCAGGAATGTGTATTGGGATAACGGCGAGCCTATGGATACCGCCATTCTGGATAAGATCCGGTCAACATTCCGGCAGGCAAAAGTGAAATTCGACTGGCAGGCCGGCGATATGCTCCTGGTCGACAACCTTCTGGCTTCCCATGGCCGGGAGCCCTATTCAGGAAGCAGGAAGATCCTGGTTGCCATGCAAGGCGCGCTTACCGCAGAACCCATTTGAACCCAGACACCATCCCGAAATGATCGAACAATCTCTCGCCGGATTTCCGGTTTCAAGGCAGCAACAGCGGTTATTTGACCTGGAAGGCCTGAATGGCCCGGGGAACCATTTGACTGTGAGCATCAACACAGCAATTGATCAGCAGAGCATTTCCGACGGCCTGATGGAATTTGTCAGAAAATCCGAAAATTTCCACGTTTCCCTTGTGAAAAATCCGGTCTCAAAATACCCGTTGCAGCAAATCCTGGATGCGCCGCAAACAGTGATCCGGTTTCACCGGACAGCGGATGAATCACAGGCCAGAAAATCCCTGCGGGACCTGATCCGGGCGCCTTTCCATGCAGACAGCCCGGAATGCATTCGTTTCCATTGCTTTCACTGGGGCGGCCCCCAATCCCTTTTGCTGGTTTCCAGTTCCAGGTTTTTTTCCGATTTTCAGAGTTTTGCCGACCTGCTGCGCCACCTGGAAGGATGGATCACCGGCGCAGAGATCACAAGGGAAGAAGAGGAACCCCTTCAGTATCTCGATTACAGCGAATGGCAGCATGAGTTATTCCTGGAGCAAAGCGCAGACGGCTACCGGTTTTGGTCCGGTATCGGCAAAGCGCTGACAGGCGCTCTCCCGGGGCAGGATCCCCTTGCCGGGGCGGTGGCGGACTGCACAACACAAAGCTTTGCGCTGCCCCGCGAAACTGTCAGCAGCCTGGCCGATATAGCCCGTTCCAAAGACGTATCGCTGAACGGTTTGCTGACTGCAGCCTGGTGGAAAGTATTGAATACGTTCGTCTCCAGGGATATTCCGCTGGCGTATAGCCACCCCGGCAGAAACGACGAACAGACCGCCGGCATATTCGGTTTGTTTGAAAAGTTCCTGGTGCTGCCGGCCGAAACGGTCGACGCCCAGCATAGCTTGACCGAATTGGCCGCCCGCGCTGAGCGCACCCAAAGCAAGCAGGCCTTTTATCAGGATTATTTCCACCTCGAGAACGAGTCAGGCGCCGGAAAACCGATTTATCTCCCTTTCCAGTTCGCATGTTATGAATTTCCCGGCGGTTTGCCGGAGATCTTTGAATTGGAGTCCCTCCAGGTCCATGCGGATCATTTTTCCATCAAGCTTCAAATTGTCCTTTCCGGAGAAAAGGATGCGGCGAATTGCACGATCTTCAACCGGTCGGCGGATATTCCCGGGGACTGGACCGCAGCATTGGCAGACCGCTTCCGGCAGCTGCTGGAGCTGGAAATCACCCTCGCCCGGCAAGGCGCCGCTCAACTGCAACTTCAAAAAAACGAACTGGCCTGGGTCTGGCAAAAGGCCATCAATCCTCCGGCGGAAGGCTTTGACCGTCCGTTGGAAAGCCTGGTCTCCGGCCTGGAAAACGCAGCCCGGAACCACCCGCATAAAACAGCCCTGGTATTTGAGAAAAATGCCATTACATTCGAATCCTTCCACGAGCAAGTCAACAGGATTGCCCATCTGATTGTCAGCAGGACCCAACATAGGACCGGCAAGGTAATCGGGGTTCAATTCGGCAATCCCGTTCAAATGATCATCGCTTTTGCCGCGATTTTGAAAAGCGGGAATGCCTTTCTGCCCGTTGAACCGGCGCAACCCGAGGCCAGGGCGAAGTTCATGATCGCGCAAAGCCAGGCGGTCCTTTTTCTGTCAGACCAGGAGTGGGCTGTCCGGGATTTCCCCGGCATCACCCTGAAATGGGTGCAACTGGAGGAGCAGTCTTCCGGTTTCCCGGCTACCGCCCCGGCGATTGCGCTTACTGCCCAATCACCCTGTTATCTGATTTTCACTTCAGGCACCACCGGCAATCCTAAAGGCGTGCTGATTTCCCACGGTTCAATTGCGAATTATCTGAACTGGTTCATAACCCGTCATCAGATCAATGCATCCGACAAAACCGTGCTGTTCTCCTCTATGGCCTTCGACCTTGGTCATACCATTATTTGGTCCGCACTGATCACCGGAGCGGAATTGCACCTGATCGCTCCGGAAAACATCCTGGCCTTCATAGGCGGACTCAACGCGTATATGGCAAAACAGGGGATCAGCTATATCAAATGTACGCCGTCCCATTTCAAGCTGATCCTGGAGGACCCTGACCTGGCTCAGTGGTCCGGATCACAACGCCTACGGCTCATTTTCCTCGGCGGCGAACAGATCGACGCAGAGGACCTCAATCGCTATTTCAAGCTTCATGGCGATGTGTTGATCGTCAACGAATACGGACCTACTGAAACTACGATTGGTGTCATAGCCAAAGAAATAACCGCCGAAACGGCGACGCATTTCAGCCGCAGGCCGGTAATCGGCAGGCCTTACGGCGGGCATACCATTTTTATCCTGGATGAGGATCGCAATCCGGTTTTCCCGGGAGAATACGGGGGCATTTTTATCGGAGGCCCCGGTATTGCGCTGGCGTATCTCCACAGGCCGGATCTCACAGCGAAGGCTTTTATCGACCTGCCCTCAGCGTGGGCGGGGGAAGGCAAATATTACGATTCCGGGGATCTGGGCAGATGGTTGCCGGATGGGGACATCCAGCTGGCCGGCAGAAAGGACGGACAGCTTAAAGTGAGGGGCTACCGGATCGAACCGGAAGAAATCGCACAGGTCGCTGCCGGAATGCAAGGCGTCCGCACTGCATTTGTTACCCCTTTCAGGTCTGAAAAAACAGAGATCGGCATCCGGATGTTCGCCTGTTTTTCCGATGCGGCCGCTACGGTCGATAAGCTCAGAGCCTTCCTGCATGGGCGCCTGCCGGAATACATGGTACCGGACCAGATTTTCGAAACGGATCATATCCCGCTTACCCCGAACGGCAAGGTGGACCGCGACGCCCTGGACCGCGCGGCTGAGCTCGAACTTCAAAAAACAAGCCTCCAGCTTCCTGAAACGGATACAGAGAACAGGATCGCTGTCATCTGGCGCGACTTGTTCGGAATCCCTGAAATAGGCGTACAGCAGAGTTTTTTCCAGTTAGGCGGGCACTCCCTCCTGGCCATGAAAATGCTGGCGCGGGTGCAGAAGCAACTTGGCTTAAGCATGCCCCTGCCCCAATTCTTCAAACAACCTACTATTGCCTTTTTGTCTGCCTCCCTGCATGCCGGCGGCAAAGAGCAGTTCACCCCCATTGTTCCAATTCACCGGGAACCGGGAGCGCTGCTGACGGTTTCTCATGCTCAACGCCGGATCTGGATGCAGGCTCAGTTGCAGGAAGAGGAAGGCGGGTTGAACGTCTACTTCGCAGTACGCCTGAAAAATGATCCGGACCTGGCCAATATGGCCGATTGCCTGACGGCTCTGGCCAGGCGGCATGAGTCTCTTCGCACCAATTTCAAAGCGGTCGAAACGGGGGTCATGCAGGTCATACGCGAGGTGGAGCGCACTTTTGTGCCGGTTGAGGATCTCGGGACCGAAGCCCGGCCGCCTGCCCGTCTGCATCAGGAGATCATTGCCGCTTCCAGGCGGGGTTTTGACCTGGAACGGGATATCCTTTTCCGTTGTTTCAGGTTCAGGGAAGCAGGCGGCGATTCCATCCTGGCCTTTGTTTTTCATCACATCCTTGTCGACGAATGGTCAATGGATGTTTTCCAGCAGGAGTTGACCACCTTGCTGACCTTCGGCAAAGAGCAGGGGCTGCGGCGGCTGCCTGAACTGCACGTCCAATACCCTGATTTTGCGGCATGGGAAAAAGAAAACTGCACGGAGGCGTACTTCAAACCGATGAAAGCCTACTTTGAGCGTCAACTTTCCGGACAATTGCCCGTATTGAATTTGCCCACCGACTTCCCGCGCAAAACCAGGAAGACTTTCGAGGGGAATTCCACCGGCCTTGACCTGGATATCGACCCTGAAAAGCTCAACAACTTTTGCATTGAGCGGGGCTGTACGATGTTCTCCCTCCTGATCACTTCGGTAAAGGCCTTGCTTTACCGGCTGACCGGACAAACAGATATCATCATCGGGACGCTGGCAGCCAACCGCATCCATCCGGACCTTGAACATCTGATCGGCAGTTTTTTCAATATTGTCCCGGTCCGATCCGGTTTTCCCGCCGATGCGCGATTTTCCGATTTGCTGGGCATTGTCCATGATCAGGCGGATGCCGCCATGGCCAATGCCGCCTACCCGTTCGATCTGTTGCTGAGGGATCTTAAAACGCATCCGCTCCCGGGCCGGTCGCCTGTTTTTGATGTGATGGTCACGCTCCGAACCCTGCGGGATGAGGACGAGCGGGAGAACCGGGCAGGAAGCCTGGTCTTCGAACCCTACGTGATGCCTTCTTTATCCAGCAAATACGATCTGCTGTTCGATTTTGTCCGCAGAAACGAAAATCTGAGGATCCTGATCGAATACAATACCGGCCTTTTCAAAGAGGAAACCGTGACGGAATTCTGCAGGATCCTCCAGGTGCTGCTGGAAGCCATACTTGTAAATCCTGACATCCGGATTCCGGAAATCGGAACCCCCGAGGGGGAGCCCCCCGGCGCCGAAGATGCTGCAGAGTCTTTTTTCAGCTTCTAATACCCATTTCCTATGTTCCTAAAACAAGAGTACAACCGGTACAGTCCCCAGGACCATGAAACCTGGAGCATCCTGTTCAGGCGGCAAAGAGACACGGTGGTCAAATCTGCTTCCGCGGCCTATCAGGACGGCTACAACAAACTGGCCATTGATCCGGACAAAATCGTGCAGGTCGAGACGTTTAATGAGGTCCTCAGGTCCTATTGCGGTTGGACGATCCGGGGCGTCAGCGGTCTTGTTCCCAACAAGGAATTCTTTGACATGCTCATCAACCGCCAGTTTCCGGTGACGGTATTCATCCGGAAACGGGAAGAGTTGGACTACGCCAAACAACCGGATATTTTCCATGATGTGATCGGCCATGTGCCGATGCTGCTGAATGAGGTCTTTGTTTCTTTCATAGTGGATTTCAGCCGCATCAGCAGACGGTACCTGCACCACCCCAAGGCGGTCGATTACCTTTCAAGGTTGTACTGGTTCACCCTTGAAATGGGCCTGATCACGGAAGAAAACAAGATCAAACCCTATGGCGGTGCGATCATTACGTCCAAGGATGAGATTAACAACATCCGCAGCGACGTAAGCAAGAAACACCAGTTTGACATCTGGAAACTGATCAATACTCCGATCAAGCTGATGATCCAGACGGAATACTTCATCATCCAGAATTACAATCAGTTGTTCAACTCCCTGAAAGACCTGGAAAGGATTCTGCAGGAGGAGTTCACTCCTTCACCCGCTGTTTGATAGCGCTATAATTTTCCCTCTGCATGATTACCAATAAACAGTTTATTTTTTCCGGCGACCGCTTTGCCGGTCATCTGGCGTTCTGGAAAAAGGAACTGTCTGAACCAGGACCTCCCCGGTCCTTCCGGGGAGACAAAAGCGGCAGCGGCAGCAGAGTTGTCGAGCGTTTTTGTTTTGAACTTGAGCAAGCATGCGCCCGGAGGCTGGAGGCCATCGCGGGGAACCGCCCTATGGAGCACTTTACCCTTTTCCTGACGGCGGCCGCGGTAGTGATATCAAAATATTCAGGCTATCCAAGGGTCGCTCTCGTCACACCGCTGACCAGGGCCGGAGTATCGGACGTTCAGTGGGAAACATTTGTCCCCGTAGCCCTGGACCTGGATGAAGAGGCCAGTCTCAAAAAGACGATCATTGACGTCAGCAACCGCCTGAAGGAATGCTATCGCTTTCAGAACTTCCCGCTGGTCCTTGCGGAGGAGAAAGTTGTCCGGATCGCCGACGTTTGCGTTTCAAGCGATGACCTGCACGTCGATATTCCCGACGACGCCCAAAACTGGGACTTCCGCATTCACGTCAGCGGTCCGCTTTCAGGGGCTCCCTGCGCATTCAGGATCGATGCCGACCCGCGGTATTTTTCCCCGGATTTTGTCAGGGCTTTCGGCAGGCATTTGCAGGTAATCCTGAACGAATATTCTGACGCGGAAAAAACCATCGGCGCATGCACCCTGCTTTCGGAGGAAGAAGAACGCCGGTTGATAAAAGACTTCAATGATACGGCATTTCCATACCCGGAAGAAAAAACCGTCATTGATCTTTTCAGGGAAAACGCTGCGCGGCATCCCGAACACACAGCCCTGCTGTACAAGGATCAAACGATTACCTACAGGGAACTTGATGCCAGGTCGGATCACCTGGCCGCTTTTTTGCAAAGCAAGGGTTTGGCCGGAAGGCAAATCGCAGCGATCTGCCTGGGCAGGTCGGTTGAAATGATCGTCGCCGTTCTGGGCGTGCTTAAATCCGGAAATGCCTATGTTCCCATCGACCCTAAACTGCCCATCAACAGGATCCGCCTGATCCTGGAGGATACCGGCGCAGGGCTGTTGCTGGCGGATGCGCAAACCGCTCCCGCGCTGCAGGAAACCGGAATTCCGGAAATGGTATTGCTGGATGAACAACGAACGGATGCAACGGCCGGCGAAACCGGCAATATGCCTTCTCCGCCAACCCCGGATGACCCGGCCTATGTGATCTTCACATCCGGATCAACCGGCTTGCCCAAGGGGGTCCGGATCACGCACCGGAATCTTTGCCTGCGACTGACCGGCATGGCGAACCAGCTGGATTTTGACCGGCAGACAAGGACCTGTTTGCTGACCAATTTTGTCTTTGACGTTTCACTGCTGGAGATCCTGCTGCCCCTGATCGCTGGCGGCAGCCTTTGTATTCCGCCGGAAGAAACAATTTATGACCTTCCCAGGCTGGCAGACCTGATGGCTGCGCAAAAGGTGACCATTATCCAGGCTACCCCCAGCTTCTTGTCCGAACTTGCGCAGGCATTGGACCAGGAAGCAGTTTCCAGGCTCGGCCTGACCAGGATCTGTTCCGGAGGAGAATCCCTGAAAAAGGAGTTGGTGGAGGAGTTGAAGCTAAAACTGCCCGGCGTAAAACTCAGCAATCATTATGGGCCGACCGAAACCACCATTGATGCGGTAGCCTTGAAGGACATCGACCGCTATGAAACCAACTGGATCGGCAAGCCCCTGCCCAATACCTGGGCTTATATCGTCAACGCAGCCTTAAAACCCGTACCGGTCGGGGTTGCAGGAGAATTGCTGATTGGCGGCGCCGCTGTTTCGCCCGGTTACCTCAACCGGCCTGAAATAAATGCCGAAAAATTCCTGTCCAATCCCGTAGATCCGCAAAGAGGCGGCCCGGTTTACAGATCCGGCGACCTCGCCAGATGGCTTCCTGACGGCAACATTGAATTCATCGGCAGGATTGATGAACAGGTCAAGATCCGGGGATTCCGGGTGGAGCCGGGTGAGATCGAAACCCTGTTAAGCGGTTTCAGCGGCGTCAGAAATTCAGCCGTCACCCTCTTTGAAGACCGGAACGGGAGCCCGCAACTGGCAGCATATGTGGTCATGAAACCGGGGGAGCCCTTTGACCGGCAGCAACTGGTCGCCTTTCTTGAAAACCAGGTGCCGGCGTACATGGTGCCGGCCAGGTGGGTGCCGATGGAGCACTTGCCGCTTACCCCAACCGGCAAATTGGACAAAAAGGCCCTGCCCGATCCCAACGAACAAGAAGGAATTAGCGCCAAATACCTTGCGCCGAAAACCGGCTGCGAAATTGGTTTGGCAGAAATATGGTCGGACCTGCTGCAGCGGGAAGAAATCGGTGCGGATGATGATTTTTTTGAGATCGGCGGGCATTCTTTGCTGGCCATGCGACTGATCACCCGGGTTCACCGGCGGTTCGGCGTAAAGGTCTCGTTCCTGGAAATATTTCAAAATCCGGAACTTGCCAGACTCGCGGCCGTTATCGATTCGAAGCATCCGGAACAAGATCAACCGATAGCATTTGCTGTTCCCAGTAAGGGAGACAACCTTTTCCATCTTTCCGACGGCCAACAGCAAATGTGGATCATGGATCAGCAGCAGGAGGATCCCGTCGGGTTTGTTCTCCCGGATTATTTCCGGCTCAGGGGCCGCCTTGAGATCGGTTATCTGGAGGAGGCCTTCCACAACATAATCCGCAGACATGAAAGCCTGAGAACCGTCTTTAAGGTTGTCGACGGTACGCCGTACCAACTGGTCAGGACTTTTGAGCAGGCAGGCGTCCGGCTCCTATATGAAGACTTCCGAGCTTATAATGACCGGGAAGCCCGTGCGGCAGCCGAGGCCAGAGAAGATGCCGTCACAAGCTTCGACCTTGAAAACGGCCCGCTGATCAGGGCAAAGCTCATCCAATTGTCCGACGTGGAGCTCGTCTTCCTGATGAGCATCCACCATATCGTTTCGGACGGCGTCTCCACCCTTAATTTGTTCCGTGAACTCATTGCCGGGTACAATGCCCTGGCAACCGGCAAGCCATACGATCCGCCGGCGCTGCGGATTCAGTACAAGGATTATGCCGCCTGGCAACAAACGCGGAAGGTTGATCCGGCCCACAGGGATTTCTGGCTTAAAACCTTCGAAGGTTACTCGCCGTCCGACCTCCTGATCCCGGATTTTCCGCGCACGGGCGCCGGGAATTCCAAAGGGGAGGTCGAACCCTTTACCATCAGTGAGGACCAAACCCGGGCACTGAACCGGTTTTGCAGGAAAAACGGCCTTAGCCTGTTCATGCTTTTCAGGGGGATTGCCGATTTGCTCCTCTACAGGTATTCCGGGCAAAAGGACATTGCTGTGGGCGCAACGGTCTCAGACCGGGAACACGCCGATCTCCAGGACCAGATCGGCCTCTTCGTCAATATTCTCGTCTTCCGCTCAGTGATCGACCCTGCCAGGACCCTGAGACAACATTTCGATGCTATAAAGCAAAACACTCTTGAAAGTTACAAACACCAGGCTTTCCCATTCCAGGAGCTGGTAAAAGAGCTGCAGGTACCGCGCAGGCCGGGCAGAAACCCCCTGTTTGACGTATACCTGGCTGTCGGCGCCGAAACCCAGACCCTGCTGGGTTCCGGGAAATTCGCCGGCCTCGAAATGGAAAAAATGGATATCGGTTATGCCGCAAGCATACACGACCTGATCATAAATGTCATTGAAAAGGAGTCCCGCATCGAGGGCGCCCTGATCTTTCCGAAGGGCTTGTACCACAAGGACAGGATGAGCTCCATCCGGGATCACTTGCTGCATACGATAGAACTATTGGCCGGAGACGAAAACCAAATGCTGGATATGCCGTTTTCGCAGATCGGTTTCATGCCGGAAGCGGAAACAAACAGGATGCTTGCCTTTGGAACCCCGTCAGCGCCCTTCCCGGAAGACAAGACCGTGGTCCACCTGTTTGAAGAGCAGGCGGCCTTATGCCCGGAGAAAACAGCGATTGTATTTGAAGACCGGGAATTGACCTACCGGGAGCTGAATGAAGCATCCAACCGGCTGGCCGGCAACCTGATCCAAAACGGAGCCGGCAGCGGGGCATTGGTGGCAGTTTGCCTGGAACGATCGGCTGAGATGATCGTCAGCATAATGGGCATTCTGAAAGCGGGCGCGGCCTACCTGCCCATCGATCCCGGGTATCCCGGTGAAAGGATCAGCTTCATGCTGGCTGACAGTGCTTATTCCAGCCTGATCAACCAAACCTTCCTCAGGGAGCACGACAAGATCAAGGATCGTTTTTCCGAACTGAATCCGGAAACCAAGCCCGGGCCTGAAGACCTGTATTCCGTTATTTACACCTCGGGCTCCACCGGAAGGCCGAAAGGCGTAATGCTGGAGCACCGGGGGCTGGTTAACCATATCCACAATGTAAAAAACCATTATCAGATTGACAGGAACAGCCGGTTCCTCCAATTTTTCAATATCGGATTTGACGCAGCCGCCGAGGAGATTTTCACCGCGCTCTCCTTCGGCGCTACCCTGTGCATCAGAAACGAGGATGACCTGGATGCAAAGAACATGATCCGATTCGTGAACAAGCATGCCATTACGCATGCGGATTTTTCTACCGCCTATTTCGAGGGGTTGATCAGCGCGATTTCGCACGGCGCCCTCCGGCAACCGCTGGTAAGTTGCGGTATCGGCGGTGAAAAAGCGGGGAAAGCTTTCATGGTAAAAAACAGATCGACCCTGCGGTCATTCACCGCCAGACTGTTCAATGTTTACGGCCCAACCGAAACCACCCTCACGGTATCCATACACAATGTATTGAACGATGCCGACCTGGAGGAACGCGTCAACGTCCCGATCGGCATCCCGTATCCCAATCGCAGGATCTATGTGCTGGACGAAGCACTACGGCCTGCCCCCATCGGCGTATACGGAGAAATCCATATCGGCGGGACAGGCATTGCCAGAGGATACCTTAACCGGCCCGAACTGACCGCCGAAAAATTTTTACGCGATCCTTTTGCAACGAACCCCGGCGCCAGGATGTACCGGACAGGAGACCTTGGGCGATGGCTGCCGGACGGCAACCTCGAATTCCTGGGCAGAACGGACTCGCAGGTCAAGATCCGGGGTTACCGCATAGAACCCGGGGAGATTGAATCCGTTTTGCAAAGATCTCCGCTGATCCGGGAAGGCGTGGTGGTTGCCAGGGATGAACCCGGCGCAAGCAAGCGGTTAGTCGCCTATGTGGTGCCTGTACCACACCAGTACAGCCGGAAGGACTTATTGGCGCATTTGCGGTCCGCATTGCCGGATTACATGATTCCTTCCTTCGTTGTCGAACTGGCGGAAATGCCCCTGACCAGAAACGGCAAACTGGACAAGAAAGCGCTGCCCACGCCTGAAATCGCCTCGCTGGGATCGGCGGATTACGAAGCCCCCGGCAATGAAGTCGAAAACCTGCTCGCACGCATTTGGGCCGACCTGTTGGGGCTTGAACGGGTGGGGATCAACGATAACTTTTATGAACTGGGCGGCGACTCCATCAAAGCGCTTCAGGTAGCCTCCCAACTGCACCGCGCAGGGTGGAAGGTCGAAACCAAGGATATATTCCTTCACCAGACCATCGGTGAGCTGGGTACCCGGCTCCAGACCATTTCCAGGATTCCAGACCAAGCGCCGGTAGTGGGCCGGGTACCCCTGAATGCTGTCCAGAAGGCTTTCTTTTCGTGGCGCCTTCACCAGCCCAACCATTTCAACCAGGCGATCCTGTTGGATTGTCCGGCAGACATCACCGCCGATGGGCTCACCGGCATGCTGGAACGCATTCAGATGCACCACGACCTGCTGAGAGCCCGGTTCGCCGTTGAGGAAAATGGCCGGGAAGTCCTGATTTGCGACCCACCGGGCGGCCAGGCACCCATTGAAATCATCAACCTCGGCAATGCGCCGGACCCGGCATCGGAAATGGACCGGATCTGCGACCGCGTCCAAAGGCAAATCGACATAACCGGTGCGATCTGGAAGGCAGTACTCATCGATCGGCAACCATCAAAAAAGCTGTTGGTCGTTGCCCACCACCTGATCATCGACGCCGTTTCCTGGCGTATTTTACTCGAAGATCTTGCCGCCCTGTACCACCAATGGAAGAAGAATATGCCGTTGGACCTGTTCCTGAAAACCGATTCATTTCACGCGTGGGCCACCGGCATGCAGGAATATGCCCGGGGAGAAACATGTCAACTCAGCAAGCACTATTGGCGGTCAATCGCAGGGAAGGAAATGCCCGCCTTACCAAGGGATAATGACCATCCGGATAACCGCTACGGGGATGAATACAACAAAAGCTGCAAGCTGACAGCCGACCTTACCAAAAAGCTCATCCACCGCAGCTCAAGGGTTTCAGGCGTCGAAATGCCCGCTATCCTGCTCGCCGCTCTGGCGAAGGCGCTGCAAGAGGTTTTCGGGCTGCAGCGGGTCGCGGTCATGCTCGAGGGGCACGGCAGGGAGGATATCCTCCGGGATCTGAATGTTTCAAGAACGGTAGGGTGGTTCACCAGCATGTATCCGGTGATCCTTGAATGTCAATCCGGGGAACCGGTCAGCCGGACCTTGGGGCGGGTCAGCGAGACCCTCGGAAAAATCCCCAATAAAGGCATTGATTACGGCATTCTGCGGTATCTCACCCCCGAAAGCCTCAAAGAAGATATGGATTTTCGTTTACAGCCCCGGATAAGTTTCAACTATCTGGGTCAGGCAGAACGGCAATCCCGGGACGGTGATTTCAAAATAGCTGCCGGATCCGTCGGGCAGACCATCGGCGAGGCGAATCAGCGGGAATACGACCTTGAGGTCGGCGCGGTGATCATGGATGAGGAACTCGTCATTGAATTGACTTTCAACGCTTTGCAATTTTACCCCCAGACCATCCAGACCCTGTTGGCCCGCTTCAAAGACGAACTGGAAACACTGGCTGAAAACAAGAGCGCCGGACAGGATGAGGGTCCGCAGGCCCGTACATTCACCGGAAAGGATCTTTCCAGGGAAAATCTGGAAAAACTGAAGCAACTCTTTGAATAACCATCTATGGGCGGATGTGAAAGCAACGGCTCTCTGCATCCCCATTGCCAAAATCCCCGATACACCTTGAGTATGCACGCAAAAAATCAGGAAGTGATCCAATCCGCTGACGCCCGGACGGTCCATCAGATAGCAGCCTTGTTGAATAAATACTCGGATGAGGGAAAGGACATTTCCTGTTATCTGGAGAAACTATTGCAGGAGAAAAACCTGGACTATACGGATTATTTGAATCTGGATACCCTGTTGACCTTGCAAAAACCCCGTACAGGGCAGCCGGACGAGGTCGTCTTTATTATTTACCATCAGGTAGTGGAATTGTTCTTCAGTCTGATGATATGGGAACTGAAGCAACTGACCTCCCCGTCGCAAATACCCATTGATCCTTTGACCTTCTCGGAAAAGATCGATCGCCTCAACCGGTATGTCCAGATCCTGATCGCTTCTTTTCAGGTAATCCTGGATGGATTGGACAAGGAACAGTTCCAGAAATTCCGGGTGACCTTGTTCCCCGCCAGCGGATTTCAGTCTTGCCAGTACCGGCTCATTGAATTTTATATCACTGACCTGAAAAACCTGGTGGCAGTGCGCAGCCGAGGCGAGGTCCTTCCCGATGCCGACCTCCGGTTCCTGTACGACCGCCTATATTGGAAGATCGGGATGACCAACCCCAGAAAAGGCGATAAAAGTCCGACGCTTACGGATTTTGAAGATCGCTATGACGGCATCTTGTTCACCCACGCCGCTGCGCACAAATCCCGGAATCTCTGGCAGGTTTTCAAACACCAGCTGGCCGGCGACCCAACCGCTCCCGAGATCGTGAACGGGTTGCGGCAACTGGACGAATCGATGAATGTGCGATGGCAAAGCCTGCACTATAAGGTCGCCATGAAATACCTTACCACCGACGAAAATACCCAGATACAGTCGACAGGAGGCTCCCACTGGAGAAAATACCTGCATCCCCATTTTCAGAAGATCATTTTTTTTCCGGCGCTCTGGACCGAAAGCGAAATGGCGGATTGGGGCGCCCAGGAGTACTGGAAAACCCAGCAGGATTACACGGCCGGTTAATCTAGAAAATACATTGCAATGGAAAATCAATCGGTATATTTAAAGCCCAACACGGTAATCGAACCGCTCTACGACCAATGGTACGCCTGGTCGCACCTGATCTCGCCGGCAACTGCGGCCATGAATACCGTGGGCCGGCACCTCAAGATCATGAATTCGTTTATCCAGGCCCCGCAGATCCATGCAGCCGCCGTGAAAAACCCCCGGATGAAAGGCGGGCCGTTCATCGATATGGATCCTGCACGGGTGGCAGAAATCAGGCAACTCAAGGAAGATACCGTGCGGAAAAGGGACCTGCTGATAAAGTTCACAGCGGCCGTCAATGAGCTGACCCGGTTATTGAAGTCCAAAGCCAAGGGGTTTTCGCTGGAAGACCTGTACCGGGAGGTTCCTGAAATCCTCCAGGGGTATGTGGAATTGGTTTATGACCTGAACAATCAACCTGCTTTCCGTTTTTTTGAGCCTTTGCTGTACAAGAGCGATTTTTATGCCGAAGACGCGCAGAGCATAGCCATGTGGGTTACGGACAATGACGAACGGCCGTTTGTGCTGAGCACCCCGCGCATGCAGGACGATCCCGGCGTCATCCATTTCAATATTCCATTCCGGAGCAAAGCGATAGACGTCCTGGGCAGCATGAAACACAAGCCGTTTCCCTACAACGGCATCCGGTCAATGCTGAATGTAGCGCCTGAGGATGAACAGTTATTCGAATCGTTTTTTACCGCAGAAAAACCCGAGCCTTACCAGCGGTACCAGGGGGATAAGGTCCGGATGCGTTATTTTGGTCACGCCTGCATCCTGGTCGAAACCCGGGACGTCAGTATCCTGCTGGATCCCCTGATCAGTTATTACGGTTACGAAGCGGAGGTCGGCCGCTTTTCGGATGCGGACCTGCCGCCTGAAATCGATTACGTGCTCATCACCCATAACCACCAGGATCATATCCTTTTCGAAACCCTGCTGCCGCTCCGGCACAGGATCAAGAACCTGATCGTACCCGCCACGACCAGCGGTTCGCTGCAGGATCCGAATCTGAGGTTAATGTTCCAGAACCTGGGTTTTAATCAGGTGATCGAGATCCAGGATTTGCAGACCATAGAATTTGCGGATTGCTCGATTACCGGGGTGCCTTTTATCGGAGAGCACTGTGATCTGAACATACAGACCAAAATATGCCACCACGTCAAAACCGGCGGATTCTCCATGCTCTTTGCCGCTGATTCAGCCAATGTGCAGCCGCGGCTTTATGACCATATCCAACGTTTGATCGGCGACATCGATATCCTGTTTTTGGGCATGGAATGCGACGGCGCTCCGTTGACCTGGTTATACGGCCCGTTGCTCAGCGAAGAAATTGAGCGCGGCAAGGACCAGTCCAGAAGGTTGGCCGGGTCGAATTTCGAGCGGGGCATGGCGCTGGTGGACGCTTTCAACCCCAAAGAGGCTTATGTTTATGCCATGGGCATGGAGCCCTGGCTGGAATTCATCAGCAGCATCAAATACACGGACGAATCCAGACCGATCGTGGATTCCAACAGATTTGTTGCGGCCTGCGAAGACCGCGGAATTGTGGCCGAACGGCTTTTCGGAGAAAAAGAACTGCTCTATAACAAGGTGGAAAGTTTAACCTGATTCTTTGTTTTGTAGTTAAATACCCACTATTTGTCAATTAATTTTTGGGGTTTTTGACAAAAATCCTGAATTTTCTAAAAAAATAACCCAATGCCTTCACACCCATTCGTAATTCAGGTTCAGGATCTGGAATTCAGCTACACAGCCAAACAACAGATCCTAAACAAATTAAATCTATCAGTGCCGGAATCATCCATTTATGGTTTTCTGGGCGCCAACGGAGCAGGAAAAAGCACCACCATTCGTTCAATCCTGGGTTTGCTGAAACCGCAGGCCGGAAAAATATCCCTCTTCGGGATGGAACAGCAAAGCGCCAACAGGATGCCGATCCTGAGGAAAGTCGGGGCCCTGATCGAAGATCCGTCGCTTTACAAGCACCTCAGCGGGTACGACAACCTGAAAATCGCCTGCAAATACCTCAACCTGCCCACTTCCAGGATCGGAGAGGTACTGGAACTCGTCAACCTGGAGAAAAACAGCAGAAAAATTTCAAAGGAATACTCCACAGGCATGAAACAGCGGCTTGGCCTTGCCATAGCGTTGCTGCCCGACCCCGACCTGCTCATCCTGGACGAACCCACCAACGGCCTCGATCCGACCGGGATCATCGAAATCCGCAACATCCTCAAACACCTGCACGAACAGGGGAAGACCATTTTTCTTTCGAGCCACCTGCTTTCGGAGATCGAGAAGATCGCCACCCAGGTCGGGATCGTAAAGGATGGCAAAACCGTTTTCCAGGGAGCCATCGAAGACCTTGAAAACCTGAGGAAAAAGAATTTCGCCGTCAATATCGTGGCTTCCAATTCCTCGGAGATCGCGGGCAAGCTCAACGGGAAATACCCCTCCAAGATTTTAGGCTCCGAGAATATGCAGATCTACCTCGACGAAAGGGAAGCGCTTCCGGTGCTGATAAACGACCTGGTGACCATGGGCGCCAGGCTGTATGAGGTCAGCCCGCAGCGAGACAACCTCGAAGAATTATTCATTGATCTTACCACCAACCAGGCCTAAGGCGGCAGCCATTCCTGATCTCAAAATTCCGGCACAATGAATTTAGCAATTTCCGAGTTTTCCCGGAGTGTTACCGCGGAAATTTACAAACTCAAAAGAACACCGATCTTGTGGATTTCCATCATCGGCGGCATGACCAGTGCGATCATCGTGTTTCTGATGTTCCTCATCCTGATCGATGAATTCGTCAACTTCAATCAAACACCGTGGGCGGAATACTACCAGATCTGCCACGGATTGCTTACCAATTTCCTGCTTGTTCCCTATATCGTTCTGGCCAGCAGTACGATTATCCAGGCCGAACACAATTCCAACGCCTGGAAATACCTGTACGCGCTCCCGCTCAACAAAAGCTCCGTTTATTTTTCCAAAATGCTGGTGACCATAGCCCTGATCGCCATGGCCCTTGCGATATTCTGGGTCGCCTCCCTGATGGGCGGTTATATTATCGGTTACTTCCGGCCCGAGTACGAATTCCTTGATTATTCGGCTGCACCGTTCCGGTGGCTGAGCGTCATATTCCACACTTTTATTGCTTCCCTGGGTGTGGCCGCCTTGCAATACTGGTTTAACATCCGTTGGAAGAACTACATTATCCCGATCAGCATCGGATTGCTCGGTTTCATCTTCGCCGTTCTGGTAGTAGGGGAGGACCGGATAGCGCTTTACTTCCCGTATTGTTATCCCATGCACATTGCCGAAAAAATGGATTACGCGAAAACCTTCGACGTCGCCAATCCGATGACCATGGGCATATCCAAGGCCGAATGGAACAGCCTCATCGTGTTCGCGGTTTTTTCCGTCATCGGCTTTTACGAACAGAAAATAAGAAACGTAAAATAGCCTTGCAACCCCTGCCCCGGTAACAGAAATATATTTTTCACTCCAACTGCGTTTGAAACAATATGATCAGTAATTACATCAAAATTGTCCTGCGGGCAATCCAGCAGAACAAGCTGAGCTATTTTCTGAACCTTTTTGGTTTGTCGATCGGCATAGCGTCGTTCCTTTTCATTTTTTACTACGTCAATTTTGAACTTGGATATGACAAGTTCAATGACCAACAGGATCGCATCTACCGGGTCGGGCTGGATCAGTTCAAAAACAACGAGCTGATTTTCGAAAGCGCTGAAAACTATCCGGCCGTCGGGCCCGCCTTGCAGGAATCTTTTCCGGAAGTGGTCGATTTTACCCGGCTTTACAATGCCGGTGCCAAGAACAATGTAGTCTTTTACCGGCCCGAGGAAGAAGGTAAACAAGGGTATAAGGTCCGGCGCTTCCTGTATGCAGATTCTTCCTTCTTCAGGATCTTTTCCTTCCCTTTGCTGAAAGGAGACCCAAAAACCTGTCTGTCCCAGTCCAAATCAGCGGTCATATCACAGTCCTTCGCCGAAAAGGTATTCAAGGGTGAAGACCCCATGGGGCAATCCATCGTCATGGCCGATGACGACTTTAACCAGGAGATCTGCAAGATAACGGGGGTATTTGAGGATGTGCCCGCTGATTCCCACCTGAAATTCGACGTCCTGGCTTCCTATTCCAGCCTCATGACCCGAGGCCGGAATGCAGTTGAGCGATACGATCAGTCCTGGGATGAAAAGGATATGTACACTTACGTTCTGCTCAAGGACGGGACTGATCCCCATGCCCTGGAAGCCAAGTTTCCGCAATTCATGGATCAGCACAACCCCGAGTTGTTGATGATGAACCAGGAAAAAAAGATCTTCCTGCAGCCGTTGAGTTCGATCCACCTGGATTCGCACCTGGCGGATGAAGCGGAACAAAACGGCCAAAAACAAAATGTGCTGACCCTGGTTCTGGTCGGCGGGCTTATCCTTTTGGTGGCCATGGTCAATTTCCTGAATTATACGGTGGCAAAATCCATGACCAGGGCGAAAGATTTCGGTCTGCGGAAGACCATGGGCGCCGTCAAAAAGGACCTGTACCTCCAGTTCATCTTTGAGGCCCTCTTCCACAATATCCTGGCCATCGCATTCGCGGCGGGGATCGTGGTTGTCTGCCTTCCCTTTTTCAAGGACCTCACCCAGCTTGAGATCAACAGTTTCAGCGAATTTTTCCTCAACAGGAGTTTCCTGTACGCGGTCGGCGGCACCCTCGCAGCAGGGCTGGTTTTCGGCGGCCTCGCTCCGGCGCTTATCCTGAACAATTACGATCTGATCGAAGTGGTGAAGGGCCGGATTATGAACTTCGGCAAGGGGCTCTTTCTGCGGCGGGGTCTTGCTCCCCCTCCAGATCGCGGCTTCAACCGCCCTGACCGCCATGTTTTTGCTGGTGATCAACCAGATCAACTTCCTGACCAATTACGATCTGGGGATCGATATCGATAATGTTTTTGTCGTTGACCGGCCCGGGACGGGCGCCAAGGATTTCCGAAGTCAGCGGGATAATTTTATCCTGTTCAGGAATAAACTTGCAGCGGATCAGCATATCGAATCCGTTTGCGGATCCTCCGTAATCCCGGGTAAAAGGATCCGGTGGAGGGCATCCCTGTATAACTACGGCGATGCCGGAAAGAATACCCACCAGGTGGATCTTGCCGCCGTAGATGAGAACTTTTTTGAAGCTTACAACCTGGACCTGATCGCGGGAAGGGGCTTCTCGCTGGATCGCGCCATGGATGCGGATACCAATATCGTCCTTTCCCGGAAGGCAACCAAATTGCTGGGGTATGACAACCCGGAGGATGCCGTCGGAAAGACGGTGGTCGTTGAGGAATGGGAATGGAGCCCCAACATTATCGGGGTGGTGGATGATTATCACCAGCTCTCCCTGCGCGAGAACACTCATCCGACCTTGTACATGTTTACCGTCAATCTGGCGGAGTATTATATGATCAAGGTGAAACCGGAAAATACCGCAGCCGCACTGGGCTCCATCGAAACGACCTGGGAATCGGTATTCCCCGGCAATCCGTTCTCGTATTATTACCTGGAGAGCTTCTTTTCGGAACAATACGCTTCGGACAAGGTATTTTCCAGGATCATGCTCGTTTTTGCCACCATTTCCATTTTGATCTCCTGTATCAGCCTGTTCAATATTTCTCTTTTTGCACTTGTACAGCGAACCAGGGAGATCGGCATACGAAAAACACTGGGCGCCAGCCGTTGGCTTATCGCCTGGATCTTTGTCCGCGATTACCTCATCATGATCGCCGTAGGCAGCCTCATTGCATTCCCGCTGGCCTACCTGTTCGGGAAAGAATGGCTCGCCAATTTTGTGTACAGCATCTCGATCAACGCCTGGTATTTTGTTATTGCTTTTGCGTCCATTTTATTCATTTCCCTGATCACGATCAGCTTTTATACGCTCCGGTCTACCAGGATCAACCCGGTAGAAGCCTTGCGGTACCAAAATTGATCCTCCGGACCTCTTCATGCCCGGGGCCGGCGGTCAGCCGCTGATTCCGCCGGTCTTCGGACGGCCCGTATTTATCGCTCCGCATCCCGCACCTTCCCCGGGATGCCTGGTCCTGATATGTCTACCTACGCCTGTTAAAAATTATAAACGCTCCATACCATCTCAATCATGGCCGACAAACAAGTTTACCTGAAGAATAACATCCAGGTCGAACCCCTTATTAACAACTGGTTCGCCTGGGTACACCTGATCGCTCCCGTAACCGGCGCACTCAACGTCGTGAAACGGTATATGGGCATAATGAGCTCGTACATTGCCTCTCCGCAAATGCATGCGGTTGCCGTCAGCAATCCTTTCTTTAAAGGCGGGCCTTTCATAGACCTGAACGGCCAAAAAGTGGATGAAATAAAAGCGCTAAGGGACCGCATTCAGTCAGCGGACAAGGATTTGTTCGACCTGGTTGAAGCGATCTTCGAGCTCGATGACCTGCTGAAATCAGAGGCCAAAGGGTTTGCCCTGGAAAGCCTCTACGCGAAAATACCTGAACCGCTTCAGGGTTATGTGGATCTGTACTACGACATGGATCACAAACCCGGGTTCAAATTCCTGGAAAGCATGCTCTACAGAAGCAAATACTACCGGGAAGAATGGCAGAGCATTGCGCTTTCGGAGATCACTTCTGACGCCGATCGCCCCTTTATCATGAGCACCCCGAGGCTCCCGGGAAAAAACGTCTGCGAGATCAGAATTCCGTTCAGGGACGAAGCTCTTGACGAGCTGTTCCAGATGAAACGCATACCCAATTCGCTGGCCTATATTAAAGAGCGGCTCGGTGTCTTGCCGGAACAGGCCGAACTGTTCGACACCTTCTTCACCGAAAAAGCGCCGGCGCCGTACCGGAAATACACCGGCGAAAAAGTACGGATCAGGTATTACGGGCACGCCTGCATCCTGATCGAAACGGCTGATATCAGCATCCTCGTTGACCCAGTCCTGAGTTATACCTATGAATCCGATATTTCAAGATTCACCTATGATGACCTTCCGGATCAGATCGATTATCTCCTCGTCACCCACAGCCACCATGACCATATCCTGATCGAAACCATTTTGCAGATCAGGCACAAGGTCAAACACTTCATTGTAGGCAGAAACCTGGAAGGGGTGATCTCCGACCCTTCGCTTTATCTGATCCTGAAGAATATCGGCTTTGACAACGTCCATGAGATCCATGACCTGGACGAATTCCCGATTCCCAACGGCGTGATCACCGGTTTACCCTTCATGGGCGAACACCACGATCTCTTCATTCACAGCAAATCTTCATACGCAATCGAACTGGACGGCTACAAATTTCTCATCATGGCCGATTCCTGCAATATCTCTCCCCGCGTCTACGAACACGTCCACCGCATCATCGGCGATATAGATGTACTCTTCATCGGCATGGAATGCGACGGCGCACCCGTGTCGTGGCCCTACGGCCCGCTGTTCAAACAGCAGGTTGCATCGGATATCGATAAATCCAGGCGGGGCCGGGGTTGCAACTATGATGAGGCCATGGGGTTGGTCAATATTTTCCACCCCAGGGAAGCTTATGTATACGCCATGGGCGAAGAACCCTGGGTGCACCATATCCTCGGTGTCATCTATACCCAGGAATCCAATCCGATAGTCCAGTCCAACCGATTTGTGGAAACCTGCACGAGCATGGGCATAGCATCCAGCCGGCTTTTCGGCGAGAAGGAGATCCTGCTCGAAGCAGAAGAAAAAGCCTCACTCGCCAGGTAGTTCCATTCAGGAGAACTGCTTCTTTTTTGTCTGACCCTCCATATACCTAGTTCCGTGGAAAAGCAATCCAGAATTGAAGATGTCTATACCCTTTCGCCCTTACAGGCCGGGATGTTATTTCATTCGATCTATCAGCGGGATTCCTCAGCGTATTTCGTCCAGTCGGCCTACCGGCTGATTGGCGACCTGAATGTCCGACTGGTGGAATACAGCCTGAATGAACTGATCAGGCGGCATGAAATATTGAGGACCTCCTTTGTGTATGAAGAAATGGACAAGCCCCTTCAGGTGGTCCTTTCGCACAGGAAACTGCCATTTTATTTTGAGGACATCAGCAATCTGTCCTCAAAAAAAGAGCAGGAGGACCGGATAGAAGCCTTTAAAAAAGAGGACCGCAAGCATTATTTCGACCTGGTGAAAGACAGTCTGATCCGGGCGGCCGTTTTCAGGATCAGCGACTCGGAGCATGAGTTCATCTGGAGCTGCCATCACATCATTATCGACGGATGGTCGTTGAAAACCATAGAAAAGGAGTTTTTTGCCATTTACGAAAGCGCAGGCGCCGACAGGGCCCCATCGCTGCCGCCGCCCGTTCAATACCGGAACTATATCGATTGGCTCGAGAAGAAACCCTCCTCCGAATCGGCCGAATTCTGGAAAAAGTACCTCCTTCATTTCGATGCTCCTTCACCCATTCCCCGGCTCCTTCGCAGCGAGGAACCCGAGTCCGCTTTCGACAACAGGGTCATAACCTTTGAATTGCCGGACACCCTACACCAAAACCTCCTGGAAGTAGCCCGGAAGAACAGAACAACCCTTAATAATATCTTCAGGACGTTATGGGGGCTCCTGCTGGCAAAATATAACGATCAGCGGGACGCTGTTTTCGGCGCTGTCGTTTCAGGCCGGCCCCCACAACTGCCTGATTCCGACGAGATAGTGGGTTTGTTCATCAATACTGTTCCGGTAAGGGTTGCCTTCGATCCCGAAACCGGTTTCGGCGATTTGGTCCGGAGAGTATCAACCGAGGCGGCCGACTCGGAGGAATTCCACCATTATCCGCTGGCGGAGATCCAGAATGCCAGTGAGCTGAAACAACACCTGTTCGACCATATTGTCGTTTTTGAGAATTATCCGGTAAATGCCGGGCTTCCGGGCCTGAAAGTCGGCACAGAGGCCGGCAAAGAGGAAAGCATGCTGGAACTGATCCGGGAAAGCGTATTCAGCCAAAATCATTATCCGTTTTACATCATAGTCGGGACAAAACCCGTGCTGAGGCTCAATTTTTATTATAACCGCGAGCTTTACACCGAAGATCTGGTCAGGAACCTGTTCGGGCAATTCTGCTTGCTGGCAGAGCAGGCCATCAGTCAGGAAGCCATGCCGGTGGACCGATTCGGATTGGTTGAAAAAGACGGCGAACAGCGTCACTGGCTGTTGGATGAGGTCAATAACACCCAAAAGGTATTCGAGCCTCTCCCTTCTGTTCATTCCCTTTTTGAACGCACGGCGGCAACCTTCCCCGACAAGACGGCAATCTGGTCGGAAATGGGCAGCTATTCCTACCTCGAATTGAATGGCGAGGCCGATGCGCTGGCGGCCCACCTGATCGATCAGCTGGATGGGCAGGGGAAGGGAAAACGGATCGCCATTCTTGTGGACCGCTATGACTATGCGCTCATCGGCATGTTGGCGGCAGCCAGGTCGGGAGCAGCCTTTGTACCGATCCACCCCGAATTGCCCGGCGCAAGCATACGCAATATCCTGCAAGGATCCCAACCGGCGGTCCTGCTGACGGAAAGTACCATGCTAGAACATGCTGAGGGATTTCCCGGCGAGTTATTTGCTATGGATATCCAACTGGATTTGCTCGACAGGTCAGGAAAATGTCCTGAGGTTTCCATCGGTCCGGATGACCCGCTTTACCTGATCTACTCTTCCGGAACAACCGGAAAACCCAAGGGGGTAATGGTCAGCCACGGTGCATTACTGAACTACGTATCCTGGTTCAAAAGCGAATTTGATTTTTCGCAGGAATACCGGGGTGCGCTCCTGTCCTCCTATGCTTTCGACCTGGGGTATACCGCTATCTGGGGAACATTGCTCAGCGGAGCGACCTTGTTTTTGCCCGACAAGAACACCGTCAGAAATCCCGACAGCCTGCTGACCTTCCTGCTGGAAAACCAAATTTCGTTCCTGAAACTGACGCCTTCTCATTTCAAGATCCTCATGGCTTCGGGCAAAAAGGCTTTGCTGGCTTCATCCGCCCTGAAATTGGTTTTGCTGGGCGGAGAGAAAATCAATGTCAGCGACCTTGCGGCATACCTGGCAATAAATCCTTCAACGCAATTTGTCAATCACTACGGACCTACTGAGGCGACCATCGGCGCCGTATTCCACCGGATCGATCCGGATAACCTCGATACCTACGGCCGGTTCCCGGTCATCGGACGGCCTATCGCCAACGCCGGCGCACATATCCTTGACCACAGCGGAAATCTTTTACCGGTCGGGGCAAAAGGACAATTATGCCTCGGCGGGAAAGGACTGGCCGTCGGCTATTTCGGAAACGACGAACTGACCCAACAAAAATTTACAGCCGATGCCCGGGGGCAAAGGATCTATAAAACCGGAGACAGGGCGCGGCGCATGCCGGGCGGCGAAATCGAATTTCTGGGCAGGATTGACCAGGAGGTGAAAATCCGGGGTTACCGGATCGATACCAACGAGATCGATCAGGTGCTGCTGAGTCATCCTGAAGTGGCTTTTGCCTCAGTCCAGCCATTCGAAGAACCCGGCGGCGGTTACGCGTTGACCGCTTTCATCCAATACCAGGATGACCCGGACCCCGGCGCTTTGCTGGCTTTCCTCCGGACAAAATTACCCGATTACATGGTGCCCGGACAATTGACGGCCATCCAATCGGTCCCCATCACCCCTAACGGCAAACTGGACGTGAAGGCCCTCCGGAAAATGAAGCAGGACAACCGGGCAAAAACCGTTATCCCGCCTGAAAACGACCTGGAGGAAGGGCTGCTGGCCATCTGGCAAGAGGTTTTAGGCCATGAAAAGATCAGCATGGATGACGACTTTTTCGACCTGGGCGGGCACTCCCTCAAAGCCGTCCAGATCATATCAAGGATTATCTCCGAATTCCGCATTACGCTTGAAGTCAAGGATATTTTTGACCATACCACCATCCGCCAATTGGCGGCGGAGGTCGGGAGGCAGATCGGCATTGCCGACACCGGGCGGTCAATGGAAGAGATCATCATTTGATGCAACGCCCCTGTTTACCCCGGCAATCCAAAGATTCCTCAAACCGCTAAATTCTACTTTGTGGACCGCAACCAGAAAATGATCGAGGACATATTGAAAATCAGGGAGCAGATCGGCAGGACCCCATTGGTCCGGTTGGAACATTTCCCGGGTTTCAACCTGTTTGCAAAACTGGAATATACCAATTTTTCAGGCAGCATCAAGGACCGCGCTGCCAACAACATCCTCTACCACGCCATAAAGGAAAACAAGATCCGGGAGGGAACCATAGTCATAGAATCGAGCTCCGGCAATTTCGGCATATCAACAGCCTTGCAATGCAACCGGCTGGGGGTCGATTTTTGTGCGGTTGTGGATCCCCAGATCAGCGAGATCAACCTCAAGATGCTCCGCCTGTTCGCCTCCAGGGTCATTATGGTTGACCAACCGGATGAAACAGGCGGTTTTTTGCTCAACCGGATCAGGAAGGTGAAAGAATTGGTGGAGATCACGGACAACAGCTACTGGACCAACCAATACGAGAATCCTAACAATTTCCTCGGTTACGCCGGATTGGCAGATGAAATCAACCGCGCCTTTTCCAGCCTGGATTACCTCTTTGTGCCGACCAGCTCCTGCGGAACCGTTGTCGGCTTGACCCGCTTTGTCAAACAGCAGTTTCCGGATCTGGTGGTAGTGGCCGTTGACATTGAAGGCTCCATGATCTTCAGCGATAAAAAATGTAAAAGATATATCCCGGGACTTGGCGCCGGCAGGAAAGCCGCCTTTATGGAAGGCGCTCCGGTAGATGAGGTCATGATCCTGACCCACGAAGAGATCATCAGCGGTTGCCGGGATCTATTGAACAGCCATTCCGTTTTTGCTGGCGGCTCATCGGGCGCGGCCTATTTCGCAGCATGCAAGTTCATGAACGGCAGAAAATGGCAGGGCTCCTCGCCGAACGCCCTGATCATCTGCCCGGATCGCGGCATTCCTTATATCGATACCATCTATAACGATGCGTGGGTAACCAAAATCCTGGAAGAAAAGACCATGAATGAACTGATGGAAAAGGTCGGCTGAGCAGGACCGCACCCGAAACTTATCTCCGGCAGCAACCCGCACGCCGTCAAATCCGAACCATTTGACCTATGTACTACCTGAATTCCAAGCATATCCAATCCATTCCCCGCGACTGGGACCAACTCGCGCTCGTCATCGAAGAAGCGGTCAGCTGCATGGGAAACGAAGATTTTGCGCAGCCCGTAAAACCCTATTTGCGGTACCGCAACCTTCAGAACAGGATCATCGCGATGCCCGCGTTTATCGGCGGCCAGATCAATTTTTCCGGCATCAAGTGGATCGCCAGTTTTCCAGGCAACCTGGAAAAAGGGGAGAAGCGCGCGCACTCGGTCAGCATCCTCAATGAGGCCGACACCGGGATTCCGCGTTGCATGATCAATACGCCCATCATCAGCGGCATCCGGACGGCTGCGGTAACCGGCGCGGTCATCAAAAAGGTAATGGAAGCCCGCGGAACGGAACAAAAGGACCTGATAGCGGGGATGACCGGATTCGGCCCCATCGGGCAGTTGCACCTGGAAATGCTGCAGGCCATCCTTGGAAATAACCTGAAAGAGGTGAGGATTTTTGACATCCGCCCCTTCGATGAGTTGGCCGGCGCCCGGCAAACCATTTCCGGCGTGCGCCCTGTTTCCACCTTCGAAGAAGCGAGCGACGGGGTTGACATCTTCATCACCGCCACCGTTTCTGACAAACCCTACTTTAATCGCCCCCCCAAACCGGGAAGCCTCCACCTCAACGTATCGCTGCGCGACTATGTACCTGACTTCATGGACTTTGTCGACCTTATGATCGTGGATGATTGGGACGAGGTTTGCAGGGAAAAAACCGATATAGAAATGATGGCCATCCATAAAGGGCTCAAAAAGGAGGATACCGTCAACCTGGTAGATGTCTTCTGCAATGGCGCCCTGAACCGCCTGGATCAGAATGAGGTGGTCATGTTCAATCCGATGGGTATGGCGGTATTCGATATCGCCATTGGAGCCTGGTACTACGAAAAGGCTAAAGAACTAGCGATCTGTACCATCCTGGAGGATTAAAAGCAACAACGCTGTACAATGAAAGACTTGTTCGATCAACTGGAAAAAGCCGGCATAAAACTGGAATTGATTCAGGGGAACTTGAAACTCAGTGCTGAAAAAGGGCTGATAACCAGCGAACTGTTGGATGAAATTAAAGCAAATAAAGAAGCAATAATCGCCGAGCTGGAAGCCTGCTCCGGTTCAGCGGATGCTGCATTGGAGCGGGAAGGAGAATCGTATTTTGAATTATCCGTTTTCCAGCGGGAAATCTGGATCAATTCCGCCTTGTATCAAACCGGGGTCTATAACCAGATCCGTTCGTTTTTGCTTGAAGGCGATCTGAACATTGAGGCCCTGGAAGCGGCTGCATTTGACCTGATGGATCGCTATGAAATATTGAGGACTACGTTCCACCTCGTTGACGGTGAGCCCTTTCAAAGGATCAACCCGGTTGATGGGCTTTTTCCTGGCAGTGTTCTGGACCGTGATGACCTGAGGGAGCTGCAGACTCCGAAGGAAACCGCCCTGCAACGCATCAAATCGATTTCAAGCGATGAAATGGATTTTGAAAACGGCCCCCTTATCCGGTTTCTGTTGTTTCGCATTGATGTCAACAGCTTTGTTTTTGCGCTGGTCCATCACCATATCATCATGGACGGATGGTCTTCTGAAATCGCGGCAAACTACCTGATGTCCAGGTATATGCTCCGGTTGGAAAGCGATCCGGCGCCTGCAGCCAGGCCGGCCTTTCAATATAAGGATTTTTCAGCCCGCCTCAACCGGGAGTTAAAACAAGGGCTTCATCAGGCTCAAAGGGCTTTTTGGCGGGAATACCTGGCGGGCGAGCTGCCTGTCCTGCATTTCCCAACTGATTTTCAGCGGCCGGCGGTCCGGACATTCAACGGCGAACACGCGGAAATCACAATGGATCCGGCTGTTTCTGCTGCCATAAAAAGCTATTGCCGGGAAAATAATGTCACGCCATTCCTGTTCTTCCACAGCCTGGTGTCGGTCCTGCTTTACCGGTACACCGGTCAAACCGACCTGATCACCGGATCGGCATTCGCAGGCCGCGGGCGTCCTGAACTGGAGGATCAACTCGGCACATTCGCGAATATCCTGCCGATCCGGACCCAAATCGACAAAAACGAGACCTTTTCTGATCTGCTGAACCGCGTAAAAACCAATATCCTCCAGGTCTATAACAATCAGTTCTATCCGTTTTCCAACATTCTTGAGGACATCGGATATGTGTTTGATCAAAGTCATGCTCCGTTATTCGATGTGGCGGTCGCCGCACAAAATTTCAGCCAACCCGCACCTTCAATCAACGGCTTCAAAAATATAACCGCAACCCCGCTGGACGCCGAAGAGACGGTTGCCGCGCGGGATCTCGGATTTGTAATAGGGGAGGGGCCGGACGGAAAGATCGGGATCAGCATCCTGTACAATACGGATTTATTCAAGCGATCCCGCATTGAAGCCCTGACCAGGCACCTGCTTCGCCTGGCAACTGCTGCGGTCAATCAGGCCGACACGGAGATCTCCAGGTTGCCGATGCTCTCCGAGAAAGAAGCATTCGGGTTGCTCCGGGTGTTCAACGACACCTCCATCGGTCCGCCGCCTTATGACACCATCCTGGATCTTTTCAGAGAAACGGTAATGAAATATCCGGCAGCGATCGCATTGGCCTGGAATGATACCAGGCTGACCTACCGCGAACTGGACCGGGAATCCGATCAATTCGCCGCCGTTCTACGCAGGCAGTTTAACCTGCAACCCGGCGAATTCGCAGCGGTAATGGCGGGCAGGAATCACCATACCATCATCGCCATGCTGGCGGTGATGAAGGCCGGAGGCGTATTTATGCCCATCGAGGAAGATACCCCGGGACAACGAATCCAGGAGGTCTGCCATATAGCAAAACCCTCACTTTTCCTCTCCGTTTCTGAACTTGCAGGAAGGATCCCGGCATCTGCCGGATTGCCGGTCCTGCTGATGGACAAACCCGTGTATCCTCCGGCCGAAGATCCGCAGGAAAAAACGCATCGCGTCAAAGCGGGCGATCCGGCCTATATCATCTTCACTTCCGGGTCAACCGGTCAACCCAAACCGATCGTCGCCAAACACGAAGGCCTGATCAACAATGTCTGGGACTACATCCCGAAGCTGGGAGCAGGTCCGGAAGACAACTATCTGCAGTTCTTTTCATTGGGGTTTGACGGCTTTTTCTTTGACATTTTTCCGTTATTGTGCGGCGCCACCCTGGTAATGGCCGATAAAAACACGGTGGAAGACAGGGATCAATTCCTGGCATACCTCGAGTCCCACCGCATCACCATGACGGGTATGACGCCCTCTTACCTGGAAATGCTGAACCGCCCCGATTTTCCGGGGCTGCGCGGCCTGATTTCGGCAGGTGAGGCGGCAGATCCGGCCGCAGCCCGGCAATACGGCTCCCGGTTGTCGTTTTTCAATCTCTACGGCCCGGCTGAAGCCACCGTGATCGCCACTTTTTACCGGGTCGACCCGGCTGAGTTGGTCCCAGGTCAGCCGGTACCGATCGGCAAACCCTGCGCAAACAAAAAAATATATGTGCTGGACGATGAGCTGAACCTCCTGCCCAAGGGCGTGCCGGGCGAACTCTGCATTTCCGGGGCCGGGATCGTCGACGGCTATTTGAACAATCCGGGACTTACCGCAGAGAAGTTTTTACCCGATCCTTTTGAACCGGGGCTCCTGCTGTATCGCACCGGCGACCTGGCGCAATGGACGGAAGACGGCAACCTCCTGTTTCTCGGACGTAAGGACAGCCAGATCAAGGTCAATGGTTATCGCATTGAATTGGGGGAGATCGAGAAAAAAATCCTCGACCACCCCTCAGTCGCCAGAGCAGCCGTGCGCGCGGTAAAAAAAGAGCAGGGCGCCGAAATGATCGGATTTTACCAGCGGGCCGGTGAGATCAAACTCGACGGACCGGCCGGAGAGGATCCATTCGCAAATGAGTTGAGACACTTCCTCTTCCGGAAGATTCCCGGGTATATGATTCCCGGAAAATTGATTGAGGTGGACGAATGGCCGCTTACCCCTCAGGGCAAGATCGACGGATCGGAGCTGCTCCGGTTGGCCGCCCGGTACCGCAATCAGCCGCAAATCGCAGAACCGCTCACCCCAATGCAGGAAAATATCCGCGGAATATGGGCTGAAATCCTCAAAAAAACGGAAATCGGGATACATGATTTCTTTTTTGAAACCGGAGGGGACTCACTTTCCGCGATCCGGGTTGTGTCGGCCATCAAAAGCAGCCTCAAGCTTGAATTAAAGGTCAAGGACATTTTCAACCATCCGACCATTGCCCAACTCGCAGACTTCCTGGAGAAGAAGAGCGATAAAATTCCGGCGCCTGAAATTTCTGCCGGTCCGAGACCGGATAGGATCCCGCTGTCGTTTGCACAGGAAAGATTGTGGTTTATTGATCAACTTGGCGGCAGCCTCGAATACCATATGCCTTCCGTTATCAGGCTGACCGGCGACCTGAACCCCAACGTGCTGGAGGCGGCCCTTCGGGGGCTTGTCGGCAGGCATGAAGTGCTGCGCACCGTTTTCACAACGGAAGACGGCAGGCCTTTTCAGGTTGTAATGCCGGCGTCAGACTGGAAGCTAACCTTTAGCCGCAACCAAAACGCAGAGGACCAAGGCAGTCTCCAGGATCTTATTGCAGAAACAGTGACCAGGCCTTTTGACCTGTCCGCTGATTACATGCTCAGGGCCTACCTGGCTGAATGCGGCCCTCACGACCATGTGCTCATTCTGGTAGTTCACCATATTGCCTCCGACGGTTGGTCTCAGTCGCTGCTCGTCAGGGATCTGGCGGCTTTATATGCGGCATTTTCGGCAGCAAAAGAGCCGGAACTGCAACCTTTACCCGTCCAGTACGCCGATTATGCCATCTGGCAGCGCCGGTACCTGGATCAGGCCCGCCTTTCCCGCGACCTCGATTGGTGGTCAGCCAATCTTGCGGGCGTCGAGCCGCTCAAGTTGCCGGCGGACTTCCCCAGGCCGGCGGTTCAGGGGACCCGGGGCAAGAAGCTGGAGCTGGAGATCGGATCGGAGTTGACAGACGGCCTTCGCAAACTGAGCCGTTCTTCCGGAACGACCCTTTTTATGACCCTTCTTGCGGCTTACAAGGTCTTGTTGTACAGGTATAGCGGTCAGGCCAACCTATGCGTAGGCACACCGGTAGCCAACCGACAGGACCCTTTGCTGGAATCTTTGGCGGGCTTTTTTGTCAATACCCTGGCATTGCGCAGCGACCTGAGCGGAAACCCTTCATTCAGGCAGGTGCTGAAGCAGGTCCGGACAACCGTGCTTTCAGCCTTCGAACGCCAGGAAACGCCTTTCGAACAGATCGTGGACCGTGTTGAACAAAAGCGCGATCTGAGCCGCAATCCGGTGTTTCAGGTCGAATTTGTGCTGCAGAACCTCCCCGAAATTGCAGATCTCAACCTGCGCGGGCTCACGATCGCCCAGGAATTTGACGTTCATGTTGCCGCCCAGTTTGAGGTATCCCTGTCGGTGATCGAAAAACCGGAAAAGCTGATCCTGGGATTTATCTACAACAGCGATCTGTTCACCGAATCCAGAATGGACCGGTTCGCCGGTCACTTCCGGGAATTGCTCAGCGGCCTGGTAGCCGACCCGGATATAAAGATCGGCGAATGCCCGATACTGACGGCTGAGGAAGAGCGGGAGATCCTGGTAGCTTTCAATGATACCGCAAAGGCATATCCGGCCGATAAAACCATAATCGACCTCGTCTTTGAACAGGTTAAGAGAAACCCGGAAAAAACAGCCGTAACGTGCGCAGGTGAGGCCCTAAGTTATTCGGTACTTGTAAGCAGGGCTGGACAACTGGCCGGATGCCTGCAAGCCCAGGCGATCGGCAAAGAGGAGATCATTCCGGTTTGCATGGATCGGTCCCCTGAGATGCTGATCGGAATATTGGGAATCTTCATGGCCGGCGGGGCCTATTTGCCTGTCGACCCTGAATACCCGGACCAAAGAATCGGATATATCCTGGAAGACTCAGGCGCGAGGGTAATGCTGATTGACGGCAAAAATCATAAACGTTTAAAAGGCATAACCCCTGCAAAGGCGATCCTGCCGCAGGATTGGCTGAATTGCGTTGCGCCGGTGAGCGCAGCGGATGTTCATCCGGACGACCTGGCTTATGTCATTTATACATCCGGATCCACCGGCAATCCGAAGGGTGCGATGATCGAACACAGGGGGATGGTAAATCACCTCTACGCCAAGATCAACGAACTGGGGATAACCTCAACTTCGCGGGTATTGCAAAACGCGTCGCAGGCATTTGATATTTCCATCTGGCAATTCCTTGTTGCCCTTGCCGCGGGGGGCACTACCGTGATTTATCCCCAGGAAATCGTACTCGATGCCGACCGGTTCCTTACGGGGCTGGCGATGGACCGGCTGACGCATGTGGAAGTGGTCCCGAGCTATCTCAGGCTGCTGATGGATATGGAAAAGATCCGGGAGAGCCGGTTTCCGCACCTGGAGTACCTGCTGGTCACAGGTGAAACCCTGCCCAAGCCTTTGCTGGCACAATGGTTGTCGCAATTCCCGGAGATCCCGGTTGTCAACGCTTACGGTCCGACGGAGGCCTCTGACGATATCACGCACTGTTTCCTGTCAGCCTTGCCGGCCGGTGAATTTGTTCCGATCGGTCACGTTTTGCAAAACCTGAGGATACTGATCCTGAACCCGTTCGGAGAACTGTGTCCGGTCGGCGTGCCGGGTGAAATCTGCGTTACCGGAACCGGCGTCGGAAGGGGGTACCTCAATCAACCGGTTCTGACCGCGCGAAAATTCGTGAGCGATCCTTTGAACCCCGGTGAAAGCATGTATAAAACCGGCGATCTGGGCTATTGGCAGGAAAACGGTGAGCTCATTTTCATCGGACGAATCGATAACCAGGTTAAAATCCGCGGGCACCGCATCGAACTGGAAGAAATTGAAGCCGTTGTCAGAAAATGCCCCGGGGTCAGGGAAACTGCCGTGATAACCTTCATGAATGACAACAACTCCGCCGCACTTGCGGGGTATATCGTTCTGGACGGGACTGCATCCCGGGATGACCTGCAGCATTGGATTGCACAGCAATTGCCGGATTATATGACTCCCTCGGTCTGGATCGAACTTGACCGGATGCCGCTTACGCCAAATGGAAAACTCGACCGGAAAGGGCTGCCTGCCCCGGAGGCCGGTGATGCAGGAAGAGAGCAATATGTTTCACCCAGGAATAAAACGGAAAAAGACCTGACCGACATCTGGTCCGCATTGCTGAAACAGGAAAGAATCGGCATCCATGATAACTTTTTTGAAAAGGGCGGCGATTCCATCATCTCCATCCAGCTGGTGAGCAGGGCAAGACAATCGGGTTATGCCATACAGCCCAGAGATGTCTTTCTGTACCAGACGGTTGCTACGCTTGCGGAAAGGATCAGCACCCGCAGCAGTGAAGCGGTCATCGCCGAGCAGGGGCTGCTGAACGGGCCCGCCGAACTGCTCCCCATACAACAGCGATTCTTCCAATACGGAGAACAACCGCTGTCCCATTACAATCAATCTGTACTGACTGGGTTGGATAAATCGGTTGCCGCTACCGACCTGGAAAAGATTGCAGGGGTATTGATCCGGCAACACGACGCCCTCCGGTTCAGGTATTACCTTGAAAACGGGCAATGGCGCCAGGAATACGGCGATTCACCCGGGCTACTGGAAATTGTCCGGTTGGATACCGTACCGCCCGAATCAGTAAGCGCTGAAATCACCAAGGCCTGCAACCGCCTGCAGGCGTCGCTGGATATCTGCAAGGGCCCGATTATCAGGTTCGGTTTGATCCTGACCCCGTCTGAGTACGATCACAACCGGTTATTCATCACCATCCATCACCTGGCTGCCGACGGCATTTCATGGCGGATCCTGTTTGAAGACCTGGAAAAACACCTAACAGCGTTAAGCCTGGGCCAACCCATCAGTTTGGAGAAGAAAGGCACCTCGTACCGTCAGTGGGCAACAGCTCTTGCCAAGCATGCAGAGGACCGGAGAACTACCTCGCAACTGGCCTTCTGGCAATCCATTATCCGGGATTACCAACCCATCCCGGCAGATCGCCAAACCGGTGGCTGCCGGTACAGCGATCTGGAAACATGGGCTTTCGACCTGCCTGCCGCATTGACCCGGTCGTTGTTGCAGGAAGCCAACCAGGCCTACAGCACCGCCATCAATGATCTGCTGGTCAGCGCCCTGGTGTCCGCCCTGGGAGATTGGTCCGGATTGTCAACCGTAGTCATCGGACTGGAAGGCCATGGGCGCGAATCCATGGCCGATAATATCGATATCAGCCGAACCATCGGATGGTTCACCACCCTGTACCCGGCCGCTTTTCCCTATGACCCGGCCGCCGGAGAGGATACCCTCATCAAGACCGTAAAGGAACAACTGCGGGGTATTCCCGACAAGGGATTGGGATTTGGATTGCTCCGCTATCTCCACCCCTCGGAGAAGATCCGTTGTGAACTGGCCCTTGCAAAATGGGATATCGAGTTCAACTACCTCGGCCAGACAGACAATGCGACGGCTCCCGGAAATTGGTTCAGCGATGTTCCGGAATCGAAAGGGGAGGGGATCAGCCCTGAGGCCCCCATAGAAGAGAAATTGCTGATAAACGCCTTTGTTGCAGAAGGCCGGTTGAGGCTTTCTTTGAATTATTCAAAAAACCAATACAAGTTAGCCACCATCGATCGGCTGGGGCAGCACTTCGTCAACGCGCTTGAGCGGATCGCCTATCATTGTCTGGACCAAAACCGGACTGCCATCACCCCGTCTGACCTGGGGCTCGGCAATCAAATGGATCATCGTGAACTGGACGAACTGAACGACTTCCTCATCCAGGCGGAAAACAACGGGGATGAAATTTTGCGATTCTGACAAACTCTCTGCCGCTTAACACATTGAAAAGCCGAACCCGGCCCGGGTTCAAATACCTATTTATGAACAGTTTTATCGAGGAATTGGAAAAACTCAATCTGTTTCTGGTTGAGCAGAACGGAGACCTCATTTTGAAAGGCCGGAAAGGTCAGTTAACCCAAAAGGAAATTGAACTGATCAGACAAAACGGTTATATCACCGACTTTATCCGGAAGAACAAGGCTGAACTCATCAGGCATCTCGCCGCTGAACAGCTCAGGCAGCGGGCCATCTACAAATTGAGCCCGTTGCAGGAAGGCATGCTGTTCCATTACCTCTATGATTCAGACTCCCGGGTCTACATCGAGCAATTTGCAGTTGACCTTCCCGCCGGCGTAAATGCCGCAGCACTTGAAAAGGCCTGGGGCAGCGTCATCCGGAAACATAGTATACTCCGGACAGGCTTCATACACGACCGGACCAGTGTCCCCCTTCAGGTGGTCCATCCGGAGTTGGACTTTGCCGTTCAGGAAACGGATCTCACTGCATTCGATGCCGATCAGCTTGAAAAGGAGCTTGAACGATTGCTGGACCAGGACCTTTCCACAGGATTCGACCTCCAAACACCGCCTTTGATGCGGGTCAACCTTATCAAAATGGGAGAAAAAGCCTGGAAAATGGTTTGGACCTACCACCATATCCTGCTCGACGGGTGGTCGCTCCCGATTGTGGTCAACGAACTGCTCACCGCCTACGAGGCTTATTGCGAAGGCAAGGCCCCGGCTCTCCAGGGAGAAGACCTCTTTGAAGATTATATCAAATACCTGAACCGGCAGGAGGGTTACAAAGCCGAGGCATTCTGGAAAAAGTACCTGGATGGTTTCGAAACCCCCTCCTTATTGCCGTTCACCAACAGCCGCCTCGACCGGAACAAGGGAGGCGCAACCGTAAAAAAGGTGCAACATACCTTCGATGCAGTCCAAACAGCGGCAATAAAGGATTATGCCCAATCGAGGAATATTACGGTCAATACCTTGATACAGGGCGTATGGTCGGTTCTGCTGTCCTATTACAGCGGCAACCAGGATATTGCCTTTGGGGTAACGGTTTCCGGCAGGCCGATGGATTTAGAGGATGCGGACCGGAAAGTCGGACTCTTCATCAACATTTTGCCGTTCAGGGCGGTCATCCGTCCCGGCGACCGGGCCGGTGAATGGTTTTCTGCCATACAGGAAGGCCACGCTGCGGCCCGCGAATACCAATACCAAGCCTTAAATGAGATCCAGCAATGGAGCGGGATCACCGGTGATTTTTTTGACAGTTTGCTGGTCTTTGAAAATTATCCGGTTGATGAAGCGGTCCGGGAAAAAAAGTGGGCGCTGGAGCTGGGAGATGTCCGGGTTCAGGAACAAACCAACTACCTGCTCACCATTGTGGCCGGCATGGGCAATACCCTGGACCTGAAATTCATATACAACAACGTCCTGCTCGACGATGTCTATGCTGAGATGATCTCCAGGCATTTCGCCGCCCTGGTGGCCAGGATCGCAATTAGCGGTCAGGAAGACCTTTCCGGCATCAGGATCCTTACGGATGAAGAAGAGAAACAGCTCATTGCTGAATCCGGCAGTGTCGGATACCCCGAAAGCAAGTCTCTGGTTGACCTGTTTACGGACCAGGCCGCGGAAACACCGGATTCGGTTGCCGTGGTTTTCAGGGACAGACAATTGTCTTACAGCGAACTGGATGAAAGATCAACCCGACTGGCCAACCGGCTCATTGAAAAAGGAATAAACAGAGAATCGCTGATCCCGATCCTGTTGGACCCGTCTCCCGAGCTTATAATAGCTATCCTGGGCATCCTCAAGGCCGGCGGCGCCTATGTACCTGTTGATCCTGAATACCCGGTCGACCGGATCCGGTTCATCATCGGGGATACCGGCGCCGGAACCATTATTGCTGATCGGAAATTTGCCGGACTGCTGGCTGAGGTCAGCGGCGCGGAAAGCCTGTTCATGGATGACAACTCCCTATGGACGGGGGAAAAATCGCCGCAATTCCGTCAACATTTGCCCGCGCCCGAATGCCTGGCCTATGTGATCTATACATCCGGCTCAACCGGCAAGCCCAAGGGGGTACTGGTTGAACATAAGCACGTGGTCCGGCTGTTGAAGACCGATAAACCGCTGTTTGATTTTACTGAACGGGACGTATGGACGCTTTTCCACTCCCATGCCTTTGATTTTTCTGTTTGGGAAATTTTCGGGGCCTTGCTGTTCGGAGCAAAACTGGTGATCGTACCGTCCGAAATGAGAAAGGAACCACGCGCCTTTGCACAGTTGATCAGCGAACAGGCCGTCACGGTCCTCAACCAGACTCCCGGAGCATTTTATCAGCTTCAGCATGCCTTCACCCCATCCCATAATGCCGGTTCCCTCCGGTATGTGATCTTCGGCGGAGAGGCACTGGACCCAGCGCTCCTGCAATCCTGGAAGGAACAGTACCCGCCTTGCCGGCTGATCAATATGTACGGCATTACCGAGACTACGGTGCACGTCACCTTCAAGGAAATTGAAGAAAAAGACATCCGGTCCGGCATCAGCAATATCGGCAGGGCAATCCCCACACTCAGTTGCTATGTGCTCGACCAACACATGCGGCACCTTCCAGCCGGTGTTCCGGGTGAGTTGTATGTTGCGGGAGAAGGCGTCGCGCGCGGATACCTGAACCGGGAAACGTTAACGGCTGAAAGATTCCTGGAAGACCCGTTTTCTGCACGCGGTACGGGCCGGATTTACAAAACCGGCGACCTGGCCCGGCGATTGCCGGATGGGAATTTTGAATACCTGGGGCGGATTGACAACCAGGTGAAGATCCGGGGATACCGGATCGAGCTGGGAGAGATCGAAGCAACCCTCAGGACGGCGCCGGGTGTTGCCCAGGCTGTTGTAGCGGCCAAAGAAGGCCACGACGGGGTCAAACGGCTGATTGCCTATATCCTGCCGCAGGGCAGTCTTGAAAAAGCTGCGGTACAGGCTTACCTGCGTTCTGTCCTGCCGGCCTACATGGTGCCGGCCAACCTGATTGAACTTGATGCATTTCCGCTTACCCGGAACGGCAAGATCGATAAAAAAGCCTTGCCCGATCCGGAACACAAAACCGGACCGGGAGCCCATTTCGCTGCGCCGCAAAATGAGACTGAAAAAGCCTTGCTCGACATCTGGAAAGGTCTGCTCGGGGTGGCAACCCTGGGTACGCGGGATAATTTTTTCGAGACCGGCGGACACTCGCTGCTGGCCATGCGGGTCATAGCAGCCGTTCGAAAGCAGCTTAAGCGGGAATTGAGGGTAAAGGATATTTTCACTTTCCCGACCGTCGAAAGCCTGGCCCGGCATATGGAAGCAGGTAACCGGAAGAGTGTTCTTTTACCGCCTGTAACAACGGGGAAACGACCGCTCCGGCTTCCGCTTTCTTATTCCCAGGAACGGCTTTGGTTTATCCATCAAATGGGCGGCAGTACTCAGTACCACCTGCCTACGGTGATCCGGTTGAAAAACCAAATCAACCGCGAAGGGTTGGAAGCGGCCTTTTCGGCACTGATCAACCGGCATGAGTCATTGCGAACCGTGATCAGCCAGGAGGACGGTCAGCCCTTTCAAACCGTTTTGTCCGCTGAAGGGTGGAAAATGGCGTTTTCTGAACAAACATCGCCGGAGAACGGCAATTCACCCGACCAATTCATATCGGAGGAGATCAGCCGGCCATTTAACCTGTCCAAAGACTTTCCGCTCAGGGCTCGCCTGATCAGGTATGGCAATAATGACCATTGCCTGGTCATCGTCCTCCACCATATCGCATCCGATGGTTGGTCCGAATCCGTCCTGGTAAGGGATTTGACCGAACTCTACAACGCTTATGTTGAAAACCGCCCGGCGGCCCTTGCCCCCCTTCAGGTCCAATACGCGGATTATGCGATCTGGCAGCGGCAGCATTTAAGCGACCGGTATCTCGAAAGTCTGCTGGATTGGTGGGAAGCCCGGCTGAAAGGGGTTGAGCCGATCAAACTGCCGACCGACTACCGGCGTCCGGCCGTTCAAAGCCACAGGGGCGCCAACTGGGGCCTGCCGTTGGATAAGGCGCTTTCGGCTGCAATAAAGGACCTTTCCATCCGGATGGGTACGACCCCGTTTATGACCATGCTGGCGGCATTCAAGGTGCTGCTCTACCGGTATAGCGGTCAGCAGGATATCTGCGTCGGCACTCCGGTTGCCAACCGCAACGCAGGGGAATTGGACCAGTTGGCAGGTTTTTTTGTCAATACCATCGCTTTGCGGACTCAAATTGACGGAAACCGGCAAGCGGACGAGTTGTTGAAACAAATCAAGGAGGAATCCCTTGCCGCTTTTTCAAGACAGGAAGCGCCTTTCGAACAGATCGTCCTAAGAGTCGTCGCCGACCGGAGCCTGAGCAGGAGCCCGGTATTCCAGGTGATGTTCATCATGCAGAACAACCCCGAAACCCCGGATTTGAAATTGAACGGGCTCGACCTGAGCTTTGAGGCCCCTGGCGGGCAGACCGCCCAATTTGACCTCACGTTCTCGCTGGTTGAGGCGGATGGTCAATTTTATCTCGGCATCGAATATTGCACCGATCTGTTCACACCGGAGACCATTGAAAGGATGGCAGGCCACTTTATTCAGCTGGCCGGATCATTTGTTGCCGCCCCCGAAACCAGGGTTGACAACCTCCGGATGACGACCGAAACAGAAGAGAATTTGCTGCGAAAGGTATTCAATCAAACCGTTGAACCGTTTCCGGATAACCTGACCCTGGTTGATCTGTTCTGTTCTCAAGCCGGGCAAACACCCGACCTGATCGCCGCCGCATTTGAAGGAGAAACGATAACGTACAGGGAACTGGATCGGAGATCCAACGCCCTGGCCCGCTTCCTGAAAAAGGCCGGAGCGGGCCCCGAAACGCTTGTGGCCATTTGCATCGGGCGGTCATTGGAAATGATAACGGGAATCCTCGGCATCCTGAAGGCCGGCGGAGCCTATGTCCCGGTAGATCCGGAATATCCAGGTCACAGAATAAATTATCTGCTGGAAGATACAGGGGCCCGGATCGCGGTATCCGTTCGCGATTTCGCCCATTTGCTGGCCGGGGAAAACAAGATCAAGACCATCCTGCTGGACGAGGACTGGCCCGAAATCGCCCTCGAATCCGGTGACCGGGTCGAAGCTGGGATTAAACCCGAAAACCTGGCCTATGTCATCTATACGTCGGGGTCAACAGGGCGCCCCAAAGGGGTTATGAACCAGCACAGCGGAGTGGTTAACCGGCTGTTGTGGGGAAAGAAAACGTTCGGACTCGAACCGGGCAAAGATGCGGTGCTGCAAAAAACGACCTTCAGCTTTGATGTTTCCGTATGGGAAATATTCTGGCCGTTGATTTCAGGGGCACAGTTGGTCCTTGCCAGGCCCGGCGGCCATAAGGACAATGCGTACGTCAAAAGCCTCATTTCAAGCCGGGCGATAACGACGGTCCATTTCGTGCCGTCCATGCTGGAAGTGTTTTTGCAGGACCTTGAACAGGGTGAATTGCCCGGCCTGCGACAAGTGTTTTGCAGCGGCGAAGAGCTCAAGCCGGCGCATGTCGATTTATTTGCGCAACGACTCCCGCATGTTGAGCTGCACAATCTGTACGGCCCCACGGAAACAGCGATCGAGGTTTCGTGGCTGCATCTTCCGGCCGGCCAGGACCGCAAAGCAGAAACGGTCACGATCGGAAAACCGATTGCCAATACCGCCCTCTATGTCGGGAGCCCAAACGGACAGCTTTCCGGGATCGGTGTTCCGGGCGAACTCCTTATCGGCGGCATCCAGGTCGCCCGGGGATACCTGAACCGACAGGCCGTCACAACCGAAAAATTCATTCCCAACCCGTTTGCCGCTGACGGCTCCGGTTCGCGGTTGTACAGGTCGGGCGACCTGGCAAGGGTGCTGCCCGACGGTCAGGTGGAATTCCTGGGCCGCATCGACACCCAGGTCAAAATCAGGGGATACCGCATTGAATTGTCTGAAATCGAATTTGTATTGCGGCAATTACCCGGCATCAGGCAATGCGCTGTAATGGCCAAAACCGGTGAAAATGTAAACCCAGGCCTGATCGCCTATGTTGTCCGGGACAGGAGCGCAATGGAGGCGGACGGTCTTGACGGCAAGGTCCGGGATTGGCTCAAAGAGCGGCTCCCCGATTACATGGTCCCAGCTGTTGTGGCGGAGCTGAACGAGCTTCCTTTGACCGCAAACGGAAAACTGGATGTCAAAGCGTTGCCGGAAACGGCCCATTGGCAGGAAGCAGCCAAGACCTATATGGCCCCCGACAATGCAACCGAATCCGCACTGGCTGAAATCTGGGCAAAATTGCTCAGGTTGGACCGGGTAAGCGTTTCGGATAATTTCTTCGAGATCGGCGGACATTCCCTGCTGGCCATGCGAATGATCTCAGCTGTCAGGCGGGAGTTGAACGCAGAACTCGAAGTACTCGACGTCTTCACGCATCCGACGGTCAGGGAAATGGCCGCCCGGCTCAACGAGAATGACCTTAAGCCTGTTTTGCCGCCCCCGGCTGCCGGTGAAAGGCCTGATGAAATCCCGCTTTCCTATTCGCAGGAACGCTTATGGTTTATCGATCAGTTGGAGGGAAGCATCCATTATCATCAACCGACCATCCTCCGGATCAGGTCTGAAGTGGACATCAGCATCCTGGAAAAGGCCCTTGGCGCTTTGGTCGAAAGGCATGAGGTGCTGCGTACGGTTTTCAGGGTAAAGACCGGCCAGCCCTACCAGGTAATTCTGCCTGCTGGTGGCTGGAAACTCTCCTTCAGCGCGGATAAGGCCTTTGCCGATAAATCCCACCTCCAATCTTTCATTGCCGCCGAGGTCAGGAAACCCTTTGACCTGACGGCCGATTATATGCTCCGGGCAAGCCTGGTAAAATCCGGCGACAATGATTTTACCCTGATCCTGGTCAGGCACCATATCGCCTCTGACGGATGGTCGGAATCAATCCTGGTAAGCGATCTGGCAGCGTTGTACAGCGCGGCCAAAAACGGGCGTAAACCCGATTTGCCCCGTCTTCCCGTCCAGTACGCCGATTATGCGATCTGGCAGCGGAAACACCAGTCGGGGGCCTACCTCGAAGCGCACCTGGGATGGTGGAAAAATCACCTCCGGGAGCTGGAGCCGCTGGAACTTCCCACCGACTTTCCGCGGCCTACCATCCGAAGTACGCGGGGCGCAACTATGCGTTTCCGGATCGATTCCGGGCTTACCAACCAACTCAAAGACCTCGCGAACAATTCAGGAGCAACCCTCTTCATGACGCTGGTTGCCGCCTATAAGGTTTTGTTGTTCAAATACAGCGGCCAGGAAGATATCTGCATCGGCACCCCGCTTGCCAACAGGAATTATAAGGAACTCGAACCCGTGGTCGGCTTTTTCATCAATAACCTTGTATTGCGCACTTCTCTGGAGGGCGGCCCCGGATTCCGTGAGCTGCTACAAAGGGTAAAAACCAGCACGCTGTCTGCTTTTCGGCATCAGGATGTTCCCTTTGAACAGATTGTCGATGAGATTGAAAAAAACAGGAACCTGAGCCGCAACCCCATTTTTCAGGTCACTTTTGCCATGCAGAATACGCCCGATATCCCGGAAATGGTCCTTGAAGGGCTCGACGTGAGCTTTGAGTCGTCGGCGCACAGCGCCTCACGCTTTGATATGAATTTCTCGGTAACCGAAACCCGCCAGGGGCTGGCTGTCGCCATTGAATATTGCAGCGATCTATTCACGGAATCCAGGATCGCGGGCATGGCAGCCCATTTTGAAGAACTGCTCAGGTCAGCGGTCGCCGATCCGGAAATGCCGGTCGGCCGGTTGAAGATGCTGTCGCAGGAAGAAGAACGTCAGGTAGTGTTCGGCTTCAATGAAACGGAATTCGAATTCCCGCAAGACAAGACCCTCATGGAGCTGTTCCGGGCTCAGGTTGCCGAAACCCCGGACAATATCGCCGCAGTTTTTGAGGAAAAAACCCTGACCTACCGGGAGCTGGATCGTTTGTCCAACCGGTTTGGTCATTATCTCCGTCAAAATTTCCCGATCGCACCGGATGACCGGATCGCCATAAAAATCGAACGAAGCGAATGGATGCTCGTCACCATTTTCGGCATTCTGAAAGCAGGCGGAGCTTATGTACCTATTGATACGGCGTTTCCGGAGGACCGGGTTGCCTTTATGCTCGAAGACAGTGCTGCCAAAGTGCTCATCGACGAGCGTGAACTGCAAAAATTCTGGACGGAACAGGCGCAACACCCGGATACGGCGCCGGTATCGGGAACAACGCCCGGCAACCTGGCCTATGTCATTTATACTTCTGGTTCCACAGGAAAAGCCAAAGGCGTCCAGATCGAACACCGGACCGTCGTCAGCGAGATCCTGTACCTGAAGGAAAAATTCCGGATTTCGGAAAAGGACAGGGTCCTGCAGACCGCCAATTACGTATTCGACCCTTCTGTTGAACAGATCTTCATTGCCTTGCTGAGCGGCGCAACACTGGTGCTGATCCGCAAGGAGACCCTCCTGGACAAAGACCGGATGGAGGAGATCCTCACCAAGGAACGGGTGACCTACCTCCATACCACACCGAGCCTGCTGCAGCTCATCAAACCGGGGAAATATCCAGCCCTCAGGCAGATTTCGTCGGGCGGAGAGTTTTGCACGCTGGCCCTCGCCCGATCATGGGCCCCATACCTTCAGTTCGTCAATAAATACGGGCCGACGGAAGCCACGGTTACCTCCACCATTTATTTCTATCATCTGCCCTCAAATCCTGAATCGGAAACCAGCCTTCCGGTGGGCAGGCCGCTCGGAAACGTTAAAACTTACGTGATGGACAACTGGGGCAATCCTGTGCCGGTCGGGGTTAACGGCGAGATCTGCATCGGCGGCGGCAATCTGGCCCGGGGCTATCTCAACCGGCCTGAGTTGACGGAAGAAAAATTCGTGGATTCGCCGTTCTGCCCCGGTGAACGGATCTATAAAACCGGCGACATCGGCCGCTGGCTCCCGGACGGCAACCTGGAGTTCATCGCCCGGAAAGACGACCAGGTCAAGATCCGCGGATACAGGATTGAACCAGGCGAGATCGAATCCGTCATTCAAAGCTCGGGATTGGTTGGCCAGGCGATCGTAATGGCCAGGGATGGCCGCGCCGGAGGCAAACGGCTGGTCGCCTATTTAACGCCTAAAGAAGGCGTTGATCAACAAGAGATAAAAACCTACCTGGAGGCTCGTTTACCCGAATATATGGTCCCGTCGGCCATTGTTACGCTGAATGAGTTCCCATTGACGGTCAACGGAAAGGTCGATAAAAAGGCTTTGCCCGAAGCGGATGAAACGGCATATTCGGCTGAAAATAGCGAAGAACCCCGTACACCAGCTGAAACAGCGCTGGCCGCCATCTGGAAAGAAACCCTGAAGATAGACCAGGTCGGAATCAAGGACAGCTTCTTCGAACTGGGCGGCCATTCCCTGCTGGCCATGCGGGTGATCTCGGCGGTAAGACATAAAATGAAACTGGAAGTCAGGGTCCGCGATATTTTCACCCATCCGACCCTCGAGGGCTTTGCGCGGCAACTGGATACGCTCCGGCAAGAAAACACCCTGCCGCCGATCGGCAGTACAATCCGGCCGAAGCAAATACCTTTGTCCTATGCCCAGGAGCGATTGTGGTTCATCGATCAGTTTGAAGGAAGCGTTCATTATCACCAACCGACCGTAATGCGCATTGCCGGCAAGCCGGATCCTAAAATCCTCCGGGCAGCTTTTACCGCCCTCATCGAGCGGCACGAAGTGCTCAGGACCGTGATCAAAACGGATGACGGCCGCCCATACCAGGAAGTGATTCCGGCCGGATCCTGGCAATTGGAGCATACCGCCATGTTCAATGCCCCCGACGATGAATCCCTTAAACATTTCATTGTAACCGAGATCAACCGACCGTTTGATCTGTCTGCCGACTTTATGCTCCGGGCCCACCTGATCAGCATTGAGGAAGATTTACACCTGCTGGTGGTGGTGATGCACCATATTGCATCCGACGGTTGGTCCCAACCAATCCTGGTAAAGGACCTGATGGAGCTTTACAGCGCCGGGTTGGAGGTTCGCAGCCCCAGCTTACCGGCTCTCCCGGTACAGTATGCGGATTTCGCGGTCTGGCAAAGGGAGCATTACGGCGGGAAATACCTGGCGGAGCAATTGGATTGGTGGGCGGAACACCTGCGCGGAATTGAACCGATAGAACTGCCTTGCGATTTTAACCGCCCCCCGGCCCTGACCATGAAAGGCAGCTCCCTGGGATTCCAGTTGGATAAAGACCTTTCCGGGCAGTTAAAGACTTTGGCCGTCCGGTCGGATGCGTCCTTGTTTATGACCTTGCTGACCGCATTCAACGTCTTGTTGTACCGGTACAGCGGACAGGAGGATATCTGTGTGGGTACGCCGGTGGCCAACCGCGACCGAAAGGAGATCGAGTCCCTGGTCGGCTTTTTCATCAACAACCTGGTATTGCGTACCAATCTGGAAGGCGATCCCGGATTCCTTGAGCTGTTGAGCAGGGTGCGGCAGGAGACGCTTGCTGCATTTGCCCGCCAGGATGCCCCGTTTGAACAAATTGTCGAAAGGGTGGAAAACCAGCGCGACCTCAGCAGAAGTCCTCTTTTCCAGGTGGTCTTTATGATGCAGGGCGCCGACGAAGCGCCTGAATTGAAACTGGGGAACCTGGATATCACCTTTGAACCGCCGGGGCAAAACCTTACGCGGTTCGAGCTGACCTTTTCCGTGGATGAAGGTCCGGAAGGGTTGCGGCTGGGCATTTCATACAGCACCGATCTCTTTTCCCGGGATTCTATCGCCAGGATGGGTGAACACTTCATTGCATTGCTCAGGTCCATCGCCGCCGGCCCCGGGGAGAAAATCAGCCGGCTTAACCTGTTGACCGAAGCGGAAAAAAATCAATTGCTGTCGGAATTCAACACGGCCGAAGTGGAAATCCCGGAAGGCAGTACCCTGGTCGACCTCTTCAGGGAGCAGGCCGAAAAGACACCGGATTCAACAGCGGTCGTTTGCCGGGACAGGGAGCTCTCGTACAGGGAATTTGATGCCGAAACCAACAAAATCGGCGCTTTCCTGCGGAAATCCGGCTTGCGGGAGGGTTCGCTGGCGGCCGTTTGCATCGATAATCCGTTTGATATGGTCCTGGCCATATGGGGCGTTCTGAAGGGCGGCGGCACCTATCTCCCGCTGGATCATGAGAACCCGGCCGATCGGATCAACGCCATCCTCGACAATGCCGGCGTTGACTTTGCTGTCGTCAATACCCGGACTGCCGGCCTGATCCGGCAAAGACCGGGTCTTGCAATCATCGTAATCGATGACTGCCGGGAAGCGATCACTTCAGCAGCGGATGAAGAAATTGAATTATCCCTCACACCGGAAAGCCTGGTCTACGTGATCCATACCTCGGGTTCGACGGGCGTTCCGAAAGGGGTGATGCTCAGCCACAGGAATGTCATTGATCACTTGTACGGCTTTTTCTCCAGGGTAACCTTCCGGTCAAGCCGCACCTTTGCCATCATGTCGACCCTCTCAGCCGATCTTTCCAAGACCGTTCTATTCGGAGCGCTCATCACCGGCGGGACCATACACCTCATCGAAAAAGAAACATATACCGACGCCGGAAAAACACACGAATATTTCCGAAAAAACAGCATCGATTTTATCAAGCTGGTACCGTCCCACTGGCTGGCCCTTGAAAATGAGGAAGGTGTCCTGATCCCGAACCGGACAATTGTATTCGGGGGTGAGGTCCTCTCTCCTGAGATCCTGCAAAAAATAAAATCAGCCGCTCCTGCGCTGGAGATCATCAACCATTACGGACCGACAGAGGTGACCATCGGGAAGGTTTGTTACCGGGTAGACCTGGAGGCTGTACCGGATAAAACGCCGATCGGCAAGCCTTTCTGCAATACCAGGCTATACGTGGTTGACCGGCATATGGCCTTGTGCCCGGTCGGCGTGCCCGGCGAGTTGCTGATCGGCGGGACAGGCGTCTCCAAAGGCTATATCAACCGGCCTGAACTGACGTCGGAACGGTTCATCAAAGACCCGTTCAGCGAACGGGAAGATGAAATCGTGTATCGCTCCGGCGACCTGATCCGGTGGCTGCCGGACGGCAACCTGGATTTTATCGGCAGGGTGGACGACCAGGTCAAGATCCGGGGATACCGCATCGAACTGGGCGAAATCAATACCGTCCTCCGGCAGGCGCCCGCAGTGGGGCATTGCGCGGTGCTGGCCAAGGCAGGCCCGGATGGGCAAAAACGCCTCGTTGCCTACGTCGCTGCCGACAAAACCCAGGCCGCAACACTTGACAGGCCGTCAATCATGACCTTTCTCAGGGCCAGGCTGCCGGAATATATGGTGCCGACCGTTCTGGTAGAAATGGATAAGATCCCGCTCAACGCAAACGGTAAAATTGACAGGAGGTCTTTGCCGGATCCCTTTGCCGAAACCCTCCACCCGGATGATTTTGTACCTCCGGGCAACAAAACCCAGGAACTGCTGGCCGGGATCTGGAAAGGGCTGCTGGGGATGGAGCGGGTCGGCATACACGACAATTTCTTTGAGATCGGCGGCCACTCTCTCCTGGCGATGCGGGTGATCACTGCCATCAGAAAACAATTTTCCCTGCATGTTCCGATCAAGATCATTTTCAAGTATCCCAGCATAGCCGAATTGGAAGAATACATTCTGCTGATGAAAGAAAGCGAAAGCGAATTGAACTTTGAGACATCGGAAGTCCTGGAATTGTAAAACTATTTTCTCGCCTGTTCTGATCAAGTTAATATCATGGAAGTAAAAACCAATGTTGTTTCTCTGTTGAGGAAAGCACTGGAAAACGGTCTTTCGGTTTTTCAGGAAGAACAGAAACTGAAAATCAAGGTTGCCCAGGGCATTGTGCCTGATCCGGAGATTATTGGGTTGCTCAAGGCCAATAAAGAAGAAATCATTGCCTTTTTGAAGGATGGAATGGGCGGAGCGGAGGATATGAAAACCTTTGGCGAACCGATCCTTCCCATGGATCGCAGCAACCCGGATCAAAGAATCCCGCTTTCCTTTTCACAGGAACAATTGTGGTTCATTGACCAGCTTGGCGGAAGCATGCAGTACCACCAGCCTTTGGCGCTCCGCATTAAGAACCGGCTGGACAAACAGATTCTGGAAGAATCGCTCCTGGCCCTGGTCGACCGCCATGAAACGCTCCGCACTGTCGTGAAATCAGAGGATGGCCGGCCCTATCAGGAGATCATGCCGTCGGAAGGGTGGACGATGGCTTACTCGGAAGGAGACACTTTCCGGGACGAACAATACCTTGTTGAATTCATCGAATCCGTTTTCAACCAACCATTCGATCTTGGCCTGGATTACATGTTCAGAGCGCATTTGATCCGTTGCGGAGAGGACGACAATGTACTGGTCTTGGTGATGCACCATATTGCCTCCGACGGTTGGTCAAAATCCATTCTGGTAAATGACCTGATTGAGATCTATGCCGCCCGGCAGGAAGGCAGGCGTCCGGCTCTGCCGCCTTTGAAGATCAATTATGCCGATTTTGCCTTCTGGCAGCGCAACCGGCTTTCCGGAGATGTGCTGGAATCCAAACTGGGATGGTGGGAAAGCCAACTGAAGGGAGTCGAAACCATCCGTTTGCCGTACGATTTCCAACGGCCCGCCGCGCACAGCGCACGGGGCGCGGTTACCCAACTCCGGATTGAAAAGGACCTGGCCGACGACCTTAAGGCCTTGTCCATTGAGCAGGAAACGACCCTTTTCATGACCCTGCTCACGGCTTTCAATACCCTGCTGCACCGGCTTACCGGCCAGGAAGATATCTGTGTCGGTACCCCCCTCGCCAACCGGAATCAGGAAGAACTGGAACCCATCGTGGGCTTTTTTGTCAATTCCCTTGCCTTGCGCAATAACCTGAGCGGCGACCCGCGCTTCAGCGAACTGCTTCAAAAAGTAAAATCCGCTGCCTTATCCGCTTTTGCCAACCAGGAAGTGCCGCTGGAACAGATCGTCCGAAAGATAGAACCCGAACGCAGCCTCAATCGCAATCCGGTCTTCCAGGTCATGTTTGTCATCCAGAACATACCTGAAATACCGGATCTCGAACTGGGCGACCTTAGTTTGTCGCCGGTCAGAACAGGCCATGAATATTCAAAATTTGATCTGGTTTTCTCAGCCAACGACAGCCCGGTGGGCCTGTTCTTCGATATCGTTTATTGCAGGGATCTTTTCCTGGAAGAAACCGTAAAAAGAATGGCGGACAATTTCAGGCAACTGCTGAGATCCGTTGTATCTGACCCGGATCAACGCATCTCAAACCTTTCCATTATTTCGGATGAAGAGAAAGTCGCAACTTTCCGCAAATCCATCGGTACAGAAACATTTTATTCTGCAGATAAAACCCTCATTGACCTTTTTTACCACCAGGTTGACCAGAACCCCGATGGGATTGCAATGGTTTTTGACGGTAAGGTCCTGACCTATTCCGACCTCGACCAACAATCCAACCGCCTGGCAAATTGCCTGCTGACCAAAGGCGTCAAACCGCAGGATAGGGTAGGGCTGCTGTCAACCAGGGGAATCGAAATGATCACCGGCATTCTGGCAATCCTGAAGTGCAGGGGCGTTTATGTGCCCCTCAACCTGGAGTTCCCGGCGTCAAGGTTAGCTTTTATGCTGCAGGATGCCGCTGCTGACCTCGTCGTGGCTTCCGATACCGCATTGGTGGAAAAATTCGACATTCCCCAAGTCGAAATCATCGATACCAGAGCCGCTGCATCCTGCTCCCCGGACCGGCCCGCGTACCAGTTTGCCTCCGGCGATGGGGTTTATATCATGTACACGTCAGGCACTACCGGTACGCCGAAAGGTACCTTGGTCAGCCAGCAAAACGTACTGAAACTCGTTCACGAACCAGGTCCGATCGCTGTAAAACCCGGAGACAGGGTGCTGCAATGGTCAAATTTTGCATTCGACGGCTCGGTTTACGACATATTCTGTTCACTGCTGAACGGGGCTTCTCTCCATCTTGTCAGCGAGGATGCCGTTTCGGATCCGGGAAAACTGACTGCAATCCTGCAAGAACAAAAAATCACCGTTTGGTTTGTAACAACGGCCTTGTTCAACGCCATGGTCGATTTTGATCCGGCCGGGCTGAAAGGGCTCCGGAAATTGCTGTTCGGGGGGGAGCTGGTTTCGATCCCACACGCCCGGAAGGCATTCAATGTTTTGGGCCCCGGCAAGCTGGTGCACGTCTACGGTCCTACTGAGACCACGGTGTACTGCACTTATTACCCGATAGACAGTATGGCATCCGGCAAGGTCCCTATCGGCAAGCCGCTCGCCAACTCTTCGGTATACATACTTGACAAGGCCGGCAACCTTGCCGGAACCGGGGTTGCCGGTGAGATCCTGATCGGCGGTCACGGCGTGAGCGAAGGGTATATCAACCGGCCGGAACTGACCGCCCAGAAATATATTTCCGCCCCGTTCAGATCACCTTTCGGCCAGAGACTCTATAAATCGGGCGACATAGGAGCCCTGATGAAAGACGGCAATATCGACTTCATTGGTCGCCGCGACGCTCAGTTAAAGATCCGGGGATACCGGATTGAATTGGGTGAAATAGAATCCGTTCTTCAGGATTGCCCGCAAGTCGCCCGGTGTACCGTAATCGCCGGCGAGGATGGATCGGGTGCGAAGAAACTGGTTGGGTATTACGTTCCGCTTATGGAGATTGATGCTGAACCGGCGGGCGCAAACGAAGCGATCCGGGCCTATCTGAAAAACCGCTTGCCCGATTATATGATTCCGGCATTCCTGATCCCGTTGGACCATCTTCCGCTGAATCCGAACGGAAAAGTAGACCGAAATGCGCTTCCCGGTTGGGAAGACCTTTCCGTTGCAGGCGAGATCAGGATTATGCCCCGCACCGAAACCGAGATCAAAGTCGCTGAAATCTGGGAAACCCTGCTGCATCTTAAAAACATCAGCGCAAACGACAATTTCTTTGAGATCGGCGGCCATTCCCTGCTGGCCATGCGGGTCATTGCCGCTGTCCGCAAAAATCTGGGCCGGGAGTTGAAGGTAAAGGACGTTTTTACCCATACTACTGTTGCCGGCCTCGCTTCCCGGCTGGACAGCCTGGCCGGGACCATTTCTCGACCGCCCATCGTGCCCGGCGACCGCCCGGAGCAAATTCCGCTTTCTTTTTCCCAGGAACGCCTCTGGCTCGTCGACCAGCTCGAAGGAAGCGTTCACTATCATATACCGCAATTATTCAGCATTGGCGGAAAATTGAATGAGGACGCCCTTGAATGCGCCTTCTCCGATCTGGTCGACCGGCATGAGATCCTCCGGACGGTCTATTCATTGGAAAAAGGCCGGCCGGTACAGAAAATCCTGGATGCCGGAAAATGGCGCATGACCGTCCTTGACCGGCAAAACCCGGACACCGGGCCGGCAGGAGAAGACTGGATCGCAGCATCCGTGAAAAAGCCTTTTGACCTCGCCGCTGATCACATGCTCAGGGTCTGGTTGATGAAGAAAGCCCCGGATCAATATGATCTCCTGATCGTATTGCACCACATAGCTGCCGACGGTTGGTCGATCCCCATTCTGATGAGGGAACTGACGGCCTGTTACCGCGCCCGCACCCAGGGACAAACCCCAAATCTGGCGCCCTTGCAGGTTCAATACGCCGATTACGCAGTCTGGCAGCGAAAACACCTTACGCCGCCTCAACTGGAGGAGCAACTGACCTATTGGGTGAATCAGCTGGCAGGGGCCCCGCCACTTCAATTGCCGCTTGATTTTCCGCGCCCTGCCGTTCGGTCTGCCCGCGGTGCGGTAACAAGCCTGTCGATTCCCGGTTCCCGTTTTCAGGAACTGGCCGCCATTTGCAGAAATGAGGAAGTAACGCTTTTCATGCTCCTGACAGCGGCGCTAAAGGTCCTGCTTTACCGGTACACCGGCCAGACAGACATTTGCATAGGCACCTCTGTGGGCAACCGCGGAAGCCAGGAGGCCGAACCCTTGATCGGTTTTTTCATCAATACCCTGGCACTGCGGTCCCGGTTCGGGGACAAACCTACCTTCAGGGAGTTCCTCAACAGGACAAAATCCAATTGTCTGGATGCCTTTGCCCGGCAGGAAGCGCCGTTTGAGCAGGTGCTGGAACGGGTCGCCCCCGAACGCGTTCCGGGAAGGAACCCGCTGTTCGACGTCATGTTCATCCTCCAGAATGCTTCCGGCCCCGGAAATTCCGCCGACCTGAACGAAGGCGGGCTCGGGGAACTGACGATGACGGCGGAGGACCGAAGCATCGCCAACAGCAAATTCGATCTGGCCATCACCGCCACTGAAACTCCGGACGGCTTGTCACTTAAAGCAATCTATAACCCCGATCTATTTGAGGAAAGGAGAATGGCGGGCATGATGGACCATTTCGGGAATTTGCTCGGCAATCTTAAGAATCATATAGAATATCCGGTAAGCGCTATTGATATATGCTCAGCCGGCGAAAAAACAGCCCTCCTCCAAAGATCAAGGCCGGCTCCTGTATCTTTTCACGGGCCGAAAACCCTGCTGGATCAATTCGAAGCCCAGGCGGCCAAAACGCCTGACAACCCGGCGGCCGTTTTCGAGGGGTCATCCTTATCCTACAAAGAGCTCGACGAGAAGGCCAACCGGTGGGCGCATTTCCTTTCGGCCAGAGGAGTCGGCAAAGGAGATATTGTCGGCATCTCCCTGCAGCGATCCCTGGATATGATCACCGCAGTGCTGGCGGTTTTTAAAACGGGAGCGGCTTATTTGCCGATCGATCCGGATTTTCCCGAAACCCGGATCGCCTTCATGCTGAAAGATGCAGGGGTCAGGTACGTCCTGACACATCATTTGCACCGCGACCGCTTCAACGGAAGTCCGCTTGCAGGGCTCTTTGCCATGGACCGCGATCTGGCAGCCGGTCAGCCGTCCGATAAACCAGGGCCGGGTCCTAACCCTGAAGATGCCGCCTACGTGATTTATACTTCCGGGTCGACAGGCCGCCCCAAAGGGGTTATCATGGACCACGCAGGTGTGGTCAATCAGGGGTACTGGGCCATCGATTTCCTGGAGTTGAAGTCCTCAGACGCGGTTATACAGAAAACATCGTTTTGTTTCGATCCTTCCGTCTGGGAATTTTTCTGGCCCCTGTCCGTAGGCGGGCAGATCTGTTTCGCAGGGCCCGGCCTGGAAGGCGACAGCCGTCACCTGGTCGCGACCATTGAAAAGCATAAGGTAACGATCATTTGCCTGGTTCCTTCCATGTTATCGGCATTCCTGGAAGATCTGGCTCCCGGAGAATGCAGCAGCTTGCGGATCATTATTTGCGGAGGAGAAGTCCTTCATAAAAGCCAGTTGATCCTGTGCAGGGAAAAACTGCCCCGTGTCAAAGTCAGGAACATGTACGGTCCGACCGAAGCCGCCATACACGTAACCTGCTGGCCTGTACCCGAAAATCTCGATCGGACGGATGTGATACCGATCGGCAAGCCGTTGCCGAATGTCCGGATCTATATCCTCAATGATGACCTTCAGCTGAACCCGGAAGGAATAGCCGGCGAGCTTTGCATCGGCGGCATCCAATTGGCCCGCGGGTATCTCAACCGGCCTGAACTGACACGCGAAAAATTTGTGCGCCTGTCGATGGAAGACGGCGGGGAATCGGTGATTTACCGGACAGGCGACCTTGCCCGATGGCTTCCTGATGGTGACATAGAATACCTGGGCAGGAAGGACAACCAGCTGAAAATAAACGGATTCAGGGTTGAGTTGGAAGAAGTCGAATACCTCCTGGGGAAAACCCCGGGCATCAGATCTGCCGTAGCTGTAGCGCGCAAAGATCCATTCGGCCACAACCGCCTGATCGCATATGTCATTCCTGATAACAAATTTGATAAAGCCGCGGCGGAAACCCACCTGCGGGATATGGCGCCGGCTTATATGACCCCTTCGATATGGGTTCAGTTGGAGGCATTCCCGCTTGGAACAACCGGTAAGGTTGACCGGCATGCACTTCCGGAGCCGGACCTCCGCCAACTGGTAGAAAACAATTATGTCGCGCCGGGCAGCGACAGCGAAATCATCCTGGTCGGGATTTTCAGTGAACTCCTTCACCTGGAAAAAGTCGGCGTAAAGGACAACTTCTTCGAGATCGGCGGCCATTCATTGCTGGCCGTCCGGGTTATTTCGGCGATCAGGGAAAAAATGAACCGGGAGATCAAGGTCCGGGATCTCTTTACCTGGCCGACCGCAGAAAGCCTTGCCCTCCACCTGCAATCCACCGGCCCGGAAACCGGTTTGCCCCCGCTGAAAAAGGCGGAACCCAGACCGGAAAGGATCCCGTTGTCTTATTCCCAGGAACGCCTTTGGTTTGTAGATCAATTGCGCGGCAGCGTACAGTTTCACCAGGCTACGGTTTTGCAACTGACCAACGAATTGGACAGGAACGTGCTGGAGCAAGCATTGAAAGCCTTGGTCAGCCGGCATGAATCCCTTCGCTCGGTGATCCGGTCGGAAGACGGGCAACCCTACCAGGTCGTACTCGACCCGCAATCCTGGTCCATGGAATATTCAGACAATTCAGGATCTGCGGACAAGGCCGACATCCAGGGCCTGATCGATGAGGTGGTAAACCGGCCCTTTGAGTTGGATGCCGGCTACATGCTCCGGGCCCACCTGGTCAGGCAAGCTCCGGGAGACCACCTGCTGATCCTGGTCATCCACCATATTGCCTCCGACGGGTGGTCTGACGCTGTCCTGGTTGAAGACCTGACCGAACTCTACCGGACATACCTTGGTTCCGATTTGCCGGACCTGCCCGAACTCCCGGTTCAATACCCCGATTATGCCATATGGCAAAGAGAACACGTCGCCGGCAAGTACCTGGAAGATCAGCTCGCCTGGTGGAAGGAACAACTTGCAGGCCTGGAGCCATTGGAAATCCCGATTGATTTTCCCAGGCCAGCCAGGCAGAGCAACCGGGGCGACACTTATGGTTTTTCGGTTGAAAATCAATTGCTCCGGGAATTGAAGGCATTATCGCTCCAATCGGAAGCGACCCTCTTCATGACCCTGCTGTCGGCATTGAAAATCCTGCTCGCCCGGTACGCCGGCAAGGAAGACATTTGTGTCGGCACTTCACTGGCCAATCGCAACCATAAATCACTTGAGCGGCTTGCCGGCTTTTTTGTCAACAATCTGGTGCTGCGGACGAAAATCGAGCCGGGGTCCACGTTCCGCGGAGTGTTGGGGCAGGTGAGATCGACCGTATTATCGGCCTTTGCACACCAGGATGTTCCTTTTGAAAAAATAGTCGACCTGGTAGAAACCGGCAGAAACCTGAATCGAACGCCCGTTTTTCAGGTGTTGTTCACGCTCCACAACACCCCGGAAGTTCCGGTGCTTGAATTTGACAACCTGCACCTTTCTCCGGTTTCAAGCGGGCAGAAAAGAACGCTTTACGATCTGTCATTTTACCTCAGGGAAACCCCCGCGGGTTTGCAGGTCAGCATTGTGTACTGTACCGACCTCTTTTCCAGAGGAACCATTGAATCCATCGCCAATCATTTTCATCATCTACTCCGGTCCGCAGCGTCCATGCCGGACCATCAAATCGAGGAATTGTCCATGATCTCCGAACAAGAAGCCGTTAACCTGATGCAAGGATCGGCATCCGCCGAAAAGTCACCCTATGATAAAACGTTTGTCAATCTGTTTGAAGAACAGGCGGCCAGGACGCCGGAAAGTCCGGCAGTCGTATTTGAGGCAGCATCCTGGACCTACGCCGAACTGAATGAGCGGGCCAACCGGATTGCCGGATACCTGAAAGATGAATTCAACGTCCGGCCCAATGATCTGGTCGGCATGGCAATGGACGGCTCCCACTGGGCTGTGGCCGCCATTATCGGGATCCTGAAAACTGGTGCGGCTTATGTACCCGTCAATATCGAATTCCCTGCGGAAAGGATCCGCTACATGATCGAAGACACCCGGATGAAAGCGCTGGCTTTGCATAAAGATCGCAGCGTTGACATTCCCGGATTTGAATCCTTGTTTTTTAATGTGCAGGACGCTGCCGGCGGGGATACGGATAAAACCAGGAGGGTTAACCCAGAGGATGTAACTTACCCGGACCACCGGATTTATGTCATTTATACTTCCGGGTCTACCGGCGCTTCCAAAGGTGTGGAAATCACCCACCGCAATCTCTCCAATTACCTTTCCGGATTGCTGGACAAGGTCGACATTCAATCCTGCAGATCTTTTGGCCTGATGTCGACCCTATCCGCCGATCTGGGCAATACCGTTTTGTACGGCGCCCTGAGTACCGGGGGCGCCCTCCACGTTTTTTCAAGAAAAACGCTGACCGATGCCTTCGCAATCCAGGCTTATTTCAAAGAAAACCCGATCGATTGCATTAAAATAGTGCCTTCGCATTGGCGCGCTCTGGAAACCGACTCGGGCCTGCTGTTGCCTGCGCGAACCATCATCTTCGGAGGCGAATCCCTCACCGTTGACATACTGGAAAAGATCCGCCGCTCAAACCCGGCGCTTGAAGTGATCAACCATTACGGCCCGACAGAGGCCACAATCGGGAAAGTCCTTCACCGGGTCAACCTTGCCGCCAATTATAACACGGTGCCGATCGGCCGACCCTTTTCCCAGGCCAGGGCTTACGTGGTGGATCAGCATCTGAAACTTTGTCCGCCAGGCGTGCCCGGTGAATTGCTGCTTGGCGGGGAAGGGGTTGCAAAAGGGTATTTCAACCGCCCCGAGCTGACCAGGGCCAAGTTCATAAAAGATCCGTTCAGCCCGAACGAACAGGACAGGGTTTACCTGACCGGCGACGTGGTCAGGCAGCTTCCCGACGGAAACCTGGAGTTCATCGGCAGAAAAGACGATCAACTAAAAATAAGGGGTTACCGGGTCGAATTGGGAGAGATCGAGCACGCCTTGAACGCCTCGCCGATGGTCAACGGTTGTGCTGTATTGGGTAAGACCGATACAGGCGGAAACATCAACCTGGTGGCTTATATCGTCCCGGAAAACGGATTTGAAAGGGCTGAACTGGAGGCCTGCCTCGGAAAAATCCTCCCGGATTATATGATCCCTTCCATTTGGATGGAGCTGGAGCAATTGCCGCTGACCGAAAACGGGAAAATTAACAGGAAAGCCCTTCCGGAGCCCGTTTTTACGCAGGCATCTGATGCTGAATTCGTGGCGCCCCGAACAGAAACAGAAAAAATACTGGCGGAGATCTGGTGCAAACTGTTGAAATTAGACCAGGTCGGCATCCACGATCATTTCTTCGAGATCGGCGGACACTCGCTGCTGGCCATCCGGGTCATTTCCGCCATCCGCAAAGCTTTCAGCCAAAAACCCGACCTGGAGGATATCTTTTCTTACCCCACGATAGCCGAACTGGCGGAATTTCTCCAAAACAAGCAAAACCCGGATACCATCCCGGCCGTAACTGCCGGCCCAAGACCGGAAAAAATACCATTGTCGTTTGCACAGGAACGGCTCTGGTTCACCGATCAGCTCGGAGGCAGCGTTCAATACCACATGCCCTCGGTATTGCGGCTGAGGAACAAGCTGGATATCACTGTACTGGAAGAAGCCCTCGGCGATCTGGTGCGCCGCCACGAGGTATTGCGGACGGTCTTCAAATCGGAAAACGGGGAACCGTTCCAGGTTGTACTCCCGGCGGATAACTGGAAAATGACCTTCAGCGAACCCGAAGGCGCCGGTGACGAAGGGCAACTCAGGCAATCAATACTCGAGCAGGTCAATACCCCGTTTGATCTGGCCACCGACTTCATGCTTCGGGCCCACCTGTTCAAATGCGGCGAAGAAGAACATCGCCTGGTATTGGTGCTGCACCATATTGCCGCCGACGGTTGGTCCATTTCCTTGCTGGTAAGCGATCTGATGGAGTTGTACAGCGCCAGGCTGGAGCGCAGGCCTTCCAAATTGCCGGACCTCCCGATCCAATACGCCGATTATGCCATATGGCAACGGTCCCATTTATCGGGTGAAGTGCTGGCGTCCCAGCTCGATTGGTGGGTCGCCGGGTTGAAAGGCCTGGAACCCCTTTCGCTGCCGACCGATTTTCCGCGGCCGGCGATCCAGAGCACCCGTGGCGACAGCATGGGCTTCCGGATCGAAAAAGACCTGACGGATCAATTGAAAGCGGCGGCGTTGGAGGCTGACGTTACCTTGTTCATGTTGCTCCTTTCGGCGTACAAGGTAATGCTCTGCCAATACAGCGGTCAAACCGATTTCTGCATCGGAGCGCCGCTGGCAAACCGGGACCAGAAAGAAGTGGAAAACCTGGTCGGATGTTTTCTCAACGCCCTGGTTCTGCGAACCGACCTGTCCGGCAATCCGCGGTTTAGCGACCTGCTGCAAACCGTCAAATCAAATACACTGGCTGCATTCAATCACCAGCAGGTCCCGTTTGAGCAAATTGTGGACCGGGTGGAGTCGGACCGGAGCCTCAGTCGAAGCCCGGTTTTCCAGGTGCTTTTTTCCATGCGGAACACCCCGGAAGTGCCGGACCTGCAACTGGGAGAATTGCAGCTGAACGCCGAACCTTCCGGTCAGCAGATCTCCCAATTGGACCTCGCCTTTTATGTCAGGGAAAGCCCCGGCGGGTTGGACATTTCCATCCTGTTCTGCACGGACCTGTTCTTGCCGGAAACCATTGAACGAATGGCGCGCCATTTTACCAGGTTGCTGGAAAGCATTGTTTCCAATCCGGACCATCCCATTGACGAACTTGAATTGCTGACAGCCCGGGAAGCCGATCTGCTGTTGAACGAATTCAACAACACAGCGATGCCCTATCCCGATAACCGGTCCATCGTCAGCCTGTTTGAAGAGAAAGCGGCCCTTTATCCCGAAAAAACAGCCGTCACCTTCCAGAACAGGGCCCTGACCTACAGCCAGCTGGACGACCAGGCCGCCAAACTGGCTGCCTATTTGAAAGCCACGTATCAGCTCGGTCCGGACGACCTGGTAGGCGTCATGACCCCAAGATCCGAGTGGGCGATCATCGCCTACCTGGGCATTCTGAAGGCAGGTGCGGCATTTGTTCCGATTGACATCAACCTTCCTAAGGATCGCAAATCCTTCCTCATGGAAGATACCGGCATAAAAGCGCTGATCGTGCATTCTGACAATCTTTACGACCTGATTACCGGCGGGTTCAATATCCCGGTTTTTGCCATTGACATGCAACTGGGGACGCTAACGGACCGGCTTCCTGAGGAAGCTTCAACAGAAATCCTTTTGGATCAGCTGGCCTACGTCATTTATACATCCGGCTCAACCGGGAACCCCAAAGGGGTGCTTATCGAGCACCAAAGCATAAAAAATACGATCCTTTCTCAAATCAAGGATTTCGGGATCATTGAAGGCGACAGGTGCCTGCAATTCTATGCGCTTTCATTTGATGCCTCCATACTCGAGATCTTTACGGCCCTGCTGGCCGGAGCCCGGTTGTGCATTATCGGTCCGGACGACCGGACAAATCCATCGAGGTTATATGCCTTCCTCCGGGAGCAAGGCATAACAATCGGCAGCATTCCCCCCGCATATCTCAATGAGCTGAACATGAATGAGCTTGAGAGCATGCGGACGTTGTTCACAGGCGGAGAGTCCGCTGCTCCCGACCGCATCAGGAAATTCCTGGAATGGGGCCATTACATCAATTCCTACGGCCCGACAGAAGCCGGCATCTGCGCAACCGTTTTCCGGGTCGACCGGGGCGGTGAATTGCCTCACGCCAATATTCCCATCGGGCGGCCGATCGATAATGCGCAGGTTTATACCTTGAATGCAGCAGGAAAACAAACCCCAATCGGCGTACCCGGTGAACTGTATATCGGCGGCGCCGGTTTGGCGCGGGGCTATCTCAACAATGAGGAATTGACCAGGATCAGCTTTGCATATGCCGACCCGGCGGGGAAAGGCCGGATGAGATTGTACAGAACAGGCGACCTTGCCCGATTTTTACCCGATGGCAACCTGGAATTCCTGGGCAGGAGGGATAACCAGGTCAAAATAAGGGGCCACCGGATCGAATTGGGCGAAATAGAGGCGGCGCTGAAAGCCCACCCTGCTGTCAGGAGTTGCGCAGTAATAACCGCCGCAGGCCCCTCCGGAAACCTGCAGCTGGCAGCCTATATCGTCCCGGCCGGCGAATACAACAAGCCTGCCTTGCAAGCCCACCTGATCTCCCGCCTGCCGGATTACATGGTTCCTTCCTACTGGACAAAAATGGACCAGCTTCCGCTTACGGAAACCGGAAAAGTGAATAAATCGGCCTTACCGACTCCCGATGTTTCCGGTCAGATCGACCAGGAATACACCGCGCCGCGCAACCGGACCGAAGAGATCCTGGCCGGGATCTGGGCTGATCTGCTGAAGGTAGAAAAAGTGGGCATCCATGACAATTTCTTTGCACTGGGCGGGCATTCTCTCCTGGCGGTCAGGCTGCTTTCGCTTGTACGCGATAATTTCTCACTCGACATTCCGCTTAAGGTCGTTTTTGAATTCCCGACCATCAGTGAATTCCAAAAGTACATTGCGCTCCAACAAAGTAACGCCGACGAAGGGCCGCAGGAAGACTCGGAAGTATTCGAATTGTAAACACACCAGGCACCCCGTCCAATTCCGGTAATATGACGACTACCGATCAGAAAAACATCGTTGATCTTTTAATCAGGGCAAAAGAGAAAGGCATTACCGTCTTTCTTGAAGAAGAGAAGCTGAAAATACGTGTATCCCGCAATACACCGGGTGATGAGGAAATGCTGGGCATGCTCAAATCGGAAAAAACGCGGATTCTGGCGTTCCTGGGTCGCGACGACAACCCCGAAGAAAAGGCCATCCTTCCCGCCGATCGCTCTGCCGGCCCGTTACCGCTTTCTTACGCCCAGGAGCGGTTATGGTTCATCGACCGTTTGCAGGGCAGCGTACAGTATCATCTTCCCACGGTTCTCAGGCTTAAGAACAAAATCGACCCGGGCGCACTTGAGCGGGCTTTGAGGGCTTTGCTGGAGCGCCATGAAGTGCTGCGGACAAGGATTGCCGAACAGGATGGAAACCCGTTTCAGGAGGTCTTGCCGGCATCCGGATGGAAGCTTGATTGCATTACACGGGGGGCTATCCCCCCGGGAGAAATAGCAGCCCGCATTGCTGAGCTGATAGAGCAACCTTTTGATCTTTCCAAAGATTATATGCTGCGCGCACACCTCATAGAGCGGAGCGCAGAAGACTTCACCCTGGTCCTGGTCCTGCATCATATTGCTACCGACGGTTGGTCAAACAGCATCCTGGTCAGAGACCTTACGGCCCTGTACCGGGCTGAGACAGACGGCAAACCGGCAACGCTCCCCAAGCTCCCTGTTCAATACGCCGACTATGCCGTATGGCAGCGGTCGCCCGCTCAGGAGACGGTCATGGCTTCGGGTTTGGATTGGTGGGCAGAACAACTGAAAAACACCGAACCGCTCCAGTTGCCGCTCGATTTTCCCCGGCCTGCCGTGCAGAGCGTCAGGGGTGAAGGTGTAATCCTGCGGTTGGGCAAAACACTGAGCGATAAGCTGAAGGCACTCGCCCTGGAAACGGAGACCACGCTGTTCATGACCTTGGCTGCGGCCTTTAAAGTGCTGCTTTACAGGTATTGCGGGCAGGATGACATCTGCATCGGTACGCCCGTTGCCAATCGCCGTCAAAGGGAGATAGAGCACCTTGCAGGGTTCTTTGTCAACACACTCGCATTGAGGTCTGATCTGGGCGGCAATCCGGAATTCCGGACCCTGTTGAGTAAGGTCAGAGAAAATTGTATCGGCGCTTTCGAAAGACAAAGCATTCCATTTGAGCAAATTGTGGACAGGGTAGGGGCGGAGCGGTCACTGAGTTCCAACCCCTTATTCCAGGTTATGTTTATCCTGCAGAATGCGCCCCAATCCGACGGTTTAAAATTGGGCGACCTGGCCCTGGAAGGGGAATCGGTGGAGCGTACGACCACGTTGTTCGACCTCATTTTTTCCGTAAATGATTCGCCCGCCGGGTTGTATGTGAAAATGATCTATTGCAAAGATCTTTTCCGCCGTGAGACGATTGAGCGGATGGGCCGCCATTTCAGCAATCTGCTGGAGAATATTGCCGCAGACCCGGATCAAAATATCGGTTACCTGAACATGCTGGATCCCCAAGAAAGGAAACTGGTGCTCAAGGTTTTTAACGATAATCAAACCGGATTCAAAGGGTTGCACCAGGATAATGTGACAGACCTGTTCGAACGCCAGGTTCAGGCAACGCCCCATGCAGTCGCATTGGTTTGCGGCATGGTGAGCCTGGATTACCAGGAGTTGAACGGCAAGGCCGACCAATTGGCCGGCTTGCTCAGGTCGCAGCCGGGATTTCACCGGGGAGCGCGCATCGGCGTTCTTATGGAACGCTCGCACTGGAATGTGATCTGCATGATCGGCATATTTAAAGCAGGGGCCGTTTACGTTCCTGTAGATATTGCTTATCCTGACCACCGGATCGAATATATCCTGAAAGACAGCGGACAAGCCTGTTGCCTCATCAATGCCGATGAACCTCTCGGGCTGGTCAAGCGGTCGGGCATCCCGTTTGTTGATCTGAGAACCGGATTTGAAACGGAATACCCGGACATGGCTGATCCGGAAGCCGCCCTGCCGCTCCGGGATCCCGGATTCCTGATCTACACTTCCGGCTCAACCGGAACGCCCAAAGGCGTAGAGCAAACCCATCTGACCCTTTTCAATCTGGTGATGTGGTGCCTGGATCAATCCGGGCTGACCCGGGGAGGGAAGTGCCTGCAATACGCTTCCTTCAGTTTCGACATGTCCTTGTACGAGACCTTCCTCACCCTGGCGAGCGGCGGTGAATTGCACATTTGCGAGGAATGGATGCGAAAGGACCTGTCGGCGATCAAGGAGTACATCCTGACCCAAGAGATCGAAATCCTTTCCATGCCGTATTCGGCTTTGAAATGGCTGTTTGAGGAATTCGCGGATGGGCCGACCGGAAGCCACCGGCTCCGGGATATCATTTCTGCCGGGGAACAACTCCATATTACCGGAGGGTTGAGGAAATTCCTGGAAGAAAATCCGGAAGTCCGCCTTTTCAACCAGTACGGCCCCTCGGAAACCCACGTTGCTACCGGCGCCGTATTCAGTTTCAGCGCCGGCGATCCCCCCATGGAAGCCCATATTGGCCGGCCGGTGAGCAATAACCGGGTCTATATCCTGGACGACCGGATGCAGCCCGTCCCTGTCGGCATTGACGGCGAAATCTACATCGGCGGCCACCACCTTGCCCACGGTTATCGCAACGATCAGCGCCGTACCGAAGCCCGGTTTATCCCCGATCCGTTCCTTCCGGGAGAAAGGCTGTACAAAACCGGCGATCAGGCCAGGTGGATGGAGACCGGTGAGATCTCATTTCGGGGCCGCAAGGACGACCAGATCAAAATCAGGGGATTCAGGGTGGAAATCGGGGAGATTCAAAGCGTTCTGAATGGTTGCAGTCAGGTAAAGGAGTGCTCGGTTATCGCCTTAAAAAGCAATACAGGTGAACTGCGGCTGCACGCTTATATCGTACCTGAAGGCGAATTCGAGCAGGAAGATTTGATGGTTTTCCTGGAGACCCGGTTGCCCGATTTCATGATACCTGAACGGATCATCTGCCTGCCGGAAATTCCGCTGAATGGAAACGGCAAGGTCGACAGAAGGGCCCTCGAATCGCTGACCCCGGAAGAAGAAACGCAACGGCCGGATGCCCGGCCGCAAACAGATACCCAAAAAACGCTGGCCGCCCTTTGGAAAGAACTGCTTGGCGTGGAAGATCCGGGCCTGGATCAGGATTTTTTCAGGTCGGGAGGACATTCCTTACTGGCCATGCGCATGGTGTCGGGCATCAGAAAGCATTTGCGCCGCGAACTGCCGGTAAAAGTGCTTTTCGCGCATCCCACCATCCGGAGCCTGGCCCGCTACCTGGAGGAGGCGAAAACGCCGCAAGAAACAACTCCACTGACCGGAGGTAACCGGCCCGAACGAATTCCGCTGTCCTTTTCGCAGGAACGGCTTTGGTTTATAGATCAAATGAGCGGCAGTCGCCCATACCACCTCCCGGTGATCTGGCGATTGTCCGGCGAAGTGGATAAAAGGTCGCTGGAACTGGCCCTCAGGCAACTCATCGAGCGCCACGAAACCTTCCGAACCGTTATCCGCACGCAAAACGGCATAGCTTATCAGGAAATCTTGCCTGCGGACGATTGGCGCATGGGCTTCCATACCGGTCTATCACCGGAAAAACGGAAAGCGCTTATTGCCGGCCTGGTGGATAAGCCCTTTGACCTGACTGCCGATTACCTGCTTAGGGCAGATTTGCTGGAAGCAGGTCCCGGTAACCTGACACTGGTTCTGGTCATGCACCATATTGCCTGTGACGGCTGGTCAAATTCGATCCTGGTGAGGGATTTCACGGCCCTGTATGAAGCCATTCTCGAAAACCGGCCTCACAACCTGCCGTCTATTCCCGTTCATTATGCCGATTATGCCGTATGGCAAAGGCAGACCTCCGATCTGAACACAGGATTGGCCTGGTGGGAAAACAACCTGAAAGGAGCTGAGTCCCTTGATTTCCCAACCGATTTCCCAAGGCCTGCTATCCGGAGCACCCGCGGGGCAACCTACGGGTTTATGGTTTCGGCACAGGAGGTGGAAACCCTCCGGCGATTGGGTCAAGATAGCGGAGCCACCTTGTTCATGACCCTGTTTGCCGCCTTGAACGTTCTTTTCCGCCGCTATACCGGTCAGGCAGATATCAGCATCGGGACGGTAGCCGCCAACCGCAACAGAAAAGAGATTGAAGATGTTGTCGGTTTTTTTGTAAATAATCTGGTTTTGCGCAATAACCTGGAAGGCAATCCGGCTTTCAGGGATCTCCTCGGGAAAATCAGGAAATCCACCCTCGAAGCATTCGATCGCCAGGAAATTCCATTTGACCAGGTCGTTGACCGCCTTAAGGTGGAGCGGAGTTTGAGCAGAAGTCCCCTGTTCGAGGTGATGTTCATCCTGCAGAATACCCCCGACGTACCCAGGATGAGCCTCGGCGAAACGTCAGTCGGGAGCGAATCCCCCGGCGCGGTAAAGGCCATGTTCGACATGGTGTTCTCCGCTACCGAAACGCCGGATGGGCTGCACATCGGAGTGGTTTATTGTGCCGATCTTTTTGAAGCGGAAACCATCCGCAGAATTTGCGGTCATTTTAGAAACCTGCTTTGTTCAATCGGAAGCAATCCGGATGCCGGCATCATGGTTTTGCCGATGCTGGAAAAGGCGGAAACAGCTCTATTGAATGCGCGGCTGAACCCCTCTCCGGTGCAGTTCAACCGGGAGCGGACTGTGCTGGCGAATGTTGATGCCTGGGCAAACGGACAGGCTGACCAGGTCGCGCTGGTCTACCGGGATAAAAAATGGACCTATTCCGCGCTCAAGAACCTGTCGGACAGACTGGCCATGGCCGTTCAGGCCCGGTTCGACATCCACCCGGGAGAAATCATAGGCGTAATGGCGAACCGGTCGGACCTGCCGCTCATCGCCCTGCTGGGCGCCATGAAATCAGGCGCCGCATACCTGCCGCTGAATCCCGCAGACCCGGAAGACCGTCTAAAGTACATCATCGGCGACACCTCGCTCAAAGGAATAATAGTCGATGCCGGGACTTCGGAGAAAGCGGAAAATCTTGGTGCAAAGTGGTTTTCCATAGAGGAGTGGCTGGCCGGCGACCAGGCATCGGAAATGCCGCAACCGCTTTCCTTGCCGGCGCCGGAAGACCTGGCCTACGTCATCTACACTTCCGGCTCGACAGGCAAGCCCAAAGGCGTCCTGGTCGAACACGGCAGCCTGGCGAACACCATCAATTCGCAGCAGCAGGCCTTCGGCTTTGACCAGCGCGACCGGTGCCTTCAGTTTATTTCCTACACGTTTGACGCCTCATTGCTCGAGATTTTCACAGCCTGGACTGCCGGCGCCGCCCTGCATATTGCCGGAGAAGAAGAGCGAAATGACCCCGCAGCCTTGATGCATCTTATGTCGGATGAGAAAATTACGGCCGCCATATTCCCCGCGGGGTATTTGGGTGAGCTGGAAGCTGAAAAGATCTCTTCGCTGCGCATACTGGTTACCGGCGGTGAGTCGCCGCGGTTGGATAAAATTGCCGGGTTCTCCGCACGGGGTGTCCAATATTTCAATTCCTACGGGCCGACAGAAGCGGGAATCGCAGCGACCATTTACCGGCACCCGGGCCCGCAAAGCCCGCACTCCGGCAGGTTGCCGGTCGGATTTCCGGTAGACAATATGGGCGCCTGCATCCTCGATAGCGCCGGAGGAGCATCGCCGGTAGGGGCTGTAGGCGAATTGTGCCTTGCCGGCCCCGGATTGGCCCGGGGATACCTGAACAACCCGGTTCAAACCCATAAAGCCTTCGCCCTTGATGCCGGCGGCAAAAGAATTTACAGAACAGGCGATCTGTGCCGGTGGCTGCCGGATGGTCAGATCGGTTTTGTGGGGCGCCGCGATGATCAGGTCAAGATCCGCGGACACCGGGTCGAACTCCAGGAGATCGAACAGGTCCTGAATGCGTGCCCCGCTGTCAAAACCTCGGTAGTCAAAACCCAGACTGCTCCTGACGGCAGGGAGTCGTTGATCGCTTATGTCGTGCCCGAACATGAATTTGACCAGGCTGAAATGGAAAAATGGCTCCGGCAGAGCCTCCCGGTTTATATGGTGCCGACCCATTGGGTAGCGCTGCAGTCCGTTCCGCGAACAGCAACCGGCAAAATTGATAAAAAGGCATTACCGGCCCCCGACTTCAGCCGGGTTCAGCGCAATGGTTACTTTCCACCCCAAAATGAAATAGAGCATATTATCGCCGACGTATGGGAGGAAGTCCTGCAGGTGGACCGGGTGAGCCGTTTTGATAATTTTTTTGAAATTGGCGGGCATTCGTTATTGGCCATGCGGGTGGTTTCGGCATTGCGTCAGAAACTGGGCCGCGAGATCAAAGTAGCCGATATTTTCACCCAGCCCGCCTTGGATGGATTGGCAAAACTGATCCGGTCCGGCAATTTCAACGCAGGCCTGCCGGAAGTGATCCTCAAACCGCTCCCGGATCCGATTCCGTTGTCCTTTGCGCAGGAGCGCCTTTGGTTTATCCATCGGCTCAACGGCAGTTCGGAATACCATATGCCGGCAGTGATGCACCTGTCAGGCGAGGTGGACCCAAGGGCCCTTGCCCGGGCTTTGAAAGCCTTGGTGGAACGGCACCCTGCGCTGCGCACCGTCATCCGGGAAACCGAAGGCGCGCCTCACCAGATAATTTTGGGTTCGGACGACTGGGAAATGGGCTATTCCCGGCTGAACCCGGGCCAAAATCCGGATGGAATCATTGCGGAACAGGTCAACCGTCCTTTTGACCTTGCCGTGGATTATATGCTCAGGGCTCACCTGCTGGAAATCGAAGGCAGCCGGTTTATTCTCATACTCGTAGTCCACCACATTGCCTCCGACGGGTGGTCGCAGTCGATCCTGACTGCCGACCTTGCGGCCCTGTACGAGGCCGAATGCACCGGAATGCCCGCCGTCCTGCCCGATCTGCCGCTGACCTACGCGCATTATGCCGTCTGGCAGCGCCGGCAGCTGGAATCAGCAGAAATGGAAAAACAGCTCTCCGGGTGGACCGAAAACCTCAAAGGGATCGAACCTTTGGTGCTGCCGACCGATTTCCCGCGGCCGGCGGTCAAAACCTTCAAGGGAAATGTGTGGGTGTTCCGTATGGATAAAGAGCTCGCGGGGAATCTTCAGGATTTGGCCGTACGGAAGAAGGCTTCCCTTTTTATGGTGCTCCTGTCGGCTTTGAAAGTTTTGCTTTACCGGTATACCGGCCAGACCGATATGGCAGTGGGTACGCCCCTGGCCAACCGCGGGCAAAAAGAGCTGGAGGGTATCGTTGGCTTTTTTCTCAATACACTTGCACTCCGCACGGACCTGTCCGGCAACCCCGGGTTCATGCAGGTGCTTGAAAAAGTACGCCAGAACGTGCTGACCGCATTTGCCAACCAGAACACCCCGTTCGAACAGGTCGTTCAGGCGGCCTGGCCGCGCAGAAGCCGCAGCATTACGCCTTTGTTCCAGGTTATGATGGTCATGCAAAACGCAGGGGCTGACGATGATTTGCAATTGGGCGATGCGGATATTTCCTCCTTGTCTCCCGGCTTCAGCCGGTCCTTGTACGATATTTCTTTCCTGGTCAAAGATACCGCAGGTAATATTCAGGTGGCCATCGAATACGCCACAGACCTGTTCCGCGAGGGTACCATAAAGAGGATGGCTGAACATTTTCAAAATTTGCTGAAGGCCGTCGTCGCCGCTCCGGATGAAAAGATCTCCCGCTTGAACATACTTGGAGATGCGGAGGAAAACCGATTGCGAATTGATTTTAATGAAACGGCTATGCCGTTCTATCCTTATAACTCGGTTGTAGAACTCATTGACCGGCAGGCCAGCCTGTACCCGGATCAGGCAGCGGTCGCCTTCGGTCAAAACAGCATGACCTATGCAGCGTTGAAAGCCTTGTCCGATAAACTGGCGGATTATTTGACGGATGAGTTGGAGCTGGCGGCTGAAGACCTGATCGGCATTACCGGCAGCCGTTCGGATCTGACCGTTGTATCGATTCTCGGCATCCTGAAAGCCGGCTGTGCCTACGTCCCGATAGATGTGAACTATCCTGCTGCGCGCAAATCCTACATCATCAGCGACACCTGCCTTAAAGCCTTGATCTGCACTTCGGAAACCGGCGATCCAGGGTTGACAGGCGATTTCAGGGCCATCATTGCCGATCAGCTGCTGCCGCAACTCGCCGCATCGCCTGGTAAGGAAAAGGCCCCCTCCCGCCGGATCAGGCCCGGTAACCTCGCTTATGTGATTTATACTTCCGGATCCACGGGCAGGCCCAAAGGGGTAGCGATAGCGCATGATTCGCTGCTGAATTACCTGCAATGCTGCGCCGGAATGTATCGTACCGGGGATTCGCCCTTTCATTTTCCGCTGTTCACCTCGCTTTCTTTCGATCTGACCCAGACCAGCATTCTACTGCCATTGATCACCGGCGGAACGGTTTTTGTACAACAGGAAGGGACGCCTGACCGGATATTGTCGGATATTGCAGCAAATCCGGCCGTCAATGCCGTAAAACTGACGCCTTCGCATGTCCATTTCCTGCAAGGACTTGCCGGCAACCGCCTGAAAATTGCCATAGTGGGCGGGGAAGAACTGGAAGCCTTCCACGTAAGGGTGCTCAGAAAATTCAATCCCGAAATCAAAATATTTAATGAGTACGGACCTACCGAAGCCACGATCGGCTGCACGGTTTGGGAAGTAGAAAACGGCAACGAATCCGTTATTCCTATCGGCAGGCCGATGGCCAATACGCAGATCTTTATCGCTGATGAGGAAGGCAAAATCGTTCCCCAGGGTGTTTCCGGTGAAATCTGGATCGGGGGCCGGGGGCTGGCAAGGGGATACCTGAACCAGCCTGCCATGACCGCCCGAAAATTTGCGCCCCATCCTTTTGAAAACAATGCAAGGATCTACAAGACGGGCGACCTGGGCAGATGGCTCGAGGGCGGCCTGATCGAATACAAGGGCAGGAAGGATGACCAGATCAAGGTCCGCGGCTTCAGGGTGGAACTGGGTGAAGTGGAAGCGGCAGTGGGCCGGCTGGACGGCGTGGACCAATGCACGGTTGTAGCCCGCAACTTCGGCAGCGGCGATGTTCGGCTGATTGCCTATGTAGTCGGCGAAGGAAGTGCGAATCCCCGCGCACTCGCCGAAAAACTGAGCAAAAATCTCCCGGATTACATGGTGCCTGCGCATTGGGTTGCCCTGCAAGCCCTTCCCCTCACCAGCTCGGGCAAGGTGGATAAACGGCAACTCACGTGGGATCCGGATGAAGGAAACGCCGGCCAGGAAGACGAAACGCCCGATTCTCCTACTGAGGCGGCATTGACCAAGATCTGGAAGGAAATGCTATCGCTCAATCATATCGGACCCCATGATAATTTTTTCAATTCAGGCGGTCATTCGCTGAATGCCATCCCCATTTTATTCAGGATCAACAAAGCCCTTTCGATCAACCTGAATTTAATGGACCTGTTTTCAAATCCGACTATCCGTGCATTGTCTGCCTTCATAGAAAGCGAAAGGACGGGATCCCAAAGCGTTTTTCCGCTTAACCCTGTCAAAACGGGTGCTGCCAATCTGTTTTGTCTGCCGCCGATACTGGGTATGCCGGTCGTTTTCAACCATTTGGCACGGGAACTGCAAAACAAGCTCAACTGCTACGGCCTTCAATACAGGGGTATTCATTCCTCCGCTCCCTTTGATCAAAGTATCGCGGAGCTGGCTGCCCGGCTGACAAGCGAGATCCTGACCGTCCAACCGGCCGGCAATTTTATGCTTTGCGGGTATTCCATGGGGGCGCCGGTTGCATTTGAGATCGCCAAACAATTGGAGAAAAACGGCCATCAGGTTGATTTGATCCTGATCGACAGAGGACCGGAAAAACCGGGTAAAACCGCCACGCCCGGCAAGGAGGATAAAATGGTGGAATTTTACCTGGCCTGGCTGAATGAACAAATGGGAAATGCCTCATCCGAAGAATTCCAGGAACAGGAAGTCAGGCAATCTTTTGTGAACAATATCCGGATCCTGAATCAATACGCCGCCGCCGGCAAAATTTCAGGGCCGGTCCTGGCGATTGAATCCCGGCAGGGCAGGGCTCAATCCATCATGAAAGGGTGGGGCGGCTTTACGGAAAGCCGCTTCGATCACGCCTGGACGGACGCCGGCCATTATGAATTGCTGGATGCCGGTTCCGCCCGCGCGATAGGCCGGAAGATCCTGAGACACAAGCGAAGAACCGCCAGGAGAAGGCTCGCGGGATTATTTTTTGACCAATTCAGATTCAAAACTTCATCATGACGCCGGCTAACAACAAAACCTTGCTGAGGTCTTATTCCTATGTGCGGAAATATTACCTCAAGGAGCTGTTCATCCTTTTGCTGATCCTTTGCCAGAATGCGGGGGCGCTGTCGTTTCCCTATTTCATCAAGGTGATCATCGACAAGGTTTTTCCGGCCGCTGATTTCCAAATGCTGATCGAGGTCCTGTTGTTCATTGTCGGGATCCAGTTGTTCTCCATGGTGGCCGGCATCCTTTCGGCGTATTTCCAGCAACAGGTCAGCAACGCTGTCATGGAGGACCTTCGAACAGACCTGTTTGATCATATCATCCACCTGCCGATTGATTTTTACAACAAGAATGACATCGGGGAAGTGATCCACAGCCTCAGCAACGAAGTCAACATTATCCGCGAATTTCTGACTACCAGTCTGATCCAGTTTGCCAACAACCTGATCCTTATTATCGGCATTTCGCTGATCCTGTACTTCCTGGATGCCAAATTGTTTTTCCTGTGCATCCTCCTCATTCCGTTGCTGCTGATCACCATAAGCTTGTTTCACCGGCGCATCAGGGTCTATATTGCCCGGGACCGAAAGGCGGATGCTTCCGTAATGTCCTTCATGATCGAAAAACTGGATAATGTCATCCTGATCAAACTCTTCAACCGCTATCGGTTCGAATGGCAAAATTTCCGGACCAGAATCAGGGAATACATAAAGATCAACCTGAGGGTAACTATGCTCAGGGCTCAGGGCACGCAGATTTCAATTTTCCTGATTGCGATGGCCCCGGTTGTCGTCATCGGTTTCGGCAGCGGCGGTATTTTTTCCGGTATTCTTTCCCTGGGTACGCTGGTGGCCTTCCTGGAGTATTTCAACCTGATGATCGGCCCGTCGAGGAACATGCTGGGCCTGTATTACGGCATGCTGAGAGCCGGTGAGTCCGCCAGAAAACTCATGGCCTTCTTTGATACGCCTATTCCGGACCGGGACAGGAAACCGGGGGCCGGAATTGAACCGGTAGAAAGGATTGCTGTCGAACAAGTCGGGCTTACCCTCGGCGCCAACCAGATTCTGGAAGATGTCAGTTTCGTCCTGGAGAAAGGAAGAAGCTACGGCTTTGTAGGCGCCAGCGGCAGCGGCAAGAGCTCCCTGACCTTTATGCTTTGCGGCCTGTACAAGGCTGACAAGGGCCATATTTACTTCAATGGAAAAGACACAAAAGACCTTGGCGTTTACGCCTTATGCGACCAGGTAGGGCTGGTTCGGTCCAATACGAAACTCCTGCGGGGATCGATCCGGCACAACATACTGTACGGCATTGAATCCGCCGGCGCCGACGCCCTGGAAGCTGTACTGGAATTCGTCGGCCTGACCGACTACATCCGGGAATTGCCTCAACAACTGGACACGGACATTTCAGATCTGGGCACCCGTCTTTCCGACGGTCAGCGCCAAAGGCTGGCCATTGCACGTGCCTTATTGAAGGACCCGCAGGTGCTGATCCTGGATGAAGCGACCTCCGCCATGGATTCGATCTCTGAATCCACGCTGATCCGGAATATCCTGGACCGCTACCAGGACCGGATTGTTGTGGTGATCAGCCACCGGCTCAGCACGGTAAGCAATCTGGACGAGATCATCTGCCTCCGGGACGGCGTCATTGCCGAGCAGGATGCCCATGCCAGGCTCCTGGCCAAAAAAGGCGCGTACTGGAACCTGTTTGAGCAACAACTCGTCGGCAACACTGCGGACTTGCAAGGAAACCTAATGATTGATAACAAAAAATAAGCGTTGGATATGAGTTCCGTCGAAACATTCCCGTATGTCTGGGCCAATGACGCCCCCGCGAAGCCGGACGCCCTGCCGGCCCTGTTCACAGAACAACACCCTGAAATCAAAAAGATACTCCTGGACACTGGCGCCATTCTCTTCAAGTCCTTCGGCATAGACAGCCCCGCAAAATTGCAGCGCTGCATCGAAGCCTTTCCCGGGAGCCCGGTAAATTATGTAGGCGGCAATTCTCCAAGGACCAACCTTGAAGGCAAGGTTTATACTTCTACCGAACAGGCCGCGCATTCCCACATCTCGCTCCACAATGAGCTGTCCTATGCGCATACCTGGCCCCGGTACATTTTCTTTTGCTGCGAAAAACCGGCGGAGGAAGGCGGTTTCACCATCATTGCCGACAGCCGGAGGATCCTCTCGGATTTGCCCGCTTCGGTGAGCGATTCTTTTCGCGGAAAAGGCGTAAGTTACATTCGCAACCTGCACGGAGGCGCAGGCGCAGGCCCTTCCTGGCAAGGCACATTCGAGACGGAGCAACCGGAGAACGTTGAACATTTCTGCCGGGAAAATGATATCCGTTTTGAATGGAAGGACAGAAAAAAACTGAGGCTGACCGAAAACAGAGCAGCTGTCATCCGGCATCCCGAAACCGGAGAAGAGGTCTGGTTTAACCAGGCTGACCAGTTTCACCCGTCCACCAACGAACCGGAAGTATTCGAAGCGCTGATGGAACTCTATGAAGAGGATCCAAAGGAGATGCCGCAATATGTATGTTTCAATGACGGATCGGATATTCCGCTTGAAATGCTGGACCAGATCCGGGCCGCCGGCGACAAGAACACGGTATACTTTAACTGGGAAAAAGGCGACCTGCTGCTGCTCGACAATATCCTTACAGCCCACGGCCGTACGCCGTACAAGGGATCCCGGAGCATTCTTGTAGCCATGCTTTCCTGAATTGCCCTTGATTTCATAACTTTCAGGTCATTTGAATTCCCCATTTTAAATTCCTTTCACATGAAAATGCATCCTTTTTTGAGCTTGTCCTTCGGTATCGTTTTAATGACCGCCCTGGCAGCCTGCAGCAACGTGGCGGACCAGGGACAGGAAAAAGAAACCGAGCCGGCGCCGCCCTCCCTGGAGGATTATGTCGGCAGGTATAACATTGTAGAATCCAAATACGGAAAGTACTTCGACGTCTTTCTAAAAAACGACACCCTGTTCCTGAACAGCCTGGACAGGGGAAGTTCTGTAATGTATGCGGAAAAAAATGAGGTATTCGATATCCCCGGCCACGAAACCAAAATGAGATTCCTGCGAAATGATGCCGGAGCGATCGACCGGGCAGCCTTCCTGACCAAAAAGGGCAAATATACCGCTACCAAGGTCCCGGCCGACTCGGTTGGCGTAGCGCCCGGGCAATAGATCAATTATCACATATTGGCTTTAAAATATCCGCTATGGAAAATGGGCTATCCTGTTTTCATGAGTTCGTACATTCCAGACCCGGGCAACTGATCGTTCAACCCCGGATGGGTTTCAGTCAGTTCGACCGGATGCGGGAAGGGCTGGCGTGCGTTAAAAACATCAACGCGCACACGGTCGGCACCATAACCTTGGACAGTTTCACCCGTACCGGAGATTTCAGGAGCGCAAAGGAGGCCATCGAAAATCACCGGCCCCTGAACGGCTATCCGATTGTGTCCTACGGCGCCCGGGTAAACAGGCAATTGATCGACGGGCTCGCCGGTCCCGACTTCCCCGTTCAGGTGAGACATGGATGCTCCCGGCCCGAAAGCATTTTCAAAGCGATCATTGACGCCGGGATTGATGCGACCGAAGGCGGTCCGGTTTCCTATTGCCTTCCATATGGCCGGGTCCCGCTGACTGCGAGTGCGGCATCGTGGAGAGCCTGTTGCGAAATGTTTGCGGAGGGAGACCATACCAAAAGGCATATTGAAAGTTTCGGCGGCTGCATCATGGGGCAGCTTTGTCCGCCGGCCATGCTGATTGCGGTCACGGTGGTGGAAGCCCTGTTCTTCAGGCAATATGGGGTCAGGTCCTTTTCCGTCAGCCTGTCGCAGGGTTCCAATTTTCAGCAGGATGCCGCAGCATTGAGCGCGCTGCGGATCGTGAGCCGAAAATACCTGGGGGACCAGGATCAATGGCACATTGTCTATTATACCTTCATGGGGAAATTCCCGGTAACGGTGCACGGCGCGAAAGCCATCATGAAAGACAGCGTGCGGATAGCCAAATCCGGCAAAGCCGACCGGATTATCGTAAAAACCATCAAGGAAGCCCACCAGATCCCATCAATAGAAGATAACAGAGATGCCCTGATCCAGGCTGACCGCGACTTCAGGGCGCCCCTTGATCCGCTTGAAGAACAAATCGACCCGGGAGAGGTCGAGCGCATTACAGAGGAAGCCGATTTCCTGATCGAAGTCCTGCTGAATGCCGATAATAACCTGGAAAATGCCATCGCCGCAGTTTTCAGCAAGGGGTACTGGGACATCCCCTTTTGCCTGCATCCCGACAACAGAAACGCAGCATTTGCCAGATTGGATGATGAAGGTCGGGTAGAATGGGCCGATACGGGCAATATTCCCTTCCCGGCCAGGATCCTGAAAAATCACCGCCGGAAGAACAAAAAGCTTTCTTCCAAAGAGCTCTTGTTGATGGTTTCCTACAACCAGATAAAATATGATTTCCCGGGTTGGAAGGCCGACCGTGAAAACGGCTCTGCCGGGGAAGGCATTCTTGAAAAACCCTTAATCCAGATCTAACATGAAGCCAAAAGCACTCCTCACCACCATTCCCTCGGATGCCCACAACTGGAATCTGATCTACATTCAACTCCTGATGGAAGAAAACGGGGCTGAAGTGATCAACCTGGGCGCCTGCACGGCTTACGAAGAAATAGAAAGCGCCTGTCTTCAGGTCCTGCCTGACTTTATCGTGGTGTCCACCGTCAACGGCCACGGATTTATCGAAGGCCGGGAGTTGATCATCCGGATACGGGAGATCCCCCAAATGAAAAATATCCCCGTCTACCTCGGCGGAAAACTGAGCACCGACCAGGCTGAATCCGACAAGTATGCACTCGAACTGGAGGCTGCCGGGTACACCAGGGTTTATTGCGAGAACAAAGATGAAAAAGCATTCGTTACCGAACTCAGGAAATTCGCCGGGAAGGGCAAGGAATCGTTCAAACCCGGCATCCTCTGAAACCACACTACCGGACATTTTTACAAAAAAGGCAAAAGGAGCCCGAGAGGATGAGTGAGCGAGAGCGTGAAGGCGTTGCTTTTCAGGCTCTCGATGGTTCTTTAATTGATCTCCTCTGCACATTTTGTCCAGTAGTATGCTCTGAAACACACACAACCCAACGGCATGAAAAGAATAGGTCTTCTGGGCGGGACAAGCTGGCCATCCACCATTCTCTATTACAAACGGCTCAATGAGCTGGTGTTGGAGAAGCTGGGCCCCTTTCATTCCTGCCCGATGATATTGCACAGTATTGATTATCATCATATTAAAAGCAGGTATCAGGACAACTGGCCGGAAATTCCGGCTCTGCTGAAGGTTGAGGTCGAAAAACTGCTCTCCTTCGGCCCCGATTGCCTGATCCTCTGCAATAATACGCTCCACAAGGCGCTTGACCTGATCGAAAACGACCTGGATCTCCAGGTGCCGCTTTTTCATATCGTCAGGCTGACGCGGGACTATCTCCTGCAAACCGAAAAGCAGAAAGTGCTGCTGCTCGGCACCCGTTTCACCATGGAAGACGACTACTTCAAGAAACCCCTGGAAGAAGCCGGGATGACGGTCGTAACGCCGGACCGGAAAGACCGGGACGATATCCAAGAGGTTCAGACCCAGCTTTCAAAAGGAATGATGAAACCTGAGTTTGAACAATTTTTCCAACAAATACTGGATAAGTATGCCGGTTCTGACGCCGTCATCCTGGCCTGTACCGAACTGCCGCTGGCGTTCAATAATGTCCGGACCGAGATGGAGGTGATCAGCACCATCGAATTGCAATGCGCTGAGGCCGTCCGCTTCAGCATGCCTTCCTGAAATTTTTCCCGTTGACCGGGCATCCCTGAGGTTGCCCGGATAGGGTAGGGGACCGGCGTCCTCCATACCCCTGCTTTGCCATGATTTCGGTACCAATTAAATTTCCCTCATATGAAATTTCCTAACATTGAAGAAAAAGCCATCCAAGTGCTTACAAAACATGGAATTCCCTTTACGGACAACCTTCCGGTGATAAAGTCCCCCCGGCAATTTAAGCTGGGCGGTGACTACGGGGTGGAAATTCCCGCGATAAACAGCTTCAGGTCTTTGAACCTGATCGTCAATGCACTCAAAGAAAATGGAATTTATTGTACCCGCTTTAACGAAACACATGGGTCCTTTCTGCTGTCCGACAGCGAAATAGAGGACATGCTGGCGCTGTGCAGCGAAAGCGGGTACGGGATCACCTTCGGGCTCGGGCCAAGGCCGGAATACGACATTAAAGCCGCCCTGTACCGGACAAAATTCGGGCTGGAGCTCGGGCGCCAGCTCAACAACAACGACGCCATCAGCCATTCGGTGGCAGAGGCCATACGGCTGACGGAACTGGGGTGCCGCGGTATCATCGTTTACGACCTTGGGGTGCTTCATATCCTTAATCTGCTCAGGAGCAAGGGAGACCTTCCCCAGGACACCGTTTTCAAAATTTCTTCCCATTGCATGGTTTCCAGCCCGCATATGGCTAAAATTTACCGGGAAAACGGCGCCGACAGCGTCACAACGGTTCATGACCTCAGCATCGGCATGCTCCAGGAAATGAGAAGGATTTGTCCTGACCTTGTGCTTGACGTACCGATCGACATTTATCCGACCAAAGGCGGATTTATCCGTTTTTATGATATCGCCAAGATCGTCGAGGTGGCTTCACCGGTATTCCTGAAAATGGGCGCCAGCAGCCAGGACGATCCCTATTCAGCCATCACGGATGAAGTGATCCGCAAAAGGGTCAACCGGGTTGCCGTTGGGCTGGAATACCTCTATAAAATGATGGGAGACCAGCAAGTGATCGACCGGAACAACCCGGATTGCGCGCTGCCTTCCTTCCAGAAGCTCAATGTGGAGCACCTGAACGGCGCCGTCTGACAACCAGCTAAAGCCCTGCCGATGAACCTGACCGATATTGAATTGCGGAAACCGGACGGCTATACCGTTGCCGTTTTCAACCGCCCGGATAAGCTCAACGCGCTCCGGGAAACAACCCGGTTGGAACTCCTGCACATTCTCCGTGATTTCCGGAAGGATTCTCGATCGAACGCCCTGGTGCTGACAGGCGCCGGC
>CALMYQ010000100.1 GCA_937873655.1 uncultured Lewinella sp. | reverse complement strand
AAGGTAAAAATATTTTCGATTTTTCTTGGATCGAAACACAATACCTTACGACTTATCACTTACAACTTACGACTAATCAATCCACCTCCCTGCCCCCTTTCAGCTCATCCTGATACTGCTTCAGTTCCTCCCAGCGACCCTCAGCCGCCAGGCGGGCTTGCGCGGGCCAGGTACCCGGGTCGTGGATCCGGTAATGTTCGCCGGCGGCATCCAGGATGGCCTTGAGCTGTGAGATCTCGGCGGCTGCCAGTTCCTGCCAGGTATGGATGCCGGCGTTGTTGAGCAGTTGGGTAATCTTCGGGCCGATCCCCTCGATGATTTTGAGGTCATCCTGAGCGGTCGGGATTTCATTCGGTTCGTTGGCCAGGCGGGCGGCCTGTCCGACCCAATTATCCTTGGCGATCCGGCCGGGGAAATAGCCGATCTGGCGGGTAACGGCTTCGATCTGTTCTTCGCTCCAATGGGCGATCTGTTCGAAGGTAGTGATCCCGGCGTCGTTGAGCTGGCGCGCCACGAACGGGCCGATACCGTCGATGCGGGTCAGGTCGTCGTGCGGCTGGTCGGACAGGATGATCTTGTCCCGCAATACGTCTTTTTCGGAACTGACGTCCACTTTGGGTTCCATATCCGGATCCAGTTCAAAGGCCAGGGCATTGCCGGCGGGCACATCAAATCCGCGTTCCTGTTGCTTGAGGGCATCCAGTTCGCTGCGCAGGCTGGTGTTTTCACGCGCCAGGGCATCCAGGCGGGCCTCGAAGGTCGCCATTCTGCTTTCGGTATCTGTGCCGCCCGATGTTTCAACAATTGCGGGGGCCGCTACCCGGATATCTGCTCCGTCGGTGAGGAGGACTTCCGGTTCAGGCTGCGGCACAGGTTCAGGCTGCTCTACTGGTTCGGGGCCTTCGTCCGCCAGGGGTTCCGGTGCGATTTGCAGCGGTTGTTCCGACTGGGCCAGTTGTTCGTTGCGGGTCTGAAGCCCCAGCACCTGGTCGTTCAACTGTTCTATATTGGCCAGATAGGATTTATTGGCGGTCTGGAGTTTTTCAATTTCCTGGTTGACATTGTAAACCTCCTTGTAGAGGCGGGCTTTGTCCAGCTCAAGCGCTTCGGCTTTGGCGCCGGCTTCCTCCGCTTCGAAGCGCGCTCTTTCCACCTGGGCCTCTTTTTCGTCGAGTTGGTCCTTCATGCCGCCCATTTCCAGGCGAACGGCTTCCAGTTTCTGGTTGCTATCCTGAAGTTCTCGTTTCAGGCGGCGAATGCGAGGCCCCCGCAGGAGGCTGCCCACCAACAATCCCAATAAAAATGCTATGATCATAAAAACAATGACGGCATAGCTTTCCCTGGTTTCCCAACTGGCAAAAAACTCATCCCAGCTCATACGGCTTTTATTTCTTGTTATTGAATGACGAAATTGACGCGCCTGTTCTTCTGCCGGCCTTCGGGATTATCTTTCCCTTTAACCGCATTCGGCGCTACAGGCTCTTTTTCTCCTTTTGATTCGGTCTTGATCTCGACGGTCACACCCAATTCCCGGAAATAATCCTTAGCGCTCCTCGCCCGGCGCAAACCCAGGTTGTAGTTGTACTTCGTATCGCCTTTGCTGTCGGTATGTCCGATTATGGTCAGCGTTTTATCCGAATGAAGATCGAGGTAGGTCTTCACCGAATCGGCATAAAGCACGCAAGGCACCCCGGGCCGGAATTCTTCGGAGTCAAATGCAAAATTGGCGTCCGAAAATGTCATGTTAGAAAAGGTGTAAACCGGCTTGTCGTAGCCTTCCGGAACCAAGCGGGGGTCGAACAACGAGAAGGTCATCGGTTCTTTAAGGTCGGGATCCGGGCTTTCCGCGTAATCCGGAATGATCCGCTCTGCTTTGATCCCCCGCTTGTTCAAAAGCGATCGCACGGCATCGGCCCGGGCAAGGCCCAGGTTTTCGGAAAAGCCCCGTTCGGGTTTCCAATCCTTTTCGGACGGCCGGTAATAGCCGGTAATGGTCAGGCTCCGGGCGGTATCGGCGCGGAGCATAGCGGCCAGGGTATCCAGGAAGGCCTCATTGTTGGCGTTCATCCGGGGCTGTACGGCGGCGGAATCGAAGGCAAACTGGTCGTATCCCTGCAAAAGGATGATGGAGTCATTTTCCGTGAGTTTCAGGGTTTTGAGGCGAACGTCCTCCTCGACCGGCTCTGCGCAAAGGTGGTAAACCTTGCAAACCACGAACCACCTGGCGAAAAGGGTCAACGCGATAAACCCCAAAAACAGCAAAAAGGCTAAAAAGCGCATGTTTTACTTTGTTTTCACCTCACAAAGTAAACAAAATTTTAATTTATCAAAACGAGAAAAGGGACTAAGTGCAGCATGAGCCGCTCTTAACCCCTTTTTTCCCGGGCTTCCGCTGCGAAAGCGGTCGCCTGATCAAGCTTGATTGCCTTGCCGTTTGTGTTCCAGTCCGACAACGCCGGCTGACGCCGGAGCCGAAAAAGGGGCGCGACGGATCGCGCATAACCTTTATTTGCCTTTCCGGTTCTCCAGGACGGAGAACACACCGTACAGCAGTTGGGTAAACGGATTACCGCTTGCTACCGGTGTAAGCATCGGGTTGGAAACGCCCGACAAGGGCTTTGGGATGGGCGCCGGCAAATTGCTTTTCCTGTTGTCTGCAACTTTCACTGCGCATCTTCGGAACGCTTGCGCGAACCTACAAGCTATTGGTCTTTTAGCGTTCTGGACGCTTCGCCGCCTGTCGCCTTCGATTCCTTCCGGCAACCTGGTTTGCCAATGATAACCGGCATTCCATTTTCCCGTCAGCCGCTCCCCTTTCAGAAAGCGAATGATCTTCAGGTTTTGACAACCACCGACAGCTATCCCGATACCTGCCGGAAGACCAACGTGAATGTGCTGCATCCCTTTTACGGCGACCCGGAGGCGCTTCCAAGGGCCCGGTTTAACGCGGTCCAAGATTTGCAAGCAATCTTTTGCGGTTTAACCCGGTTGCAGGTTGGCGGATTTGCCTTGACCCGACCGTCTTTTGACTGCTTTTGCCGCTATCAATCCGGTAAACCGGACGAACCGTCGACTAAGGCCGCCATAAGGCCGGAATCCCCTGACACGGACCGCAATCCGGCTTTTCGGCTTTCCAACTGAACTCCGGCACGCTTTCGCATGACTTATTCAGCCGACCCGCCTTCAGCGCGGCTTACTGCCCCGATTGGATGCAATAACGACCCGATCCCGGAAGACCCTGTGCCGGAAACCCGACCTTCGAAAAAGCTGGATTCCTTGCGGAGGCACTGGTTTTGAATGCTGACTTTCCCGGTTACCGGCACAAGGCCTCACCTGAACAGCGCATTTCCGGAGATTGACCGCAGGCGCCTGCTGACCATCTGAAAAGCTTCGCAGGGCCAAGACCTGTAGGCGACGGATCGCCACAGCGGTCTTTTTTACATCCGCCCGTTGTTGTCAAGGTTTAAAATCCTTTTGCAAACCAATTTCGCTGCATCGCTGTTCTGAAAAAAAAGTCATCGAATCGAGTCAAAATTGAACCAAAACAATAATTTAATAAACCAAACATAAATGCATTAAAATTGGGTGGATTTCAATTTTCTTAATTTTAAATATTGACTTTTCAATATTTAGCCGAACATTTATCATTGTGTCCGGAATTCAAATATACAGGCATTTGAAGGCTTTTGTCAAGCGATTTTTTTCCACAGTTTTCCACATAGTTTTTCCACACCTGTTAATTCATTGTAAAGTAGCCTGTTAAACAACCCGGTTTTCTTTACTTTGTAAAAAAAATATTTTGAGTCGAAAAAAAATAGCCGTCAACGCGCGATTTCTGTTGCCCGGAAAGCTGGAAGGAATCGGCGGTTATAGCTGGGAAGTGGCCCGCCGGCTGGCGGAGAAGCACCCGGAAATCGACTTTATTTTTCTGTTTGACCGGCCCTTTGACCGCCGTTTCATCCCATCGGACAATGTACGCGGCGTCGTAATTCCGCCGCCCGCCCGGCACGCATGGCTTTGGTGGGCCTGGTTCGAGGTTAGTCTTCCCATTGTATTTCGGCGGTTAAAACCCGATGCATTTTTTTCACCCGACGGCTATTGTTCCCTCCGGGCCGGGACGCCGACCGTTATGGTAACCCACGATCTGGCGCATATTCATTACCCCGGCCAGATCCCGGAATGGGCAAGACGGTACTACGATAAATGGACGCCCCGGTTCTGCCGGAGGGCCGACCGGATCATTGCCGTTTCGGATTTTGTGAAGGAAGATATCATTCACCAATACGGGATCGCCCCGGATAAAATATCGGTGGCCGGTAACGGTTGCAGGCCTGAATTCATCCCGTTGAGCGAAGCAGAAAAGCAAGCTGCGAGGCAGCGGTTTGCCGACGGCCGGCCTTACTTCTTCTACCTGGGCGCGCTTCACCCCCGCAAAAACCTGCCTGGGCTGATCCGGGCTTTTGACCTGTTCAAACAACGCACTGATTCACCCTGCAAACTGCTGATCGGCGGCCGGTTCGCCTGGCAGACCGGCGAAATAAAAAAGGCGGTGGAACAGGCCGCACACCGGGAGGACATCCGGTTTCTCGGGTATGTGGACAATCAGGACCTCCCCTCCCTGATGGGCGGCGCCCTGGCCCTGACCTACGTTTCCCTTTTCGAAGGGTTCGGCGTCCCGATCCTGGAAGCCATGCACTGCGACGTCCCTGTCATTACCTCCAATACCGCCTCTATGCCGGAGGTAGCCGGAAACGGCGCAGTACTTGTGGATCCGCTCTCGCATGCCGAAATTGCAAACGCCATGGAACGGATCTATCTCCAACCGGAGCTCCGCCGCGACCTGGCGACCGCCGGCCGGCAACAACGAGAACGATTTTCCTGGGACACAACAGCTGATATTATTTGGGAGGTAATCGGTAAAGTCGTAAGTGATAAGTGATAAGTCGTAAGTGATAAGTCGTAAGTGATAAGTCGTAAGTGATAAGTC
>CALMYQ010000099.1 GCA_937873655.1 uncultured Lewinella sp. | reverse complement strand
GATAGGCTTAAAAATCCCTACGGGCTTTTCAATCCGCTTCACGTAAAAAATGTCCAGTAGTGTGCTGTTTCACGCTTTCGCTCACTTCGATCCCCGGCCGCAGCAACGGGTCATTCACCGGCGCCCCATACACTTGCCGAATAGGCAGCACCCCCGCCCAGACGGGCAGTTCGTAATCCGGTTCGTCGTCGCCTGGAGGGCCGGTGCGGATCTTCGCCGAGGCTTCCTCGATGTCGATGGCCAATACCATGGTACCTTTCAACTCTTTTGCATTGGGACCGCGCACTTCGTCCCACCGGCCTTTCAGGATATTCTCCGAAATGACCTTGAGGGCGTGGTTTTTCTCCGCTTCTTCGTCTACCAGGGTTGCGGTACCGAATACGACCGCCGACCGGTAGTTCATGGAGTGGTGGAAAGCCGAACGCGCCAGCACCAGGCCGTCGAGGTGGGTGACGGTGATGCAGACCGGTATCCCCTGGTCGAGGTTTTTGAGCATCCGGCTGGCGGCCGATCCGTGGATATAGATCCGGTCCTCGTCGCGGCCGTAACCGGTCGGGATGACGTAGGGCTGCCCGTCCACGCAAAAGCCGATGTGGCAGATGAACCCGGCGTCGAGGATAGCGTATATGGTTTCGCTATCGTAGTGGCCGCGTTTCGGCAGCCGCTTGACCTTGTTGCGGTCTGTTTTTGGAAAAGTGTTCATACAGGTATTGCGGTCCTCTGGACCTTACAGATATTGCGGTCCTACGGACCTTACGGATGTTGCGGTCCGCTGGACCTTACAGATATTGCGGTCCTACGGACCTTACGGATGTTACGGTCCAGTGGACCTTTTGGTTACGGATGTTTTGGTCTGGTGTTACAGATATTGTGGTCCTACGGACTTTTACAGATATTGTGGTCCTACGGACCTTTTGGTTAGGGATGTTTTGGTCTGGTGTTTTACAGGTATTGCGGTCCTACGGACCTTTGGGGATTTCTTCTCACCCCTCTCACTTCTCTCACTTCTCTCACAACTCCCCCAGATCCGGTTCCACCCAAACGGCGCGGGCACGGGTCGAAAAAAGCAATTCTCTGGAATAGTATCTCATCGGTAAATCCTTTGAGGCGAAGGCGCTGCTCAGAAAGGCGTTACAAAGCTCCGGTAATGTCAAATCGGGATGGTCTTTTACAAAGCGGTCGATGATCTCGATCCAGAAAAGGGTAATCGTCTCGTGATACCCGCCCGTGGGTGTATTTTTGCCGCCGACGCTGACATTGTAACTGATAATGCCGCTGCGCAGATAGCAAATGGCTTCGTTTTTGGGATGGTTGGCCATAAACCAGACCGCCGTGGTCAGGTGGGCTTCATGGGTCCATTTTTCTGCCGGGAGGGTCCGGTCCCGGAATCCGTCTACCAGTTCCTGGATGGCGGTTGCGGTGTTCAGGGTTGTTGTTTGGTTTGGTTGCATTGTATTGGGTTATGGGCAACCACAAGGGTTGCCCCGACTAGGGCAGATAGCGTTCGCGGATGATCCGCATATGGTGCATTTCGTGGCCGGCTACGATGAAGGCCAGCGCCAGCGGAGATATCGGATTATCGCTGGCGGTCCCGATGCGCACCCACATATCCGCTGTGAAATTGCGGAACAGTTCGACAGTGGCCGACCGGACGGCCTGAAACTCCCGGATCAGGGACTCTGCGGTCCGGCTGTCGGCTTCGGAATGCGGAGTAAAGAGGTCCTGCTCGAAGCCGGGCAGCGGTGTCTTGTCATTGCGGGCGATGCGCAGGGCCCGGTAGGTCATGATCCGCTCGGTGTCGATGATGTGCAGGATCACTTCTTTTATACTCCATTTGCCTTCGGCGTACCGGTGCATCCATTGGTTTTCGTTCAGCGATTGCAGCAGGGAAATCGTCCCGGCGAATTCTGCTTCCATTGCATCAATCGGGTTTTTTCCTTCAACCAGCAAGGTGTAGCGTTTGAAGTAGTCCGAACATTCTCCGGGGCCGGGTTTGCGAAATGTAAAGGTTGTCATAATCGGGTAGCGTTATAAAATTCGACGGCAATTTAATACCTTAACCGGCGGGTTTGACTACACCATTTTTTAATTATTTACTGGGCCGGTTATGTTGCCATGGCAAACCATTGTTCAACTAGACAGGGACGGGCAGTGCCCCGTTTATCTTCAGATTGTGAATGCGATCATCAAAGAGATCAGCCAGGGGCGTCTGCAACCCGGGCAGAAGCTCCCAGGGGCCAGGCGAATGGCTGACGTGCTGGAGGTGAACCGCAAAACGGCAGCGCTGGCTTACGAGGAATTGATGGCGCAAGGCTGGATCGACATCAACCCTTCCAGCGGCTCGTTCGTTGCCGAAAGTCTGCCGGTGGGCGAGGTGAAACCCTTGTCAAAAGATAGCCCGAACGGCGCACACCTGCCTAATCTGGTGGTTACGCCCAGCCGGCACCTCCGGCCCTATTCACCGCCGCCGAGCTACAAATACGCCATTGACGACGGCTCGCCCGACCCGCGGATCGCGCCGATGAACAGCCTGATGAAGCATTGCAGGTCGATCGTGAAAAGTTATTACGGCCGGCGATTGCTGACCTACAATGACGTCAGCGGTGAGGCCACCCTCCGCGCGGTATTGAGCCGGTACCTGCTGGAAACCCGCGGGCTGCATTGCCGGCCGGAGCACCTCATCATTACCCGCGGCAGCCAAATGGCGATCTTTCTGGTATTCAATACCCTGCTGGAAAAAGGCGACAAGGTCATTGTCAGCAAGCCCAACTACGGTTCGGCCAATTGGGTGATCCGGCATGCCGGCGGGGAGCTGCTGGAAGCGCCGGTGGATAAGGACGGCATCCTGGTGGACGAAGTAGAACGCCTTTGTACCCGGCATAAGATCAAGGCTGCCTATATTACGCCGCACCACCACTTCCCGACCACCGTCACGCTGAGCGCCCAACGCCGGATCCAGCTGCTTTCCCTGGCGGAAAAATACGGATTCGTCATTCTGGAGGACGACTACGATTACGATTTCCAATACGGCAGCGCGCCCATTTTGCCGTTGGCCAGCGTTGACAACAGCGGGTGGGTGGTCTATTCGGGGTCGTTCAGCAAATTGCTGGCGCCGTCCGTGCGGGTGGGTTACCTGGTCGCACCGGAGCCGCTGATCCGGGAAATCGGCAACCTGCGGCGGATCGTCGACAGGCAGGGGGATACCGTTATGGAGCGGGCCATAGCCGATATGATCACGGACGGGGAAATTCAGCGCCACCTCAAAAAGGCGGTTAAGACATACCGGCAACGGCGCGATCTGTTTTGCAAAATCCTCCATGAAAACCTCGGTGAACAGCTGGAATTTGAGATCCCCGAAGGCGGCATGGCGGTCTGGACCCGATTCAGGAAACCCATGCAGGATGAAAGCCTTTTCGATGTGCTTTTGAAAAAAGGGTTGTATCTGAATGTCGATCGCTATTTCCTGAAGGAATGGCAGGCGATCCGGTTAGGATTTGCCTCCCTGGATGAGGAAGAGATCCGGGCCTCGCTCGGCATCTGGGCTGAAGCCTTCTGAAATCTTCACCATATGCGCTGCCTGCCGAAGCAACCTTGCCGGCAATTTGTTCTCTTTGATGAAGGGTAGCGATGCCTCGTCGCGCCCTTGGAAACATCAATATTGCAATACAGTCAACATGCTATACCAGGAATTTCAGCCGCATCCTTCCCTGGCTTCTTTTGTGGAAAATTATTGGCAGATCACAACCACCGGTGAAGACAACGGTGTCCTTGAGGAGTTGATCGTACCCGACGGCAACGCCAGCCTGATGTTCATTGCGGAAACGATCAGCCGCTTTGCCAGCGATAACAGCAAAATGGACCTGAAAGGCCAAACGCTGGTGGTGGGGCAGAAAAGCAAACCTGTCTATTACCATATCGGGCAAAAAAGGGCGCTCCGGAGCTGGGGCATTCGCTTCAAGGGCGCCGGTTTGAGTGCCTTCACCGAGGTGCCGCAGGCCGATCTGGCCGATGATGTGGTGGAAGGCGTAAATATCTTTGGTAAAAAAGTTGACGAAGTTCACGAGCAAATCCTGCTTGCACCGGATGACGAAGCCCGGGTGAAGCTGATCGACCGGTTTCTGACAGGGCGGTTGCTTCCGGAGTCCTGGCAGCTGAAAATGATGGACAATCTCATAAAGCGCATTCACGCCTGCAGCGGTCAGGCTACCGTATCAGACCTGGCGACAGGTTTCAATCTTCATCACCGGCAATTGGAGCGGATGTTCAACCAGTATGTCGGGCTCTCGCCCAAAGCCTACGCCCGGATCATTCGCTTTAACAAGACCATTGTTCTGTACGACGGGCAGGAGCCTCAGTTCAGGCTTACAGACCTCGCCTACGCCGCCGGGTTCTTTGATCAGATGCATTTCATCAAGGAGATCAAGGGCTTCACCCACAAAACGCCGACTTCCTATTTTAAGGGCGAAGGCGGTTTTTTTCAACCTGTTTTGAAAGAGCTGTTGTCCAGGCGGCTGGGGACGGGGAGGTGATGGTTTATGATGGTTTATGGTTGTTTGTGATGGTTTGTGGTTGTTTATGATTGTTTATGATGGTTTATGATGGTTTATGATGGTTTATGATGGTTTGTGATGGTTTGTGATGGGCAGCAACAACAATAAACAACAACAAACAACAATAAACAACAATAAACAACAATTTCCAGGTCAGGTAAAAAAGCCTTAATTTTACGGAGTAAAACGAAGTGATGAAGCAATATCTCGACCTGCTGGACCATATCCTTAAGACCGGTGTTCGCAAATCCGACCGGACGGGGACGGGCACCGTCAGCGTGTTCGGTTACCAGATGCGGTTCGATCTTTCTGAGGGGTTCCCGCTGGTGACCACCAAAAAGGTTCACCTCAAGTCCATTATCCACGAGTTGTTGTGGTTTTTGCAGGGGGATACCAATATCAGGTACCTGACCCAAAACGGGGTAAATATCTGGAACGATTGGCCCTATCAGAGTTGGCTGAAAGCCACCGGCCAGGAGCAGGACCTGCCCAAATACAGCCCGGAATGGAAAGCCGGTATGAAGACTTTTGTAGACCGCATCAATGAGGACGAGGCGTTCGCCGCGAGTTGGGGCGAGTTGGGCCCGGTCTACGGCCGTCAATGGCGCAATTTTGAAGGTGTGGACCAGATCAGTCAATTGATCGAAGACCTGAAGCGAAATCCGGATTCACGCCGCCATATCGTTTCGGCCTGGAACCCGAAGGATATCCCGGTCATGGCCAAATCGGGGTTGCCGCCTTGCCATAGCCTGTTCCAGTTTTACGTGGCGGAAGGCCGTTTATCCTGTCAGTTGTACCAGCGATCGGCGGATGTTTTTCTGGGGGTACCCTTCAATATTGCCTCCTACGCCTTGCTGACGCTGATGATCGCCCAGGTTTGCGGATTCCAGCCCGGCGATTTTGTTCACACCTTCGGCGATGTCCACCTTTACCTGAACCATGTCGAACAGGCCAATATCCAGCTTAGCCGCCTGCCCAGGCCGCTGCCGAAAATGGAGATCAATCCGGAAGTAAAGGATATTTTCGGATTTAATTACAGTGATTTCACGCTTGTCAATTACGACCCTCATCCGGCGATCCGGGCGGAGGTGTCGGTTTGAGAGTCGTAAGTTATTAGTCGTAAGTTGTAAGTCGTAAGTCGTAAGTCGCCAGGAGCAACAAGTGTCCAGTCCCAGCCTCAGGCCGACATAGCTCCTCAAGAGCGACGGCGGGCAGCATCAAATCCCCATCTCCTTCCGGGCCGCATCCAGAATGGTACGGGCCTGGCCGGCTGACGGCGCCTGTGAATATACCCGCAGCACCGGTTCAGTGCCGGACGGGCGCACAAGGATCCACTCGTCATCGGAGAGGACAAATTTAAAACCGTCGATGGTTTCCAGCCGGACGATGGGGTAGGGGCCGAAAGATTTGTAGGGGTCCTCCGTACATTTTTTGATGACCGCCTGTTTCTTGGATTCTGCCAGGTGGACGTCGTCGCGTTCGAAAGCAAACGGACCGACGATATCGTAAACCTCCTGGATGAGTGCTTTGAGCGACTTGCCGGTTTTGGACATGAATTCGAGGATCATCAGTCCGATCCAGATGCCGTCGCGTTCGGGGATATGGCCTTTTACGGCAAGACCGCCTGATTCTTCACCGCCGACGATGACATCCTCGGTGGCCATGATCTCGGCGATGTACTTGAAGCCGATGGCCGTTACTTCTACGGGAAGCCCGAATTTATCGGCCATTTTCTTCAGCTTATCCGTCACTGAAAAAGTAAATACGACTTTGCCTGTTTGTTTTTTGTAGTTGTGCATGTACAACAGCAGCAGCAGCAGGATATGATGGGAGTCGACAAATTCACCGTCTTCATCGTACAGGCCGATCCGGTCGGCGTCCCCGTCGTTGGCGATGCCCAGTTTGATGGACGGGTCGCTGGCGATGGTCGTGGAAAGTTCCATCAGGTTGCGGTGGATAGGCTCCGGCGCCTGGCCTCTGAATGAGGGGTTAAAATCGCAATGCAGCAGGACGGCATCCGGAAGCAATTTGCGCATGGCGTCCTGTCCGGCGCCGTACATGGCGTCATAAGCTACCTTGATGTTGGCCTCATGGATGGCATCCAGGTCGAAATTGGCGGCGACATGGTCCAGATACATCTTCTCAAGGTCGACATATTCCAGCAGGCCTTTGGCTTTCATCTCATCTAGTGAGGGCAGCTGAGCAGGTACCGGGGTGCCGATCAGGGCTTCCACTTCGGACACTTCCGAGGGGATCATCGGGCCGCCGAGGTTGGATTTGAGCTTGAATCCGTTGTAGGAAGGCGGATTGTGCGAAGCGGTGATCACAACGCCGACATCCGAGCCGGTTTTTACCACGCCGAGCGATACCATAGGGGTGCTCACGAAGTGATTGTGCATGATCACTTTGATCCCGTTGGCGCCGAAAACCTGGGTAGCGGCTTCGGTGAACAGGGTGCCGCCGAAACGGCAGTCGTAGCCGATGACGACTTTGGAGGCGCCCCGGCCTTTGAGCCAGGTAGCTGTTGCCTGTGCGACGAGTTTGACGTTGTCAACCGTATAATCCAGGGCGATGATTGCCCGCCATCCGTCGGTTCCGAATTTGATATTGGCCATTTTAGCTGTATTTTTGTTCGCAGTGTTGGTTAGTACGCTTTGAGCAAAAGTAATTATTCCGCCAATAAATCAGGGGGAAGCGCCTAAAAAAATCTCTTAATCCGTATTCATTTTGGAAGATACTTACCGCCATAAAGGAATGCGCCGCAAACTGATCGGAGAATTGCGCATAAAAGGCATCCGCGACGAAAAAACGCTGGCGGCCATGGAGGCTTTGCCCAGGCATTATTTTCTGGAAAAAGCGTTTGAAGAATGGGCCTATTCCGATAAGCCGTTTCCCATCGGGGAAGGGCAGACCATTTCCCAACCGTATACCGTAGCGTACCAGACCAGTCTGCTGGAGGTAGAAAAAAGGATGAAAGTGCTGGAAGTCGGCACAGGGTCCGGGTACCAATCAGCTGTTCTGGCCCTGTTGGGTGCAAGGGTTTACACGGTGGAACGCTTTGAACCGCTGTTCCTGAAAGCGAAGGCCATGCTGGAGGCATTAGGATTGAAGGGTGTGCGGTGTTTTCACCGGGACGGCTACAAGGGCTTACCGGAATTCGCCCCCTTCGATCGCATCCTGGTGACGGCCGGGGCGCCCGAGATCCCGGAGAATCTGCTGAAGCAATTGACCATAGGCGGGATGATGGTGATCCCGGTTGGGGAGAAGGTACAGAAAATGTACAGGATCACCCGGTTGAGCGAGACCGAGTTTCGGGAAGAGACATTCCACGATTTTCAGTTTGTGCCTTTTTTGCCAGGGTTGAAATGAGGTGGGTGCTGCCCGCCGTCGCCTTTGGGCTTTGGCGGATGGGAGATGCTGCACTTCGGCTTTGCTCAGTGTAAAGATGCTGGATGCTGCCTCGCCGAGGCGTGGTGGATACTTGATGGTACCCGCCGTCGTCAGATTGTCTTTCCGGCGACGGCGGGCGAAAGCTTATTCAAGTATAAATTATTAGTCGTCAAACACTTACGACTTACGGCTGATGACTTACGACTTACGACTTACGACTTACGACTGATGACTTACGACTTATAACTTACAATTAATTAGCCGCCAACTTGCCGGAGCTGCTTTGCGCCGCTTCAGTTTTGGCAGCCTTTGCTTTGGTGCAGCTGCCCGATCCGCCGCAGCAAGCGGGGTGGTCCGCACCGAAGGATACTTTTACTTTGGACGGGCCTGATTTTTTGATTGGGTTTTCACCTACCGTTGCCGAAGCTTCGGCTTTAGCGTCGGTGGCGATGTTGACGAAGGTGGCGGAAGCCGCGTCGTATTCCACATTAGCGTATGTAACTCTGCCGGAATGGGGGCAAACTTCCTTGCGCACATAGGTCGTTTTGCCGGTATAGGCGCACTCCCTGACCTCAATGCTGGGATCCTGCGCAGCGGCCTTCGAAGCGGCAGCCAAAGCTGAGTAATGGCAGGACTTGCCTTCGGTTTTGGCAGCCTTGGCGCCGTGGCAGCTTTGGGCCTGGATGCCGGCTGTAAATGCGAAACATACAAATGCGAGGAGGAATAAAAGTCTTTTCATGATGCAGTATTTTTGTAGATTGGCAATATAAGCGAAATGAGGCGGTAATTATGTTAAGAAAATCTTAACGCCCGGACAATTTATGGGATTTTGTACTTTAGCGCGTAAAAACTGCCAAATGAAAAATCGCCTTTTGTTGAGCCTGCCCGTGCTTTTTTTCTTTTTATGGTCCTGCAAGAGTTATACGCCCGAAAACTGGCCGGAAAAACGCCTGATTTTCGGCAGCGGCGGCGGATTTACCGGAGCGGTCACCGAGTTCGTTTTGTTGGAAAACGGCCAGCTGTTCACCCATGTCGGAGTGGAAACGCCGTTCAGGGAACTGACCCGAATTGGCCGCCGCACGACCAAAGATCTTTTTTCCAAAGCGGCCCAAATGAAAGAGCTGGACGCAAGCGTTAATGAACCCGGCAATATCTACTATTTTATCTCCGAATGGCAATCGGGCGCCGAACGACGAATCACCTGGGGCGCTCAGGGTACGCCCGTCTCCGAAAATGTGAAGGATTTTTATCAGCAACTCAGCAAAGTGACGACTCAGGACCCCGGGAAGTAGCTTGCGGATGGTTGTTGATTTGCCGCCTTTGTCACGCTAATGGCGTGACTCCGGCCGCCGGAGGTTGATGCGTTGATTTGTTGATTCGAATCAATCGATCCAATCGCATCAATCGACCCAATTGAATCAATCGAAAAATCGTTTCAATCAAACTCTTTTATATGAAAATCCAACGCCTTTACATTCCGCTTCTGATGATGCTGGCGACAAGTCTCTCTGCCCAGATCAAACCAAGTGTACAAGTTGACAAAAACACAGGTCCCCGCCATGAGATCAAGGATTTCCCGATTCATGGCCTGAGCGGCCTCCCGCTTAAAAGCTCCCGTCCGCTGGACTTTGTGACCTTCGATCCGAAGTCGATCGCAGCCCTGACGCCGGCCCGCGCCTTGCAACAGGGTTTTTCGGTGGTGTATGCCGAAGACGGCCGCCCCGTGTCGGTTACCGGCAAGCTCGACGGGATCGGATCCCGCAATGAAGCCGCAGCAATGGCTGTTCTGAAAGCTACTGCCGGGATCATGAAGATCGGCGATCCCGGCGCCGAATGGATTTCAACCAAAGCCGGGGTCGAAACGGACGGGGTTGCGCATTTCCGGTTTATGCAATCGTCCCGCGGCGTACCGGTTTACGGCGGCGAACTGACGGTGCACCTCCAGCCCGAGGGCCGTTTCCTGGTGTTGGGGCGATCCTGGCCGAGTTCAAAACTGGAGAACCTTGCTCCCGCTCTGAGCCAGGAAAAAGCCGTTGAAAAAGCCTTTGCCGATGTACGGACGCATACCCCGATCAAATCGCTTTCAATCCCGGGGATCGGGTTGACCAAAGAACCTGTTACCGACGCCCGGTTGGTGATCTATCACCCGGAAGAACAACCCGCCGGAGAGCGCCTGGCCTGGGAATTGCATATCGTCCCCAATCTGGCAGCCCATTGGGCCTATTTTATCGACGCCGAAACGGGCGAAGTCCTGCGCAGTTACAGTGAATTGTGCCAAATCGACGGGCATGCGCACGCCGGAAATCCGGCCGAAACGGCAGCTGACCGGCCGGAAAGCGCAATTTCAAAAGAACTGCCCGCTTTTCTCCCGCCTGACGGCCCCAAAACGGCTACGGCCACCGACCTGAAGGGCGTCAGCAGGTCCATAAACACATATGAATTCCAGGGGGGCTTTTACCTGATCGACGCCTCCAGATCCATGTACAGCGCCGCAGGCAGTCAGATGCCCAACGATCCGGCCGGCGTGATCTGGACGGTCGACGCACAGAATAATTCCCCCCAGCAGGATAACTTCGACGTTATCCATGTTACTTCCGGCAATAACAGCTGGACCAATAAGACAGCCGTTTCAGCCCACTACAATGCAGGGCTGGCGTATACCTATTACAAGAATACCTTCTCCCGGAATTCCATCAACGGCCAGGGCGGCAACATCATCTCCCTGATCAATGTGACGGATGAGAACGACCTGTCGATGGGGAACGCCTTCTGGGACGGTCAGTTCATGTACTACGGCAATGGAGACCAGTCATTCTCCGCACCGCTGGCCAAGGCCGACGACGTGGCCGGGCACGAACTCACCCACGGCGTCATCCAGAATACCGCCAACCTGGACTATCAGGGGGAATCCGGGGCGTTGAACGAAAGCTTTGCCGATATTTTCGGCGCTATGATCGACCGTGACGACTGGAAAATGGGCGAAGATGTGGTCAATACGGCCGTTTTCCCGACGGGCGCCCTGCGCGATCTTTCCAACCCGCACAACGGCGGTTCCGGCTTGTCCAGCCCAAGCTGGCAACCCGATAAGTTGTCTGAAAAATATACGGGATCGCAGGATAACGGCGGCGTACACATCAACAGCGGGATCACCAATAAGGCTTATTACCTGTTTGCTACCGCCATCGGCAAGGACAAGGCGGAACAGGTATATTATGAGGCGCTGGACAAGTACCTGGTGCGTTCCTCCAAGTTCATTGACGCCCGGATTGCCGTCATTGCCGCAGCTCAGGCCAAATACGGGTCATCTGCGGCCCAGGCGGCCGGCGCCGCTTTCGACGCCGTCCAGATCTTCGGCAACCAGGGCGGCGGGGGCAGTTACCAGGACGACCTCGACCCCAATGTGGGCCTGGATTATATCCTGCTGACCAATGCCAACAAATCCTTGCTCCGGATCATCGACCCCAGCGGCGCCAACATCGCCAACCCGCTGACCAATCTGGGCCCGCTCAGCCGCCCCAGCATTACCGACGACGGCACCATCATTGTGTATGTTTCCCAGAACAAGACCCTTGAAGCCATCGTCATCAACTGGGATACACCGGCGGCGCAGGGCGTCCAGCTCAGCAGTGAACCGATCTGGCGCAATGCGGCCATTTCCAAGGACGGCACCCACCTGGCGGCGCTCACGGATGATTATGACAACCAGCTTTGGGTTTTTGATCTGGATGCGGAGACTTTTCAGGCTTTCGAATTGTTCAATCCGACAACCGCCCAGGGCGTTTCTTCCGGAAACGTAGCCTATGCCGACGTGCTGGAATGGGATTACTCCGGCGAATACGTCATTTATGATGCGCTCAACCAGATCCCGGGCAACGGATTCAACATCGAATACTGGGACATCGGCTTCATAAATGTCTGGAACAAAGCTGCCAACGATTACGGGAATAACGAGATCGGGAAATTATTCTCCTCCCTGCCGGAGAATACCAGTGTCGGCGACCCGTCGCTGGCCAGGAACTCGCCTTATATCCTGGTCTTTGACGTCCTCGACGACCTGACCGGCGAGGTGTACATTCAGGCGGCCAATCTTCAGACCGGCGACGTGGGGTATTTCGCGCAAAGCAATGACCAGGGTTGGCCCAACTATACCACGGATGACGATTTTATCCTGTATGACGACATCGTCAGCGGGAGCCGGGTGATCAAGGCCGTTGCAGTGGACGATGATAAGATCAACGCCGCAGCGAATCCGTTTACCTATATTACCCGGAATGACGGCGCCCGGTGGGCGGTCTGGTTCAATACCGGCGAACGCGACCTGCAGGTCGGTACAACCGGTAATGAAGCGGACCAACTGGGATTGACGCTGTCGCCGAATCCTTTTGTTGAAAGCCTGGAAGTGACCTTCAGCCTGGCTCAATCGGGGCCGGTCCGGGCGGAACTGCTCGACGGATTGGGACGAGCGGTATGGCAAGGGGAGTGGAATACCGTTTCAGGCAGAAACCGTTTCGGCATCGACGCGGGGCAATTGCCTGCCGGGGCTTATTCCCTGCGGATCCAGGGAGACAACTGGGCTGCATCCCGGGTGGTGGTGAAAAAATAACGATATCTTGTTTTCCGCCCGGAAGACCGGGTGACATCCGGCAGCCTTGATCCTTGTCAGGGCTGCCGGTTGTTGTTCAAAACCTGACCTGCCATGGCGAACAGGCGAGACATGCTGGCTTATTTCACGGAAGTCAACAGCGGTTTTATCCATCCGTTCGGCGACCGGGGAACCGAATGCCTGATCCAAAAAATGGACCTGAAGGGAAATGAAAAAGTCCTCGAGGTGGGATTCGGTACCGGGACGACGCTGGTCGGGTTGAAGGCCAGGTTTCCCGGTTTGCACCTGGAGGGTGTTGAGGCTTCGGAGGCCATGTTGGAAAAGGCCCGAAAAAGGCTGCGGTTTTGCGGACTGGGAGAACAGGTCAGGTTGCATTTGTCAACAAAGGAAAGCGGATGGACGGGCCTTTTACCGGATTTCGACCTGATCTTTTCAGAATCGGTTTTTGCTATTCAGGAAGGCGAAGGATTGAAGCATATGGTAGAGCTTGCCGGCAGCAAATTGAAAGCGGGCGGCAGGTTATGGCTCAACGATCTGGTCTGGCGCCGCAGCACCCCGCCTGAAGTAATAGAAAAGATCAATACGCAGGGCAAAGCCGGTTTCGGCATTATCCAGGCCAACGCCCTTTATCCGGCGGCTGAGGATTGGATCCGGTTGTTTGAAAAGAGCGGTTTCCGTGTTCTGGCTTGTGAAAGACCGGATGACATGCGATTACCCAGACACCGGATTTTGACCTTTGCAGAATTCCGGTCCCGGGTCTATTCCGGATTTGGAAAAGGAATAAGTCGGTTGAACCGGCGATTGCGTCGCGAATGGCGAGCGTATGAAGCCTTGATGAACGGCGCGTTCAGCGGAAATGCGAAATACCTGGAACCGGTGATCTTTGTTTTAGAGAAGTAAAAAGGAAGCCGGGTAGCTTTTGGCCGCCCGGCGGGTATGAACACCAATGGGATTATGCGGTTATTGCCAGCATTGGTAGATATAGTAGGGGGTGCTGGATTTTTTAGGTCCCTGGCAGTCCTTGAATTCGAAGGCGTGACGATAGCCGCCGAGCAGCCGGGCCTCGGTGCAGAAACCATTGCCGGGACCGCATTTCCGGATGGCCAGCCATTCATTGTGCGAGGAGGTACCGTCGGTCAGGTTGTCGCATGGGCCGTTGAAGGCGGTTTGCTGCTGGCCGCATTCGGCATTGCGAAATACCTTATAGCTGGTGCCGTTGGCGCTGAATTCATTGACCAGCACCGGCAGCTGGACCGCATCCTCATTGGCGGCGATCTCAAACAACTGCTTTTCGGGTACCGGTTGGACCTCAAATTTAATTTCAATGGCTTTCCCTTCAGGGGTGATCCCGCGACCCGTATACCGGCCGTCAGAACCCGGGTGCGCGCCGGTCATTTCGAGCGCTTGTTCCAGGTAGGCGGGATTGACAAAGAGGATGGCTTTCATGGGTGTATAATAGGCGATCACATCGGCCTCTTTGTTCCAGGCAACCGGTTCTTCGGTGGTCGGATCAACGAATACTTCTTTTTGGCAGGCGATGAACAAGGAAGTGATAACGGCCAGGCAAAAGGTGACGGTGAGCAGTCTGGAAAATTGAAACATCGTTTTCATGGTTTCTGATTTTTTGATGAACGAATCTGGATTGTTGCGTAAATCCTGATACAAAAATCGTCCGGATCAGGGGCTTGGGCCATTACAATTTCCAGCTATAAAATGCCTGTAAGTATGTTGTTATTTAATTTTAAATTACCGTAAATTATTTTAAATAATTGTATATCAGTATTTTATAAAAATATCCTTCATTACCGATTTTCCGGTTTTTTCCAGCGCACGTTTAAAATACCGGGTCATTTTTCTTGCGGAACTCCTGACACAACCCCAAAAAAAGAAGGGCTGCAATTTAGGTGAATTGCAACCCGGTCCGAAAAACTGCTTCACGTATCAGGACAAAAATTTCAGGATTGAAAGCGAATCCCGGGATTTATAACCGCTGAAATTTGCCGACCCAGCGGCGGTGTTTTGATAACAAAGTCAGTTGGTATTGTCCGCCGGGCAATCCCGAAAGGTCGATGATACCTGTACTGCCTTCGACTCCGCTCCTGGTCAACAGGGTTTTACCGGAAAGATCCGACAGTTGCAACGCTTCAAAATGTATGTTGGCGGATTCGCCGACAGTCCAATGGAGGTAATCGCCGGCGGGATTGGGAAACAGTCCGATCCGGCCCGTTTCGCTGAGGCGGACGGTACCGCTAACGACGGCAGTGCCCTGCCCTTCAGTCAGGTGTACCAGGGTATCCAGCGCAGTGCCGAGGTCAAAGGTTTCCCTGAGGCCAGAAGGCCAGGCGATTTCCAGTTGATCGATCGAATTGGCTCCGCCCAGTCCGAAATGCAGACGCTGGGCATTGTGGCCCATGAAGGTGTTCTGGGCGGAAACTTCGCGGCGCAATTTCCGGGTTGAGCCCTGGATTTGAGCCGTCAGCCACACCACGGCGCCGATGCCGGTGGTATTGGAATTGACCCCGGTGAGGTCGATCTGCAGCCAGTGATTGCTGTTGCTGAGGTTGTTTTTGTAGAGGCCGCGGCCGCTGATGCCTTGCTGCGTACCGCCGAGCGCGAAAAGGTCGAGATCTCCGTCGCCGTCATAGTCCCCGATGGTGGAGCCGCTGACATTGCCGCTGAAATCGGAGAAAAGGGTTCCGGATTTGGTGAAGGTGCCGTTTCCGTTGTTCCGGTAATAGCCGGCTGCGGCGAGGACATCGGAAGTGATGACCACATCCTCGTCGCCGTCGTTGTCGAAATCGCCCCATGCGTTGCCGAGGTTGCCGTTTTGAAAGGTCAGTTGGTTGTTGACCGGGTTGTACAAACCGTTGTCGTTGCGGTAAAAATGATTGGCAACCCCGCTGTAGTTGGTAATGAACAGGTCGAGGTCGCCGTCGAGGTCATAATCGATGAAGTTGTAGCATTGGCCGTCCTGGTTTTCGGTGCCGAACGGCAGGTCCTGGATGCGTTGTAAGCCGGCCGTACCGGTTTCCGACAGCATATTCCTGTAATTATAGTCGGGTGCTCCGGAACCTGCGGGCCCGGAGGCGATGAACAGGTCGGAATCGCCGTCGTTGTCGAAATCCGTCCAGTAGCTCACCGTGAAAGGGGCGATGATCTGGACGAAATCGAAGGTATCGATCCGGCTGAACGCGCCGTTGCCGGTACCGATGTAGAAGAAGTTGGAGGAGGTCAGTCCTCCGAAACCGGCGGGCACGGTGAGGATCGCATCCAGGTTGCCGTCGTTATTAAATTCGCCCAGGGAGGCCGACCAGCATTTTGTTGCATTTCCGGCGTCGAGCGCTATGGTATTGAATTGGCCGTTGCCCTGATTGAGCAGCAGAAAGGTGCCGCGATTGGTGGTGCCGTAGAGGCAGTCGACATCCCCGTCGCGGTCCACATCACCCCAACTGACGCTGCCGATGCCGTCGCTGACCTGACCGACCTGTATCCGGGTGAAATTGTCGTTGCCTTCGTTGCGGAAGAGATAGGGCAGGGTACTCAGGTCGAGGTCGCCGTCAGCGTCAAAATCCACCCAGGCCGCCCCGCGGTAAAAGCCGTTCATGGCGGCTGTATTGATAGGGTTGGTCGGATTGCTGATTTTGGTGAAGGATTGCCCCTGAAGGGTGATGGCAGCAAGAAAGGTCAAAGGGATCGCGTAAAGTAAAGAAAGCTTCATAAGTCTTCGTTTTTGAAATGAACGGGACTAAAATGAAGGGAATACCTTGCGAAGGCTTTAACAATTATAAAAGTTGCAGGAAATGGTCAGGCGAAGGCGTTATTTCGGAATTCGGAAGGCGTTGAGCCGGTAGCGGCTTTGAAGGTTTTGTTGAAGGAAGTCAGGTTGTTGAAGCCGGTCTGGTAGGCAATTTCCTTGATGGCGAGGTTGCTGTTATCGGGATTATCCAACATGCTGACGGCCTCCCTGATCCGGTAACCGTTGACGAACGCCGCGTAGTTGGTATCCATATGTTCGTTGAGGAGTTCGGAGAGTTGATGGGGTGTGGAATGGATGGCTTCGGCCAGTTGATTGAGGCGGAGCTGGGCGTCGAGCCACGGGCGGTCTTTTTCCATATGCTTCAGCAACGCCGTTTGGAGGGCGGCGGCCGCAGCGGGGGTCAGCAGGAATTCGCGGGCGTATTGCCTTTCCTGTTCGGCGGGTTGCAGCTGGAAGGATTGCCGGTAGGCCATCAATCCGACGGTGTAAATGAAAACGCACATGGCAGCTGAGATCATGTAGTCGTACTGAATGCGCAGGAGATGGGCGAAAACCAGGATCCAGTAGAGGCAGAAGGCAGCCGCATAACCCAAATAGAGCAAGGTCACTTTAGTCCACCAGTTGCGGGCATCGGGGTGCAGGTTTTTGTCCGCTTTCTGCCAGGCAAAAATGCCGATGCCGCTCAATAAGGTGACGGCTATCTGGGGGTAGGCCCCGTTGAGATAGCCGATATACTGGAAGGCATGGATAGGATGGAAATACCTGAAGGTTCCGGTACGGAGCATTTCAGATACCTCCGACATGGGTTTGAGAAACAACGGCAGCCAGAACAGGAGGTAGGCGAACGCCGGGAGAAACATCAGATAAATCCACGGCGACGGCTTCGGCGACAACCAGGCCCGGTATAACATCAGCCAGGCCGGTACGAGGTAAACGGCCAGCACCTCAAACCACATCAATTTGGGGAACTGGGTTTGCAGCCCTGTCCAGAACAGCACATACTGCACGATCATCACGGAAAAGGTGAACATGAGCATGGCCAGCGCAACGGTCGCTCTGGGCTGTCGTTTCGGGAAAACCAGAAAAGCAAGGCCCTGGAAAAAACCCTGTCCGGCGGCGAGGAGGAAAAAGAGCGTCCAGGCTTTAGGCATATCGTCGGTGATTCTTTTTTAATACGGTTTACATGGGCCGGGCGCTGCCTGGGGATTTGATTCTGGATCCAATGGATTATATTTGTAAAGAAAATAGTTCGGTAGACCCTGGATAATTAACGCGATTCTCAATTTTTAGACCTAAAACCTTTAAACGTGGCAAACACTTATACGCAGCTCTACGTACAACTTGTCTTTGTAGTCAAAAGAAGGCAAAGTCTGATTGAAAGATCCTGGAAAGAGGAATTAACGTGGCTCGTTATATTGAAAACCAGGAAACTCATCACCGGAAAGAAACCTTCCGGGAAGAATATGTACGGTTGTTGGACGAATTCTCAATTGACTACGATGACCGGTACTTGTTTGAGTTTTTTGATGTTCCAAATGGGTGAAATATTTCGGTGCGCTGCACCTTAACCGGCTGTTGCCTTAAAGGCTACAGAGATAGTCGGTGCGCTGCACCTCCGCCTTTATGGAAGCATCTTTCAAAGGCAACAGTTAATGCTGAACCAGATTCCATTACGGATTGGAGACGCAGATTTTCCTAGCCTCACCGACCGAAGTAACTGACAGGTCCATCGGACCGAAACACCTGTAACCCCCACAGGTCCATAGGACCGCAATATCTGTAAACCGTCTGTCATGAAAAATAACATCATCCTAACTATCCTGATCACATCGACCCTATCCCTTTCTGCCCAACCCGCTACTCTCCAGCAAGAGATCAACGACCAGGTCTGGAAGCCGTTCCTGGAAAGCTTCAACAGCTATGACGCGGAGACCTTCATGGCCGTCCACCACCCCGAGGCGATCCGGGTGATCGAGGATGCGGATCAGGTGCTAGACTTCCATGCGTACGGCGAAAACTCGCGGGCCGGGTTTCGACGCGGCAAGGAAAGCGGCGTGAAACGGGAACTTACCCTGAGGTTTACCCGCCGCATTGCCGGTGAGGCCAACGCCTTTGAAATCGGCATTTACCGGTCCAGGATCATCCGCCCGGACGGGACGACCAATGATTATTTCGGCATCTTCCATGTGGTACTGAAAAAACGCGACGGCCGTTGGCAGATCTGGGTCGATTCGGACACGTCGGAAGGAGCGAGCGAGGAAGCCTATCTGGCGGCCGAAGCGATGGAATGAGGAAATGCTGGAATTGAGTCGATTGTTGGATTGATTCCTCCGGCCGCCGAAGCTCCAGAAGCGAATTTGGCGATTGAGCCGATTGATTCGAATTTTGGCGTTCGCCGATTGTCAGGTTTCGTCGTTTGGTCAGCGTAATCGGAACATTCGGTACATTCGACTTAATCGGATCAACCGACACGTTCGACCTGATTGAAAAACTAAGTTTTAAGACCGTTCGTTATAAAATGCAGGCGTCCGCCCATGCCAATTACCTGACCAAACCTCGTTTTTAGGGAGCAATAAACGGACGGCCGCAAAAAATGTTTTATATTGTGAGGATATGGCCCTATCAGGTCCAATTCAAAACCAACAGCCCTCAAATGATGAATAAACATACCCTGATCCTTTTTGTGTTGGCCGGCTTCGTGTTGATGTCCGGCCGGGTATTCGCTACCCATAACCGGGCGGGAGAGATCTGGATCAAGCAGCTGGGCGACTGCAATACCAGCCTGACCGTGGAAGCTACCATCGTTACGTATACCAAAGCCAGTTCGGTGCGCGCCGACCGGGATTCGCTGGAGATCTGCTGGGGCGACGGCACCTGCGAAAAGGTCGTCCGGATCAACGGCCCCGGCAATCCGCCCAAGGGCGACCTCCTGGAGAATGATACCAAGGTCAATTACTACAAAGCCGTCCATACCTATGCGGCCAGGGGGCAATACCGCATCTCCATGAACGATCCCAACCGGAACGGCGGCATCCTCAACGTCAATTACCCCAACTCGGAGCAGGTCAGGTTCCATATCGAAACCATATACACTTTTCCTAACCCCCAATTTCAGGGTTGCAACAATACGCCCATCCTGTTGGAACCGCCGATCTACTCGGGTTGCGTCGGGCAGATCTTTACCTATAACCCCGGCGCTTACGACGAAGAGGGTGACAGCCTTTCCTACCACTTCACTGTGCCTTTGCAGGAAAGCGGCGTTGTAGTGCCGAACTACCAGTTTCCCGACCAGATCAGCCCGGGGATGAACAATAGCCTGACCATCAACGAAAAAACAGGGGATATTGTCTGGAGCGCTCCGCAACGGGCCGGCGAGTATAACCTGGCCATCATTATTGTAGAATACCGCAACGGCGTACCCCTGGATACCATGGTCAGGGACATGCAGATCCTGATCGAAAACTGCAGCAACGAACCGCCGATCGTGAATACATCCGTGGAAGAGATCTGCGTAGTGGCCGGCCAATTGGTGCAGATCGAGGTGAGTGCAACGGCGCCTGAATTCGAAACCAACCAGAAAGTTCGCCTTACGGCTTCCGGCGGTCCGTTTGCCGTTACCATCAGCCCGGCTACCTTCGAACCCGATGATGCCAATTTTGTAGATGACCCTGTGAACAAAACCTTTAAGTGGCAAACCACCTGCGAGCATATTTCCAACCAGTATTATTCCGTCCTCTTCAAAGGGGTAGATAACTTTTTCGGGGACACCTTCGGCCTGGCCACCATAAAACTGGTGCGCATCAAGGTCGTCGGCCCGCCTCCTGAGGATGTGCGGGCCAACTCGGGTTCGGGAGAAGTGGAGCTGTCCTGGGAGTTGCCCTACGCCTGCGACCAGGCGGAGGACGATTATTTCCGGGGTTTTACCATCTGGCGAAAAGAAGGCTCCGCTCAGTTCGACATCGATACCTGTACACCCGGATTGGCGGGCAGGGGATATACCCAGCTCAATTACGTACCCACCAAAACCATCAAGGACGGCCGGTACTATTACCTGGATACGGACGTGGAGCGCGGGCGAACCTATTGTTACCGGATCCTGGCGGAGTTTGCCAAGACTACGCCCGGCGGCCTCTATGTCTACAACCAGGTGAGCAGCCTGCCCTCCGATGAGGTTTGCATTCAGCTCAACCGGGATTTGCCGCTGATCACCCACGCCGATGTGGAAGTGACCGATACGGGAGCGGGCGAGATCCGCGTTTGCTGGTCAAAACCCAAGGCGGAAGACCTGGATACCGTGCTCAACAAAGGCCCGTATGTGTATGAAGTCCTGCGGGCCAATAACCAGACCGATCAACCGGCCGCATTCGCGCCCATCGGGGTGTCTTTTACCAGCCCTTATTTCGCTACGGCCAATGACACCTGCTTTACGGATACAGGCTTGAATACCAAGGGGCAGCCCTACACCTATATCGTGAATTTCTACGTTGAAGGCCGGAACAGGCTGCTCGGACCCACCAATCCGGCTTCGAGCGTATTCCTGACCATCGCGCCGACTGATAATGCCAACATCCTGACCTGGACGGAGCTCGTGCCCTGGGAAAATTACGATTATGAGATTTATCGACGGAATGCGCAGGGCGATTTTGAGAAAATTGCCCGGACTTCCCAATCCCAATACAAGGATACCGGTCTGATCAACGGCAGGGAATATTGTTATTACGTCCGCGCGATCGGCTCGTACGGCGTTGAGGGTGTGATCAGTCCGTTGATCAACGACAGCCAGGAAGCCTGCCAGATCCCGGTGGACAATGTGGCGCCCTGCCCGCCCGAATTGACCGTCGAGAACATATGCGGCAAACCGGTGGATTGCTCCGATCCGAACGTATTGGTGAATACCCTCAAATGGATCAACCCCATGGAGCTATGTGATGAAACCGACGACGTTACCGGCTATCGGATTTACTATTCCTCCGTGGAAGGCGGCAATTTGGTCAAAGTGGCGGATATTGACTTTTCCGGCGAGGTGACCTACGCACACCATCCGGACCGGGGCATTGCCGGGTGTTATGTGGTGACAGCCGTAGACACCTTCTTCAACGAAAGCCCGTTCAGCAACGAGGTTTGCGTGGATAACTGTCCGTTCTACGAACTGCCCAATACCTTTACGCCCAACGGCGACGGAAAAAACGACCTGTTCGTTCCCTATCCCTTCTGTTTCGTTGATCAGGTGGAATTCCAGGTGTTCAACCGCTGGGGACAGGTAGTGTTCGAAACGAATGACCCGCACCTCAACTGGAACGGCACCAACCTGAAGGGAGAGGATCTGGCGGAGGGGACTTACTACTACACCTGCCTGGTGTACGAACAACGGGTGGAGGGAACCATTTTATCGCCGGTGAAGTTGAGCGGGTTTATTGAGTTGATCCGGTAGTTATTGGTTTTCTTGTTTATGCTGGTTTATTTTTGTTGACGCCCGTAACAAAAATAAACCAGCATAAACGATCATCAACAAAAATAAGCCATCCAACCATAATCCCTACCTTCGCATCCACAAAACAGTATTTCATGTTTACCGGCATCATAGAATCCCTGGGGACGGTTCGTTCCATTCGCGAAGAGGGGACCAACAAGCATTTCGAGATCGCCTCGTCCATTTCCGGCGAATTGAAAATTGACCAGAGCGTATCCCATAACGGCGTATGCCTGACGGTGGTGGCGCTGGGGACCGGGACCCATACCGTCACCGCGATAGAGGAGACCCTGAACCGCTCCGATATCGGCTCGTTGAAGGTGGGCGACCCCGTCAACCTGGAGCGCGCCATGCTCGCCGGCGCCCGCCTGGACGGCCATATGGTGCAGGGCCACGTCGACGGCAAAGGGACCTGCCTCGGCATCGACGCCCGCGACGGGAGCTGGTACTTCCGCTTCAGCTACGAACCCTCGCCCGAGCATTTGTTGGTGGATAAAGGATCGATCTGCGTGAACGGGGTGAGTTTGACGGTGGTGCTGGGGACTGAAAGCCAACAGTTACCGCCGACTGGAAGTCGGCGGGAATTCAGTGTGGCGATCATTCCGTATACCTTTGGGCACACCACTTTCGGCAGCCTCCGTGCCGGAGATGAAGTGAATCTGGAGTTCGATATCATCGGGAAGTATATCGGGCGGTATATGGCGGTGTATGGGGGGGGAATTGAGGAATTGAAGAATTACCTCCTTCGCTCTTGATGAGCTACGGCGGTCGGGGGAGGAATCGAGGAATCGAGCCTGCGGCCGGTAGGTAGGTAACTGAGGAACTGAGCCGGCTGATAGAGAATTGAGGAATTGAGGAATTGAAGAATCGAGGAATCGAGGTCCCCTTTTAGCTTTGCGAAACTTCAAAAGTTTCGTAAAGCTGGCGCCACTCCAATGCCAAACTTAACCGGCAAGCCAATTTGCCGCTCAAGCCCACCTGCCCGCGAGAGGCTCCGCCTCGATGCGGCTACACCCAAGTCTCCGACTTGCGTTTCCTCTCGATTTCCAACAAATTCTCGCTCGCAAAGACGCTAAGACGCAAAGGTTTCGTCTGGCCATTCCAGGAAAAAATGCTCACAACAATTGACGGCCGCCACTTTTAAATTTAGAATTCCGCATTTTACATTTTGCATTGCACCATTCCTCCACCCGCCCGCGAGAGGCTCAGCCTCGATGCGGCTACGGCTCAAGTCTCCGACTTGCGTGTCTTCCCGATTTCCAACAATTTCTCGCTCGCAAAGACACAAAGACGCAAAGCTTTGATTTTCAATACAATGCGCGCGTTAAAAACTGAAGGGATCCCCTTTTAGCTTTGCGAAACTTCAAAAGTTTCGTAAAGCTGGCACACTCCAACGCCAAACTTAAGCGGCAAGCCAATTTGCCGCTCAAGCCCACCTGCCCGCGAGAGGCTCCGCCTCGAT
>CALMYQ010000098.1 GCA_937873655.1 uncultured Lewinella sp. | reverse complement strand
TTCACCCATACAAAAAAACGCAGGACGGTTTTGCGGTCAAATTGAACAGCCTACCATTTGAGGTTGGATTCAAGCCTCCAGGATACGGATGGGGCCTTTTTACCAAAATTGACGGAGTACCGAAATATTTTGGGTAAAACCACTGACCTAACGGGAAAAAACTTTCAGGACAACACCTCGCTGGGCAGTACCCCGAAAGCCTCCTTGAAACTCCGCGTGAAATAAGACAAACTGCTGTACCCCACTTCTATGGCCACTTCCGATACGTTGCCGTGGCCCTTTTCCAGCAATTCCCTGGCGCGGGTCAGCCGGAAATCGCGGATGAGGTTGGTCGGGCTCTGGCCGGTGAGGGCTTTCAGCTTGCGGTGCAACTGGCTGCGGCTGAAGGCGACGGCGCTCGCCAGGTCCTCCACCGAAAAGAATTCGTTGTCCATGTTCTCCTCGACGGCAGCGGTCACCTTTTGCAGAAAACGGTCGTCGGCGGAGATCACAGCGACCTGATCGGGGCGCAACTGCCGGACCTCCCGGAGCTTCCCTATACCCGCAAAGCGCTCCCGCAGTTTCCGCCGCTGTTCCACCAGGTTCCGTGCCCGGACGAGCATTTCCTTTTCGTCGAACGGTTTGGTCAGGTAGGCATCGGCGCCCGTTTCGAGGCCCTGGACCTTGTGCTGCTGGCCCGCCTTGGCCGTCAGCAGGATGACGGGGATATGGCTGGTGTGCTCGTCGGTTTTGAGTTTTTCGCAAAGTGCGAATCCGTCCATTTCGGGCATCATCACGTCGCTGACGATGAGGTCGGGGGTATGTTCGAGGGCTGCGTTCAGCCCGGCCCGGCCGTTTTCAGCCGTCAGGACCTGGTACTCGCCCTGCATGGTCTCGCCGATGAAGCGGCGCAGGTCCGGGTTGTCTTCAACGATCAGCAGGAGCGGAAGGTCGGATGAACGGCCTGCCCGATCGCCGGGCGGTTCGGCTTCAACCGTTAGGCCCGCAAAAACGGGCAGACGGCCGTTTTCCCGGCTGTTCGCAGCCATTCCTGCCTGGATGATCTCCTTTTCATCAAACGCCGGCTTCGATACGGGCAGGCTCACTTTGAATACGGTGCCTTTGCCGGGGGCGCTCTCCACGCTGATCTGTCCGCGGTGCAGTTCGACCAGTTCCTTTACCAGGCTGAGGCCGATACCGGTCCCTTTATCCTCGGAGCCTTCCACCTGGTAAAACCGCTCGAAGATCTTGTCCAGATCCTCGTGGGAGATGCCGGGCCCGCTGTCTTCAACTGCGACTTTGAGGCGGCCTTTTTCCAACGCTGTCCTGACCGATACCTTGCCTTTTTCGGGCGTGTGTTTGAAGGCATTCGAAAGCAGGTTGACGATGATCTTCTCCAGTTTGTCCTTGTCAAAAAACGCAAACTGACCCGCTTCCGGGAATGCGGTTTGAAAATGGATCTGTTGCCGCTCGGCCAGGCTTTCGAAACTGAAGACCATGGCCCGCAGGAACCGCACCGCGTCGTATTCGGCCACCTGGAGCTTCATGCTGCCGTTTTCCAGCTTCGACAGGTCGAGGAGCTGATCGATGAGCTGCCCAAGGCGTTCGGCGTTGCGGCGCATCATGCCGACATGGCGGGCCGGCAGGCTGATGTCTTCGCTTCCGGATTCGTAAAACACCTCCTGGTCGCTGGCCGGAAGCTGTTCCTGCGCCTTTTTCAACGGACCCAGGATAAGGGTGAGCGGGGTGCGGAACTCGTGTGAGATATTGGCGAAAAAGCGGCTCTTTACGGCGTCGAGTTCGAGCACGCGCTGAGCATCGGCCTTGGCTTGTTCATTCAGGTGGAGTTTGTACGCCAGGCCGAGGGTGTAGATGACCATCAGCCCCATCTGGCTGACCGGCCAGGGGTTGAACGGCAGGTCCAGCTTATCTTCCTGCCAGAGGAAACCCAGGCCTGAAAAGAAACACAGCCAGACCGCGCCCGCTCCAAAGATCTTGGTCAGGCGCCCCGGCAGGAAAAATATACGGATACCCAGCAAAAGCACAATGGTCATGGCAACAAAAAAGATCATCAGAAATGGAAAATCTCCTCCTGTCGCCTGGTTGACCAGCGAACCCGCCATGGAAAAAAGCATGATGCCGGCCAACGCCAGCATGGTATTGTCCAAACGCCGGGAAATCCGCCGCAACCCGGTGAACGACCGGCCGAACAGCGTGAAGAAAACGAAGAAGATATGGGTCAGGATGATCCAGAAATAAAGGCTCAACCGGGGGTTCTCCGGGGTGAATTCAGTGATGAACAGGCAATCCGGATGCAACAGGGTGTAATGCACCGCCAACGCCGCCGCAAGCATGCCAAAAAGCAGGTATGACCAATCCCGGACAAAAAAGAAAAAGAAAAAACTCAGCAGCCCCAGGATGCCGGTGACGCCGATGAAAAGGAAGATGCGGCTTGCCCAGGACGCCGTGTTCAACGGTAAGGTCATATTCGGCGCCCGCAGCTCTGCGGACAGGTTGACCGGGTCGCCCTGCTCGTTTTGCACCCGCAGAAAAACGTTGAGGCTATCGCCGGCCGGCATGGAAAACCGGATGGCGTTCACCCTGGCGCTTTCCTCAAATATCTTCTCGCTTGCAGGCACCAGCATACCCGTGCGGCGGTATTGCACATCTCCGTTTTTCGAAATTAACCAGGCGTCCATCGTTTGGTTTCCCGCCAGGTATTCAAACAGGTTTTCCACCTTGCCGTGGTTAGGGTCCTTCCACACCAGCAGCCAGTCGTTGAGGGAGTCGCGGCTGGTAAGGGAGGCCTTCAGCCAGAATGCCATATCGTCATTCGATTCGAGGGTAAAGCGCTCCATCGGCTGAAAACGGGGCAGAAAGGCGGGCTGGGACACTTCGTCGAGGGTGTGTCCTCCGGTACTGTCCACATAAAGCAAAAACCGCCCGTCCAGCGGGATGACCTGCCGGATAGCCTCTACCTCAAAATAGTCGCCGGACTGTGCCCAAACCGGGTTTCCAAGGAGCAGAAGAAGAAAAAGCTGTCGGATTTTCATGGCGCTACCGGGTTAATGGCTGCTAAATTTAATAAATAACCTGTAAAAGTCAGCCAATGGTTGCATAATAAGCCCTTTACCGGTACCAGCCCGGGAAGCGCTCTTTCGCAAAGGCCGTAATTTCCTCGTCGGTCGGTTCCGGTTTGCGGAGCAGTTCGTCGTACTCAATGTCGAGGTTGAGGAAGGAGACGATTTCCCATTTGTCCCCGTTCTTCACCAGGAGCGAAGTGGCCAGGAGTTCGGGGTAATCGGGCGCCTTTTCCGTCCCCTCCCAGGTCCTGACCAGGGTATGCACCATCGCCGCGTCGGGTCTGACAAAGCGCACATTGTCCACTTTCAGGTTCATGTAAAGCGTCCTGAAAACGCTGTCGAAAAGCCCTTGATGCGATTCGGCGTTGACCTCGGGCGTGAGATGCGGCATGTACAGTCCGGACCAAACCACGATGGAATGATCGGCGGCGAAATGGGCGGCAAATTGCTCGCCGCTCTTGTTGTTCCAGGCATCCTGAAGATCCTGCATGATCTGGCGGACGGCCATTTCGTCGGGGGATAGGTCACTCTGGGCCGTCAGGACATTTGAAAAAACGAATGCAAATAGAATGGTGAAAGAAAAAGTGATTGTTTTCATGGCTCTGAAAATTAAGCAGTTATTAAAATTTGTTGAAATCAAGGATTTTGTTGGCGATGCAAAGATGGGTGCAGCCCGGGCAGGTTTGTTTTCAACCTCGTCGCCGGGATTTTAACAATAGTCGCAAAGGGAAGATGATGCGACGAGGTTGCAATGGAATGGTGCCTGAATGAAAATAGCGATCAAAAGTGTACCCCTCCAATCCATGTGGAACTATACATGATTTAGAATGGTTTTGCATACAATTGCAGTACATTGGTTACTTTCTAATCACACCTATTCATTCCGATGAGAGATCCTGAAAAAGTGAAACAATTACTTTCACTTATTTCCGAAGCGTTTAGCGGTGTTCACCTGGAAGACGGGGTGAGTTTGCATAAAACCATATACCTCGATAACTACGGCGATATAAGTGAAGAAGTAGCACGCGCGATAGAAAATGATGAAAGGCATGATTGGCAAAAACTGGTTCATGATCCTGAATTCTTGAATGTCCACGGGATTGGGGGCATTTCTTTTTTCGACGCAAAAGGTTTGAGATTCCATCTGCCGGCCTACCTGACGGTTGCCATTACCCACCCGGTCGAAGAGGTAACCGATTCACTCCTGTTTACATTGACCGCTAAAAGCGACTATAATGTCAATCGGCTCGAAATTTTGGATGCTTCCATGAAAGCGTGCATTGCGGAGGTTTTAGGGTATTTGCGCACGCTTCCGGAATTTGAGTTCGACTGGAAAAAAATTGACGCCGTTTTGCCGTTTTACCGGAATGGGGAAAAAACCAATCAGTGAATAAAAACCGGGTGCAGATCTGCCCGGCTATCCAATGCGACAAGTCTTGTAGTTTTTTTGAAATTCGACCGACTAACAGGATAAATGGAATTTCAGATGAACAAAACCGGTCTTTTACTCTTTTCATTGGGAGGGCTTTCAACCCTGATCGCCGGCTACCAGTTTATACAGGGTACTGTTCTTTGGGGCAGTTTCAGCGTATTTTACGCACTCGTGTTTTTTGTAACCGGATGGTTGAATTATAAAAAGAGAAAGCGGAGTGGATCATGATCTTCAGAATCATTATTTTCCTCATATTGAATTTTTCGGCGCTTGCGATCGGCGGGCTGTTCACAAATGCCGGCGTAACTTCAGATTGGTACGGATCGCTGGACAAAGCGCCCTGGACACCCCCGGGATGGGTATTCGGCTTTGCCTGGACGACCATCATGATCTGCTTTTCGATCTATCTCGCCTATCTTTGGCCAAAAGCTGAAAACCGAAAGGTTCTGATCGGATTATATGCCTTGCAGCTGATCCTGAACATTGGCTGGAACCCGGCCTTCTTTCACTACCAATATGTCTCAGCCGCCCTGGTCATTATTGTTGCCCTTACCTTGCTGATCGCGTTCATGCTGTTCTTTTACCGGGCTGAATTGATGTTCAAATCCGCCCTTCTGCTTCCCTATCTGATCTGGCTGTTGATTGCGACTTCCCTGAACGGATATATTCTGCTGAAGAATTGATCCGGACTGGTAATCCGCCGAATGAAAAATGAGGATGACCAATGCAAATCAAGGATTAAGGGATCCCTTAGGACCGCTGAAATAATAACTGTCAGATTTTCCAGGAGGGCTTTTGGCCCTACCCTTCGTTGAGGAACCAGCTCACTTAGCTATGGCTAAGCTCGCGAACCCTCGCCTTGGTTAGAACCAAAATCCCTTGCCTGTCGAAAGCGACACTTATTAATTCACCGATCCTTAAGGATTAAATCTCCGGCTCGTAGGTATGCAATATGTGGTTATTATTACATCGCATACCTACGGTATGCCAAAATCGCATGATTACCATCATGCTACCGATATGCTGTACCTGACGGTACATTTATTGTAAATTTGATCCTTGATTCGTATGACCAATGCCACTCTATCCCTGCGGCTTGACGCTGTATTGATACGGATTGCTCCCGGGGGATTCCTGCCGCCGCTTGGGCAATCGCTCGAATATCCCGGTTGAAAGCATCTTTTTCTGGAACCGGCTGCGGTCCAGTTTCGTCTCCAGAATGGCCTCATGGAGCTGATGGAGTTCCGGCATGGTGAATTGCTCAGGCAGCAGCTTGAAAGTGATCTCTTCCTGTTTGATATCCTCTTTCAACCGGTTTCTGGCTTCCAGCACAATGGATCGGTGGTCCATCCACATCGCCGGCAGTTCATCGAAGCTGAACCAGCGGAAATCCTCATCGAGGTTGCTGACGGTCGGGAAGGTGTTCCTGATATCGACGAGGGAGTAGTACGCCAGGGATACAAAGCGGGCATTCAACCAGGAGTCCTTGCTCCACGCCATTCCGATTTTATTCAGGTAATCCTGCCATTCGTCCGTAAACCGGCGATTGTTGTCACCGAAGACGGCCAGGAATTTCAGGTGCGGATCGGTTAAACCGGTGCGGTCCTTCAATGTTCTGGTCGCCGCCGCAACAACCGACTCCTCTTTACCGATATACCCGCCCGGCAACAGCCATTTGTTGCCGATTTTCAGCAACAGGCACTTCAGTTCGTTATCCGCATACCCGATAATGACCAGGTCGACCGACAGGTTGGGCAGAAAGTAATCGGCCCCTCGTTCCAGGAATTGTTCGACATTCATGGGGCAAAAATAAATATTTGTGGCGAAATGTCACAATTAATTATTTTTACTTACATTTGTGTCGAATTGTCACGAACAACTTTAAACGCATGAAAAAGTTTCTCAAGCGGACCTTGATCGTCCTGGTCTCCCTTCTCGTACTCCTGGCGATAGCCGGTTTTGCCGGGTGGAAATACCTCAAGGCCACTTTCCTGGATTTTGAGGATGACTACGCTGAAAATTTCGACTTCAAAGAGATGACGCTTGACGGATATACCTTCCTTGACCGCAACGGCAACGGCCAGCTCGACATTTATGAGGACGATCGCAGATCCATAGAGGAACGAGCGGAGGACCTGCTGTCGCAAATGACCCTAGAAGAAAAGATCCACTTGCTCAAAGGATCGGGCATGGCATCCGGTGTGGGCATGGTCAAACCCGGTGAGGGCATTGCGGGCGCCGTGGGCACCATCGTACCGACGCCCCGCCTGGGCATTCCCACGGTCTATTTGTCGGACGGTCCCGCAGGACTGAGGATCGCACCGCAGCGCAAGAACGAAGACCGGACCTACTATTGCACGGCCTTTCCCATCGGTACCCTCCTGTCTTCCACCTGGAATACGGATCTGGTGCAGGAAGTCGGAACCGCCATGGGCAATGAAGCGCTCGAATACGGGATCGACGTGATCCTGGGGCCCGGCGCCAATATCCACCGCCATCCGCTTTGCGGCAGAAATTTTGAGTACTATTCAGAAGACCCCGTCCTGACCGGCAATATCGGCGCGGCCATGGTCAACGGCATTGAATCCAACGGTGTGGGCACATCCGTAAAGCATTTTGTGGCCAACAACCAGGAGACCAACCGGAATTATAATGACGCCATTATTTCCGAGCGGGCGCTGCGCGAGATCTACCTCAAAGGATTTGAGATCATCGTCGAAAAAGCCCAGCCCTGGACCATCATGTCGTCCTACAATAAAGTGAACGGCACCTACACCTCCCAAAGCAGGTATTTGCTCACGGATATTTTGAGAAACGACTGGGGCTTTCAAGGTATCGTCATGTCCGACTGGTTTGGCGGCCAGGACGCGGTCGCCCAGGTCAGCGCCGGGAACGACCTGCTGGAACCGGGCACCAAACGGCAGTGGAAAGCCCTGATAAAAGGCCAGGAAAACGGGACTTTGTCCATGACGGATGTGGATACGTCCGTCAAACGGATACTGAAACTGATCCTGGGATCCAGGAAAATGCAGAACTATAAGTACGGGAATAATCCGGACCTGAAGGCGCACGCAGCGATCACCCGGCAGTCGGCTTCCGAGGGGATGGTACTGCTCAAAAATAACCAAACCCTGCCGATCCAGGGGGCAAAGAACGTTGCCTTGTTCGGCGTGACCTCCTACGATTTTATCGTGGGCGGAACAGGCTCGGGCGACGTCAATGAAGCTTATTCCGTTTCGCTGGAAGAAGGGTTGAAAAATGCCGGTTTCAGTATCAATGAAGCGGCAAAGGGCGCATTCGAAAAACATAAAGCGGCCAACAAGGAAGCATTTGCCCGGCCGGAAGGGTTGGCCGCCATGACCCACCCGTACAATCCGCCGCAGATGAGTTACACGGCAGATGAAGTGAAAGGCATTGCCGGCGCCGCAGACATAGCCGTACTGACTATCGGGAGGAACAGCGGCGAGGGCGGCGACCGGGTAGAAGCAGACGATTTCCTGCTGACCGCGAAGGAAAATGAGATCATGGGACTGGTCTGCCAGGCCTTTCATGAAGCCGGTAAAAAGGTTGTCGTCGTGCTGAACATCGGAGGCGTTATTGAGACCGCTTCCTGGAAAGAGCAGCCCGACGCTATTCTGCTGGCGTGGCAGGGCGGCCAGGAAGGCGGAAACTCCGTTGCAGATATCCTCAGCGGCAAGGTCAATCCCAGCGGGAAACTGCCGATGACCTTCCCGGTTCACCTCAACGACCACGCCTCCAACGCCAATTTTCCCCTGGATGGAGAGCCGTTCAACGTGATGTCCCAGCTCTTCGGCGGCGGCGAAAAAGCGGAAAAGGATAAGGTCCGGAACAAGGATTATACGCGCTATGAAGAGGGGATCTACGTGGGCTACCGGCATTTTGATAAAGCGGGGCTGGAAGTATCCTACCCCTTCGGATACGGGCTGTCGTACACGAGTTTTGAATACGGCAACCTGGATGCGGTGCTGGAAAATGACACCGTCAGAGTCAGCATATCCGTTCAGAACACCGGCGCACAGGCGGGTAAGGAAGTGGTGCAGATTTATGTTTCCAAACCCAATTCCGCCGTTGACCGCCCGGCCCAGGAGCTGAAAGCGTTCACAAAAACCAGGGATCTGGCGCCTGGCGAAACTGAAAATCTTATATTTGAAATTCCCGTTTCGGAATTGCGTTATTGGGATGAGCAGGGCGCCGGCTGGAAACTGGAAAACGGCGGTTATACGATCAAGGTCGGCGCCTCCTCCAGGGATATCAGGTCTTCCGGTGATGTCGAAATCGGGGATTCAGGAACACTGCAATAAAACTGCCTGAATTGAAAACAGAACGCTGGATCTTGGCTCAGTTTTTGCGGCTGATTCATGTGAATTGGGGATTAAATCCCGGTAGACGGATGGGACAAACGATGTTCAGCATGCCGTAGGTATGCTATATAACGGACCTCATATTGCGTACCTACGGCACGCCAAACCGATTCAAAACCATCATTCTACCGATATTTTGTGCCTAACGGCACTTTTGCAAGAAATTTAGCCCTAATTCGCATGAGTCATCTTTTCTTTTGGGGCTTTTGTGGTTCATAATAAAATCAATGGCGCCCGGGATGATCCTGCTTTTCGGCTGCTTCCCTGAAATCCCCTCGGAAAAAGAAGGCAAAAAATGACCATATTCTTACCTTTTTTATCGCTCTTCGCTCGTTGGCCGGTATGATAACCATCATGTCCTTCATATCCCTCAGGATGCAGCTTTCATCCGCTCCATTTTGTGGAACTGGAAATAGGAAAGCGCCAGCGGGATAAAGAACAAAAGCGGAAAGATCACCTGAAAGCCGAAGCCGTCCACTGCCCAGTTGCTGACGGCGGCGCCGATGAAATTAAAGGAAAAACCCGCGTAAGCCCACTCTTTCAGTCTCGCCGGCACAAAAGGCAAAACCAACCCGAACGCGCCGATGATGCTGAAAACATTGGCCATCGGGCCGAAATACGGCGGGTAACCGTAATGCGCCATGGCGGCTTTGGAGGTCTCCGAGCCGAAGAACACAATCGTCATGATGCCGCACCAGAAAAAGATGATGCCGGTCGCTATCCAGAAAATGATTTTTGACGTTCTCATTTTGATCGAATTTAAAGCATAATCAATAGCACAAAGATACGGCCGTCATCAGGTGAAAGGCGCGTGATGATTGCGACAGAATTGCGGACCGTTTGCGACAAATTATCTGGTTTTCACTAATCCTTTTTTATCTTTGGTATGGACTTGTCGGTTGTATAGTTCCGATCGTAAATAATTGTTACCTGGGATTTAAAAATTATTATTCGAGCCCGGGCAAACGCCTATTGTACAGCATTGCCTTCATTGCAATGCATATTGCCTTCGTAAATCCTAACGCAGTATAATCAAAAAATAACCATATGGCCTTACTGAAAAAACTTATTTATTCCCTGATCCTGGTGATCGGGGTTTCTTCGATGGGGTCGACCCAGGGAATGGAAAGTCAATTCGACAAAATGCTCGGCGAAATGTTTCCGGCATCGGAACCGGGCGCCGCAGCCCTGGTCGCTATCAACGGCAAGATCGTTTACCAGAAGGCATTCGGAATGGCCAACCTGGAACTGGACGTAAAAATGGAGCCGGATATGGTATTTGAGATCGGCTCAATCACCAAACAGTTTACAGCCGTTGCGGTATTAATGCTGGTGGAACAGGGTAAACTGAGCCTGGACGACGACATCACCAAGTACATCGCAGATTACCCGACCCACGGCCACCATATCAGCATTCATCATTTGCTGACCCATACTTCGGGCATAAAAAGCTACACCTCCATGGAAAACTGGCCGCCGGTCTGGAGGCTCGATTATAAGCCGCTTGAGCTGATCGATTTTTTCAAGAACGAACCCATGGACTTTGAGCCGGGTGAAGCCTGGTTGTACAACAATTCGGCGTATTTTATCCTGGGATATGTTATCGAAAAGGCCTCGGGCCAGCCTTACGGGCAGTTTATCGAAAAGAACATCTTTGAACCGCTCGGCATGAAGTCGTCCTCTTACGGGAGCACTTCCGAAATCATCAAAAAAAGGGCCTACGGTTATCAGAAAAATGAGGGCTATATCAATGCCGAATTCCTCAGCCTTACGCAGCCCTATGCCGCCGGGTCGCTTATGTCGACCGTTGGGGACCTCTTCATCTGGAACAGGGCCGTCCGTTCCAATAAACTGGTGAAGAAAGAATCCATTGACCTGGCCTTTACCAATTACAAACTGAACAACGGGAATGAAACCAATTACGGGTACGGATGGGGCATCAACGAAATCAACGGAAGTCCGACTTTGGAACACTCCGGCGGCATATTCGGCTATGTGACCAACTCCATTTATCTGCCGGACGAAGATGTTTTTGTCGCCTTGTTTTTGAACTGCGATTGCAATGATCCGGGGCAGGTTTCGACCAGAATGGCCGCCATTGCGATCGGAAAACCCTACCCCGACCAAACATCCTGGATATCCGTTGAACCCGATGACCTGAAAAAGCTGGTGGGCGTATACGATTTCGCCGACGGGTCGTCGAGAACCGTTACCCTGGAGGGCAATCAATTGTACAGCCAGCGAACGGGGAGCAACAAAATAAAATTGTTCCCGACTTCCAAACGCACCTTTAGTTTTGAAAACAGCCTGGCCGGCATTGAATTCCGGGAAAATGGAACCGAAATAACCGCCTCCTTCACCAACCGGATGAACAAGACGGAAGGGAAAAAAACGGACAAGCCCATTGCGGTACTTACTGAGGTCCAACTGGACGAAGAAACATTGAAAAACTATACCGGCGTCTACGAAGTGACCCCCGATTTCGAGATCGCCGTTACCCTGGAGAACGGCAAATTGATGGCGCAGGCAACCGGCCAGCCAAAGTTTGAGATCTTCCCGGAATCCCGCACCAAATTCTTTCTCAAGGTGGTGGATGCCCGGATGGAATTCATTGAAAGCGACAACGGCCGGTTTGAGTCATTTATCCTGCATCAGGGCGGACAGGAGATTACGGCTAGAAAGAAGCACTAACCCCATGACCACCACCTCCGATACCCAGGCCCAACTCCTCCTGCCGACCCAGGACCTGAACGCCGACCTGGCCTTCTTCACCGGCCTGGGCTTCCGGCTTGACCGGATCTTTCCGGCCGACGATCCCGGCGTAGCCGTCCTGTCAGGCCATGGCATGCAGATCCGGCTGGACAGATCGGCCGACGGTCATCCACCTGCCTTGCAATTGCTGACCGATGATCCATCCGGGATTAACAACGGGCAATCAAGCGCAGTTGCACCCAACGGGACCCGGATCGAGATCCACCCTAAAACGTATCGCCTGCATACGCCGCCGACCCGCCACAAATTCGAGGTGCGCCGGATGAAGGACAACGATTCCTGGGTCATCGGCCGGGCGGGGATGCTGTACCGCGACCTCATCCCGGATCGCCTGGGCGGCAGCATCATCGCTTCGCATATCAGCATCCCGGAAGGCGGCCCCGTGCCGGATATGGTGCATTACCATACGATCGGCTTCCAGTTGATCTTTTGCTACCGCGGCTGGGTCCGGCTGGTGTACGAAGACCAGGGCCCGCCCTTTATCCTGGGCGCCGGGGATTGCGTCACCCAACCGCCGGAGATCCGGCACCGGGTCCTGGAGGCGTCCGACCACCTGGAAGTGATCGAGATCGGTGTGCCTGCGGAACATATGACCACCATCGACCACCATATGGAATTGCCGACGGCTGCCTACCGCCCCTACAGGGAATTCCAGGGACAGCGTTTCTGTCATCATCTTGCGGCCGAAGCCGTCTGGAAGCCCTGGATCGCTACCGGCTTCGAATGCCGGGATACGGGGATAAACGAGGCAACCAAAGGGCTGGCCTCCGTCCTTGTCATCCGGCCAGCGGATGGGACAACCCATTCGCCGGTACTTGACCATCGGGCCGATATCCTCTTCAGGTTCGTACTGCAGGGCGGGGTGACCTTGCAGGTAGAGGGCGAAGCGCCGCACCGCCTGAGTCAAAGGGACGCTTTTGTCATTCCGCCGGGGGCGGGGTACCGGTTTGAGGGGTGTTCGCCGGATTTTGAGGTGCTGGAGGTGAGGATTGGTTAGAGGGTGAGAGGGTGAGAGGGAAATAAATCATACCAATGAACCTGCCTGAATGAATACGACCGACAATCAATACGGCTCCCGGTTGGGCGCCATCCTGACCATGATCGGGGTGGCGGTCGGACTGGGCAATGTCTGGCGCTTTCCCTACATGATGGGCGCTTACGGCGGCAGCGCATTTTTGCTGATCTACCTGTTGTTTACCCTGGCGCTGGCGTTTCCGGCTTTGCTGACCGAAATGCTGGCGGGCCGGAACAGCGGTTCGAGTACCCTTACTGCTTATGCCAATCTATTCGGCAGCCGATGGGGGAAAGCCATCGGGTATTTGCTGATCCTGGCGGTCACGGTAGCCGGCTCCTATTATGTGGTCGTAGTTGCGAATGTCTTTTTCAGCGCGGGTTTTTCCATTATCCGGGGTTTTTCCGCGGACAATAACGCGGGGTACCAGGCCTTGCTTGCGGACAGCGCGTTGCAGTACGGGGTGGTCGTACTGACCGTGGTCGCGGCGCTGTATGTTGCTCACCGCGGCCTGAAAAAGGGGATCGAACGGATTTCCCGGATCATCATGCCTTTTTTTCTCCTTGCCGTCCTTTATATGATCGTTTATGCCTGGACCCTGCCGGGTGCTTTGGCTAAAGTGCGGCAGTTTCTCGCGCCGGATTTTTCGGCCGTCGGCCCCAGAGAGGTCTTTGCCGCGCTTGGGCAGGCTTTTTATTCGATCGGGCTGGGCGGCACCTTTGTGGTGGTGTATGCCTCTTATATTGGTGAAAGCCGGGATATTCCCCGGATAGGCGTATTTACCTGCCTGGGCGACCTGGGGGCCTCCCTGCTGGTCAGTTTGTTCCTGGTGCCTGCGGTCCTGGTCATGGGCATGCAGATGGACGCCGGTCCCTCCCTGATCTTTCAGACCTTGCCGGAGCTGTTCGCCGTCCTGCCGGGCGGTCGCCTGATCGGTTCGCTGTTTCTGTTGTCGGTCAGTCTGGTCGCCTTCCTGTCCCTGATCGCAGCTTTTCAGGTGCCCATCAGCAGCTTGTCGGGGCACAGGATCTCCGGGAAAAAACTGCTGACCGGGTTCGGGTTGCTGCAGCTCCTGCTGTCCTTTCCGAGCACATTTTATCCGCAACTGATCGGCCTGCTCGACCTGGTCTTTGGTTCCGGCATGCAGGTACTGGGCAGCATGCTGGCGGTAATGGGCATGTGGTGGGGCGCCCGGCGGTTGCTTTTCCGGAAAATGCTGTTTGCCGGTCCGGAAAGCAGTCGCGCCGGGTTGGCGGTCTTCTGGCTGAGGTGGATCGTACCGGGTACTTTACTGGCTGTTTTGATCGGGTACGTGTACAACAGTTTGTCCGGCGGGTGATTGAGGATACTTGGATTTTCTGCAAAATCTGCCGATATTCACCAAACAAGCTCTTATAACAAAAAACCATACTGCCATGGCTTCAAACCAAGAGGACGGCATTCGCGCTGTCAACCAGGCGTTCAACAAATACGAAGGCGTCAATAAAGGACATGAATACTACCTGGTCGAAAATGACGAAAAGGATCAGTTCGACGAGGAATTCGTGATCCGGACCTGCGACATGCGCGAATACTTTGAGGGCGGTGAAGCCGGCCGCGCGGCATTTGCCCAAAACCTGGGTCATGCGCTCGAAGAGATCGGGTTTGCGGTGCTGACCGGCCACGGCGTGCCGCCGGATCTGTACCTGGAAGCCGAAAAAAAGGTAGCCGAACTATTTGAAACCACCACCCTGGAGGAGCGGCTGGTGTACGAAGCCCGGCGCCACGGCTCCGTCAATCAGGGGTATTTCCCGATCAAGCAGACCACCATTATTCATCCCGATCTGGTGGAGGGCTGGGTATTCTGCCGCCGCGCTTTCCATTTGCCGGATGTCAATGATTACCGCGAATCCGATTTCTGGCCAAAGCCCGGTTTTGAGCCTGTATTCAGGCAGGTCGTCCAGGCCCACGAAGCGCTGATCCTGCCCATCATGCAAAGCATCCTGACCTACCTGGGGTGCGATCCGCACTTGTACGACCAAAAGCTCGCCGCCACCAATTTCGGTTTCCGGCTGAATTACTATCCGCCCATTTCGGATGAAGACCGGGCCAGCGGTGCAGGCCGCATGCTGGGCCACGAGGACGTCGATCTGTTTACCATACTGCCTGCCCAGAAAGTGGACGGATTGCAGGTCTATAACCGCGCCAACGACAAGTGGATCCGTCTCAACCCGGCGCCGGGGTCCATTATCCTGAATACCGGCGATTATATGCAACGCATCACCAACGACCGCCTGCCGTCGACGACCCACCGGGTCAGCAAACCCCGCGAAGGGCGCATGCAGGGCGAGGCCCGGATCACGATCCCGATGGCTGTCTATGTGTGGGAGGAAGAGACCCTCGAAGTTCTGCCGGGGCTGATCCCCGTAAAATACGAGCCGGTTTCGGCCATCAAATTCCATACGGGCATTACCAGCAAATATTATGGGGATGATTATGCGGTGGAAAAGTAGGCGGGATCCCCTTCAATGGAACCGGGATATACTGACGGGGTTTATCTGATCGCGAGCAATATCAACCGAATAACTGACTTATGAAAAGAAGAGATTTCATTAAAAAGACCGCGATAGCCTCGGCAGCTATCGGCGTGACCGGACTGGCAGCCAAAGCCTCCGGATTCGGAGAAGAGCCGTTATTCAAGATCTCCCTGGCCGAATGGTCGATAAACAAACCGTTGTTTGCAGGGAAGATCGACCACCTGGATTTTGCCATCCTGGCCAAAAAGCACGGTATTGAGGCGGTGGAGTACGTCAACCAGTTTTTCATGGACAAGGCCGAGGACAAAAACTACCTGGCTGAGATGAAGCGGCGGGCCGACGGCGAAGGGGTGCGCTCTGTGCTCATCATGTGCGACCGCGAAGGCAATCTGGGCGAAGCTGAAGAGGCCAAACGGCTCCAGACGGTGGAAAACCACAAAAAATGGGTAGAAGCGGCCAAATTCCTGGGGTGTCATTCCATCCGGGTGAACGCCTATTCCTCCATCGGCTGGAGCGCCTCGGAAAGCGATTTTACGGAATCGCAGAAACTGGTGGCCGACGGGCTGCACCGCCTGTGTGAATTTGCCGCTCCCTACGGCCTGAATGTCATCATCGAGAACCACGGCGGCTTCACCAGCAACGGCAGGTGGCTGGCCGGACTGATGCAAAGGGTCGACCATCCTCATGCGGGTACGTTGCCCGATTTCGGCAATTTCAGGATCGCCAGCCCGGAAAATAAGCCTATGGTCACCTATGATGCCTACCTGGGCGTACAGGAATTGATGCCGTATGCCAAGGGGGTGAGCGTCAAGACCATGGTATTTGACGACAAGGGCAACCGGTCGCCGCTCGATTACAACCGGATGTTCAAAATCGTCCTCGACGCGGGTTACCACAGCTTTTGCGGGATCGAACACGGCGAAGAAGGCCGCGAATGGGAAAGCATTGTGGAGGTCAGGGACGCCATGATCAAAACGCGGGAAGCGCTTAAACAGGGATAACTTCAGCGGATGGGCAACACCTGCAAACCGGCGGCCCTGAGGCGGTGAAGGATACCTTTGCCCCCCGCCAGACCGGCTGCATCCACGAGAAACAGACCGGGTGTTTCCCGCGTTTCCGCAATGATCCGGGCAGCGGCGCCGGCGTTGCGGGCCGATTGGTGTTTGCGCTCGGCGCCGGTCAGGCGTTCGCGGGTGTTGCGCCGGATCAGGGCCGGGTCATCCAGGTTCCTTTCCAGCAGATCCTTTTCCACTTTTAGGCGGAAGCGGGCAGGATTGGAAGCCAGGATGCGCAATTGCCGGAGTTGGAAGGGGATGGAGATCGCGTCGTATCCGGAACCATCCGGGGAATGGAATACCGGCTCCGCACCGGGCAATATTTGCGGCAGACGATCCCGGAGCGAGGTCAGGTTTGCCTGCGCCTCGATCTGATTGACGAGCCGTTCTCTCACGGCCAGCGGGTAAAAATGGTTGAGGGTTTCCAGGTCAACCTGAAAGGTCTTTTTCAAAATGGCGGAAATGCGCGTAAAATGTCTGTTGGAAAGCAGGTGATCGAGGGTGATTCCGTCCGGCATCCGGCAGTGCGCCGTTTCGGCCGGGAATTCATGGATCAGGTGCCAGACCTTGCGGACGGGCAGGCCGGTCAGCCTGTTTTCCAGGCGGGCAAAGGCTTCGGCAGGCAGGCGATCCCGTGTGCCCAGTAAAAAGGAAATAAAGCCTGAACCGGGATGTTTGAGCTTCCAGAACAGGGTAGTCTTGCGTCGGTTCATGCCGGATATTTAGGCGAAACAACCGCAAGGGCTAATCGTATTTGTAAGGCAGGACTTTGCTGTCTTTCACGGTCGACAGGGTCATCAGGGTTTTGAGCCTTTCGATCTCCTCGATCTGGGAAAGGGTTTTGAACAACAACTTTTCGTAGGTAGGAATATCCTTGCAAACGATCTTGATCAGGAAGTCGGCTTCACCGGTGATGATGTAGCATTCGACGATCTCCTCGATCTCCTTGATCTTGTCCAGGAAGTTATTGAGGGCGTTTTCTTTTTGCCAGGCCAGGGAGACCTGAACAAAAGTCTTGACATTCAACCCGATAGATTGCGGGTTCACTTGGGCGTGATAACTTTCGATGATCCCGGTTTGTTCCAGTTTTTTGACCCGTTCCAGGGTAGGTGCGGGTGAAAGTCCGATTTTCTTGGAAAGGTCCAGGTTGGTGATCTTGCTGCTTTCCTGCAGAATCTTCAGGATTTTAAGGTCTATCTTATCGAGTTTGTCGGACATTATACAAGGTTTTTAGTTGGTTTGTTCGTTCAGAATTAGGACTATATTCAAAAAAATCGGCCTTCTAATATTGGCCGATTTGCAAAAAAACAAAATATATACAAAAGATAGTAGCTTTTATTGAAATTTTTTTTGTTGAAGGCCCTTGGGAGAGCGGAGCTGCCAAATGGCATTTTATGACTAGTCATATGTGGTAAGTCATAAGTCGTAAGCAAGCTGATGTCATAATAGCCCACTTACGACTTACGACTAGTGACTGACAACTATATTACGGGAAGATCCCCAGGTTCTGATAGTCGTTGCTGATCTTTTTGATGGCGTTGACGAATGCGGCGGTGCGCAGGCTGTCGATTGCCGGGTTTTCTTTCCAGATCCTGCGGATCTCGTTGTAGGCGCTGATCATGGTTTCTTCGAGGCCGGAGCGGATCAGGTCGATCTCGTCGGCGCCGCGGGCGATCATTTTTCTTTCACCTTCGCTGACGGGTCTTCCGGTGGTCGTTTCGATCACATCCAGGATCTCGGAGTGGATATTCTGGTTGAATCGTTTGTCCATGCGGCCGAAGCGGATATGGGACAGGTTTTTGAGCCATTCGAAATAAGAAACCGTTACGCCGCCGGCATTGAGAAAGACATCCGGGATGATCAGGATATTTTTGGCCAGCAGGATCTCTTCAGCGGAGGAAGTGATCGGGCCGTTGGCGGCTTCCGCGATGATCTTGGCCTTAACGTTGGGCGCATTCCGGTAGGTGATCTCATTTTCCAGGGCAGCCGGCACCAGGATGTCACAATCAAACTCCATCACCTTGCGGCGGTCCTCCTTGCCGTAGCTGGTAGCGCCCGGGTAGTTGAGGATGCTGCCGGTTTCCTTGCGGAATTGGAGCAGATCGTGGATGTCGATGCCGTTCGGGTTGTAAATGCAGCCTTCCACCTCTGCTACGCCTACGATAATGGCGCCGCCTTCGTCCTGCGATACTTTGGCAGTGTGGGAGCCTACGTTTCCGAGCCCCTGCACGACCATCGTCTTGCCTTTGATCCCGGGAGTCAGACCGAGATTCTTCATATCTTCCTCAAAGTTGCAGGCCTCGCGGATGCCGTAGTATACGCCCCGGCCGGTTGCTTCTTCGCGGCCGCGAACGCCGTTCTGGGAAACCGGTTTGCCGGTTACGCAACCGGCGGCGTCGATCTCATCGCCGCGGAAGGTCCGGTAGGTGTCGTAGATCCAGGCCATTTCCCGGCCGCCGGTACCGTAGTCGGGGGCGGGTACGTCGATGGAAGGACCGATCAGGTTGCGCTTGATCAGTTCTGCCGTATACCGCCGGGTAATCTTTTCGAGTTGATCGGGCGTATATTCCCAGGGATTGATCTTCACCCCGCCTTTTGCGCCGCCGAAAGGAACGTCGACGATCGCGCATTTGATCGACATCAGGGTGGCCAGCGCCATGACCTCTTCCTGGTTGACGTGGTTGCTGTAGCGGATGCCGCCTTTGGTCGGTGTCCTGTGGTGGCTGTGTTGAACCCGGTAAGCCTCCACCACTTTCACTTCGTTGCCGATCTTGACCGGAAACTGCATCTGGAAAACGGCATTGCATACTTTGATCTGTTCCAGAATACCCTGGTCAATTCCGGTATGGGCTCCAGCTTTATCAAAGAAATCGATCACACTCTGATAAAAACTCTTTTCCTGCTTTTCAATCATGGTCTTTAATTTGGTTCTCAATTTTGGTCAGGCGCCTGTCCAGATACATCAAAAAAATGCCGATACCGAGCAGGACCGTCACAATAACGGCTACCACCACATAAATTTTCCCAATACTGCGGAAAAAGTCGGGACCGCCTGAATCGGCGTGCGCTTGGACCGTAAGCATCAGCGGGCCTAACAAGGCCAGGCATTTTTTCATGAACAGACTCGATTTGCCGCCGCAAAAGTCGCGTAAATTTTCCATATCTGCAATTTGTTTTCCAGTCAAAATTTTGTTTCCGGACCGCTGCACAAAATTTTTTGGATCGAAATGACGGTCCGGTTTAAAATTCAACCCAACCGGGCGATTGATAGGTGGTTTCATTGTTTCATTGTTTCCAGGTTGGGCGGCCGTCTTAAATTCAGACTGAAGGACTGCCAACCGCCAACTGCCAACTGCCAACTGCCAACTGCCGACTGCCAACTGCCGACTGCCAACTGCCGACTGCCAACTGCCGACTGCCAACTGAAAATGGCTCATTATTTCATTGTTTCCCGGTTGGGCGGCCGTCTTAAATTCAGACTGAAGTACTGCCAACTGCGGACTGCCAACTGACGAACTGCGGACTGCCAACTGAAAATGGCTCATTATTTCATTGTTTCCCGGTTGGGCGGCCGTCTTAAATTCAGACTGAAGGACTGCCAACCGCCAACTGCCAACTGCCAACTGCCAACTATCAACTGTCCACATCCTCCAACATCCGCTGGTGCAGGCGCTCCACCCGGAACGAAACGGTTGCGATCCAAACGCCCAGCAAGGTCCAGCCGATGACGGCCGGATAAAACACCATACGCATGGTATTGTCCAGATCCTGCGAGCCGAAGGCCGGGTTGCCGCCGTTTCCGGGGTGCAGACTGTCCGTGAGCCGCGGGATCACGTAGATCAGCGGGATCAGGGCTGCAAAAGCAAATATGTTGTAAACCGCCGACAGCCGCCCGCGCTTTTCGGGGTCCTCAAAAGCCGCCCGCAGCACGAAATAGGCCAGGTAAATGAAAAGCGCGATGAGCGTCATGGTCTGTTTGACATCCCAGCTCCAGGGCTTGCCCCAGGCGCTGGTAGCCCAGATGGCGCCGGTGACCAACCCGAGCACGCCGTAAAACGAGCCCACCGTGGTATAGGCTACGGCCCAGCGGTCATTGTCCGGCAACCCTTTCCTGAGGTATTTGATGCTGTGATAGAGCGATGCCATGAACAGTGTCACCATAGCCAGCCACAAGGCTACATGGAAGTAGGTATTCCGGATGGTTTCCTGCAGGATGTTCCTGAACGGGAAGGTCAGTCTTTTCAGGTAATGCAGCCCCTCGATCGGGGTGTTTTTCCACACCTTGAGGCCCATATCGGGGTCGATGGAATCCTGCCGGACAAATACGGCCGAGGGCAGCAGGGATACGCCGTCAACGGCATTGTCCACCACCAGGACGAAGTCCTGCGAACGCTTGTCTACCGGCAGGTACTGCGGAATGGCAAACACAGCTTCCAGTTGAGTCTCTGATTTTGATTGAACGGAGGTGGCCCCCAGGGCGCGTTCATCGTCCAGTTTCAGCCAGGCCCGGATGGCGTCGCCGGCCTCCAGGTAGTGGGAATTGTACCCTTCCACCTGCAATACGAGCTCCTGCCCCGTGCTGACGGTTTGCGGATCTACCCGGATAATGCCGGGTTTAAGCGGCCCCAGCATCCCGGCTATAAAAACGTAGACCAGGATGAGGATGCTTGCGATTTTCCACCAGCTTTTGTTCATATTTCCTTTTTAGAATATGCGAGGATTTGAGGATGCGAGGATTTGACGAGGTGAGGTTGAATCTTCGCATCCCCAGATCTTCGTATCCTCCAAAATAAATCAATCTCTCCATAAAAACGGAAACAGCAAGATAGCCATTCCCAGGGAAACCATATCAATGGCGACCAGGACCAGTATATCCTGATCGGTGTTCGAATCGTTCATCAGGCGCAGGGCGTTGGCTGACAATTTGGTCAGTGTCATCACGATGGGGATAACGAGCGGGAAGCTCAGGATCGCCATCAGGGTCGCACTATTGTCCGCCTTGGCGGCAATGGCCGAAATAAAGGTAAAGGTGATGGCAAAGCCGGCGCTGCCCAGCCAAAGGGCCAGGATGAATTGCCGGTAATCCTTCACGGGATTGCCCGTCAGCCAGGCCATTGCGCCCCAGGTCAGCAGGCTGATCAGGGCCAGCAACCCGACATTGTAGATGATCTTGGCGGCCAGCACGTGCAGCGGATGCGCCATCTGGTAATAATACAACTGCCTTGCGCTGTTTTCCCGGATGAAGCTCTTGGTCACGGCATTGACCGCGGCGAACAATAGAATGACCCAGTAAAGCGTATTCCAGGTGGCGGGTTCAACCCGGATAAAGGCCGCGTAGACGATGAAGACAGTTGACAGAACGTACAGCAGGATGCCGCCGATGGCGTAACGGGTGCGCCATTCGAGCAACAGCTCTTTCCGGAGCAAATGCAGTATCTCGCCCAGTGCGTTCATGAAGGCAAAAGTAGTGATTACCTGTAAATACTACCGGCCGGGCATCGTCATAATTGTGTGAAATGTTTAATTTTAGCCCTGATTGGATCACTGTGGAAATATGAGAGGTTACATCATAGGCTTGCTCGTCTGGAGCATGACCGGAATTTCAAGTTTGGCCGCCCCGGATTACCTTCAAGTCAAAGCTATGCCTGGAGACGGCATCTATTCGATGCTGCGCCGGTACCAACTGGAAGAATATCCCTGCAATTTTGACCAGTTCTACGCCCTCAATAAGTTGAAAAAGGGCGCTTACCTGCGTGCGGGCCGGGATTATATATTGCCTATCATGCTGTACGACTTCAATGGGAAGACCATCCGCTCAAGCATCGGCGTCGACGATTGGAACCTGGCGGTGGGCATCCAGAAGTACAACGAATCCATGCTGGAAAATGCGCTGCGCTCCGTTTCCTATAAAGAAGACAAAAAACTCTGGGTGCCCTACCATGCCCTGAATTGTCCGGACGAAAAGGTGGAAGTCGCCGCACCCGTCAGCGAGGCCCCCGAAGAAGTGGAAACCATGACGGGCGACCGGATTTTCCCCATTTTCGGCGCCAAATACGCCAAAACCCCGTTGGCCAGCACCAAACTCCGCGGCAAGGTCTTCTATGTGGTCAGCGGACACGGCGGCCCCGATCCCGGCGCCATTGGCAAGCGGTCCGGGCATTCCCTTTGTGAAGACGAATACGCCTACGACGTAGCCCTTCGGCTTTGCCGCAACCTGATCGCGCACGGCGCCACCGCCTATATCATCAACCGCGACCCCAATGACGGCATCCGCGACGACGAATACCTCAACTGCGATGAAGATGAAGTGCTCTGGGGCAATGTCAAAATGAACTACGCCCAGAAAAGCCGGCTGTTCCAACGCTCGGATATCATCAACGACCTGTACGAAAAGCACAAACTCCAGGGCGTAGCCGAGCAGACCGCCATTATGATCCATGTCGATTCCAGGAGTCACGGCCAACGGACCGACCTGTTCTTTTACCACTACCCCGGCAGCGAGGAAGGCGAAAAGCTGGCCAGACAGATGCTGACCACCATGCAGTCGAAATACGAAAAATACCGGAAGACCGGCCAATACGAAGGCTCGGTCAAGGGGCGCGACCTGCACATGCTGCGAGAGCTCAAGCCGCTGTCGGTGTACGTAGAACTGGCCAATATCCGGAATTACAGCGACCAGCAACGGATCGTGCTGATGAAGAACCGGCAGTTGCTGGCGGACTGGCTGTTTGAGGGGCTTACTAGATGAGAGTGGTCAGTTGTCAGTTGTAAGTTGTAAGTGGTCAGTCGTAAGCCGGGGTGTGGCAACATTTCGGCTCTACACCGAACGCGCGGGCCGTTAGGTCCGCCATGTCGGTAGCATTCGGGTTGAATTTTACGTTTCCGGCCTGTAGGGCCGGTATGTGGTGGTCAGTCGTAAGTCGTAAGTCGTAAGTGGTAAGTGGTAAGTCGTAAGCCGGGGTGTGGCAACATT
>CALMYQ010000097.1 GCA_937873655.1 uncultured Lewinella sp. | reverse complement strand
TTCGATTGATTCGATTGATTCGATTGATTCGATTGATTCGATTGATTCGATTGATCCGATTGGTCTTGCCCTCAGTTCCTCAATTCCTCGATTCCTCAGTTCCTCAGTTCCTCAATTCCTCAATTCCTCAATTCCTCATACCTGGGATCCTTCTTAATAGATTCCACCAGGGATTCCTTACAGGTGAATTTTCGTTTCTTGATATACTTTTCCGTCAGGTTCAGCTTTTCAGCGATTTCGACCAGACGGACTTTTGCAAAAAACAATTCCAGGATCTGGCGGCATTGATCCCCCAGCCGGTTGAAATGTTCCCGGTACAGGCGGTCGCGGCCGGCCCTGAAGATCAGCTGTTCAATATCCTGGGATCCATCTGGGGCGGATTCACCTTCATCCGGTTGCAGCCGCAATTCCCGGTGGTCGCGCAGGCGCGTACGCCAGATATTGCGGCAAACGGCCAGCAGATAAGTCCGCAGGGATGCGGTCAGTATCAGGTCATCCGTGATCACTTTGCGATACAGGAAATACACTCCATCCTGGAAAACATCCCTGGCGTCATCCTCCGTACCGCCATGGCTCACCACAAATTGGATGATCCCCGGCATATACTCATCATAAAAGCGCTGTACCTGCTCCCGGTCCGCCGACTTGATCCCTTCCAATAGCGTTTTGTCAGCTTCATCGACTGTTCTGATCATAGTATAACAATTAAGGGGAAAAGGTTACCCGGGGTAGTTTGGATTGTGTAAACTTAGCAATTTTTGAAAATTTCCTGCACAGAAGGGTAACCTTTAACGGATGAAAGCCATGCTGGACAGGAATAGGGTGTCCGGCCGGCTCCGGGTAAAAGGAAGCGCGCAAGGCTGTATGGCCGACCCGGAGCAGGGTGGTGAAAAAATAGTATCTTACATCATATTCCGCGACAAACCAAAGGTCCCCTATGCGATTATTGCCATGTATAACCCGGTATTTTTGCAGCCTGTTGATGCTTATGGCTGCGGGCGCCCACGCCCAGGACAACCAACTGATTCTGCGAGCCGACAGCTTGCTGGAGGCCCGGCAATTTGACGAGGCGGCCACCATCTACGACCGGCTCCTGTCGGAGGCATCCCGGCCCGCACAACGGGCCGCCTGGCTGCTGAAACTGGGGAATTGCGCCTTCCAGCCCGGCGATTTCCGGACTGCCCGCACCCAATACCAACTGGCGCTCAGGGCAGCCCTTCAAAGCGGCGACGCGGAACTGACAAACCGGAGCCGACATGCATTCGGCCGATCCCTCTCCCGGTTGGCGGAATACGACGAAGCCAAAAAACAGCTGGGAATGGCCCTTGCCGCTTACCGGAAACAGGGCGCCCGGGCCATCGCGGAAACCAGCGAATGCCTGGGCGATCTGTCCTTCGTCCACCTGTTGCTGGATGAGCTCAGGGAATCGGAAGAATGTGCGCTGGATGCCGCAAACCTGCTCCAACAACAGCCTCAACCCGACCAGCTGAAGGCCGCCAATATCTATAATCTGCTCGGCAATATCTACAAGCGCATGGGCCGTAACGACGATGCCGATGCCTATTACCTGAAATGCATGAAGATCCGGGAGGCGGAACTCCCCTACCCCAACATCGCCCTGGGCGGCGTTTACTATAATTACGGCGTTTTTCTGACCTATCTGGGTCGAACTTCCGAAGCGATGGCCTATTCCCAAAAGGCCCTGGACAATTACAAAGCCATCGACCCCGACCATCCGCGCGTGGGCGACGCTTACCTTTCAATCGGTCAGAAATACGTGGAATTCGGCGACTACCGGTCCGGTCGCGATTGTTTTCTCGAATCGCTGAGGGTATTCCGCAAGGCATTCGGCGAAAAACAGGAACGGGTCGGCACCATCTACAACCTGCTGGGCAATATCTACCGGCTCAACGGCGATTTCGAACAGGCCCGGATTTATGTCGACCGCGGATTGGAGATCACCCGGTCCGTGCTGGGCCCCGACCACGACCGCATCGCCAGCGCACTGACCACCGTGGGCGATATCGAAGCAGACGCCGGCAACTATCCGCTCGCGCTGGATGCCTATCGCCGGGCATTGGAGATCCGGCGGAAAATACTGGGCGACGACAACCCCAATACGGCCTTCCTTTATTTTCTGACCGGACAGGCGAGCCGGGAAGCCGGTCTGCCCCGGGAAGGCCTCCCCTACCTTCAGCACGCCCTGAAAATTTACGGCGACTCGGACATGGGAGAAAGCGAGGATATGGCCAATGTCTGCGCCTCGCTGGGGTTGACCTACCTCGACCTTGCGGAATATGCCGTATCCCTTTCCTATCTGCGAAAGGACCTTGTCATCCTTCGGCAGCTGTACGGCAATACCCACCCCTACCTGGCCGACAGCTACAGCAATGAGGGCCTGTGGTTCGAACGGCAAGGCCGGCTCGATTCTGCGCTCTATTACTACCACGAAGCCATGCGGGCCATGAGCCTGGACTTCGACGACAAGGACATTTACGCCATCCCCGGGCTTACCGGCATCATGCTGCCCTATCAGTTTCTGGACATCCTGAAAATGAAGGGAGACGCCTTTGCGGAACGCGCTTCGGGTACAAAGGACCTGGAAGCCGCCCTCGACTGTTACCGGCGCGGCGGCGAGCTCATCGACCGGCTGCGCAGCCAATACCGGAGTCAGGGCGCCAAGCTCTTTTTCCAGCAAAAGGCGGATCCATTGTTCGCCGCCGGATTCCGTACGGCCTGGCGGTTGTACGAGCAGACCAACGACCAGCGCCAGGCTGAGGCCGCGTTCTGGTTTGCCGAACGAAGCAAAGCCGGACTCCTGACCGCCGCGCTTCAGGGCGTTGCCGACCGGCCTTTTGCCGGCGTTCCGGACAGCCTCCGGCTCCATGCGGAAAACCTGCGTTCGCGCATCTCCGGGGCAGAGCAACAGGTCAATGACGAACGCCTCTGGCCGTCGGATTCCACGGGCCGGCAACTCAGCCTGCTGAAATCCCGGCAGACCGCCCTGCAGAGTTCATTTGATTCCTTGCTCGCCGTCCTGGAAAACCGGTTTCCGGCCTTCTACCAACTGAACTACGGTACTGCGACGGCCTCTCTGGCGGCCATTCAACACAAAATTCCGGACAAGCGGACGGCCTTACTGGAATATTTCCTGACCGATGAACGGTTGTATACCTTCACCATTACCCGGAGCAACGTTAACCTGTCCGCCGCCGACAGGCCGCAATCCCTTGACGAAGACATTGCCTACCTGCGCAGCCCGCCTGATCGCGCCTTTTGGCTCCGGGAGCCGGACAAGGCGGCAGCTGATTATCTGAGCCGAAGTCACCGGTTGTTCGGCATCCTCATTGGGCAGTATCTGGACATCAGCCGGTACGACCGGTTGGTGGTCATTCCGCACGGGATTCTAGCGTATATGCCGTTTGAAGGGTTGTCATCGGATGAAGGGGTTGATTTCCGGCAGGCCGATTTCCTGGTCCGCCGCTGTGCCGTACAATATGCCAATTCAGCCACCCTTTGGGCCGCCGACCGGGAAAACAGGTCCGGCCGGGAGCGGAAATTACTCGGTATGGCGCCCGCTTACGGAAATGTACTGGCTCTGGCGAACATCACCCAGGATCTCAATTTCCGGGGATCGCTGGGGCCGCTCAGGTTCAACGAGACCGAGATCAGCCAGGCGGCCGAATATTTCCCCGGCAGCATCCTGCTGAACGGAGCGGCCGCCACCGAGCTGGCGTTCAAGGAAAATGCGCCGGATGCCGCCATTCTCCACCTGGCCATGCACGCCCTGGTGAGCGACAGCCTGCCGATGCAATCGCGGCTCATCTTTGCCCCCGAACAGGATACCCTGGAGGACGGCCTGTTGCACGCCTACGAGTTGTACAACATGAAATTGCCGGCGGAAATGGCCGTCCTCAGCGCCTGCAATACCGGCTTCGGACGGCTCGCGGCCGGTGAAGGCGTAATGAGCCTTGCCCACGCCTTCCGCTATGCCGGTTGCAAGAGCATCATCATGAGCCTGTGGCCGGCGGAGGACGAGGGAACCGCCAAAATCATTGCCCGGTTCTACGCCCACCTGGCCGACGGCCTGCCCAAGGACGAGGCCCTGCGGCTGGCACGGCTGGATTACCTGGGTCAGGCCGATCTCATGCATGCCCATCCCTATTACTGGGCGCACCTGGTAGCCGTGGGGGATATGGCGCCGCTGCGAAAGAGTCGCACGATCCCTGTCTGGGGCTGGATACTGGCCGCGTTGGCGCTGGCGGCTGCCGTCCGCATTTTCCGGGTCCGCAAAAGTTAAGCAGCATCGTGCTTTCAGGCGGTGAACGCCCCCATTCAGGTACGGGATTTGGAAAAGCTCTCCAGGTATTCGGCGGGGCGTTTGCCGAAATGCTTCTCGTATACTTTGGTGAAATATCCGGGCGTATTGAACCCGCTGGCATAGGCGACCTCGGAGATGGTCCGGAAGGTCCTGTGTTCCAGTAAGTGGCGGGCTTTTTGCAGCTTGATCTCCAGGATATACTGTTTGGTGGACAAGCCGGTAAGGGTCGTGATCCTGCGCAGTAACTGCCTTTCGCTCAGGGACATTTTCTCGGCGAGATAGGTGGCGGTGAAGTCGATTTTCTGGTTCAGGGCCGCCTTGGCAACGGTTTCCAGTTCCTCCAACCAATGCTCATCAGCCGGCTGGGTAGCCTCGAAGGTAATGTCAACCCCGAAGCTGTTGTCTTCCTGAAATGCCTTTCTGCGGCGGTCATTCGCGATCAGGTTGGCAACGCGCACAGCGAGTTCATCCGGAGAAAAGGGCTTCAGCAGGTAATCATCCACCCCCATCCGGAGGGCTTTCAGTTTATCGCGTTCATCGGCCCGGGCCGTAATCATGACAATGGGACAATCCTTCCATTGCGGATGTTCCTTGACCAGGCCCAGGAGTTCATAGCCGTCCATTTCCGGCATCATGATATCCGACAGGATCAGGTCGATTCCAAGCCGGCCCAGCCTGCCGCCGGTCATCCCGGACCAGGCTTCCGCGCCGTCGGCGGCCAGGTAGCAGTTATAGGATTCCGACAACAGGCCGAAGATCAGTTGCTGCATGTCGGGATTGTCTTCCACGATAAGGATATTAGCCCGCTTTCCTGTTTCCGGGCGCGTTTTTTCTCCGGGAAGCGGGTTCTCCTGATCCGGTTCGCTTTCGGGCTGAACAATCCTGAAAGAAGCCTCATCCGTTTCTTTCACTTCAACCAACCTTGCCGGGAATGCCAACGTAAAGGTACTGCCGCTTCCCCATGCGCTCTGGACGCCGAGGCTGCCGCCCATCAAGTGGGCCAGTTCCCTCGACAGCGCCAGGCCGACGCCGGTGCCGCCTTCGATGGAGAGCCCCTCCCTGCTGGTTTGAAAATAGCGGTCGAAAACATGCGGGAGGTCTTCGGGCGGGATGCCGCGGCCATCGTCCTTTACCGCGATGGTCAGCGTGAAATCCGGTGGGCCTTCAGGGCTTCCGGAAGTTGGTCCGTTATCGCTGTCTACGGGGGCTGCCACGGCGCCGACCGCCAATTCTACGCATCCGCCCTCGTGGGTGAACTTCAAGGCGTTCGACAGGAGGTTGTTCACGATCTTTTCGAGGCATTTCCGGTCGACCAGGTAGACATTTCCCGGCGGAAGACCGGAATGGTATTGATAGCGGATATTGCGGATATTGGCCCGGGATTCAAAAGCGCTGAACAAGCCCCTGCAAAAATCGACCAAAGGCGTGGGCGTCTCCTGCAGGGTCAGCTTGCCGGCGTCGAGTTTGGACAGGTCGAGGAGTTCTTCTACCAGCCTCAACAGGTTCCGGCCGTTGTTGAGGGCCATCCGGAGGCTTTTCTTCGCCTGCTCCCCCAATTCACCGTTCTTGCTTTTGATCAACTGTTCGATCGGGGTGGTGATCAAAGCGACAGGGGTGCGCAATTCATGGGAGATATTGGTAAAAAACCGGGATTTGAGCTCATCCAGCTTCCTCAACTCATGGGCTTGTTGCAGGATGAGTTCCTTATCGCTTTCGATGCGCCTGGTTCGCCGGCGGACTTCTGATTCCAGCCTCATTTTTTCCGAACGCAGGTACCTGATCCACAGGGATGCCAGGACAAAGAGCGCGGCCAGGAGCGCGGCATAGAACCAGTGCTGCTTGTAGAAGAATTCCCGGGCGAAGATTTTCAGTTCAATGGGTTGAGCGGCCCATTTGCCTCTTTCGTCGATGCCCGAGATCAGGAGCCTGTATTTGCCTGCGGGCAGGTTCGACAGGTTGATGGTATGTTGTCCGCCCAGGTAATTCCAGTCCGAATTGACCCCTTCCAGTTTGTAGGCAAAATTGTTCTTCTGCGAAAAACCGTAGTTGGACATCCCGGCGGTTATGCGGAGGTACCGTCGGTCCGCTTCCAGCACGATCCGGCGCCCGGCCAGATCAGGGTTGCGCAGGGAGACTTCCCGCTGCGTCCGGCCGTCAAAATAGGAGATCTCGGTCAGGTAGATCTGGGTGGTATCCCGGTTATTCAACTCCTCTTTTACCTTCCGGGGATCAATGAGGTTGAGCCCGTTCAGGGTGCCCATCAGCAATTTGCCGTTCGAGGCCCGGAAATGGGCGTATCGGTTAAACTCATGGAAACACAAGCCGTCCTCTTCGTTGAGGTTGTTGATCACATCGCCGTTTGCATTCAGGATGGAAATGCCGTTATAGGTGCCGACCCAGAAATCCCCGTCATCGTCTTCCAGGATATTGACAACCGTATTGTTGGCCAGCCCCTTTTTGATGGTGACCGATTTGACGACCTTATTCAGGCGGGGATCAAGGATCTGCAAGCCGCCCTTCACGGTACCTATCCAGATCCGGCCCTGGCGGTCTTCGTGGAGTACCACACTCCTGAAATCCTCGAAATCGGGCGTAAATCCCAGGTGTTCTACCTTGTCGCCGTCCGGCCTGATGCGGTACAGCCCGTTGATGGTCGCTATCCATAGGCTGCGGTCGCCTCCTTCCAGCAGACAGGTGACCGGGCTGTTGAATTTGACAGGTTGGCCGCCGGATAAGGCCGGTGTGGATTCGTTTTTGCGGGGATCGAAGTAAAATAGCTGGCGATTCCCTAACCGGTTCATATCTATGGCGGCAAGAGAGCCGTTTTTCAGAAAAACCGGAAATTTAGAAGCGATCCCATTCAGGGAATAGGTGATGCAGGTGTCCCGGTTATTGAGCGGATACCGGGTCAGTTCATTTTCCGAACCTAACCACAAGCGCCTTTCCTGGTCGGTTACCAAGGTGATGTAGCCCGTTTTGGCTTCCTTTGAAATTAAAGACAAACAGGGACCGCCTCCGCCAAAGGGAGATGTTTTCCCTTCCGATTCGTTCAGGGCAAACCATCGGAAGCGGTCAATTTTAATGAGATAATTCCCCGGGCCTGTCTCTCCGATCTCGCGGATGCTCAACCCGGGCAAATAGGTCTTTATGGCTGAGTTCAACCCGGCAACGGACAGGTAAGCGCCTGTGGCCGTGGTGACAAAGGCTTCGCGCTTGAAGTCCTCCGAAGCGATGGAATTGATCCTGGGAAGCCCGCGGATCATGGCGGAGTATTCCCAATATCGGCCGCCGGTATCGAGCAGGATTGCGCGTTGCTGCGCCTTGTTATCCAGATAGGCGAATAAAAGATTTCCCTGGCTGTCCTTGAAAATAGCCTTGCCGGTACCGCCCTCGGGGACAATATTGAGGGAATTGAATTGCCCGGCCTGGTCATCCAGCAGGAAGAAATCGGGAGATTCACCGAATTCCAGGTAATAAATCCTGCCGCGGCCGGATTCAAGATGATACTTGCCGGGCGGGTTGACCCAGGTTTCAGCGTTGGCGTCGGTCGCTCCGCCGCCGCTGATGAATTGGGCGGCGGATTTGTTCAGGTCGTATTTAATAACAGGGAACGGGCCGTCGAAATAGTAAAGGAAATCCCCCTCCTGAAAAAAGCTGCCGCCGGAAGAAATGTTGGAGGCCTGTTTTTCCAAAGGCTTCAGTTCACCGGTATACGGCAGGACTGCTGCTTCCTCCAAATGGGTACCGTCCCAGGTGTAAAAAACGATATGATCGGGTTTCTTGACGGCTACCCAATAACCGCCCGATTTGCGCGGGGCAATCCCGGTTACCGTCCCTTTCCCCAGGGGCTTCAGGAGTGTGGAGTCCAGTTTGGCCTGGTACCCAAACAGGTAGGCCTCCCCCGTAAAACCGTTGATGCAACCGTACAGACCGATCCGGTTGTCGTACCCCGACAATTCTACATTGGCCCCGCTGGTCAGTTTGGGATTGGCCAATTCGACCGGGGTGATCCGGTATCCGTCGTATTGCAATAATTGGATCAGATAAGGCCGTTCCATGACATCGCAGGTGCGGAGCCACAACCGGCCGTCGGCATCTTTCACGGCGTATTCGGTGCAGTAATCTTCCTTGTAATCCTTGCCGTCGAACAGTTTGATGCTGGAGGGTGTTATAGCGGGCAGTTCCCCCGCCGGCTGCCCGGTCAGCGAAACCTGCCAACTGAAGCTCAACGCCATGAGCACACCAAATTGTTGAATCAGCTTCATCATTTCGAACGGCAAAAATACGAGCATGCGGAATGCATACGCTAAATCCTTCCGGCCCTTGTCACAAAAAAGCAGGCATCATGAGGGGAATAAGCACGATTGAAAGATGGCGTTTCAGGTAGGACACAAAGATGTCAAAAATAAATTAAAAAAAATAACATACCAAAGGGAATCAACCCCAACCGGGTGAACGGTTGCAACCGGCCGGTGTTGCATCCGTTCTATCTATATGCCGGCTCCCGCCGTCCGGTTTATTCACCGGCCAGGGTAATGACCACATTGCCCTTTTTCCGGCCGGTATCGACGTACCGGTGCGCCTCGGCTGTTTGTTCAAAGGTGTAATGCCTGTCAATGACCGGCTTCAAATGGCCCGATTCAAGAAGCCCCTTGAGGAAGTCCAGGTCTTCCCGGCGTTCTTCCACGACCCCCATAACCAGTTTGGGGCCGCCCGTCAAGGCGCTCAGCAGGGCCTGGAAAAGGGCGGAAAAGCCGGCTGCCGCCGCCAGGAACAAGCCCTTCGGCTGCAGGATCCGTTTCGACGCTGAAAAAGAAGCTTTGCCGACCGTATCAAAAATCAGGTCGTAGCGCTCGCCGTTCCGGGTGTAGTCCTCCCGGGTGTAATCGATCACCTTATCGGCGCCAAGCGATTTCACCAGGTCGGCGTTTCCGGCGCTGGTCACACCGGTCACCTCCGCGCCGAAATACCTGGCGAGTTGAACGGCCGCAGTGCCCAGGCTCCCGGAAGCTCCGATGACCAGTACTTTTTGTCCGGGCCGGATCCTGCCTTTTTCCCGAAGGAAGAACAGCGCGGCAGTAGCGCCGAAAGGTATTGCAGCAGCCTCTTCATAGGTCAGGTTTTCCGGTTTCAAGGCAACCATGCCGCTTTCAGGCAACACAACGTATTCCGCGTTGGCGCCCAGTTTGAACCCGGTGGCTCCGAACACCCGGTCTCCTTTTTTGAATTGGGTCACGCTATCCCCGACGGACTCGATCACCCCTGAAAACTCATTGCCCAGGATAGGGGTCTTGGGTCGTTTCCACCCATAAATCAACCGGATGAGGAAGGGGTCTGCACGTCGGATACGCGCGTCGCCGGACGTGACCGTAGCGGCGTGAATTTTTACCCGGACCTCCTTATCGCCGGGCGTCGGTGCGGGTACTTCCTGAAGTTGAAGGACATCGGGTGATCCGTATGCCGTGGTTACGATCGCTTTCATGGTTGTCATTTTATTGGTTTATCAATTTAAATGTCAGTTGGAATACCGGGCAAATGCGCCGGGCCGAGGGGCAATCCGCCCGCTTTACTGCCCCACCAGGCAATTGACCGACAGGAGCGGCAAACCCAGGTCGCGTACTTTCCGGAGCACGCCGAACAAGGCAGCCTGGTCGGCAAGCGGGCCGGTCAGCAGGGTAGTTCCGTCGGCTTCCCGGGAAATGGTCATGCCGTCGAACCGGTCGGCCCATTGGTTTCCAAGGTGCCCCTGCACCCTGATCTGGTAAATCAACGGCTGTGAGAAATCTTTTTCCGGTTTGAATTGCGCTGGCATGATCCTGTACCTTTTGCAGCCGGGGTCGCCCGGCCATGTTGCTAACTGATGGCAAATATGCCGGCCAAAAGGTACTGCTGGAAAGGTACTAAAGTACTGTTCTGCATGATTGGCAGGTAGTGTTGTCTATAGCAAGCCCAATTCCCTGGCGCGGGCAACCGCCTCCGTTCTCCTGCCGACTTCCAGCTTTTCAAAGATGTGCTGGTTATGGCCTTTGACGGTGCTCAGGGCCAGGAACAATCGCTCGCTGATGGCCTGGTTGGAGAGGCCCTGCGCTATGAGCCGGAGAATTTCCAGCTCTCTTTCGCTCAGGGGTTCGATCAGGGTTTTATTCCCGGAACCGCCCCTGAGATCCGGTTTCTTGTCAACGGCCGGAAGCTCAAGCCCGGCAAGCAGGCGGCCGGAGAAATCCGGTTTTATTCCTTTTTTGAGAGCTTGATCCAGCAGGCGGGCCATGGGTGCACCTTCCGCAATGAAGATGCGGGTATAACCTTCCGGTTCGGCCATTGCGAGGGCCCGCTCCAGTGTTTGCAAGGCTTTTTCCGGATGGCCACCGGCTTCAAAAACAAGGGATTGGAGGACCAGAACAGCCATAACCGTTCCCATCCGGTTGCCGGCCCCGGCAACGCGGAGCAGGCGTTCAAGCAGGGCGGAGGCTTCCTGCAGATTGTGATCGTCCTGATCGCGACGGTATAAGCCGATCCAGATACGGGCCAGGGTCAGGTGCTCAAATTCGTTGAGGTATCCCAGATCGTCATGGCCGGAAAGCCCCCGTTCCCGGGCCCAGGCCTCGGCCTCGTCCAGCCTGCCTGTCCGGGCCCATAATCCGGCCTTCAAAGCAGGAATGGGCCTTTCAACCGGGATGGGTGTCCGGCTGAACAGTTGTTCCGCTTCGGCCAACAGGCTGTCGGCTGCTTCCGGCCGGCCGGCTGCTTCTTCAAACCGGGCCTTGACCAGGCGCACCCGGCAACTCCAGTCGGGCAAAGCAGCCTGTTCTCCTAATGCTTCGCTTCGGGCCAGCTGCCGGTCGGCGTTTTCCTGATCCCCGCGCTCGAAAGCGAGTTCTCCCATCCCCAGGAAAATATCCGCAACCCCGCGGACGTTCGTTTCCTGTTCCAGCGCCAGGCTTAAAGCCCGCTCATATACCTTGCCCGCTTCCATCAGCTTGCCCTGGGTGATGCGGATGCCGGCCAGGAAATAGGTGCCGCTCAGGGCAAATGCGATATTCCCGTTCAGCAGAAAATTGTTCAATGCTTCCGTCAGGGACTTGTGAGCGGCTTCCAGGTTGCCCGTCGCCCATTCGGCAATGCCCAGCAGGGCCGCTGCCGGCCCGCGGCGAAGATGATCGTCGTCCGGCAGCAGATCAAGCGCTTTCCGGGCATAGATCACAGCCTGTTCCACATCGCCTTTGGCCATGCTGATGTATGACCTGGCCGTTTTGATCGACCCCGGGAGAAAGCGGAAATGTTCTTCGTCCGCCACAACTCTTTTTGATTGAAGCCCGGATTCCGGGTCCAACAAGCGCTCGGCGTCCCGCAACCGGTCTTCGCCTGCTTCCAGGAGACCGCTGTTCAGCAAAGCCCAGGCATAAGCTACCGACAAGACCGGCCGGACCCGGACCAGGTCGTCGGGTAATGCCCTGACCCACTCCAGCCAGGTCGCCGCCTGAAAGCTCTCATCCATTTCGGGCCAGGCCAGCTCGATCAGCCCGGCTGCAAACGGCGGATCGCCTGCTGCAAGGGCATGGCGTACCGCTTCAGCCGTCAGTCCGTTGTTCATATGCCATTCCGCCGCCCGCCGGTGCCGTTCAGGAAGTTGCCGGTTCTGTCCCTCCTCCCCGTAGGCCTTAAGCACTTCGGCAAACAAATGGTGGTAACGATACCAACGGCGACGATCGTCAAGCGGTACCACAAATAAATTATCGCGCTCCAACTGTTCCAACATTTCCCGTCCGTCATCTCTCCCGGTCACCGCATCGCACAGCGGGCCGCAAAGCCTTTCCAGGATAGCAGTCTGGATCAGGAATTGCCGGACTGCTTCGGGTTGATGGCGCAACACTTCCTCCACCAGATAATCCAGGATAAAATGGTGTCCGCCTGTGAAATCCCGGATGAACTCCGCCGTATCTGTACGCCCCTGCATGGAGAGGGCCGCCAGTTGCAGACCGGCAATCCAGCCTTCGGTACGGGCTTCCAGGGCGCCGACTTCCTCATCGGTCAGGGAAAGTCCCATTCCCTCCTGAAGAAAACCGATGGTCTCAGCGGCCGTGAAGCGCAGGTCGCCGATCCGCAATTCCGTCATCTGCCCCCGCACCCTGAGCCTGGACAAGGGTAAGGGCGGATCCTCCCGGGTGGCAATGACCAGATGGAGTTGCGGCGGCAGGTGATCGAGCAAAAAGCCCATCGCGTCATGCACAGGCTGCGCATCTATTGTATGGTAATCATCCAGTACCAAAACCATGGAGGCCGGCAATGCAGCCGCTTCATTGAGGAAGAAGGACAGGGTTTGCTCCATTGCAGGCGGTTGCTGGGATTGAAGCAACCCCGATACCCCTTCGCCGAAACCTTTTTCAACGGTCTGCAAGGCTGCGATCAGGTAGGTCATAAACCGGATCGGGTCGCTGTCACGCCCATCCAGCGACAACCAGGCTGCAGGTCGGCCGCAACCGGATATCCACTCGCTGACCAGGGTCGATTTTCCGAAACCCGCCGGAGCGGAAATGAGGGTCAGCTTGCCGTGCAGCCCCAGGTTCAACCGGTCGGTCAGCCTCAGGCGATGGACGGCTTTCGGCCGCACAGGCGGAATAAACAACTTGGTCGCAATGATAAAAGACGCTCCTTTATTGCCGGATGCAGGCCTTCCACCCTCCGCGCTTCCCGGCTTCGAACCGGGTTCGGTCTTGCCTTCCAACACATCGGGCGCCGGAACAATCAGCCCTTCATTCGCAACAGCGTACACCTCGATCGGCTTTTCTATATTTTTGAATTGCACCGGTTTCATCAGCACTGCGCGAATGGACGGCTGGTTCTTGATCTCATCAAATACTTTTCCGGAGATGAAAACACTGCCCGGCACCGCCAGCGACTCAATGCGCGAAGCTACATTGACGCTGTCACCGACGATCTCCTCATGGCTGAAAAAGATGTCGCCCGTATGAATGCCGATGCGGACGGGAATGGCGGGTTCTTGCCGGAACCCCAACTGCATTTCGATCCCGCAATGGACGGCATCAATGGCGCTGTCAAAAATGCTCAGGGTGCCGTCTCCGTAATATTGCAGGATTCTGCCGTTGAACTTTGCCGTAGCGGCGTTGAAAATTTGCCGGTGTTTATCCCGGGCGGCAACCGCTTTCTGCTCATCCTGCTGCATCAGGGCCGTGTACCCCTTGATATCGGTGAACATGATGGCGGCGAGTTGGCGGGTAGGTGTCATCCGGCCAAGATAGAAAATTCTGGACAGGGCGGCAAAAATAGGCCGACGTCCGTGCCGATTGCAAAGCAAAACAGACCAAAAAATTGCGGTTGGCAATCAGAATAACTGCCAACCGCAAACGGAAAACCGGTTTATGGGTCTATAATCGTTAATCCTGAATGACCAGTTTCCGCATATCATACCGCCCGTCTTCGCGGGTCAGGCGAACAAGATAGGTGCCCGACGGAAGGTGCGCGACGTTCAATTGCAACTGGTATTCTCCGGGGGCGGCATCCACTCGTTTTTCCAGTACGGGCCTGCCGATCATATCGAACAGCTGAACCTGCAGGGCGGATTGATCCCGCACGCTGAAGTCGACGTAGACCGATTCGCTCGCCGGGTTGGGGAACAAATTGACGATGGCCAGCGGCTCAGTCAGATCCGTCACTTCGCGGACCGGCGTAAATTCCGAATCGCAGGCGTCGCCGATGCCGTCGTGGTCGGCGTCCTCGCTGGGGATGGCGGCGCCGGGGCTGAAGTTGGAGGTTTCTCCGGTGAGCTCAAAGCCGACCAATGATCCGTTGTTACTGAAGCTGCTCAGGTCGGTTACCGTACCGCCGGTGGAGGTATTGTCGCCTCCGGGAACCCCTTCATCGAAGTTGTAGTAAACCACCAGGCCGGGTTCGGAACCGGTGAGTTCCCGCCGCATATCGGCAGAGATCTCCGCCTGGGTCCGGGCGGTATTCCACAAGCGGAACTCATCCATTTTGCCATTGAAGTTGCTGATGTACCCCAATTGAAGCGTACTGGTAAAATTGAAGCTCGCGTCGGTTTCGCCATAGAGCGATCCGTTGATATAGAGTTTCAGTTTGCTGCCGTCGTATACAGTAGCGAAATGGACCCATTTCCCGGGTTTGATGACGGGGTTCAATTGGGGGCCGTCATACACGCCGATCTGCATTGTCCCATTGTCATTGATGATCCAGTGGTGGGCGCCGGCGCCGGGCGCGCCAAGGAGGATCGGCCAGCAACGTTGGGCGGAAAAGGCGTTCAGGTAGATCCAGGTTTCCATGGTGTGTACCTGGTTGCCGGCATCCAGTCCGTTGACGGCGCCGAGCACGACACGGTCATTGACCCCGTCGAAGGAAAGGCCCGGATTGGCCAGGTCGGGACAGTTGTCGCAACCGTCGGGAATACCGTCGCCGTCCGCATCAAAAGCATCGTTGTAACCCTGGCATTGATCAAGGGCGTCGATGACCATATCGCCGTCGAAATCATCTTCAGCCTGTCCGCTTCCGGCGTTGAACTCCCATTTCACCGGGGCATCGGTGAAGTTGCCGTAGAGGTCCTTCACTTCCGAGAGGATCACCCGGAACCGTTCGCCCGGCATCAGGGTCAGGTCTTCCATGGGCGTGATGAGCACTTTATCGCCGGAACAGGTGAGCTGGGCCGGGATGTTTTCGTTGTAATATACCCGCTGCAGTACGACCTGCGCATCGGTCAGGGTATTGCAGTTGATGGGTTCGTTGAACACTACGGAGATCTCATCGTCCGCAGCCAGGTTGTCGTCAGCGGGTTGCGGAATGCCGAATACGCGCGGCCCTTTGCGGTCGATTATGCCGGATACGCGATTGGTATAAACGGCGCTGACGCCGCAACTCAGTTTCAGTCGGATCTCGTATTTTCCATCCGGTACATTGGCGGTATTCCAGACCACTTCCGTGCCCGACGCGGAACCGGACAGGTCGTTGCTGCCCAGCACCAGGGCAGGCGCCCAGGAATTGCCCCCGGCAGGCGCGTATTCTACGGTCACCTGATCCAGGTTGTTCTTGTCATAACCCTTCATCCGGATGGTCATCTGGTTGTTGTCGGCCTGGGCCAGGATCCAGCCGTCAGCGGGTTGCGTGAGCTGGATATTGCTGCACGGGCTCTGGAAATAAGCGGACAAGGCTACCGTGGACACCACCTCCGGATCGTCACACGACGAGTACAATTGAAATACGATGCCTTCATAAGAGTAGACCGGAGAAGACGGCGCACGCCTGATGCGTACGGTCACCTGCTGTTCCTGGCCGGCAGCGATATCTTCCAGGAAAATGGAATTCACATCGCTGCCGTTGATGGTGATCAGGGCGCCGTTGGGGTTGGTGCTTTGCCTGAGGCGCAGGTAATAATCCCGCGTTTCATCGGTTTCGCTGATATTGCCGGCTTTGAGGATGAACTCCGCCTCGCCGTCGGCAGCAATACCGGCCTGTATGGGGTTGTCAGCCCGCAATTTTACGGCTTCCCGCGCATTGGTGCCTTCTTCGGCCGGGCAACTGCTCTGGCCACCCAGCAATTCGAAAACTGGCGTTTTATATACCGGATCGGTTTTCACTTTCACCAGGAACTCGTCGCCGCTGTCGTCGTCTTCCAGGTGGTACCCGGTGGTCAGTGAGTTGATGACGGTGGTGGTTTCCGAGTTGCCGGTTTCCATGCGGAAGTTGGTGATCACGCCCCCGGATAACCCGGAACCGCCGATCTCAAAACCGAGTTCGGAAGCGACTTCTTCGTTGATCTCCATGCCGAAGTCGATAGAGATGCTTTCCGAAGAGGTCTCGGTGGTGGATTCTGTTTTGGGCGCGTTGGCGCTGAACTGGAGGATCTTCACTTCACTGGCGGCGGCTTTCAGTTCCTCGTTCCGCTGGAGGGTTTGTTCCCAGACCAGGATCTGATTGGAATATTCGTCCTTTTTGGCCGGGTTTGCGGTCTGCGCACGCAGGGATTCCAGCTCGGGGATCACAAAATCGCGGATATGATTTTCGGTGAATATGAATCCAACCTCAAGGCCTTCATTCGCCATCACCAGGGACTTCGACAGGACCACTTCGCAGTTAAACCGGTCGAACAACACTTCATCTGCAATGGTATAGGCAAATGCCAGCGCCGCGCCGACAAAAACGTCCCCTTCCGTGCCGGTGATCTCCGGGTTGCCGGAGGTTTCGAAATATTCCGTTGTCGTCATGCTCAACAGCACCTCATTGGCGTTGGTATTCGTGGAATTGACCTCGTAGGAGCCTTTGACATCGCCCCAGAAGGAGGTCTCGGTGCTGATGCCGAGTACGCCGGCTTCGAACTTGCTGCCGATCTTGACATTGGCCCAGGCATTACTGGAATTGCTGTTATGGGAATAGAACCGGGTGGCGGTCTCTGTTGTAACGCTCTTTTCGAGGAAACTGTAGCTGCCGTCGCCCGGCGGGTCTCGCAGGATCAGCAGCGGGATCTGCGGGGATTGGGTGGTGAAGTTCTGCTCGCGCGGCCGGGCGCCGGTCACCAGAGCCGATCGGTTGTAATTGTCGGAGCGTTCAAAGGTGTCGATTGCGACGAAGGTGATGTTCTTCAGGTAAGGCGACACGATGTTCGGGTTACCGGCCGTCATTTCGTATTCGATGTAACCGTCGGTGAAGGTCAGCGTGTCCGGGGTAGCCCCCTTATCGCCGATCTGGTCGGTGATCACCAGTTTGCCGATGCCGACCGGGCAGGTTCCGCCTTCTTCCCATACGCGGATGGTCAGCGGATAGGAATTGGTCTGCTCCAGGATGCTCTTGTCGTATCCGCCGCAATCGGGTTCCGGAAATCCGGTCACTTCGATCACCGGCGGGCGGGGGCTGATGAAATCCAGGGCCTGATCGGCCTGGCGCAGGTCGGCGCTCTTGGCCTTGCTGAAGAAATCCAGCACGGTCAGTTTGTCAAACCCGGCCACCGGGTTAAAATTGGTCACCTGCACCTGGTATTCCCTGGCAGGCAGGTTGGTGAATTGATAAAATCCCTGACCATTGGTCGCGAAGGATTTGCTGAAACAGTTGTCCTTGTCGGATACGGTTACGATTGCCGTCCCCATGAAGGTTTCGCAGGCGGCCATCACGTATCCGCTCAGGTCGAAAGTGGTGATATCCGCGAAGTTGAGGTTCGGGATATTGTTGTCCACGTTCTGGGGCAGGGTAGCGGGCTGGAACTGATGCCCTTCCGAAACCGGGCGAATAACATAGACGCCCGGGTTTTCCACGGTCATGGAATAGTTGCCGGAATTGTCGGTATTGACCGATTTGACCACGACGCCGTCGTAGACCAGTTCGACCTTGACATTTTTGGCCGGGCAAACGGTCGTCTCGTAGCTTTGGGTCACCTTACCGCTGACGGTGAAGACCGAGACATCCGTGAAGTTGACTACCTTGGCGCTGGATGAATTGATCGTGACATCGGTGTTGGCCGGGTCAAAGGTATGGTTGATTTTGGACGGGGTAACCCTGAAATTTGCCTGGGTGGGCCCATAATAGATGTTTTCAATGGTGTAATTGCCGCCCGCGTCGGTGGTGGCCGTGTATTCAACGCCGGCTGCGCCGCCGGGCACATCTTCCAACCGTTTGGCGGTGATCAGGACATCAGGTACGCCGGTACCCTGCTGGCTTGAGACCTTACCGGTGATCTTGCCGTTGGGCTGGATAACGGTGAAGGCTATCGCATTAGAGGAAGCGCCGGCGCCGCACTTGCTGAATACGGTTCGCCTGAACTCGGTGGTTTTATCCAGCGCCGGCGGGTCATAGGTTTGCCCTGTAGCGCCGCTGATAGCCGACCAGCCGCTCCAGGTGCTGCCCGTCAACTCCCGCTTTTCCCATTGAATGGTGAACGGCGCCGGGGTAGCGGAGGCATTTGCGGAGGAAGTGAAAACCCCGGGATCGGCGCCCGCCGGAACAGTAAACGTAGTGCTGCCGGAAAGATTGATCGAGCCTACCGTAAAGCTGGGCGTGTCTTTCGTGATGGTTATGGTATTGGAATTGGCGGAGGTATTACCGGAATCGGTCACCCTTCGGTAATAGGAAATGGGAGTATTGCCCATTGTACCGGGATCGTCGTAGGTAGCGCCCGTAGCGCCCGCGATCAAATTCCCGTTTTTGTACCACTGGTAGCTGACCGAGCCGCAGGGAGAAGAGGCCGGCGTTGCAGACCCCAACTCAGGTATTTGGGCTCCCTCGCAAAGCGAAGTCTCCGTGCTGGAAATAACGCCCGGGCTGACAGTGGTGGCTGCGGAAACCCCGATGGTGAGTTTAAAGTTGCCTTGAGAGCTGGCGCCGGCGCCTTCTACCACCACGTAATAATACCCGGGGCAAAGATCCCGCGTGATCAGCGACCCAAGGCCCGCCCCGTCGTCGTCGTCTCCTTCGATATAATTGTACGTATAATCATTCTGTCCGTTGGTCCCCATCAAATGGATATAGGTATCGTAATCTGTCTCCGGGTAGTCGGTCCGGATGGTGACGCGCCTGGATTCCGTCAATTGAAAAGTATAGGTGACGTCGTTGCTCTGCCTGAATCCATCCGGCGTATAATTCCAGCGGTTGCCATAGCCGGTATGATCTTGCGGTCCGGTTTGGGTAGAATTGATATGGTTTTTTGTACCGCTGGAAATAGCGCCGAAGGTGAGCGGTGTATAGCCATCATAACCTTTGGTGTACCGCCAGGCGATGGAAACGTCCATTTGGGACCGCCCTTCAAAACCTACGTGGGTATTCGTATGGGTTTCACAAGGAGTGCCGCTTTTGATCGTAAAAGTAGGGCTTCCGCAATGTCCTCCGTCGTCGTCACTGTCATCGGAGCAGTCGTTGGCGAAATCATCGTCATTTTCCCAACTGATATAAGAGATGGCCACATAGTCTGTAGCCGGTTTGCTGAATTCTGAAAATAACAACAGATCAGGATAATGATTCCCTTCCGATTCATTATAGCCTACACACCAGCCGTTGCTATCGCCGGTATTGGGGTAGCTGGAATCACTGCATTGGAGACTGTACGCCTGATTTAGGCGCCATTTGATTTTCCAGAAGGGTTCATCGTATCCGTCATCATAGGCGCCGTTTTGCCAAAGCCTGGTGATTTTGACGTAATAATTGATCAGGTTGTCGTTGGTCACCTGGGCTGAGGTCGTTGCAGCATACAAGATCATGACCGCAAACAGAAGCAGGTAGAAAAGCCTTCTCATAAAATTGGTTTTATGGTGTATCCATAATTTTCGGAAACGGAAACGGTCCATCTCCATATCGGTGCAAACTTAACCCCGTTCCACCCCTGCCGACAAAGACATTTTCTATAAAAAATCAGTATTATTTTTTGAAAATAACAAACCCAATATATTGATAATCAATTTTTAATAAAATCATTTAATAAGTTTAAAATTGACTATTTTTGGTCGTCAAATCCACCTTTATGCACGACAGCAAACTGATCCGGTACCTGAAGATCCTGGACGAAGCCGAGCTCAAGCGGCTGCTCTACTTTCTCAAATCGCCTTTTTACAACGCCAACCCGCATATCCTGAAGCTGTACATGCTGCTGCGGCCGGAGCATCCCGGTTTCAATTCGCCCAAGCTGACCAGGGAGCGGTTGTTCAAAAAACTTTTCCGCGACCGGGTGTACGACCACCAGAAAATGCTCAACCTGATGTCGGACTTTACCCAATTGCTGGAAAAGTATATGATTGCGCTGCAATTGGAAAAGGAGGAAGACATGCAGGATCAATTGCTCCTGACCTCCTTCGGGGAAAGACCGGAGGGCTACGCCGCATTTGAAAAGACAGCGGAACGGATCGGGCAAAAACGGGATGCGCTCCCCTACCGCGATACGGGGTACTACCGCTGGAAGTTTCAGCTGGGACAGCAGTATTTCAACCACCCCGCTACGGATAAATTCGAACTGTCCAAAGACCGGTACGATGACGCCATGGAACAACTCGACCGATGGTTCATCCTGGAGAAATTGCTGCTGAGTTGCGAGATGAAGGCCCGGGAAAAACCTCTCTCGGAGGAATACGAAATCTGGCTGCTCCCGGAGATCCGGGCCGGATTGCCGCACTACCCCATGCAGGATGCCATTACAGGGGTATACCTTGAAATGCTGGACCTGCTGGAGAAAGAAGAGCCGGATTCCTACTACCGGTTGAAAGCGCTTTTTATGGAAAACCTGGCCCGGTTTACCCGGCAGCAGCAGCAAAACGTCCTCCAGAGCCTGATCAATTATACCATCCGGGAAGGCAACCGCGGGAATAAGCCGTTCCTGCAGGAAAACCTGGCTTTATACCGGCTCGGGTTGGAAAGCGGGTTGTTCCAGGAAGGCGGACTGCTCAATGATATGGTCTATATCAGCGTGGTGAATGTGGCCAACCGGGCAGGCGAAACGGCCTGGTGCGGGCATTTTATCCGGGATTTTGAGCCTGCGCTCGAGCAAAGTATTCGCAAGGACGCCTCCGCACTGGCCCGCGCCCTATGGCTCTATGCCTGTCAAAAACCGGAAGAAACCATGGAATTGCTGCAGAAAATCGAATTCCTGAATATCTATTACCAGATCCAGGCGAGGGTATTGATGATCAAGGTCTGCTTTGAAGCCTTCCGCAAGGACGACCATTACCAGGAACTGGTGGTTTCACTGGCCGACGCTTTCCGGCAATTCCTGCGCAGGAATAAAAGGGTATCCAGGTCCCAGAAAGAAGCCCTGCTCAATTTTGCGCATTGCGTAGGGCAATTGGCCAAATGGCGCACCGACCCCGGGTTTGACCGGCAAAAGCGGGTTGAGCTGAAGCAGGAGTGGAACAGCCTGACGCCGCTTTACAACAAAACCTGGATACTGCAGCAGACAGACCAGTGAGGCCTAAAAAAAAACAGGCAGGTCCTTATGCAGAACCCGCCCTCCCAATGACAAATGGTTTCAGGTGTTTTGGCCTTCTGCCACCGGTCAGAAACCGCAGGCATTGTCCTAAATCTCCGGTATGTCGGTAATGATCACCGCTCCGGTGCAACACGCGAATCGCCCTTTCCTTGAAAAAAACCGATCATGAGCTTGTTGAGCATTTGGTCGAACAGGGTTTTTTACTGCGCTTTCCATGTTGATTACGGGTAATAGGGTAAAAAAATGTTTACGGGCACGAGGGTATCAGGCCGGCCGGGGTTGCGGCCCGGCAGCCGTAGCGTACCACACTTTAGATCATGAAAGTCCGTGGCGCCGGCCTGAACTGGCCTGAACGCCCGCTGATAGTCAAAAGGAATGCGGCAGAATCGATCTTTTGCAAGCAATGCATATCCGGCCTGACCGCACCTTCACCGGTATGGCAGGTTTCCGGACAAAAATTCCATTTTCCTGCTTTCCGTTGATTTCCGAATACAAATTGCCCGTTTCCTGAGCAAATTCAAACAGGAGGCGGGTAACCAGCTCCGGCGGGGAGGTAAGTGGCGGGAAGTGGGGGGTAAGTGGTGAGGGTGTGAGAGAGGTGAGGGTGTGCCGGCTATTCGTCCTGGCAGGTTATTTTTTCTATCTGGAAATACCGTTTCTCTTCGGCCGGACACGGACTGGTGGGTTCCGGCTGATTCTTTCGGTTAACAAAATTTCCTTCAACCCGGATATTTGCACAGGGGGCCTCCTCCTGGTCCGTTTTCAAGCAAACAGGTATCTCCTCTCCGTTTTCCAGGGTAAGGTATCCGGCATTGAAACAATAACAGCTGAGCGGGTCCATGACGCCTTTGACGCTCCTGAACTGGCCGGTCAGAACGACGGGACCAGCCGCTGAATCCGATCGGGTTGCTCCGGAGCAGCCGGGAAGCAAACTGCAAACCACAAGCGCTCCGCAGCAAGCCAATAATAAGCGGTTTTTCAAATTCTTATTTTGTCTCTATAACGCGCAATTCGTCCATTCAGCACTCATTTCCTGTAAATTTTTTGCACACCGTCCGCCGTCCTCAAAAGGTAAACCCCGGAAGGCAGCCCGGAAAGGTCGGCCGAACAACGCGTGGCAGCCTCCCGGACGATCGCAACCCCGTTCACCCGCCGGCCCAATAAGTCCAAGATGGCGATGTCCTCCAGTTGTTCTGAAGGTCCTTCAATGGTCAGCAGATCCGAAACCGGGTTCGGGTAAACGGCCAGGGGACTTTCGCCTCCTGAAGGAGCAGCAATGGCGGCCACCTCGGAAAACCGGAATTCCCCGTTAAAGTCAACCTGCCTGAGCCGGTAATAGGATTGACCGGACAGCGGGAACCGGTCCGTCAAAGCGTAATTCAGGGACTGGGTCGAATTCCCGGCGCCGTTGACACGGGCGACAGTTTCCCACCGGTCCCCATCCCCGGAACGCTGGACTTCAAAAAAATCGTTGTTGATCTCAGCGGCGGTTTGCCAGGTCAGTTCCACGGCTCCGCCTTGCTGTTTTGCCTTGAAAAAGGTCAGTTCAACGGGCAGAACAGTAACGGCGCAGGGAATGAATTGCGGCGGGATGCCGGGACCCTGGATTTCGATGGTGGTCGACAGGCACCCCAGGGAGGCAGGGGTAGCCGTTGCGCAATCCGTACCATAGGAATATGGATTGGCGGTAGGGGGGAGCGTTCCCGGTCCGCCGTTGTTGGGCAGGGCAAAAAAAAGGGTGAAGGCGCCGCAATGGAGCCGGGCTTGCAACGTATACAACGAACCCGGTTGGTTATTGCCCGTAAATTTAACATCGTAATCGATCACCGCGTTGAAGTTATACCCGTTTGGGCAGGTAGAGGGAGCGGCAATCGCCCTCGGATTCAGGGTAATGCTGACCTGGTACCCGTTGGAAGACGAAACAACGGTATTGCATTGAGGTGTGGCGGTAAACGGCAGGGCCAGGAATACCGGAAACAGTAATCTTGCGTTCATTTGTTCAGGCTTTGATGCACTCAAGGGTGCAGGTTCTGATATGCGAAATTGAACCTAAATCGGGAAAGCTTATGCTGCAGCAGGTAAGGCGTCGTACTTTGCTCTATTAGACGAAAGGTGAAAGTAAAGTCACATTCCCGAAATTAAATGAACCAAGCCGCCTGACCAGTTGTATATATCGATAAGGCAGGAGATTTGTCCTGAAAAGGCGGGTCCGAAACCGGGAAATCCACTAATTTTGCCACAAATTCAAAAAACAGCTTAATATGTATCCAGCAGAATTGACTGCGCCGATGGCGATGGAACTGGAAGAAATGGGTGTTGAAAGCCTGACGACGCCGGAAGAAGTAATAAATGCCCTGGACAATGCCGGGGGCACCACGCTGGTCGTCGTTAATTCGGTTTGCGGTTGTGCCGCACGCAATGCCCGCCCGGGTGTTCGGTTTGCGCTGACCAACGAAAAGACGCCCGACCATTTGTTTACGGTATTCGCCGGCGTGGATATGGAAGCAACGGCCAAGGCACGCGAATTCATGCTGCCCTATCCGCCTTCTTCCCCGTCGGTAGCCCTGTTCAAGGACGGCAAACTGGTCCATTTCCTGGAGCGCCACCATATCGAAGGCCGCCCCGCGGAAATCATCGGACAAAACCTGAAAATGGCGTTTGACCATTATTGCTGATCGCGGCGACCTGCCTTTCAGGTCAACGGTAAATTTGCCGCAACAACTTCCGACAGAAAATCGGTACTGAAGCCAATCGGTACCGATTTTCTTTTTTTCTCCGCTTACCGGTCCCGGGAAGGCCTTACTTCCTCCTGCCGTACTGCAGGTGGCAGGCGGTGTGGCCGGCGTGGTGTTGGGCTCCGGGAAGGGCAGTTGATTTAGAGGTGAGAGGGTGAGAGGGTGGAGGCGTTGCTGCTCACCCTCTCTTCTTTTTGCAGTAACGGCTACAGCCGCTTAGCCCCCTGGTTGGCCTCGTTGTAATTCTCCGTCACTTCCTGCCAGTTGATCAGGTTGAAGAAGGACTGGATGTAATCCGGGCGGCGGTTCTGGTAGTTAAGGTAATACGCGTGTTCCCAGACATCCAGCCCGAGGATGGGCATGCCTCGATTTTCGGCTACGTCCATCAGGGGGTTGTCCTGATTAGGGGTGGAAGTGATGAACAGTTCGTCGTTTCCGGATACGCAAAGCCAGGCCCAGCCGGAGCCGAAGCGGGTAGCGGCAGCATTGGCAAACTGCTCCTTGAAGGCGGAAAACGAACCGAAGGATTTGTCGATGGCCTTCGCAATATTCGTATGAGAGCTGGGTTCGCCGCCGCCGTTGGGCGACATGACCTTCCAGAACAGGGAGTGGTTGAAATGCCCGCCGCCGTTGTTGCGCACAGCCGTGGAATAGTTGGAAACGTGCAGCATCAGCTCCACGAGTGATTTTTTTTCCAGATCAGTGCCTTCTATCGCTTTATTGAGGTTGGTTACATACCCGTTGTGGTGTTTGGTGTAGTGGATTTCCATGGTGCGCGCGTCGATATGCGGTTCGAGGGCGTCGTACCCGTAAGGCAAATCAGGAAGTTTAAAAGCCATGACTATTATTGGTTTTGATGTGAATGAAATGGATGTTTCCTACTGAACAGCCTCATGCGGAGGAATGTTTAGTCGGCGCTAAAGATAGGGGCTCTGACGTTTTCTGGTGACAGGCAGGGCAAAAAAGTCGTAAAATTTAATCATATTTTTTGTATTTTTTTATTTGTATTTTAAATTATTAGTCTTATATTTGCAAGACATGATGAATGGTTGTTTAAACCTTCTGCTGACGATTGAGAGCATAACAGAGAAAATACTTTTACAGCGCGCTGAAAAGATGGGAAACCGGGTCTTTAAAGATCCCTTACGTACATACCCGAGAGTGGTGGCGGAAGGGCGGGCTGTTTTTCCCCCACCCATTAATACCAATAGGAGTATTACTTAACCTGCCCTGCCGCCGGCCGACCTCCAAAGAGGCCAGTCAGCTCAACAGGCCATTGCTGTAAACAATTACCCCTGATTCACCGCCTGACCACCCCCGCCGGCGCCCCCGCTGACCTTACCCGCGGTGATATCCGACCCGATGCCCGGTTTAACGGGCTGTCCGTGGGTAAGGCTTGCCAGCAGCGCCGCTGAAACGGACAGTACGGCCGTCATGGGCAAATTCAGGCGGTCTTCCCGCACCAGGGTCAGGAGGTTTTCACGGGCAAAGAAGTGGCTGGGCAGGAAAAGCTGCTGTGCGGCAAACCGCCGGTCGAGCTGACCGTCGGACAACAGGAAGAGCAAGGTCTCCTCGGTGGGTATGAATCCGCCGGCCAACCCGTTCGATATGCCCCCGAATTCGGAGAAAGGCCGGTTGCTGATCGGATTCCTGTTGAAAAACACGTCCAACGAGCGCGGTTCCATACAGGGCGCCAGGGCCAGCACCAGGGCCAGCCGCTCTTCGAAAGTTGGCTTGAACTTCCGGACGAGCGCCGCCCAGTTGGAGTCCGAATTGCCCACATCGGGCGGCTGGATTTCGGATATGTCCGCGAAATCGGCATCCTGGCCGAAATGGAGTTTGAGCCGGGTATCCACAATATGCCGAAGCCATTGGAACTCATTTGCCAGATCCCGGCTGTTGGCTTTGATGATGTCGGTAATTTCCATGGTAAAAGGTGGTTTAAGACATACTTCAGGCCATTTTTGCAAAAGGGTTAAAGACGGGGATTGAGTGAAGCCATGGCTTCTCACCTTCTATCCGCCATAGCCCCAGGCGAAGGCGGGCTCTCTCAAAGCCTCCCCCTCACCAAGCCTGACCAGCTCATTTCGGCTTGCTTCCCATTTCATTTGGATTTAAACTGACGCCCTCTTCGTTCGGCTTTACTTGCTGGACTTCGGGCATAGACACCGGTTCCTGCAGCTGGGCGGTCGCCTGTTCCTGGATCTTTTGGATCAGGCGGAAAACCTGCGCAAAGGGTTTGTCACCCAAAGCATCCAGGATCTGGTTGGCTTCGTCGATGGTGACGGTTAAGGTAAGGTCTTTCATGGCGGTTGTTTTTTAACCTGTCCGATATTGCAGGACAAGTGAGTTAAAGGTTGTTTTTAAATTCCAGGCGCATCGGCTGTTTCTTTTCCTTTCGGCAGCATGCATCCTGAATCCAAAGTTAAGTTATTATTTGGGTTGCCGGCTCTCATACAAGGTTAATTGCTCGTCTCAGCCAGTCGTTGGAAGGTACAGGCGGGTAAGCGGCAAATAATTTCCTACCTATTTCCCCGATTCGTTCCATTTCCCCGGCTCCCGAACTATATTTGCACCCAAAATCCAATATCCATATCATGAGCTTCCGTACCGAACGCGACAGCATGGGCCCCATTCAGGTGCCGGCCGACAAATACTGGGGCGCGCAAACCCAGCGCTCTTCCGAGAATTTCCGCATCGGCGGCCAGCGCATGCCCGTTGAGGTCATCCGCGCTTTTGCCATCCTCAAAAAAGCGGCGGCCCTGACCAACCACGGCCTGGGCATCCTGTCCCATGAAAAAACCGACCTGATCGGCCGCGTATGCGACGAGATCAGCGCCGGCCAACTCGACGATCAGTTCCCGCTCGTAGTCTGGCAAACCGGATCCGGTACCCAATCCAATATGAACGTCAATGAAGTGATCGCCAACCGGGGGCATGTCCTCAGCGGCGGTCAACTTCTGGACGAAAAGAAAGTACTCCACCCCAACGACGACGTCAATAAATCCCAATCCTCCAACGATACGTTCCCGACCGCCATGCACATCGCCGCCTACCAGATCCTGGTGGAGGTGACCCTGCCGGGCATCCAGAAGCTGCGCAATACGCTGGCCGAGAAGTCGAAATTGTTCATGCACGTGGTCAAGATCGGCCGCACCCACTTCATGGACGCCACGCCGGTCACCGTCGGGCAGGAGATCTCCGGTTATGTATCCCAGCTCGACCATTGCATGCGGGCCATCAGGAACACCCTGCCCCATGTAGCCGAACTGGCCCTGGGCGGTACCGCCGTCGGTACAGGGCTCAACGCCCCCCATGGCTACGCCGAAAAAGTAGCCGCCAAGATCGCTGAATTAAGCGGATTGCCCTTTGTGAGCGCCGAGAACAAATTCGAAGCCCTCGCCACCCACGACGCGCTGGTGGAAGCCCACGGCGCCCTGAAAACGGCCGCTGTCGCCCTGATGAAGATCGGCAACGACATCCGCATGCTGGCCTCAGGCCCCCGCAGCGGCATCGGCGAACTGAACATCCCCGAAAACGAACCGGGGTCGTCCATCATGCCGGGCAAGGTGAACCCTACCCAGTCGGAAGCCCTCACCATGGCAGCCGCCCAGGTGCTCGGCAACGACGTCGCCATCAACATCGGGGGCGCCACCGGCCACTTCGAACTCAACGTGTTCAAGCCCGTCATCATCTATAATTTCCTGATCTCCGCCCGCCTCATCGGCGACGCCTGCGACAGCTTCAACGAGCATTGTGCCGTCGGCATCGAACCCAATTACGAGCGCATCAAGGAACACCTCAACAACTCCCTGATGCTCGTCACGGCCCTCAATACAAAGATCGGCTACGACAACGCCGCCAAGATCGCCAAGAAGGCCCATAAGGAAGGGAAAACGCTCAAACAGGCCGGCATCGAACTGGGCCTGCTCACCGCCGAACAATTCGACGAGTGGGTGATCCCGGAGGATATGATCGGGAATTTGAAGTGAGCCCGTCAGGAAGGCTTTTTCAACTCATCCAGCCCCCTGATCAGTACGCGTATGGCTGATTTATCCGCTTCGAAATAGGCGGACCTTTCGTTGGAAAGCAAGAAATTGCGAATGACCTCCGGTACCTCGAAAGCTTCGTCGCCGGCCTTATCCGTTTTTTGGAGGACCATCAGCGTACTGTACGGATTGTCCAGCGGGTCCAGGTTGGTGAATACACCGATTGTCAGGTCCTCGTTCAGGATCTTATTCGAGCAATGCAGGGTAAAGGTGCCCAGCCGGTCTTTGCGGTGCCTTTCTGAAAAATCCGTTCCGACCCGGATGGTACAGTGGTTGTTGAAATAATAAATGGAGCCCGAATAGGTGTCCTTTGAATGGGTGCTCCTGATCCGGACGTTATGGTTGTAATTATTGATCTCCAGAATGAACTTGTCGATCTTGTTATCCAATACGAAAAAGCACCGGTACACGGTGGTATTTTTCCAGTTATCGCCATTGTTATTCCACAGATTATCCCAGTGTTTGTTTACCGTCTGCCCGATCGGATTGGACAAGGTAACTTCCACAAATGGTTTTTCATCCGATTTTTCTCCGTAAAAAAACCATCCGCAAAGCATAATGTCATCCACGGCGAATAACTGCAACCCCGGTACTTCGTTAAAGAACCGCCACTCCAGATTTCCCCGGGCTGATTTTTGCAACTCCTTGAAAATGACGATATTCTTGCTGATTTCTTTCGCGATGTCAATGGAATTATCCAACACATAAATGCCCTTTTGCCTCAATTGGGCGGCTTCGGATGTGGGATGCAGCATCAGGATCTTGATCCGGCAATCCCGGTTGATGGCATTTTGAAGGCAATCCTTGAGTTTTTCGAGGTGAGAGGAATACGTGGTCAATACCCTGATCTCCCGTTTGGCCCGGTTGAAGAGGTTTTCAAGAATGGAGTCGGTCACCCTTAAATGGACCCGGCGGACGCCTTCCAGGTTCAGGTCGGACAGGCTTTGGGCGGCAAGCGGCGTATTGGGGCGAACCAGCAGCATTACCTCGCCTTGCTGGTCCTTGGCAATGGAGCCGTTCCGGTATTTGATTTGAATTAAATGCCCTTCACGGTCCTTATACCCCACGGCGTCCTGGTCGAAAGTGTAATTCAACAGTTCTTCCATGGCAAAGACCAGCCGGTTACGCCCTTCCGACTCTTTTTCTTTAGCCCGGAGAGGTTGGAAAACGCCTTTATTTTCCTTTACAGTTCGATACCTTGACAAAGAAGGAGCAGAGGTTTTCAATTTTTCGGCCGCTTTTGCGAGGTTGCCGTTTCCGCTTATCCACAGCCAATGCAATAAGGTGTTGTATCGCTCTTCAAAGAGTTTCATATACATAATGGGAGCTTAAGTGTTCATTTCTTTACAAAGCAATAAAAAATCCGGCAATGGTGAAATATTTCAGCTGGGTTGAAATTTCAGGTAAAATATTTCACTCGGTTACTTGTTTGGTTTTCAGAATTTTAGCAAACCATTGAAAATTTGAATGAAAAGCCGATCCGATAAAAAAACTAGTTATTTCCGGTGTATTTTTGTAACCACCGTGCTGCGAGACTTTTGATTGCCTCAAAATAATCCTGCTGTCCCAATGATTATCCATCCGCTGCTACCCGGGATGGATAAGCGGCATAATAGCTGAATATTCAATTTCTGAAAGGCGGATGAGCGCTGCCATTCTTACCATACCTGTACGGTCATCGAGGATTTCTGAAAGATGGTAAGACCCCGATTGCAATTCAATATTCATTGGCAAGAAATACCTGCATATTCTTTTTTCGGCTGGAAAGTTTAACTGACTTTTTATTGCTTGCTCAACTATAAAACTACACCCCGTTTGTTATCAGCAGGAAGTTGAAGCAGCTTGAAATTGGATTGATGAAAATTCAAGAATTAACCCTCCTGGTTGTTCCATCTGGAAGTAGACCGGAGGGTTAATTTTTTGAGCACCCTGAGTACCCTCAGTGGTCAACCCGCCAACAACCTTTCACCTCAGTGTCCTGAGTGCCCTAAGTGGTCAACCCGCCAACAACCTTTCACCTCAGCACCCTGAGTGCCCTCAGTGGTCAATGTCAATCTTATCTGAGTGCCCTCAGTGGTCACCCCTTCAACCACTTTTCACCTGAGTGCCCTGAGTGCCCTCAGTGGTCAATGCCAATCTTATCTGAGTGCCCTCAGTGCCCTCAGTGGTCACCCCTTCAACCACTTTTCACCTGAGTGCCCTGAGTGCCCTCAGTGGTCAATGCCAATCTTATCTGAGTGCCCTCAGTGGTCAATGCCAATCTTATCTGAGTGCCCTGAGTGCCCTCA
>CALMYQ010000096.1 GCA_937873655.1 uncultured Lewinella sp. | reverse complement strand
TCGGTTGGTCAGTGTAATCGTATCATTCGAGTTAATCGACTTAATCGGTTCAATTTTTCAATTCCTCAATTCCTCGATTCCTCAATTCCTCGATTGGTTCGATTGATCCGAATTTTAGCGTTCGTCGGTTGGTCAGTGTAATCGTATCATTCGAGTTAATCGACTTAATCGGTTCAATTCTTCAATTCCTCGATTCCTCAATTCCTCGATTCCTCAATTCCTCGATTGGTTCGATTGATCCGAATTTTAGCGTTCGTCGGTTGGTCAGTGTAATCGTATCATTCGAGTTAATCGACTTAATCGGTTCAATTTTAAACCCGCTTAGCAATCTGCGGGATAGTTTTCCATCTTGTCGTACCAGGTCTTTTTCAGCACAAGGCTGCAGATCGCCACGGCCGCGACGGAGACACCCAGCCAGTCGAATTGGCGGATGACCAGAAAAATGGCGGCGGCTACCATGCCGGTTTGCCAGATGATGCCGATGACAACATTGAGCATATCGCGGCCGAAAGCCGTATTTTTCTGCAGGTCCGGTTTTTCGGCCTTCAGCTTTTCGTAAACCGGTTTCCAGAAACCCCAGGGCCGGACGCGCAGGTAGAAATTCTTGAGTACCTCCTCATCATCGGGCGGCGTAAGCAGGCTGCCGGCAATGGCGCCGACCAGCGAAATGGCCACGATGACCGGGAAAGCGTACAGCCCGTTGGTATACGGGATGAGGAACGGAATGATCATAGCCGCGATGATCCCGGTGAGCATGCCCCAGAAATAACCGTAGCCGTTGAATCGCCACCAGTACCATTTCAGCACGTTGGAGGCCGTATAGCCGCCGTACAGGGCCGAAACGATCCAACCGATGATCTCGTTGAGGGAATGGATGAACAGCCCGATAAAAGTGCCGATCACCACAAACAGAATGGACACGAGGTAGCTCAGGCGGACGTATTGCTTCGCCGGCGCGTCGGGTTTGAAGTACCGCTTGTAGATGTCATTGACCACATAGGCCGGTGCGGCATTGGTGGTAGCGGCAAAAGTGGACATGAACGCCGCCAGCAATCCCGCAATGACGAGGCCCAATAGTCCCGCGGGAATGAAATTCTTCAGTGCGAACGGCAGGATCAGTTCGAAATCCACGTTGTCGCCCATACCGCGGAGGTCGTCCATAAAAAAGGCGAGTGCCAGCACCGTTAGCCCGGCGATGAGCATATACCGCGGGAAAAACAGCACCACATTGACAAATCCGCTCATTTTGGCGGCTTCTTTCGGCGTTTTGGCCGACAGCACCCGCTGCATGTCATAATTGGGCGCCGGGCCGGCGAGGCTCAGTAATACGCCTTTGAAGAGCATCATCATAAAAAAGATGCCGAACAGGGAGTACCCATCGGCGCTGATCTTCTGGTTGGCTGATTGGAGGGTGGCCGACCAATCGAGGTCGAGTTTCCAGCCGAAGAACATATTGTACCAACTGTCGGGAACGATGCTTTGCAGCAATTCCGGCGATACCTTGCTCATGGCGATGATCCCGATGGCGATGCTGGCAACGGTCATGATGAGGAATTGCAACACCTCGGTGAAAACCACGCTGAACATACCGCCCTTGACCACGTACAGCGTTGTAACGGCCGTAATGATGAGACCGTAAAGGATCTCGTTCCAGTACGGATCGGACGACAGTTTCCAGGAGATGAACACCGCGGCGAACTTGCCGATTCCGATAAAGCCGTAGGCCAGGAACCCGAGCACATTGAGCAGCGCAAAAGCCACCACGATGATATGCGACAGGTTGGCGCCTCGAGCCTTGCCGAAGCGGAACTGGATCCATTCGGCGCCCGTCATCACGCCGGAGCGCCGGAGCCAGATGGACAGGAAGACCATTAGGAAGATCTGATTGAACACCGGCCAGAGCCAGGGAATCCATACGCTTTTGAGGCCGTAAATGAACAGGAGGTACACCAGCCACATGGTCCCGCTGATGTCGAACATGCCCGACGCATTGGACAGCCCCAGCATATACCAGGGGATCTCATTGCCGCCCAGGAAGTAGCTCTGGATATTTCTGGACGCCCGTTTGGAGATCCAGAAACCGATAACCACCGTAATGGCAATATAGGCGATGATTACGCCGAGGTCGAGCATGCCTAATTTCATGGTCCCGTCTTGTTTTGTTCCTACAAAGAAAGGGATAAAAAACGGGGTCGCAAACGGGTTTTTTAGTGATTGCGGGGGGAGGATGTAACATAGTCAGAGGGTGAGAGGATGAGAGGGTGAGACAGTGAGAGAGGGTGAGAGGGTGAGAGGGTGATACTTCGACTTCGCTCAGTACGGGGAACCCGGCTTCGACTGAGGCTTCGGCAGTCAGGGGCGACCGTTTGCATTTTGCATTCCTCTTAAAAAAGCAACATCCACCCCCCTATTTTGAAAAGAATACGGACGGTGACGCTTTATGCTTTGGACCATCTTTGTCCTATCAGTTCAAATCAGTAATCCCATCAAAATATCAGTTCCACACTTACCTGTCAATGGAACTTCAGCATTTAATGAGTGAGAGCGCACCTGCCTTCCGGAACGCCGGAAGCGGTGTAAGCTGGACCAATTCGGGGAATTTTGGCGTGTCGGATCAGGCATAGGAAGAATTACAGACCTTCCTTCACGCCATTATTCTACCTTTGTAAGCCGGCGTTGTTGGCGCCGGACTTCAAAAAAAATCCGCCAAATTATGTCTGCTCCTGATTTTATGAAGGCTTTCTATTTATCGGTGGCCATGATGTTTGGTACCGGCATGGCTGTGTTCGCTCAATCCTCTCAACTGGTCGACCGCCAGGCTGAGAAAAATACGCGTCAGGTGTATCAGTTCCTGATGGGGATTGAAAACGAAGGGAAAGTCCTGATCGGTCACCAAGACGACCTGGCATACGGCGTGGGCTGGAAGGACGTAAAGGGCGGATCCGATGTGAAAGGGGTCTGCGGCGATTACCCGGCTGTATACGGATGGGAACTCGGCGATCTGGAACATGCAGATGCGGTTCAAAACCTGGATACCGTAAACTTCCGGAAAATGAAAGGTTGGATCAAAGAAGGTTATAAACGCGGCGGTATCATTACCCTGAGCTGGCATATGGACAATTTCCATACGGGCGGTTCTGCCTGGGATACGACCGCCGCGGTCCGGGATATCCTGCCGGGCGGACCGCAACACGACGCCTATACGGCCAGCCTCGACCGGTTCGCCGATTTTGTAGGCGACCTGAAAGCGGGCGGTTTTTTGAAACGGAAGAATATCCCCATTCTGTTCAGGCCCTTTCACGAACATACGGGTTTTTGGTTCTGGTGGGGAAATACGCACGTCACGCCCGACGAATATAAAGCACTTTGGCAATTCACCGTCCGGTACCTGCGCGATGTGAAAGGGCTGCACAACCTGATCTACGTTTTCAATACGGATGAGAATTTCCTGACGGAAGAAGACTACCTGCGGTTTTATCCCGGCGACGAATGGGTGGACATGCTGACGATGGACAGCTACGGCAGCGTCAAGGACCTGACGGGGATCGCACGCTTAAAGCAAAAATTGCAGCTGCTCCGCGAAGTTGCCGACCGGAAAGGCAAGCCCATCGCCCTGGCCGAAACCGGCTATATGGGGATTCCGCAACCGGATTGGTGGACGCAGGTGCTGCTGCAAGGTATCCTGCCCGAACCCGGCGCCAAATCGATCTCCTACGTGCTGTTCTGGCGCAACGCCAACGACCACCACTATTTCGGTCCTTATCCGAACCAGGTGAGCGCGGCGGATTTCCGGGCGTTTTACCGGCATCCGGTCACCATTTTTGAAAAGGAGGTGAAGCCCTTGAGCAGGCAAATAAGAAAGAACAGGAAAACGACCCCTACCGGACCGCCGCTGATCACGCTCCAAAGCGGGTCGGATTCAATTCCTGTCGGCGACAAATGATTTCCCGGAAGCGACAAACCAACTTGACAAGTTTCATACTAATTTGCGCCGGCGCTTCGTGTGCCGGCATTTTTGTTTCTGAACGGTTAAAGGACCGCTGAAATAATAACTGTCAGATTTTCCAGGAGGGCTTTTGACCCTACCCAGCGTTGAGGAACCAACTCACTTAGCTATGGCTAAGCTCGTGAACCCTCGCTTTGGTTAGAGCCAAAATCCCTCGCCTGTCGAAAGCGACACTTATTAATTCACCGATCCTACCAAAACAAACACCATGAAGCAAAAATTCTACCCGCTTTTTTTGTCCGTAAATTTCCTAGCCTTGCAGACAGCGAACGCCCAGACTCCGGTCATAAACGGTGCAACCCCGGTCTCCGTTCAAGTGGAGCAGTACGGCAAATTCGAGGTTGCCCTGAACCTGACCGCAACCTACGCCAACCCGTACGACTATGACGATGTCCGGGTACAAGCCGTGTTCACCGGCCCCGACGGCATACCCGAAACGGTTGACGGTTTTTTCATGCAGGATTATACCGTTTCCAACCCGCAAACCGGCGCTATTGTCCCGTCGGGTACAGGCGGCTTCAAGGTCCGGTTTTCGCCCGACCAAACCGGCGCCTGGAACTATACGCTATCCTGTACCAACGCTTCCGGGACGGGTACATTCCCGGCCCAAACCTTCGAATGCGTTGCCCCGTCGGCCGGAAATCAGGGGTTTATCCGCAGCGACCAGACCAATTTCCTGTATTTTGACGAGGGCGGCCAATTCATCCCCGTCGGGGAGAACATGGCCTGGTACACCAGCAATCCGATGGTGGATTATTCCAATTGGCTGACCAAACTCTCCGCCAACGGCGGCAATTTCATCCGCCTTTGGATGTGCCATTGGGGGCTTGGCCTGGAATGGCTCAACAACGGGTATCAGGGCCTGAGAAAGTACAAACAGAACAACGCCTTCTACCTCGATTGGCTGTTCGACCGCTGTGTACAGGACGGCGTTTACGTCATGTTCTGCCTCAATCACCACGGACAGGTATCCTCGCAGGTCAACCCCAACTGGAGCGAAAGCCCTTATAATTCAGCCAACGGCGGCCCCTGTCTGAACACCTGGGATTTCTTCACCCATCCGGCCGCAAAGGCGACTCTTAAAAACAGGTTGCGGTACACCGTAGCCAGGTGGGGATTCCAGCGCAGCATCATGAACTGGGAGCTGTTCAATGAGGTGGGTTGGACGGATAACTTCGACGACCACCAGGCCGAGATCAGCGCCTGGCACGGCGAAATGGCCGCCTACCTCAAACAGATCGACGTGCGCAGCCACCTGGTGAGCACAAGCTATGCCGACGACCGCTACCAGGAGGCCTGGAGCCATCCGGATATGGATTTTACCCAAACCCACTATTACCTGCCCACCCCCAATATCGAGCGGGTGCTCGCAGGCGGGAATACGGCCTTCCTGGCCGATTACGGCAAACCGACGCTGAACGGCGAATTCGGCCTCAGCGGGTCGGCCGCCGGATTGGGTGCGCTCGACCCCGGCGGGATACACGTCCACAACTGCCTGTGGGGCGGCCTGTTTTCCGGCGGGCTGGGCACGGGCATGCAGTGGTGGTGGGACAGCTATGTGGAGGAACGCAACCTGTACACGCATTACACCGGGGTTTCGGCCGTGGCCGCCCAAATCGACCTTCACACGGGCGATTTCAGACCGGCGGCGGCTCAGGTGCAAAATGCCCCGGACAACTTCCAGTTGACCCCTTCCCTGGGCTGGGGCATCATCGCTGATGGAGATATCACCATCGGCCCGGGCGGCAGCGTACTACCTGCCGGGGCGCAACTGGGTGTATACCTGTACGGTTCGTCCTGGAATACCGGCTTCCGCAGCCCGCCGACGTTTAGCGTGAATTATCCGGCAGCCGGTGATTTCAAAGTAAAAACAGCCTCAGAGGTGGGCACCATGCCGCGGATCGCCATCTGGCTGGACGGCGTGCTGAAGCTGGACCAATCAGCCGGCCCCAACCAGTCCTTTTCGATAGCCGTTCCGGCCGGGCCTCACACCATCAAAGTAGACAATACGGGCACGGACTGGATCACCATCGCCTCCTACGAGTTTTCGGGCCTGGGGCAGGCACTGGATGCCTACACCCTTAAATCGCAGGACGGACGAAAGCTGGCCGGCTGGGTGCTCAATCACCGCTACAACCACGTTTACGTCAAGGAGAACGGCGCGCCGAATGCCGTCCAGGGAGCGACCTTGAACCTGAGCGGCATGAAAAACGGAGACTACCAGGTCCGCTGGTTCAATTGCCTGACCGGCGCGGAGGAAATGTCGGATGCCGTAACCGTACAGAACGGCAACGTTGTCATTCCCATTCCCGCTGTGACCTGGGACCTGGCTTTCCTGCTGGACGGCAATACCACCGGCGTTCACCCTCCTGTGAGGGAAACCGTTGCCTTTGATATTTATCCCAATCCGGTCACGGGCGGCGAAACCCGGGTGAAATTCGAAGCGTCCCGTTCGGGACAATCCCGGATCTCGCTGCTGGATGCGGCCGGAAAACGGGTTAAGGAATTGTTTGAAGGCCCGCTGCCTGCCGGAAGTCATGAATTGAGCCTTTCCCTGGGGGATGCCCTGCCGGCGGGGATATACTGGGTTGTGGTGGACAATTCGGGGAGATCGGGTTCGCAGGCGGTTGGTGTGGTGAGGTGATGGTTTATGCGAATCAAGGGTTAAAGAATCCCGTAGGGATCAAATCTCAGTAGACGAATCGGGTAAACGTGGTTCAGCATGCCGTAGGTATGCGATGTGATGACCTCATATGACATACCTACGATATGCAGGCGCACCTACGGCATACATGCCCTTGGTACGCCAAAAACGCCTGATTACCATCATGCTACCGATATTTTGTGCATGACGGCACATTTATTGTGGATTCAACCCTTGATTCACATTGTTTATGATGGCTCCGTCCGCCATAGCCCATAGAGTGGAGGTGGGTTTATGTCAGCCCGCTTTGCGCTCCTAAAAGGGTGAGGCTGCCCGGTTCCTCCTTTTAGCCGCCCGCGAGCGGCTTTGGCTCCATGCGGCTGCCCGGCAAGTCTCCGACTTGAGTAAACATGCCGGGCAGCGCAGAAAGCTACAACTTCACCAGTTTTTGAATATGCCGCCCGCCGTCCTTTCCAACTGCTTCTACCAGATAAATGCCTGTTGTCAACCCGGAAATATCCAGTTCATCTGCTACGGGATTTGGGAATGAGCGAACCAGACGCCCTTGTAAATCGTAAATGTGGACCAGCCGGAGATCCTGCAATCGATCCGTGATCAACCGGACGGCGCCTTCCGCGGGATTCGGCGCCAACGACAAATAATTCCCGATGGCTCCTGACGGCGTTGTATCGGCGGAAAGATGCGAAAGGCAGGGCGAATAATGCGGCGACGAGGATAGGTATCGCATCCCGTAAATAGTCTGTACGCCAAGGCCTTCTACTTCCTTTTCGATTTCTACGGGAGTTGATACCAACAAACCCATATACATCGGCCCGGAAAGGTCAATCACCAGGCTGTCGTCCACCGCCATGCACCAATAGGCTTGCTGCGGGAATTCATCCCAGTCGTACGGATTGGCAACTTCGTTTAGCCAGTGATTGCTGATCAAACCGCCCCGGTTGCAGTACACGTCGTTGAACACCTGCCTGGACCACCAGATCTTGACCGGTTGGTGTTTGGCCCATATGTAGATAAAGGCTCCTGAGTCGATGAAACATCCAGCGTCTGATCCAAAATGAATCCGTGCGGGAGTTCCGATTATCTTCTCTGAAAGTTTAAATTTATAAAAATAATCCAGCGTCCCAGCCCGCACCTCAAAAACCGAATCAAAAGGACTCGTGATCTCCGCCTCGCCGAATGCCGGATCGATATCCTCTGTGGCCAGCGTATCGTATCCCACTACGATGGAATCCCGGTTTCCGACAGCGTCTTCAAACCAGATGGTGGCTTCGAACATGGCGGTGGGTTGGCCGTTTAGCCATACCTGAATGAAGCAGAGGATTGGGATGACTATTTTGAGTTTGGTTATTATTCGCATCGGTTCAGGATTTGACCAGTAGTGTGGTCGATCAAGAGCATAGTATAAGGGTTTTAGTTATGAATTATCTTGAGGGATAGAAAATGTTCAGATTCAAACATAATCCAAAATGCTCAGGAAGTCAAGTTATTTAACAACCATAAGAAAAGGCAAGTAAATAATACTGTTATATTTGGAGGAAGAACAAACCAACGAATGATGAAGAAAATATTACTGCTTTTGGCCGTTATCGTAAAAATCACCCTGCTTTCCGGTCAGGAAGGGGGTGAAACCTTGCCGCTTTATCAGGGCGAGATCCCGAATTTCAAAGCGTCCGAGCCGCTTGAGCAGGTAGAAACGCGACCGAACGGGCAACGCTTTATTTCCTATACGACGCAGCCGACCTATACGCTCTTCAAACCGAAACGGCCGAACGGTATGGCGGTCGTCATTTGCCCCGGAGGGGGGTACCGCGGCACTTCCATTGACAAGGAAGGCTATCTGGTGGCAAAAGAATTGAATGCAGTAGGTATTACCGCCGTTGTGCTCAAGTACCGCATACCCGACGACCGCAGCAATGTGGACAAATCGCTGGCGCCGCTTCAGGATGCCCAACAGGCCATCCGGTTAGTTCGCCAGAATGCGGTCAAATGGAAAGTCAATCCCGATCAGGTCGGCATTATGGGTTTCTCTGCGGGCGGCCACCTGGCATCTACGGCCGCCACTCACTATAAAACACCTGCCGACCCCAACGCCAAGGACAAGACCAACCTTCGCCCCGATTTCGTCGTGTTGATCTATCCGGTGATCAGCTTCACCGACAGCCTCGCGCATATGGGCTCAAGGGAGAACCTGCTGGGGCCGTCGCCCCCGGAAGACCAGATCAAATTGTATTCCAATGAACTGCAGGTGACCTCCGATTCTCCGCCCGCTTTCCTGGTGCATGCCGGGGACGACAAAACCGTTAAAGTAGAAAACAGCATCGCGTATTACCTGGCCTGCCTGCACCACGGCGTGGACGCAGAAATGCATATCTATCCGAAAGGAGGACACGGGTTCGGCATGCTCAATACCACCACCGCCGACAAATGGATGAACCGGTTGAAGATCTGGCTGGACGGATTGAAAAAATAGGGGTCAGCCATACATAACGGCAACTGAGCGGAGTCGAAGTTAATCCCCGTTGTAATCGGAAGGGCTGACGCCGAATTCCTTTTTGAATTGTTCGCGGAAGGACTTGAGGTCGTTGTAGCCTACCATATAGGTGACTTCCGATACATTGTACTGCCCGCTGAGCAGGAGTTGAGCCGCTTTTTTAAGCCGGATCGACCGGATGACCTTATTGGGGCTCTGACCGGAAAGGGCTTTCAGCTTGCGGTAGAGGTGCATGCGGCTCATGCAGAGTGTAGCGGCGAGCTGGTCGACTGAGAAATGCTCATCTTCCAGGTGGCTTTCAACCTCTGCCCGGATCCGTTCCAGGAATTCTTTGTCGAGGGTGTTGAGGTTTTCCCCGGCGGGGTTCAGATCGAAGGACCTGCCGAATTTTTCCCGCAATTTTTTTCTGGATTCGATCAGATTGCGCACCCGCAGCGCCAGCAGCTGCATGTTGAAGGGCTTGGTGATGTAGTCGTCGGCGCCGGTTTCCAGCCCGTCCACCTTGAAAACCATGGAGGTTCGGGCGGTGAGCAGGATGACCGGGATATGGCTGGTGATCATTTCGGATTTGACCTTGGCGCACATTTCGATGCCGTCCATTTTGGGCATGGCGATATCGGCGATGATCAGGTCGGGACATTCTGCCCGGGCGATCTGCAGGCCTTCCAGTCCGTTGGCGGCCTCCAGGATCCGGTATTCGTTTTCGAAATTTTCCCGCAGGTAGGCCCGGATATCCGGATTGTCCTCTACGAGCAGGATCAGCGGGGCGTCCTTCGGAGCGGCATTCTGCAGCGGGTTGGCCGGCAGGCTGTATGTTTCCTCCTGGGGATCCAGAAAGTTCATGCTTTCCGATTTGCCTTCCGCCGGGAGATTCGTTTGGCCGCGGCGTTTTTCATCCCAGGTGAAGTGGTCTTCTCCCAGCGGCAGGGTGACGGTAAAGCAGGCGCCCTGGCCTTCCTTGCTGGTCACTTCAATGGCGCCCTTGTGCTTTTCTACGATGCTTTTAGCCAGGGAAAGCCCGATCCCTGTGCCGCCTTTGCGGGAGGATTCCGTATTGTTTTCCACCTGGAAAAAGCGATCGAAAATATGCTCTGCGTCCCCTTCCGGAATGCCGGCGCCGTTGTCTTTGACCCGGATCAGGGCGTGGGAGCCGGCGTCGTTCAATCCGACATAGATCCGGACCTCGCCGCCGTCCCGGGTGAATTTGAAAGCATTGGACAGCAGGTTGAAAAGCACTTTTTCGATCTGGTCGGGGTCAAACCAGAGGGGCAGGTCGGGGTGATCGGCGGTAAAATGGAAACGGATATTCCGCTGTTTGGCCATTTCCTTGAAAGAAAGGGCGATCTCTTTTACAAATTTGACCAGATCGCCTTTGCCAACCCTGAGTTTCATCAGGCCGGCCTCGTTCTTCCGGATGTCCAGCAACTGATTGATCATGGTCAGGAGCCGGTTGGCGTTGAAATGCATGCGGGTGAAGATCCGGTGCAGGTGCGGCTTTTCATCGGGATTGCGGATCAATTGTTCCAGCGGGCTGAGGATAAGGGTCAGGGGGGTGCGCAACTCGTGGGAGATATTGGTGAAAAATTGCAATTTCATCCGGTTAACCTCTTCGAGCTTTTCCCTTTCCAACCGTTCGAGTTCAAGGCTGTGTTTGAATTCGGCGCGCAGCTTGGTGATCCGCCGCACCCCCAGCAGGACGGCTACGAACAGCAGGAAATAAACGGCATAGGCCCAGGTGGTGAGCCAGAACGGCGGCCGGATGGTGAGGCGGATGCTGGCCGGTTCGCTCCACACGCCGTCCTGGTTCGCGGCTTTCACCTTGAATACAAAATCGTCGTAAGGCAGATTGGTATACTGGGCTATGCGCTGGGATGCATCGGTATAGACCCAATCTTCGATAAACCCTTCGAGCTTGTAGGCGTAGCGGATCTTTTGCGGTTCGCTGAACTGCAGGCCGGTGAATTCGAAAGCGATGACGTTATCGCGGTAGGAGAGGGTGATCTGGTCGGTTTCGGAAATGCTTTTTTGGAGGATGGCCTTTCTGCCGCCCCAATCGCCGACCGGAACGGAATGGTTGAACAGCTTGAAGTCGGAAATGACGATAGCCGGCGGAATAGTATCCCTTTTGATGGCTTTGGGGTTGAAGTAGTTCAGCCCGTTGATACCGCCGAAGACGAAGTAGCCGTTGGCGGTCCGGAGTGCCGAATTGTCGTCGAAGAAATTGTCCAGCAAGCCGTCAAAGGCGTCGAAGTTTTTGATTTTTGGCTGCCCCCCGGTCAGTTGTATCCTGGAAATCCCCTGCAGGGTACTGACCCAGACCTCTTTGTCATCTGCGCAAAGGATTGATTGAATGGCGTCGTTGGCCAGGCCGTTGTTTTCAAAGAAATAGAGTGAAGGATTGCCGTCGGGGGTCAGCCGGTTCAGGCCGTTTTCGGTTCCGATCCAGATATTGCCCTGCTGATCGGGGAGAAAACTGTTGATGAAGTTGTTGCTCAGCCTGTAGGGATCTTTTTCGTCGTACCGGTATTTGTCGATGAGCCGGAGCTTGTTTTCCTTTTCATCGAACTGCAATTTGAGCACGCCGTCGCCCCGGGTGCCCAGCCAGAGGAAGGACCGGCCGTTTTCCTGGGTTTCCATCAGGTGGACGACGGGAAAAGCGTTCAGGTCCACTTCGAATCCGGCGGTTTCGCCGTAATGATAAAGGGTATCCCTGACCGGGTCGTACCGGTCGAGGCCGCTGTCCCAATAGCCGAGCCAGATATCGCCCGACCGGCATTCGAGGAGCGACATGATGTAGTTGTCGCTCAGGTTATGCCGCTCTCCGCCCTTGATGTACTGGGTCATTTTGCTGAGCGGGCCGCTTTCCCTGGGGATCTCCGAGGTTTTGACCTTCAGGATGCCGGCGCCTTGCGTAGCGATCCAGAGCCATCCGTTTCTGTCGATCATGATGTCCGAAACGATGTCGGACTGGTCGCTGAACCGGGGCGGGGACAGGCGGTAGAAGCGCAGCCCCTGGCGGTCGAGGCCTTCGGGGCCGAGCGGCACAAAGTTCAATCCGCCGCCGCGGGTGCCGATCCAGAGGCCTTCCTTATCCGGCGTATTGATGACGCAGGTGATGACGTGGTCGGTCTTGTCGCTTTCGTTGAGGCGCAGGCTTTGGAACGGTTTGGCGTTGAGGTTGAGCTTGTTGACGCCTTTTTCGGTGCCGATCCAAAGAATGCCCGACCGGTCCTGATACAGGGACCGGATGCCATTGTTGTTGAGGCTGAAGGGGATCCTGCTTTCGGAAGTGAAATGCTTGAATTTGCCGGAAGGAATATCCAGGAGGTTCAGCCCGTTGATGGTGGCTACCCACAAGCTGTCTTTGCTTTTCGGCTGCACGGCATTGACAAAACCGTTGCTGAGGCTGGTCGGGTCGGCGGCATTGTGGTACCAGGTTTTCACCTCCAGGTTATTCAGGTCCTCGTTGTCGTATTCCACCAATTTCAAACCGAGGCTGGTGCCTACCCAGAAGGCATTGGGCCGGTGGATGGCGGGCTTCAGGGATTTGATGAAATTATGCGAATAATAATCTTCCTGCGAAAGCCCGTAGGGCGAAAGGGAATACCGGATGAAGAAATCGTCGCCGCCGTTCTTCCCTTTTATCAGCCGGTTGAGCCCGGTTTCCGTGCCTACCCAGACGGCGTGATCGGGCATTTCCATGAGGGAGTAGACGAAATTGTGGCTCAGGCTTCGGTTATCCTTCGGGTCGTTCTCATAACAAATAAAGGTTTTCCTGACGGGGTCAAAGCGGTTGAGCCCTTCTTCGGTGCCGATCCAGAGGATGCCTTCGCTGTCTTCCAGGATGGACCAGACGTTGTCCGAGCTCAGGCTGTTCCGGTTTTTGGGGTCGTGCGAAAAGCGGATAAAGCCCTCTTTTTCGCGGTCGTAGAGGTAAAAGCCGGAGTAATTGGTGCCGATCCAGAGCCGGTCGTGGCGGTCTTCGTAAATGGCGGTGACCTTGTTGCTTTTCAGGGCAAAATTATTGCCGGGGTCTTGCTTGTAGATCCTGGCGGCGTACCCGTCATAACGCACCAGGCCGGTCCAGGTGGCAAACCAAAGAAAACCCTTATGGTCCTGCAAAATGTCATTGATACTCCCGCTGCCGAGGCCGGTCTCTTCGGGCAATTGTTCAAAACGGAAGTTTTCGGTTTGTGCCGCCATGCGGACGGAACAGACCAGTGAAAGGAAGAGCAAACAGGCAGGATTCCTAAGGCGATTCATGATTTAAATGCTCCGGCTCATTCAGACAAAGTTAAGAAGTAATGCGCACTTGGTTGCAATGAAACCTGCGTGCCGTTGGCGGCCGCAGCAAGCCCGGGGGCGCTTCCTGTTTATGAATTTAAAAAAATCAAATATTTGAACAAGATACCATAACCTTTTGGCCGTAATTCCGTATCTGAGATAGAACACATTCAGATTCCAGGCCCCCTTTGCTATGGACAAGACACAAGAATTGTTGGAGAAGGTATTAACCTCGGGGTTAGGCCAACAAAAAAAGGCTGTGGACGGATTTAACGTCCGGCTTTTGAATGTGCTGGTCATCTCCATGCTCGGCACGTGCGCCGCCGGTCATTTTGTGTACGTCGCGGCAGGCTCTGTACCTTCTGTTGTTATGAACCTGACGTGCGCCGGCGTGCTGGTCCTCATTTTCTGGATCAACCGGTTGGGCTACAATGAACCGGCCTGGCATATCGGCCTGAGCAGTCCGGCCGCCTTGTTCAGTGTTTACACCCTTTGGGGGCATGCCGTACAGACCAGCGCCTTTATTGTTCTTTCTTTTTTCATCATCTCCCTGTATATCTTCAAAGGCAGGAAAGTCGTCTGGTATTACAGCGGTTTGTTCATGATATCCGCCCTGATCATTTTGCTTTCGCCCTATTTCAACCCGGCTCCGATTCCGCATGCCGTTTTCCTGTATTTTTATAAAGGATTCCTGGGCATGGGCCTGTTTCTGGGGTTTATGCTGGTGTATGACCGGGAACTGAGGTCCAGCAATTCGACCATCACGACCCTGATCCGGGACCTTCGGCGGCAGAAGGAGTCGCTTGAAAAGCGGATGAAGGAGAAAACCCTGTTGCTGGAAAAATCTGTGGAAACGCTCCGCAGGTCCAACAGAGACCTTGAACAATTTGCCTACCTGGCATCACACGATTTGCAGGAACCCCTGAGGATGATCGGGAATTATGTCCGTTTGATCGACCGGCGCTACAACAGGGTCCTGGATAATGAAGGAAAGGAATACATCCGGTTTGCCATGGAGGGCACGTATCGCATGTCAAATCTGATCCAGAAATTGCTTGAATTCGCCAAATTGGACCAGGACGGGACCAAAACCGGGAATGCGCTTCCCGAATTGGTCATCCGCGAAAAACTGAAGGATATCCAAACCCTGATCCGGGAGAAAAACGCCGACATAACCCTGGAAACCATGCCCGATGTCGTAGATTGCGATCCCGATCACCTCGGCATTATTTTTCAAAATCTGATCTCCAACGGGATCAAGTACAATGTCAACGACCGGCCCTCCATCACCATTTCAGGCCGGGATTGCAAAAAATACTGGCTTTTCAGGGTTAGCGATAACGGTATCGGTATCCGGAAAGAGGACCAGCAATCCATATTCGATTTGTTCAAACGGCTTCATAACCGGATTGAATATGAAGGGCTTGGAATCGGCCTTGCAGCCTGCAAAAAAATTGTCAGCCAATACGAGGGTGAGATCTGGATCGATTCCGACCTCAAAAAAGGATCGACCTTTTATTTCACCATCAACAAGAAAGCTCAATCGAAGGCTCTGTCCTATAGGTCGCCGAACCTGTACGCGCCGTAGAATTCGAATCCCAGACCCCTCGCTTTGCCAAATGTTCCGACGTTGAAGGACCCCAATGCGCCGATGCGCAGAACGCCGTCCTTGGCCAATCCGTTTTTCATCGCCAGCCCGGTTTGGAGAAAAATGGTCTGGGTCGTCGAATAGGTGAGCCCGGCCCAGAACGCGTCTTCCCGCTCGAAGCGGACACCCAGGTTCATGTCCAGCAGATTGACGGCGCTGTAATTGATCCAGAGGGAAGGTTCGATAAACGTATTCTCGTTGACGAACCTTGCACCGACGATGGCATTGCCGTGAATGTTCCTTTTCAAACTGGCGTCGCTGCCGAATTCGTCGAGCCGGATATTGCCGGGCAATAATTGCGTGACGGCCAGGCCTGCAAAAAAACGGTCCTTTTCAAACTCGCTTTTTCCATACGAAGTATAAAATATGCCGGCCCCCGCATTGGGGCCGAATTTATTGTTCTCCCCTGTCGGGACCAGCGGGTCGTCCTGGTCGTTCACAACGATCTCCTTGCCGTCGACGAAGAAATGGTTGAGCGTACCCATCAGGCCGATGGTCAACAGGTCGGTGCGGCGCCGGCCGAGATCAACCCGGTAGGCATAGGCGAACCCGAAAGAGTTCATCACGATGGGGTTGATGTTGTCGTGCATGAAAAATCCCCCCAGGCTCATATGCTCCTTGGGGAACGGGTACTGTACGTTGAGCGTGGCGGTAACCGGAGCATCTTCGAAGCCCAGCCATTCCTGGCGATAGGTGAGGCCGAGTTCCCAGTAATCCCACAGGCCGGTCATCGCCGGATTCCAGATGAAGGAATTGCTGTAGAAGGAGCTTCGTTCCGGCAGTTGCTGCGCGTTGGACAGCAGCGGGAACAATAAAAAAATCCAGTATAGTTTTTTCATGGTCATCGGATTTGGGCGCCGGTTATTCCCGGACAATGGTCAGTTTTTGCTTGATCTCGCCGGTTCGGAAGGACAACACATAGTAATAATTGCCCGCGGGAAGGGGTTGCCCTTTGAACGTGCCGTCAAACCGGTCATCGTCGTTTTGGTAGTTCACCTTTTGGTACACCAGGTTGCCCCACCGGTTGTAGATCTTCAGGGAATTGGGCCCGAATTTCTGGGCGCCGTGGAACTCCAGTACGTCGTTCCTGCCGTCGCCGTTAGGGGTGATCATGTTGACGGCCACGATGGAAGAAAGCGGGTCGTTGGCTACCAATACCACCATGGAATCAACGGTGATGCAGCCGTTTTCGTCGGTGATCCTGACAACATAGGTGGCGCTGTCGGACGGCTCTACGGTCGCAACGGGCGAGGTCGGGTCGCTGATGGGAAACGGCGCGGGCTGCCATTCATAGAACGCGCCGCCGAATGCCCTCAACTCTGCAGGCGTATTGTATGCCACGCACGTATCCGGAGCGGCGCCGGCGGGCATTTTCTCGAATACGTTCACCTTGACGGCAATCGTATCGCTGCTGCACTGCCCCATGCCGATCACGGTATAGGTGGTGGTTTCCTGCGGGAAAGCGACCGGATCGGGAATGTCCGTTGCAGACAGGGTACTCTCCGGATCCAGCCACCGGTATTGGTCGGCGCCGGCCACCTCAACCTGGATCGAATCGCCCGGGCAAATCAGGTGAAACTGGCTTTCGATCGTCAGTTCGACCTGCTCGCCCTGGGTAACCGTAACCGTGTCCGAAGCCTGGCATCCCGCCTCGTCGGTGACGGTAACGCTGTACGCGCCCGGTTGGCTGACGGTAATTTCGGGCGTATCCGCCCCGGTCGACCAGGCATAAACTGCAAAAGCACCCGGAGAAAGGACTACCGGCATGCCCTGGCACAAGGCGCGCGTTCCGCCCAGATCCACATCTGGCAAGTCGCCTTCACCAACGGTAAAGCTTACCGATGCGGTGCATTCGCGGGCATCGGTCACCGTGACCGCATAATCGCCCGGTTGCAACCCGGTGAATGCGCCGCTTTGCTGCGGCGTTCCGGTCAGGTCAAATTGATAAGGGCTTGTCCCGCCGGTCACCGAGATGGATGCCGATCCCGGGCTTGAGCAATCGGGGCCGGTCACTGCGGCTTGGGCGGAAAGCTGGGCGGGCTCCTGTATGGTTATATCCTGCTGATAGAGCGGGCCGCCGTTTTCGTCTGCAATGTTCAGGTGGTAGGTCCCGGGCGACAACCCCGAAATGTCCGGCGTGTCGGCGCTAAAGTCCGGCCCTGTCCACGACAGCGTATATGCGCTCTGTGCCTGAACCGTCAGGTCGACAAATCCGTCGCCGGCCCCGAAGCAGCTGATATCGCCGACGACAATGCCGACGGTGACCTGACCCGTGACGGTTACGGAGCCCGGGTCCTGTTCCAGGTCCACCGGGTCGTATAATCCGGGCTCTGCGCCCGCCCGGTAAATCTGCACCGGCAGGGGCGAATCGGTTATGGTCACGGGGGTGGTTGCGCCGATTTCGCCGGTCACGAGGTATTTCAGGATAACGGCTGCGCTGCCGTCGGGCAGGGTTTTGCCCACCCCGTCCAGATCGAACCAGGAAAGCCGCAGGACGCCGCCCGGAGCCTGCAGGTCGCCGATGGCAACATTGTCCAGGTCGGCTTCCGCAAACGACTGGTACCGGATGACGGCGGTATCCCATTGAATGGAGAATTGCATGCTGACGATCTCATTGAAATCTGTGACGGAGATCGGTACGTCGACAACCTGGCCTGCAGGCGCCGACTGGTCAGGCAGGGATAATTGAAGGGTCTGTGCGTTTGGGCCGAATGTCACCGTAAAAAAAGCGATCCAAACAGTCAACCACTTTTTTCTCATAGTATCGCAAAATGTTAAAAGCCCGTTCCATACCGGAACAGGACGGTTTTTGGGAAAAAAATCAGGCCAGGAAGATGTAGATCCCCCTGGCAAGTGTTGTCATAGTATGCTGAAAACCGGAAGGCAATGAGTCATCCGGACTCCGGATGACTCTCGATTTGCCTTTACCGTAAATAACGATTTACTTCATAATAACCATACTCCTGGTAGCGGAAAAATCCGCTGTTTTCAGGGTGTAATGGAATACGCCGCCGCCGATTTCGTCGGTCGTGATCTCTATCGCGTTCTGGCCCGCTGCGAAATTGCCCGTGATATTCCTGACAACTCTTCCGAGGTTGTCGCGGATGATCAGCTCCGCGTACATGCCTTTCGGCAGGTCAAAGCGGATGACGGAGCGCTCTGCGAACGGGTTGGGCGTGTTCTGGTACAACCGGTAACCGAAGGGCGCTTCAGCGGCAGTGCCGGTCAGGGCGCTGTTCCAGTTGAGCGTCACATTTTTCAGGTCGCCGGACGCGTCGTAAGCTTCGACCCCGATGAAATGGGAGCCGATCCTGACGGCATTTCCGAGGCTTTCCAGGTCTTCGGTTGCCTGGAACCTGAGCGTGAACAGCACTTCGTCCGGGTTAACGGCTACGCCCTGACCGTTGAGACTGAACCAGCTCAGTTTGACGCCGCCTTCGTTCACGGCATTCAGGCCGGCCACTACATTGGACAACGCGTCGTTGCCGGAAGCCGCAAAACCGGAGAAGGTCAGTTTGGCCGGGTCGAATTCCACGCCGAACTGGTAACTGACGATCTCATTGAAATTGGCGGCCGTCACCGGAATTTCGATCGTTTCGCCGGCTGCCACATGGCGGTCAACAGCCTGCAGGCTGAGCGCTTCCGTGTTGCGCGGCTCGCCGTTGTCGTCCGGATCGATGAAATTGTGCGGGTTGGCATGCCCCAGGATGTCGCCCACCTTGACGCCGACAAAATCGGACTGCATATCGTGGTCGACCATGTATTCATAGTGATCGTTGTACGGGAATACGTTGTAAGCGTCGAAGGCTGCCGGCATCTGGTTGTTACCCGACGAAACGAACACCCAGGAGGGGCATTGCGCAAAATGGTCGGTAGTGCCGATGATCAGCTGCTGGATCAGGAACAGGTCGATGGTGGTAAACGAACCGCTGCAGTTGGCGTCACCGGCGATGACCTGATACGGCGAAGTGATCTGCGCCGGCTCCATGCCGAGGATGAACCGCTGACCGATAAACAGCGCGTAGGTGGACAACCCGTTGGCGGGGTCGGAATCCTTGTCGACCGAAACCTGGTATTCGTGCCCCATTTCCAGATCGGGCATGTGGTATGCGCCGTTCTCATCCGTCATTTCGGTCGTATTGTAGTTCTCGCCGGCAATGACCACTTCAGCATCCTCGATACCTTCGTTCCAATAGGTTTGTACGGCGCCCGCGATCTGAGCGTACTGACCTACGGTGACGGAACCCTGGATCGAAACATAGGGCAGGACAACCGCCGAGCCGTTCTGCATGCTGCCCACTTCGATGATGAGCGGCGAACTGGTCAGGCGCAGGTGGGTGGATTGACCCGGACTGCCCGTTACCTGCACCGTGATGTAGAACAGGATCTCGTTGGACGTCACCGGCAACCCTTCACCGCCGTTGTCGTAGAAATTGAAGGTCTTGTTCGCCGGATTGTATTGCGGATGGATAGCCCCCGGCATGATGCCTGTGACAGCGGCGACTGCGCCGTTCTCTACAGCAATGCTGCCGGAGAGGGAAACGATCGAGCTGCAATGGTCGATCATGACCGGTACGTTGACTGTGCTGCCGCTTGAGGCTGTTTTTTCATCTACATTCAGAATGACCGAGCTCTCCGGAGCGCTGACCACCACGTACTGACAGTACTGGGTGGTGCTGCAACCGTTGTTCACGGTAAGGCAGATCTGGTAGGTGCCGGCATCCCAATAGGTGTAGGACGGATTGGCCGACGTAGCGGTTGAGCCGTCGCCGAACGACCAGAAGTAGGTGCCCGGAGAGCTGGTATTATTGGTTTGCACCGACAGGCCGTTCATCGTGGTGGAGAAGTGGGCAATCGGCGGCTGGGAAGTCGGTACCAGCGTAATGGAGGTGGACCGGGTACAGCCGTTACCTGCGGTTACGGTGATGTTGTACGTTCCCGCTTCCAGGTTATTGATGGTATAGTTGGTCTCATTCGTAGCGCCGGTATTGCTGTCCGGGCCGGTCCATTCGATCTGGTACGGGCCGGGCGCTCCGCTGATGGAAATGCCGATGGCGCCGTATGTGCCGCAACCCGGGTTGATCGGCGAGGTCACCAGGCTCAGGGTGTTCGGCGTATTGAACAACTGCAGGCTGATATTGTCCGAGCATTGGTTGGCATCGCTGACCGTGATGTTGTAAATGCCGGTCGGAAGCGGCTGCAGCAGGTAATTCGGGTTGTTCGTCTGGATGCTGCCCTGCGAGTTGGTGCTCTGCCACGTGATCGTATAAGGCGTTGTACCGCCGTCGATGGAGAACTCGATCGCGCCCGGATTGTCGCAGCTGCCGCCGTAAGGACCGGCGGTTGCGGTGAGGTTATCCACTATGGTGGTAATCCAGACGGTTTCCGTATAGACGCAGCCGCCGCCCTCGGTGATGGTAACCGTGTATTCGCCGGTCGTCAGGTTCGGAATATCGTAAAAATCGTTCGAGATGCCCACCGACCCGGACGAGGGGCCGGTCCACGTGATGGTATACCCGCCGCCGGGCGTGCCGTTGAAGAAGTCGATCCAGATGGATCCAAGGCCGCCGCAAGGTCCGTTTTGTACCGTCAGTTCGGCGTAAAAATCGCCTGCGCCGTTGTTGATCTCGGCGTTGGCATCATCCGTGCAGCCGTTGCTGTCCGTTACTTCGATGTAGTAAAATCCGGAAGGCAGGTTTTGCAGCGTGTAACTCGTGGCGTTAACGGTGGTGGAACCGCTGACCGGCCCGGTCCAGGTAACGGTATAAGCCGGAGAACCGCCGCTGATCTGGACCACGATATGGCCGTTTTCACTGCAGTTGCCGTTGGTGACCAGCGCCGCTATATCCAGGTTGTTGGCTGAATTGTAGATCGTCACCGTGGATTCATCGGTACAACCGCTGGCATCCGTTACGACGACATGATAGGTGCCCGCATTCAGGTCTTCGATGACGTAAACCGGATTATTGCCGGTATGGGTGCCGCTTTCCGGTCCGGTCCAGGTAACGGTATAGGCCGGTGAACCGCCCAGAGCCTCGACATAGATATAACCCTGCTGGGTGCAGTTGCCGTTCTGGGTTTCGATCACCGCCTCCAGGGATCCTGAATTGCCGATGGTCACGGTTTCGGTTTCCATGCAGCCCATGCTGTTCGTTACCTTGACCGTATAAGTACCCGGGGTCAGTTCCCAAATGGTATAGGAATCGTTGCCCGTGACGGTGGATCCTTCTTCGGGGCCCCACCATTCGATGGTGTAATTGGGTCCGCCGGAAGTGATATCGACCACGATGCTGCCGTATCCGCCGCAAACGCCGTCAACGCCGGTCAGTTCGAAATTGAGGCTGCCCTGATTATGAACGGAGACATCCCCTTCGGTGGTACAGCCGTTTCCATCCGTCACCACGACGTGGTAATCCCCTTCCCAAAGCTCTTCAATGGTATAAACCGCGCTGTTGCCGGTATGCGTACCGCTTTCGGGCCCGGTCCAGGTGATGGTATAAGGCGCCGAACCGCCGTCGATGCCGACGTAGATATAGCCCAGTTCCTCGCAATCGCCGTTCTGGCCTTCGATCCAGGCTTCCAGGTTGCCGGTGCTTTGCAGGGTCACGGAAGCTGCGTCCGAACAGCCGCTTTCATTGGTTACCGTTACCGAATATTGGCCGGCCGGCAGGTTGGTGATGTTGTAGCCGGTTCCGGAGGTGGTGACGGAGCCGTCGTCCGGTCCGCTCCAGGAAATGGTATAATCCGGAGACCCGCCGTCGATTTCAACCCATATGGCGCCGTATCCGCCGCATTCGCCGCCTTCGGGCGTCAGTTGGACGTCTATCTGATCGGCATTGTACACATCGACGTAAGCCTCCACGGTACAGCCGTTGCCGTCGGTTACGACCACGTGGTAGTTGCCTTCCCAGAGCTCTTCAATGGTATAGATCGGGCTGTTGCCGGTATGGGTGCCGCTTTCGGGGCCCGTCCAGGTGACGGTATAGGGCGCCGAACCGCCGTCGATGCCGACGTAGATATAGCCCAGTTCTTCGCAACTGCCGTTCTGGGCTTCGATCCAGGCTTCCAGGTTGCCGTCGTTCTCTACGTAAACGGTAGAGATGTCGGAGCAGCCGTTCTCATTGGTCACCGTCACGGTATAATTGCCGGAAGGCAGATTGGTGATATTGTAGCCTGATCCGGAGGTTGTGGCTGATCCGCCGGCAGGCCCGTTCCAGGCAATGGTATAGTCAGGCGATCCGCCGCTGATCTCAACCCAGATGGCGTTGTTTTCGCCGCAATTTCCGGGTTCGGCGGTCAGTTCCACGTCCATATTGTCGTCATTATACACGTCAATATCGGTTTCTATCGAGCAGCCGTTGGCGTCGGTAGCTACAACGTGGTAGGCGCCTTCCCACAGATTTTCGATGGTATAGACCGTGCTGTTGCCGGTGTGGGTGCCGCTTTCAGGGCCGGTCCAGGTAATCGTATAAGCCGGAGAGCCGCCCATGATGCCGACGTAGATGTAGCCCAATTCCTCGCAATCGCCGTTCTGGGCCTCAATCCAGGCCTGGAGGTCGCTGGAGCCGACATAAACGGTCTCAACATCTGAACATCCGTTGGCGTCGGTGACGGTTACCGTCAGGTTGCCGGCCGGGACATTGGTGATGTTGAAGCCGGTACCGGAAAGGGTAATGGAGCCGCTGGCCGCCCCGTTCCAGTTGATGGTATAGTAAGGTTCGCCGCCGTTGATGTCGACCCAGACGGCGCCGTTTTCACCGCAATTGCCGTTTTCGGCGGTCAGGTCGATATCCAGTCCGCCGTTTTCATTCAGGTGGATCGTATTCATGCCGTAGCAACCGTGGGAATCGGTAACCACCACCTGGTAAGTGCCCGCCACCAGGTTCTGTATCATGGTGCTGTGGCTGTCGGTGGAGAAGTTACCCGAGGAGGGGCCGCTCCAGGCGACGGTGAAAGGCCCTGTTCCGCCGGAGAAGCTGACGAAAATGATCCCGTTCTGGGCGCAATATTGGTCATGCGCCGTGAGCGAGACCACTACCGTACTCTCGTAGTTGGGTACATTGACGTATTTGGTGGCGGTGCACCCGTTCTCGTCGGTGGCCGTGATGACATACGATCCGCCGGGGGTGCCTTCGATATTGTAACCGCCTGAATTATTGGTATAGGCATTGCCGCTGACCGGCCCGGTCCAGGTAATGTGGTAAGGGCCGCCGGCGCCGCCGCTGACATCCAGCCATATGCGGCCGGGCGCTTCGCAGGTTGCCGGATAAATGGTCGGCTGTATGGTCAGGGTGCCGCTGGAATTGGTCAGGACCACTACTTTGTAGGCCGAGCAGCCCTGGCTGTCGGTCACTGTCACGGTATAGGTGCCGGATGGCAGCCCCGTAATGTCATACCCGGTGCCGCCGACGGTGGTTGACCCGCTGGCCGGCCCGGTCCAGGACACGGTGTAGTTGGGATGGCCGCCGTTGATGGATACCCAGATGGAACCTGCCGAGTTGCACATGCCGTTTGTACCCGATACGCTGATCCCGAGGCTGCCGCCGGAGTGGATCTGTATATTGGAGGAACTGGAACAGCCGTTGGCGTCCGTGATGACGACGGTGTACCAGCCGGCGGGCAGGTTGGGAATGTCCAAACCGTTGTTATTGGTGTTGGTATAACCGGAGGAAGGGCCGGACCATTGGATGTGATATGGCGCCGAGCCGTTATAGATGTCGATCCACAACGAACCCGGTTGCCCGCATGAAGCGTCGATGGGGACAACGTCAGTTTCCAGCCCCCCTCCGGAATTATAAACGGTTACAGAAAGATAATTCGAACACCAGTTGCCGTCTTCTACCTGGATCTGGTAGGTACCCGACGGCAGGTTGGGAATGAGATAATTGCTGTTGGAGGTGGTGGTCGATCCGTTGACCGGGCCGCTCCATGAGATGTTGTATTGCGGAACGCCGTTGGCGATATGCACGTTGATGCCGCCGTTCTGGCCGCAGATGCCGTTGTTTACCGAGGTCGTGATTTCCAATGCCGACTGTCCGATGGTGACGGTCTTGGAATAAGAACACCAATTGGAGTCCTCCAGGGTGATCTGGTAGGTGCCGGCGGGCAGGTTGATGATGTTGAAGCTGTTGTTGCTCGTATTGGCGCTGCCGCTGACCGGGCCCGAAACCAGCACGACATAAGGCCCTACGCCGTAATGGGTCTCGATATGGACCGACCCGTACTGGCCGCAGCCGGCCGGGTTGGGCGTGGCGGTAAAAGTGAAATTGCTGCCTTGCGAGGTGATCGTTACTTGCTTGGAGGCGGAGCATCCGTTGGCATCGACAATGGTAACGGTATAAGTGCCGGCAGGCAGCGTATTGATGTTGAAGCTGTTGCTGCTGCTGGTGAAATTCTTGTTGACCGGGCCGGTAACGTAAACATGGTACGTCGGCGACCCGTTGGAGACGTAAACCGAGATCTTGCCCGACATGCCGCAGGTTGCCGGGGTCGGCGTAGCGGAGAAGGTCAGGTTTCCGGTCGAATAGATGGTCACGGTTTCCGTATCCGAGCAGCCGTTGGCGTCGGTCTTTTTGACGGTATAGGTGCCCGGGGGCAGGTTGTAGATGGTGCAGGAGTTGGCATAAGTGGTGAAACTGCCGGATACCGGCCCCCAGTACTTGACCAGGTACCCGGGTGTTCCTCCCGAAGAGGTAACGGTGATGGTTCCATTATTAGCACCGCAGCCTGAAGGCGTAGAGGTAACGCTGGTCAGCGCCAGGTTGCAGCTGCTGTTGCAATTGACTGTCAGGATATAATTGCTGGTCGCGCCGTTGAAACCGTCCACCACCACATAGTAGGTACCGGGTTGGAGGTAGGCAGAAACGGATTCGTTGGCGTTACCGGGATTCTGGCTGTATTTCAGACAATCGCCCCGGTCGCAGGAATTGAGCAGGAACAATTCCAGGTTGGCGGAAAGGCCGGTGAGGTTTACGCTTACCTGGCCCGGCGTAGTCACCGTGAAAGTATGAACGACCTCGGGGCCGTTGTTCTCCACGTTGTACACGTTGCCGCAACCGTAGAGGGAGACGTTGTCGTCGCCGTTGATATTATTGTAATTGAACGGTTGGTTGCATTCCAGTTCGATCGCGTTGCTGCAAACCAGGTATCCGCAGCTCAGTTCCAGCCGGTAATTGCCGACCGAATTGGCGAACTGGCCGTCGACTACGATATAATAGGTGCCGATAGGGGCGTCTTCCAGGACGATCCCCTCATTCTCGGTCTGGGAGTTGTTGGTAGTGCTGGCCTTCAGACAGGTCAGCTGGCTGCAGGTGCCTTGCAGCAGGAACAGGTCCAGGTCCAGGTTGGGCGTAAGGATCTCCAGCCCGATCTGCAGGTCGCCGGGTGTGGTCTTGTTGAAGACATACACCTTGTCGGGGCCCAGGAAAGAGTAGCTTGAGCAACCCGGATAGGAAGAGATCTGGTTGCCTGCGCCCGCATTGGTTTCGTAGGCCAGGAAGTCGCCGCATTGAATGCTGACGGCTTCGGCGCACCATGGCGAGGAGCTGCCGCAGGGGCCAGTCGACCAGGACTGTACCCCGGCCGCTTCGGCCATGCAGGCGTTGGTATAGGTCACGCCGTTGCAACCGCAAACGGGGTTGTATTCATACGTGCAATTGGGTGTGGGGTCCATCGACCAGGGGTCGACGCAAGAGCTGTTGCAGGCGCCCGGCGTATAGAAGGTGATCCCGTTGGCTTCGGCCACGCAGGCGTTGGCATAGGTGACGCCGTTGCAACCGCAAACCGGCTGGTAGGCGGTCGGGCAGTTGAAGTTGAGGGAGCCGTCGGCATAATTGATCGTTGTCCCCGCACTGGTTGTCACGAGGTTGGGATCGTAGCAGTCATTATTGGCGCTGCAGGGGCCGGGGGTATAGGAAACCACCCCGTTGGCGTCGGCTACGCAGGCGTTGGCATACGTCACGCCGTTGCAACCGCAGACAGGCTGGTAAACGGCGGTGCAAATGGCGTTCGGGTCGATCTGAGCGGGATCCACACAGCCGGGATTGCAGACGCCGGGCGTATAATCATACACGCCGGCTGCTTCGGCATAACAGCTGTTCAGGTAGGTGACGCCATTGCTGCCGCAAACCGGATCGACGGTTTCGGGGCAGTTGGGCGTGGGGGAATTGCCGGAGATGATCACATCCGCCTCTCCAAGAGAAAGGGGCAGGATGTTCATGGAGGCGTCTATCAGATAAGCCCCTTCGATTGTGACATGGAAAACGGCCGGTAAATTGACGCCCGGATTGTCTTTCAGGAAAAAGGAAAGGGTACCCAGGGTGCCGTATCCGGCTACGTTCTGGTGATTGACGCGGACGACGGCCACTTCCCCTTTGCCCGCGTCGGCGGAGCCCCAGGCGAAGCTGGTGGAGACGGCGCCGGAGGGGTCGTACCAGGCGTTGGACGCCGGTGTAAAGGCCAGTGCGTCGCTTTTGACGAATTGACCGCTATAGCTGATCTTAAAGGCCAGCCCGAGGAAACGGGTGATCTTTTTGGCGGCTGTACCGAGGTCTACCTGCAGGTCGATGCGGGCGCCCGGCGCTACCGTGGCGTTCACGGGCGTGATGGTCAGCGGCGGATTGCTGGGCGTTCCGACCTGCCAGTTGTCCGTAGAAGGGTTGCCGTGGGATTTCCAGAAATTCTGGCGGATGGCGTTGTTCAGGTCATCTTTATTGATGGTCCCGCTGCCGTCGCAGTCGCCGTAGGCGTAGTTGGTGTTTCCAGGGAAATTGTCCGTCCAGGGAGCGGGCATGGTCTGAGCTGCCCATTGTGCGTTGGTGGTCGGCCTTGCCGGGCCGGTGCGTTCAAATGCATAACCCCAGTAAACAAAATCTATCCCGTTGACGATGCCGTTGTTATTGACGTCGCCCGGCCAGATCGTCTGACCGTTAAGTTTTTGAGAAAATGACAGTGCATACAAAAAGAGCAGACACAGCGTAATGTTTCTGTTCATGATGGTTGTAACTATGTGACCAATAATTTGACTAGTACCTTAGTTCAAAGTAACATGCGCATACCATCCCTTTTGACTGCAAAAGGAGCAAAGCGATAAGTAGCACACGATACTTGCCTGTAAATCAAGTAAAAGGGATAAGTGCTTGGGTGAAGGGGAGAGATCTAATTAAAGTGGAGGTAGATTATCTGTCGTGAATTCTGATGTAAATTTAGAATTTTATACTCGATTGATCAAATAAAGTTTCAAAAAATTCAAAATTTGTGACACCGATACAGCGCTTTTTTATCAAAATTGCCAATCGATAAAAGTAATCATAAAATAAAGCAGGATAACCATGGATCAGCCGTTCAGAAGCCAGTTCCCTTCCCTACAGAGAAAATTGAATGACCATCCGTTGATTTTCCTCGACGGGCCTGCCGGAACGCAGGTACCGGACAAGGTGATCAACGCTATGAGCGACTATTACCGCACCTCCAATGCCAATACCCACGGCCAATTCCTGACCACCCGGGAAACGGATGAAGTGATGGATTCGACGCGCCGGTTGGCGGCTGACTTTCTGGGCGCCGAAGGGCCTCATACCATTTCCTTCGGCCAGAACATGACCAGCCTGAACTACGCCCTGAGCCGGGCCATCGGCAGGTTCCTCCAGCCGGGCGATGAAATTCTCATCACCCAGCTCGACCATGAGGCCAACCGCGGGCCCTGGCTGGCCTTGCGCGAGCGCGGCATACTGGTGAACGAGATCCGGCTCAAACACGACGGTACGCTGAACTACGAAGACCTCGCCTCCAAGCTGAGCGGCCGCACCCGCCTGGTAGCCCTGGGCTGGGCCTCCAACCTTTGCGGCACCATCAACGATATCTATAAGGTAAGGGATCTGACCCACCGCGCCGGCGCCTGGATGCTGGTCGACGCCGTCCACTTTGCGCCGCACTTCACCATCGACGTTCAGGCGGCGGGGTGTGATTTCCTGCTTTGTTCCGCCTATAAGTTTTACGGCCCCCATGTCGGCATCCTTTATAGCCGCCCCGGATTGCTCGACCGGCTGCCGACCGACCGCCTGCGCACTGCCGCGCAGGCCGCACCCTATTCCATCGAAACGGGCACCCTCAACCACGCGGCAATCGCCGGGGTAAAGGCGGCCATAGAATTCATCGCGGAACAGGGAGCGGGCGAAACGCCCCGCCAACGCCTCGTATCCGCTATGGAGAAGATCGGCGAACACGAACGCAAAATGGTTGAAAAGCTCTACAAGGGGCTTGAGAAACTGGAACCCGTCAAGATTTACGGCCCCGATATCCGGCCCGGCAAGCGGGCGCCGACCATTTCGTTCACGGTAGAGGGCAAGCGGCCCGAAGAAGTATGCCGCTTCCTGGGCGAACGGGGGATCTTTGCCTGGGACGGGCATTTTTATGCCATCCGCGCCGTGGAGGTCCTGGGGCTGCTGGAAAAAGGCGGCGTCACCCGGATGGGCATTTCCGCCTATACCACCGAACAGGAAATAGACGCCGTACTGAAAGCCGTGAAGGCCCTGATAAAGGCCTGAAGCCGGCAAAAAAGCCGTTTTTTTATCGTTTTTTCCAAAAAGAAACAATAGTCTGCCTTTTCGAAACATGAGTCGACGCACCCCGTCGGAATCGGGCCGATCTTTGTCCTATCAAATCAATGAAACGACATTGATATCCCAAAAACCAAAGTAGTTGTGCCAATATCGCCAATGCCGCCCGGACGCAATGACCGTCCGGGGCGGAATGGCGTAAGGCGCAAAAGTGATGCTGAAAGAGAAAGGTCGCTCATATCCGGCGGCAGCGATTCAGCTGATCCCAAAAACGGCATAAGTAGACAGGTAGATAGATTTCAGAATGCATCCAAGTCGGGTGTATGTAAAAGAAACCTTCCGGCGAGTTTTTTTTCTGCCGGGAGGTTTTTCTTATTTAAAGCGGCTATCCTTATGTAAAGGAGTATATTCACGGATTATTTGAACGCAACCGATTAAAGTTCGACAATCCATGAAAAGACTGCTTCTCTTTTGCGCACTGGCCGTTTTCCTTTCGGCCTGCGCCAGTACGTCCAAATCAAAATCCGGCGGCTGGATCAGCCTTTTTGACGGCAAAACCCTCAACGGCTGGAAGATCAACGAGCATCCCGCCACCTTCCATGTTGAGAACGGGTCCATCGTTGCCAACGGCGACCGGGCCCATCTTTTTTACGACGGCCCGGTCGGAAATCACAATTTCAAGAACTTCGAATTCAAAGCCCAGGTCATGACCATGCCCGGATCCAACTCAGGCATCTATTTCCACACGGCGTTCCAACCAGAAGGCTGGCCTGCCAAGGGGTACGAGGTACAGGTCAATAATTCCCATACCGACTGGCGGAGAACAGGCGGGTTGTACGCCGTTGAGGATGTCCGGGAGGCGCCTGCAAAAGATAATGTCTGGTTTGAGGAATATATTATGGTGTCGGGCAAAAAGGTGACCGTCAAGGTAGATGGGAAGACCGTGGTGGAATACACGGAGCCGAATAACCCCGAGCGACCGGAAAGCATGGCGGGAAGGATCCTGTCCAACGGTACTTTTGCCCTCCAGGGCCACGACCCCGGGAGCAAGGTGCTCTTCAAGGATATTATGGTGAAGATCCTGCCGGATTAGGGGAGACACACTACTGGACATTTTTACAAAAGAGGCAAAAAGAGCCCGATAGGATGAGAGAGCGAGAGCGTGAAGGCGTTGCTTTTCAGGCTCTCGCTGGTTCTTTGATTTGCCCCCTCTGCTCATTTTGTCCAGTAGTATGGGGATAAGGTCTTCTTTGAAGCTCGGCTTGGTATTAGAGGGTTGATTATCAATTACTGATATAGAAATCGTAAGATGTATTTTTGCAAAAAAATTGGAACATCAGTTTGTCAATTGGGAGAAAAAGAAAAGGGGACTCTCTCGAATCCCCTTTAAATTTATGCGCCTCAACAAGGACTTGAACCTTGGACCTACGGATTAACAGTCCGCCGCTCTAACCAGCTGAGCTATTGAGGCTTTTGAATACCCTTTTTTAAAAGAGTGGCGCAAAGTTATTGCAACCGCGATAATTGTGCAATATTTGCGACGAAAAAAATAAAAATATTTTCAATGAGCTTGTTAACCGTTGGTACTGTTGCCTTTGACGATGTCGAAACGCCTTTTGGCCGGGCCGAAAAGATCGTCGGGGGCGCGGCAACTTATATCGCCCTGTCTGCATCCTACTACACAGATCAGGTCAAAATAGTTTCCGTGGTGGGGGATGATTTTCCCAAAACGGAACTGAATTTTCTCCAATCCAGGGGAATTGATATCGACGGGGTCCAGATCAAGGAAGGGCAGAAGTCTTTTTTCTGGGCGGGCAAGTACCACCGTAATATGAATGACCGAGATACGCTGGATACCCAGTTGAACGTACTGGCGGACTTCGATCCGGTTTTACCGGCCGCCTACAAAAAATCCGAATTCCTTATGCTGGGCAACCTCACGCCTTCCATCCAGCTGGACGTGATCCGGCAAATGGAAAAAAAGCCCAGGCTCATCGCGCTGGATACCATGAATTTTTGGATGAACAGTTCCATGGAAAGCCTGCTGAATGTCCTGAAAGAGATCGATGTCCTCATCATCAACGACGAGGAAACGCGCCAGCTTTCCGGGGAGTATTCGCTGGTGAAGGCCGCCCGGGTCATCCATGAAATGGGGCCGAAATTCCTGGTCATCAAGAAAGGCGAACACGGCGCCCTGCTGTTTGAAGGGGAGAACGTCTTTTTTGCGCCGGCCCTGCCCCTGGCGGAAGTATTCGACCCAACCGGCGCCGGCGACACTTTTGCAGGCGGATTCATGGGATACATGGCTTCAACCGGCGACCTTTCCTTTGAAAATATGAAACGGGCGGTGGTTTACGGCTCGGCCATGGCCAGCTTCTGCGTGGAAAAATTCGGCATTGAAAGGTTGAAGGAGCTCTCGGAAAACGACATCACCGACCGGATCGCGAGGTTTGTGCGACTGGTCAATTTCGATGCGAAGCTGAGTTCCTGATCGCCGGGTCTACAGAATTTTTTTCCAAAAGATAAAGCCTGGGTTTTCTTCACCGTCTGGGAGCAGTTCCGCCAACTGATCGAGGTGTTTCTTGCGGACATCCCTGTAGGCGGTCCATTCCTTGCGGATCCAGTCGGCAAGGTTGGGGTCGTTTTGTTTGACGCCGAGCAATTTGGCAGAATTGTCCACGGCATTCAACTCTTCCTGCCAGGTGTTGAGCCCCGCCAATTGCGACAGGACCAGGTATCGCAGGATCTCCTTGTTTTGCAATCCCCGCTGTTTTGCATTTTCCAGGGTGGACAAAGCGCTGAACAGGCTGCCGTCGGCGCCCTTGATGGTCTGGGTATAGTGGGCCTTGGCATCGGCGATCAGTGATTTGCCTTCGTCGGCTGAAATGTTGGAACCCTGATCGGCTTTGGCCTTCAGGGGTTTGATCATGGCCTGGACCGATTCGAAGGCTTCATCAATGGCGATGAGCCCGGGGAGGGCTTCCATGAGGGCTTCGTCCCTGGGGTCCCGTTCGGGTTCGCGCAACAATTCCTCCAGCGCCAGGTTGGCGGTGCGCCGGGCCCTGTTCAGGCTGTCGATCTTCCATTCGGCCAATGCCTTGATAGCCAGCGCGTTGCCGCGTTCCTGCGTTTGCCGCAATTTTGAGGATTTTTCAAGGGCGGCCTGGATGTCCTTGTAGGCCTGAAGGTAAAAAACCTTGGGATCCCTGCCCAGGTTGCCGTTGTTGAACCCGGAGTGCGGGAAGAGGTCGCCCAGGTTGGCGAAAGCCGAATTGCCCGGATCTTCCGTTGCAGTATTGCGTACAGCCATTTCGACCACAGCGCCTTTGCTGAAATTTTCACGGGCCTCGTCCCAGGATTTGAAGGTTTTGCAAGAGGCCAGCAAAAGCAGGAAAGAGAGGATGAAACCGGCGTTTCGGAAGGTTATTTTAAAGTATGTCATTTTTTAGGTTTGTCGTTAATAGTGAAAGAGTTCAAGGCGTCAACTTTCCAGCTCCATCAGCAATTCGTCGATGCTGAATCCGGAATTGGTATTGATGTCTTCGAGGGCTTCCCGGATGATGTGCAGCGACCCGTCGACCGATTCGCGGGTAACGGGCGCATCTGACAGCCCCTGCAGATAGTGATCCAGGACCTGCGTTACCACCTCGCCCTGGGTCAGCGTCCAGGTGCCGGCCGACTGGTTGTTCTCGTCGTAGAGCTCCAGGAAAAGGCCGTTCATCGCGTAATTCAGGGCCAGCTTTTTCTTGTTGCCGCCCTGCCTCACCACCTCAACCACCCATTGCAGCCGGAAGGATACGGCTTTCAGTCCGGTGCTGATGAAATTCCGGACCACTTCGAGCGGCAGGCTCCTTTTGGCCGGAATGGCATCCAGCGAGTTGAAAATGGACTCCAGCGCTACCTGAGCGACCTTGTTCTTTATCCAGTCCGGATTTTGAACCACTACGCCGAGCACATTATTGACCACGCTCAATACCAGCCCTTGCCTGAACTCCGGTTTCCAACGATCGCCGCCGGGCTGCGAAAGGCATTGCAGGCATTGCCCGACCGCATCGGCCAAGAGGTAACGCGGACTTTCTGCGGTTACACCCGAAAGCAGGTGAATGTTTTCGGAGGTTGTTTCCAGGGTTGCGCGCACCAACTCCCGGAACAGATCCGGCGGAAATACAGGGACGGCCTTCAGCGAGTCGGCTACATCGCCCACTATTTTCTGGATGATGTCGTTCCGGGTTACCAGATCAGGACGGGCGGCAAAAACCTTGAATGCGGCCTGGATCAGTCCTTCCGCCTCGCCCGCCTGGAAGCGTCGGACCGGGCGGAATCCCGGCTCTTCGTAGAGGACCATTTGCAGGATCATCACGATGCGCTGGTCGGAATATTTGGAAGCCATGTAATCCAGGACGTATTCCATGAGGTTGTCCAGCGTATCGATCCGGTCAGCGGCCCGCGCTTCCTGGTTAAAGGTATAGGCGAAGACAATGTCGAGCAGCTTGTTGAGGATATTCGATTCAACCTCCCCTGAGGCCCATTTGATTTTCGACAGCAATTCGGGGCTCCTGGCGGCAGCGCGCAAGGCACTTTGCAGCATCCGGTTGAGGCTGTCTCCGCTGAATCGGTGTTGCGGCGGCACGGAGGCCAGGGCGTTGAACACAGCATTGACCACGGCGCTGAAAACCGTATCCTTCGGGTTAGGGCCGGTCACCATTTTAGGATGTTGCAACAGAAAGTCGAAGGTGTCCTGTACGATATTTACTGCTTCAGCGCCGTTGAGCTTCGGGCTCCAGACCTGGTTGTCTTCCCTGGCGGACAGTTTGGCGAGGAGGCTTTCCAGGGCAAAAACCAGCAGATACCGGGGTTCATCCGTGTCTGAGGTGATGATGAACCGGGTGTTGCGACCGGTATGTTCGAGGGTCAGGCGGGCCAGCTCCATGAACATGCCCGGCTGCCGGAAACTGGAGGCGTCCAGGGCGGAAGCCACACCGGAGATAATCCGTTGCAGCGGATCGCTGGTGGTTGTCAATGCCGGGTATTCCCGCAGGATGCGCAGCCCTGAATCGATGAACTGGTCGGCCAGCTGCCGGTTGAACCCGTGCGAGAAATCGATCGGCGAATCCTTGAACAGCAGCAGGTCGATCAGCTGGATGCCCCGGCTGTCGGGGTGTTTGGTCAGCAGGCTCCCGACGATAAACCCCGAAAGTTCGGTCAGCATGTTGATCCGCTCGGAAGGCCTGACCCGTTTGTCTGTGAAAACGAACGAAAAGACGAGGTCCAGCCCTTTGTTCAGGATGACCACTTCCTGGTTTTCCGGCATCAGGGTGATCTTTTCGCACAAACCCTGGCAGGTGGCCACCGCGCGGATGTTGTTCTGCAGGAGGAAACCGACCACGTCCGCGTTCAGGCGTTCATTTTTGGGTAAGGAGGCCAATGCATTGAAGGTGGCATCCAGCACGGTGCGGAGTACGGTTTTTTCGTGTGTGACCTCCGTGACCCATTCCGGATTCCGGACCACCTCATCCAGCAGATTCTGGGCGATACCTACGATCTGAGGCTTGCTGAGTGCAGGTTTCCAGCCGTTCGTGTGGGGTGGGGGCGGTGTGGCGGTCAGCGCCTGGAGAAATTCCCGGATCGTCATCACCAGGAGGTGCTTGCCACCTGCTTTTGGGGAGTCCAGTACGATGTCCAGGTTGCCGGCCGTATGTTCGAGTATGGAACGGGCCAATTCGGGGAGCAGGTCGGGGCGGTCTTTGATCCCGGCGGAAGCCATGGCATTGCTGACCCCGATGACGATATCGCGGAATCCCTCGCGCCCGGAGACCAGTTCAGGATGGTCGGCCAGCACCGTCAGGGAAGTTTTCACCAGCCGGTCCAGAGAGTCGATATTGAAGCCGTCTTTCAGGTGGAGCTTGTCGGGGTCGTCCAGGATGGCTTCCATGAGCACCTTTCCGGTGGATTGGATGAGGTCGGTAACCCCTTTGTTGGTGTTGAGCAGGTCGGCGGGCGTATTGAATACGTAGTTTCCGCCGTTTTTGATCAGGCTCCGCAGCATGAGTTGCCCCCAGTGCGCTGGGCTGTTGTCGGGAGCGCTCTGCGATCTGGCGAAAATGTCGTCGGCAATGCCTTTGCTGACGGACTGGATAAAAAGCTGCACCTTGGGGTCGGAGGCCATATGTTCGCTCAGGGCGCCTACGGTTTCGGCAGCGGCAACGAAGAGTTTCGGCGTGATCTGCTCGGCCAGTTCCTTGAATTCGGCGATCTCTTCAAAATTGACGTCGTCCAGGGCGGTCAGGAAATGCTTCATGGATTGCCCGAAGCTGGACTGGGCGTTCAGGGCCCCGGGTACCTGGTTGAAATAATCGATGCCGATCTCTACGAGGGTGCCCGCCAGGAGCTTGACCGGTGAATTGCGCGGTTCTTTGCCGGTTTCCCATTGCCGGATGCGCAGGAGCGCGACGAGGTCGGAGCTGTCGATCCGGTCTTCTCTCAAGCCGCTTTCACGGTCTTCGCGCAGGACTTCAAAAAGCTGCTTGTAGTATTCGACGTATTCTTCTTCTTCCGGGGTCGGGAGGCCTTGCAGGTCAAATTTATCGTGCAGGGTTTTGAGTCGTTCGATCTTTTCGAGGAACTGAAAGCCGCCTTCACGGAGGTCATCTGTTGAAAAGAATTCGGCAGCCTTGCTGCCGGTGGGTTGACCCGAGAACTTGGGCAAAGGAAGAATGATGCTTTTGGCTTTGATGCTTTTGGCATAGGCGCGTTGAGCGTTGCGCCCCATTTTGATCGCTGAGTTGATGGCGAATATGACGGCTTCGGCAGCCAGGGAAATGGACATTTGGAACTGTTTTTTTGGGTGTTACGGCATCTTTACTGAAACTTCGACCAAGATTAGCGCAAATGCCGGATTTTTCCAAATATTGTTACTCAGATAATTATTTTTACAACAGTTAATTTTTGAATTTTTACAACTGTTACCTAAAACCGAATTGAATTGAAAAACTACCGGGGACTTTTGACCGGGATCGCAGCCCTGATCCTGATCCTGCTGCTGCCGACACCCGAAGGAATGCCTGCGGAAGGGAAGCGTGCCTTGGCGGTGGCCGTTCTGATGACGATCTGGTGGATCACCGAAGCCATTCCCATTTACGCTACAGCGTTCGTGCCGCTGGCGCTGTATCCGTTGCTGGGCATCCTGACGGCGAGCGCGACGGCCGAAAACTACGGACACAACTACGTTTTGATGCTGCTGGGCGGGTTCATGATCGCAAAGGCCATTGAAAAGCAGAACCTGCACAAGCGGATCGCGCTGGGCATCATGCTGGCCATCGGGACCGACCGGCGCCGGATCATCCTGAGTTTCATGATCGCCACCGCCTTGTTGTCGATGTGGATCGCGAATGTGGCCGTCGCCCTGCTGATGCTGCCCATTGCCCTGGCCATCATCGCCAAGGAAGAAAGCGAAGAAGGTCATCTCGGCAATTTCGGATTGGCCATGATGCTGGCCATCGCCTATTCGTCGAGCGTAGGCGGGACGGCCACTTTGCTGGGCACTCCGGTGAACATGGTGTACGCCGGTCTGGTGGAAAAACTGTTTCCGTCGGCTCCGCAGGTCAGTTTCCTCACCTGGATGGCCATGGGGGTTCCGCTGGTGGTGATCTTTTTGCCGGTGATCTGGCTCTATCTGGTCCGTTATTTCAGGATCAGCGGCCACTTTGCCGGCAGCCGGGAGATCGTCGAATCGGAGCAACAGGCGCTCGGCGGCTGGACCCGGGGCGAAAGAGCGGTACTGGGCATATTCATACTGACCGCGCTGGGGTGGATCTTCCGGCGGGACTTCGCATTCGGCGACGTGGTGATTCCGGGATGGAGCACCCTGCTGGGGATCGAAAAGTACGTACACGACAGCACGGTGGCCATCGCGGGCGCGCTGCTCCTGTTCATGATCCCCGGTGATGAACCCGGTAAACGCCTGCTCGACTGGAAAACGGCGGGCGCCATTCCCTGGGGCGTGGTCATGATCGTGGGCGGCGGTTATGCCATTGCTGAAAGTTTCAGCAGTACCGGCCTGGTGGAATTTCTGGGGCAAAAGATGTCCTTTGTCGGGCAATTGCCCGCCCTGGGCATTCTGTTGTTTGTGGTGAGCGTCATGATCTTTGTCACGGAGATCAATTCCAATACGGCGACGGCTAATATTTTTCTGCCGGTGCTGGCTTCCATGGCGGTGGCCGGGCAGATCAACCCCTTGCTGTTGATGATCCCCGGCGCATTTGCCTGCTCGTTTGCGTTTATGCTGCCTTCCGGCACGGGTACCAATACGGTTATATTTGCCAGCGAACGGGTGACGATCGCCCGGATGGCCAGGTGCGGATTATGGCTCAACCTGATCAGCATCGTTTTGTTGTCCCTGATCCTGTACCTGTACATCATTCCGGTGTTGGGGCTTGAAGCGGGGTTGCCGGCATGGGCGGGGTAATTGAGTTGATTTTTTCGATTGCTCCGATTTTTAGCGTTCGCCGTGGGGCAGCATAATCGAAACATTCGGGCGATCGAAAAATCCAATCAATAAAAAAAATGTCCGATTGTGATAAATCTCACAGACAAGGCGGGTTCGATACTCCGATATTTGCATCATTAAAAAACAAAACACATGTTTGGTATACTGAAGAATATTTTTGGAAACGACGCGCCGATCAAAGAAGCTTTGACCAACGGCGCTGTTATTCTCGACGTGCGCACGCCTGCCGAATTCCGCGGCGGCCATGTCAAAGGTTCGATCAATATCCCGGTTACGGAAATTGGACGCAATATCGAGAAGATCAAAAAATACAACAAACCGGTGGTCGCTTGTTGCGCGTCCGGGATGCGCAGCGGCACGGCAGCAGGCATGCTGAAACAGGCCGGTATCGAAGCCTACAACGGCGGCCCGTGGACGAGCGTGCAGCAGATGATGGTGCAGTGATTAGTTGTCAGTTGTCAGTTGACAGTTGACAGTTGTCAGTGATCAGTCCGGAAAGGGCTGAAAAAATAAAGGTTAAACGGATAGATGAGCGGCAATTCCGGGTTCCGGGGTTGCCGCTTTTTTTACGGTAGGATCCATGAGCCATTTCTGGATTTAAGCGTAAACATGCAAAAAACCGCAAGCTTTCGCTTAAAATCGGCTGTTTTGTTGGCTCCAAAGGATTTCCATCAGGGCAATCAGGCTGCCGATGACGGGAAGATGCCCTAACACGAGTTTTTCCTGTTTTTTTACCACAAAAGAAACAAAAGGGCACAAAAGTTTAAACTGACCCTGAATCCCGCCGGGATTCAGGGCCAATGGCTTTTGTTTTCTTTTGTGGCTTTTGTGGTTCAAAATAAAATCAATAGCCCCCGGGATATTCGTACTTTTCGGCTGTTTCCCAGACTCCCCCTCAGGAAAAGCAAGCAAAAAATGGCCATATCCTTACCTTTTTTATTGCTCTTCGTCCGTTGGCCCGGGTAAGTCGACAATCCCAAAATTCGGAATGTCTTTAGGCGCGAATCAGGTTTAAACGCCTGGTCTAATGGCCTTCCGGTCATTTGCAAACCTCCGCATAGATCCTGGCAGCCTTCAGCAGGCTTTCCTGTTCGAGCTCAAAGCCTTCGCCTTCGCACATGGCTTTCAGGTCTGCGCAGTCGGCGAAATAGTCGGCCAGGCCTTTCTTCAGGATCAGGAACCGCGTGTCATACAAGGATACCGGGACTTCCTCTGCGGCTTTCCTGAACGCAAATTCCGTTTTGGCGTCGTTTAACGCCCCGCTGGACGGGTAATATTTATACAGGTTGATCTTGTCGGAAGCATAGATCTCCTCAAGGATATGGGTGCCGGCTTCCGATTTGCCTTTGGCGCTGGGCGAAAAGGTCATTTTCACAAAATTCCGGTCGCCGATCGAAAAGGCGGATACTTCCTTTGCCGTCAGGTCGTATTCCGTTTCCTTATCGTCCATTTGCGCCTTGAATTTGGTATTTCCCTTCTGGCTGAAATCCAGCTCGCCGGATTCTTTTTCACTCAGGAAGGTGCCGGAGACGGTTTCTCCGTTGACGGTGATCGTGCCGTCCAGCAAGTTGTTCTTGCTCTCGAGCTCGGTCTGTTCCTTTTCAAGCGCTTTCAGGGCCGACGGGGCCATGGCATTGGTCAGATCCCGTGCGAAGTGGAGGGTATGGATGCCGTGCAGATCCATTAATGCTTTTACCTTCTGGATCCGCTCGATGAGGTCAGCTGATTTCCTGTGTTTCCCATCTTCCTGGGCGATCACCCTGTTGGCATACTTGACGGCTTTTTCAAAATCGTCGAGGTAAAAATTCAGCAGGGCGGCGTCGTAATTGGCGGCTTCAAAGACCCTGGATAGCTTTTTGTCGCCTTTGGGATCCATTTCGGCCGTTTTTTCGTAAAAAGCCAGCGCATCGCCGAATTGTGATCTTAATTCGCTGGCCGGCGTAGCGGCGTCCAGGGCTTTCCACTCGGTGTCCAGTTGTTCGAAATATTTTTTGAAGTTATCCTCCGTATCGTGGTTGACAATGAGGTAAAACTCCGGATTATCAGACGTTTTGTTGAAATCAAAATATCTGGAAAGGGTGGTGTTGACTTCGGCAATGATCCCGTCGGTGGCGTTTTTGGAAAAGTCTTTCCTCAGTTCGGTAATGAGGCGGCCGGAGTTCTTGTTGAGGTCGGTCGGGTTGCTGTAAACGCGGGTCCGCTTGTTTTCGCTCCGGTTGCCGCCGCCGGAAGCCAGGATATTCCCGTCCGGGTCGTAGATGTTGTAGGTCGGCGCCGCCTGGAAAGGGATCTCGTACCAATACTCCCAGGTGACGGTTTCCTTACCTGTTTTTTTGTCCTTTACGGTGTTTTTCTTTGACTTCAACTCCGAACGGCCCATGTACACGGTACCGGTGTTGACAAAAATCCGGAGGTGGCCGCCGCCGTCAGTGGTGGAGTAGCCGACCCGCATGAAGCCGTCCATTTTGATCAGTTTTCCGGCTGATTCGGCATGGTAGCCGGCGCCCACCATGGTGCTGCCGAAAATGGATACGGAGTAAGTCGTAAATTCGTCCGGTAGCTTTTTCTCGGGTAGAGAGACGTAGGTAATTCGCGCCCTTTTGTCGGTTAGCCGTTGGCCGGAGAGCGAACCGGCTGCAAACAGGAGGGTCAGGAAGAGAATTGAACAAACTGTTCTCATCAGGAAAGATGTTTTAAAGGTTATAAATAGAGTTTATAGGATACGCTGGGTCCTTAGAAAATGGGGTTGATCCTTCAGAAAAAAGTTGTCGGCGGGGCGCTTTTCAGCAGGTGAAACACCCGGTTTCATGCGCCCGTTGTCTCTTACAAATATACAAAATTGTTTTCTGATTTTGAAAAGAAAAAGTAAATGTTTTTTTAATATTAATTCGTTTATTTGTTGATGTGTTGATTTGAAAACGGGCGTCTCAAATCCTCAAACCCTCGCATCTTCAAATCCTCAAATTCCCTATCTTTCCGAAAATTTCCAACCAACCAAAACCCAATGCCAGAAAACGATGACCGGATCAAACAGCTGCTCGACAAGCTCGACGAATTGCTGAAAAAACAAGAGGCCTTTTCAAGGGAGGTCGACGCCATTTCGAAAGAAGTGCAATACCTGCGTTACGGGCAACCCGAAGCGCAGCAAGGACCCACACCGGAACCCGTCAAACCTGCGGAACCCGCTGTACCCAAGCCGCCGCCCCTGCCGAAACAGGTGTGGGAACAACCGGCCCCGCCAAAACCCGAAACGCATCTCCCACCCCCGCCGCCGGTCCGGCCGCCGCGGTCCAGGTCCAATATCGAGAAATTCATCGGCGAGAACCTGATCGCTACCATCGGCATCGCCATTCTGGTGATCGGGGTAGCCATCGGCGCGAAATACGCCATCGACCACGACCTGATTAGTCCGCTCACACGCATCGTCCTTGGCTATGCCGCCGGGTTGGCGCTGTTTGGGTTTGCGGTCAGGCTGAAAGCGAAATACCCCAACTTCAGCGCGGTGCTGCTCAGCGGGGCCATGGCCATCCTGTACTTCATCACGTTTGCGGCTCACGGTTTTTACGACCTGATCCCCCAACCGCTCACTTTCGGATTGATGGCCTTTTTTACGGTCTTCACCGCGTTGGCCGCACTGAATTACAACAAACAGGTTATCGTTCTGATCGGACTTGTTGGCGCGTACGGGGTACCCTTCCTGCTCAGCGACGGCAGCGGCAATTACGCCTTTTTGTTTGCGTATATGGCCATCGTGAACGCCGGCATTCTGGTCATCGCCTTCCGGAAAAACTGGAAGGTGGCCTTTTACGCCGCATTCGGGCTGACCTGGCTGATCTTCCTGTCGTGGTTTAACCTGGAATACGACGCCGCCAAACACTTCACCCTGGCCATGACCTTCGCGGCGGTCTTTTTCATCGAATTCTACCTCACCTTTCTGGGGTACAAGTTGCTGCAAAAAGAGCAGTTCAATTTCGGCGATATCGCTTCGTTGCTGCTCAATTCGTTTGTCTTTTACGGAATGGGGTACGCCATCCTTTCCGGGCAGAAACAAGGAGCGGAGCTTTTGGGCCTGTTCACCCTGGCCAACGCGATCGTGCACTTCATCGTCAGCGCCGTCATTTACCGCGGCAAACTGGCCGACCGCAACCTGTTCTACCTGGTCTCGGGCCTGGTGCTGGTTTTCCTCACCCTCACTTTCCCCGTTCAGCTCGACGGAAACTGGGTGACCCTGATCTGGGCTGCCGAGGCCGCTCTGCTGTTCTGGATCGGCCGGTCGAGAAACGTACCGGTGTACGAAAAAATGTCCTATCCGCTCATGTTCCTGGCCTTTTTCAGCCTGGTGCAGGACTGGATGACCTTTTATCCCCAATTTCAATACCAGACGGAAGAGGTTGTGATGAAGTCTGTCAGGCCGTTCTGGAATGTGCAGTTTCTGACGGGGATCCTGGTGGCCGTTTCCTTCTTTTTTATTCGTTGGGAAGATTCGAAGATGCGAGGATCGGAGGATACGAGGATGGCGTTTTCGAATCCTCAAATCCTCAAATCCTCCATGCGCATCGCGCTCGCAACCATGCTCCTCCTCACCCTCTACTTCACGGGGCAGGTGGAGATCAACGCCTGGTTCGATGGCCTGTACTGGGGTTCAGCGGTGATGTCGCCGCCGGATGCGTACGATTATTCCTATCCTGTTTACAACAATGACTTTCTCCAGTACAAGGTCATCTGGATGCTGAATTATACCATGGGCTTTTTAACGATCCTGTCTTTTCTCAACCTGGGGTGGCTCAGGAGCCGCATCCTGGCGGCTGTCAATTTGGTGGTCAGCGCGCTGACGATCCTGTCCTTCCTTGTGGGCGGGTTGTATGCCCTGAGCCTGTTGCGGGAGAGTTACCTGACGCCTTCGCAATCCGAATATTTCAGCGCCGGGAGCTGGAATCTCTATATCCGTTACGTCTCGCTGGCTTTTCTTGCGGGACTGCTGTTTGCCACCGGCCGCTATATCCGGAACCGTACGCTCATCAACGCCAACCTGAAGGTCCCGTTCGAGATAGTGCTTCACCTGACCCTGTTGTGGGTCGCCAGCAGCGAATGGATACACTGGATGGATATCGCGGATCCCGGCCAGTCCTACAAACTGGGGCTGAGCATCCTGTGGGGCATTTATTCCCTCCTGCTGATCGTGCTGGGTATCTGGCGGCGCAAGGGCTATTTGCGCATTACAGCGATCGCTCTGTTCGGCATCACATTGCTCAAGCTCTTCCTGTACGACATCGCCCATTTGAGCACGATCGGCAAAACGATCATTTTTGTGTCGCTCGGCGTTTTATTGCTGGTCATTTCGTTCCTTTACAATAAATATAAGAACACGATATTTGATGAAGCCTAGATATGGAGTCGTAAGTCATAAGCCGAAAGTCGTAAGTGGCGTTTCGCCAATTGGCAGTTGTCAGTTGTCAGTGGTCAGTGGTCAGGGGGGAGTCGTAAGTCATAAGTCGAAAGTCGTAAGTGGCGTTTCGCCAATTGGCAGTTGTCAGTTGTCAGTGGTCAGTGGTCAGGGGGGAGTCATAAGTCGTAAGTCGAAAGTCGTAAGTGGCGTTTCGATAGCCAGCAGCCGATTGGCAGGAAGAGCTGAGCATGTTCAAAAAAGGGGGGGTCTCGCAATGGCGCAAAGGTATAAAAAATTGATTTTCAACATATTGTGCGGGATAAAAATCCTGTTGACACAAAACTCCAAACGGTTTCACTCCGGACGGTCTAAAAGAATTGCTGACCTTTCGCGCCAACCCCTGGTGCCGCACGGCAGGCCATATCAACACATCAACACATCAACAAATCAACAAATCCTCAAATCCTCGCATCCTCAAATCCTCAAATCCTCAAATCCTCAAATCCTCCTCCCCTTCCTCCTCCTCCCCCTTCTGGCAGGCGCCCAAATGGATCAGTACCACTACAAGCGCCCCTTGCAAGGCATCAAAAACCAATGGCACAAGCTGGCTTTGCCCGACGAAATATTCGGCAAGCTCTCGCCCGACCTGTCCGATATCCGGGTGTTCGGGATTACGCCTGCCAGGGACACGCTCGAGGCGCCGTATATCCTGAAAGTGGCCGCGGATGAACGGGTGGAAACGGAGGTCCCCTTCAACCTGATCAACCAGACGTCCAACGACCAGGGGTTCTATTATACCTTTGAAGTGCCGGCCGACAGCATCATCAATACCATCGAATTCGACTTTGACCGGGAAAATTTCGACTGGCGCATTACCCTCGAAGGCAGCCAGGACCAGAAGGAGTGGTTTACCATCGTCAAGGATTACCGGATACTGGCCATCGAGAATGACATAACCGATTACCGGTTCACCCGCGTGAAATTCAAGGACGCCAAATACGCTTACGTCCGGCTTACGGTCCATACGGACACCGACCCCGAACTGGAAACGGCCAGGATATGGGAACAATCCGTCGTAGAGGGCAGTTACCGTACTTATGCCGTTGACTCCACGCATATTGAGGAGGACAAGGATGAAAAACAAACGGTCATTGACCTGTTCCTGAAAATGCCCTTGCCCGCCGCTTTTCTGCGGATCAATGTGGCGGATACCTTTGATTTTTACCGCCCCTTGTCCATCCAATACCTGAGGGACAGCGTGGAAACCCAGAACGGGTGGCGCTATCGCTTTGCCACCTTGTCGACCGGTACCCTGAGCTCGCTCGAAAAGCGGGAATTCCGGTTCGAAGGCGCCATCTCCCGGCAATGGCGGATCGTAGTGTACAACGATGACAATATGCCGTTGAATTTCGGGAAAATGGAACTGAAGGGCTACGAACATACCCTCACCCTGCGGTTTACGACGCCGGCCGACTATTTCCTGGCCTACGGGCGCCAAAATGCCGTAAAGCCCTTGTACGACATCGACCGCTTTGAGGACAATATCCCTGCGAAACTCACTTCCCTGTCCCTGGGGCCCGAAGAGGACATCCGTCAGGAAGAAGCCGCCGCCCGCCAACCGCTGTTTGCCAACAAGAACTGGCTGTGGGGCATTATGGGCGTGGTGATCCTGGCGCTGGGGTGGTTTACGGTACGGATGATGAGGAAGGGGGGGGAAGGGTAGAGGATGCGAGCATTAGAGGATTTGAAGATTCGGTTCGCATCCTCAAATCCTCGCATTTTCGAATCCTCCCCATCTTAAGCCAATCTTAAGAATCCCCTAATCCGCGTTTAAGGAATAATGCCGACTTTTGTACCATGAGAATTCTGGTGGTGGAAGACGAACCCGGCATTGCCCAATTCCTGAAGCAGGGACTGGAGGAAGAATCCTTTGCCGTAGACGTGGCGGAAGACGGCAACCAGGGGCTGGATATGGCCCTGACCGGCGAATACGACCTGCTGCTGCTCGACTGGATGCTGCCCGGCGTCAGCGGCATTGAGGTCTGCCGGCAGTTCAGGAAATCCTTTGCCGACACACCCGTTATTTTCTTAACCGCCAAGGATACCGTCCAGGAAACGATCTTCGGCTTGCAGGCCGGCGCCAACGACTATATCAAGAAACCCTTCCATTTCGATGAACTGCTGGAACGCATCCGGGTGCAGTTGCGCCCCAAATCGGGTGAACACGAACAATTCACCCTGGGCAACATCACGCTGGATACCACGCTGCACCAGGTCTTCAAAAACGGAAAGCAGGTGCACCTGACCCAAAAGGAATTTGCCCTGCTGGAATACCTGATGCGCAACAAGGGCAAGGTCTGCCGCCGTACCCGCATCATCGAAAGCGTCTGGGATATCCATTTCCAATACAATACGGGCATTATTGACGTGTACATCAATGCCATCCGCAAGAAACTGGACCTGCAGGGGGATGAGGATTATATTCAGACGGTGCGGGGAGTGGGGTATGTTGTGAGAGGGTGAGAGGGGATTTTGTAAGCAGGAAATTAATGCAATGAATTTAAGCTATAAAAACAGGATTGCGCTAAACTTTCTCATAGCGTCGGCAGTGACCATTTCGCTGGTCTTCCTGGTTATTTATGCCGTGGTGCTGACGACTGTTTACCAAAACCTGGATCGCGCCGTTTCCTATGAAGCGATCAAGCATTCGCACGGGCTAACCTTCACCCGGGACAGCATTCATTTCCTGAACAAGGCCGAACTGGAAGAACGCGAACACCGCGAGGCGGACGTTATTCCTGTTTTCATCCAGATCATTGATGCCGATGGGAACCTGATGGACAAGTCGCCCAATTTGAAGGAGCAAGCCCTCAAATTCAACCCGGAAGATCCGGACGGGGACCATTTCAATACCATGCTCAACGGAAAGGCCATTCGCCAGTTGCAATTGCCGCTGATTTTCGAAGGGCAAACGCGGGGATACGTGCTCGCTGCCATGTCGCTGGAGGATTCCAAAATGGTGATCGGGAAGTTGCGGAATATCCTGCTGGCCTTGTTCCCGCTCGTCCTGTTGAGCCTGTTCTTCATCACCCGCCTGCTGGCCGGGAAGAGCATCGCTCCGGTCGCACGGATCACCGCCACGGCCGACCGGATCACCCGGAACAACCTCAACGAACGGATCGAACTCCCCAAAATGAAGGACGAACTGTATACGCTGGCCTCTTCCATCAACGAATTGCTGGAACGGATCGGGAAGGCCATCGAACGCGAGCGCCAATTCACGTCGGACGCTTCTCATGAATTGCGCACCCCGCTCTCCGTCATCAAGGGCACGATGGAGGTCCTGATCCGGAAACCCAGGACGGAGGCCGAATACCGGGAAAAGATCACCTACGCCCTGACCGAGATCGACCGCATGTCCAATACCATTGACCAATTGCTGATGCTGGCCCGGTTTGACAAGACACCCGACCGCCTCAACCGGCAATCCATCCAGCTGGTCCCCTTGCTTGACGACATCCTGCAGCGGTACGAACCGGAGATCATCCGCAAAAATCTGCAGATCAATATCGACGACAGCGGCGAAGCGGAAGTGGAATCCGATCCTTATTATATCGACCTGATCCTGGATAATGTCATTTCCAACGCCATCAAATATTCCTTCGACGATTCCTCCATTCAGGTCAGGGTGTTCAAAAAGGAAGGCGAAATTTTTTGTGAAATCACAGACCACGGCGTCGGCATACGGCAGGAAGACATTCCCTCCGTTTTTACGCCGTTCTTCCGCTCCGAGGCCCTGAAACACAAGCGCATACCCGGCAACGGCCTCGGCCTGTCCATCGTAAAAAAGGCCTGCACGTTCATCAATGCCGATTTCACACTGACCAGCCTGCCCAGTGAAGGCACCGTCGCTACCCTCAAATTTTAAGCGAATCTTAAGAAAGGCTTCAGACGGGCTTTAGGAAGAGCCCCGACCTTTGCGGCTCTTACCATCTGCATATGCTAGAGAGAATCATACAGTACAGCGTTCGTCACAAACTCATTGTTTTGTTGTTCACCGCCGGCATCGCCGGGTTCGGCGTGTTTGCCCTGACGCATATCCCGATCGGCGCAGTGCCGGACGTGACCAACAACCAGGTGCAAGTGATCACCACTTCCAGAAACCTGGCTACCCAGGACGTCGAGAAATTCCTGACCTATCCGGTTGAACTTGAAATGGCCAACCTGCCCGGGGTCAGGGAGATCCGGTCCATTTCCAAATTCGGCCTTTCCGTCGTCACCATCGTTTTTGAGGATAACCTGGGCACCTATCTGCCGCGGCAGCTCATCGCGGAAAAGATCAAAAGCGCCCAGGAAAAAATACCTGCGGGATTCGGTACGCCGTTCATGGGGCCGGTATCGACAGGCCTTGGGGAGATCTACCAGTACATCATCGACGTGGATGAGGAACACAAGGATAAATACACCATCACCGACCTGAGGACCATCCAGGACTGGATCGTCCGGCGGCAGTTATCGGGCATACCGGGCGTGGTGGAGGTGAACACCTGGGGCGGTTACCTGAAGCAGTACGAAGTGGCCGTCAATCCCGGTCAGCTGAGGGCGATGAACATTTCCGTTTCAAATGTTTATGCGGCGCTTGAAAAAAACAACAACGTTGCGGGCGGGGGGTACATCGAAAAGGTGCAGGAGAGCTACTTCATCCGCAGCGACGGCCTGGTTTCCTCCATTGAGGACATCGAAAATATAGTGGTAGCCAATCGGGACGGCGTCCCGGTTTATATCCGTGATGTGGGGAAGGTCGGATACGGCCACGCTACCCGGTTCGGCGCCATCACCGGCAACGGCGAAGGGGAAAAAGTGCTCGGTCAGGTGATGATGCTGAAGGATGCCGATTCAAAGGCCGTGATTGACCGGGTCAAGGCGCGGGTCGATGAGATCAGCCGGTCCCTGCCGGAAGGGATCCGGATCAACGCCTTCCTGGAAAGGAGCGAACTGATCGGCAAAACGACCTTCACCATAGCCGAAAACCTGATCCTGGGGTGCCTGATCGTCATCTTTGTAGTGGTCCTGCTGCTCGGCAATTTGCGGTCGGGGCTCGTTGTGGCATCTGTTATTCCCCTGTCCCTCCTGTTCGCGTTGTCATTGATGTACGTTTTCGGCGTCGACGCCAACCTGATGAGCCTGGGCGCCATCGACTTCGGCATCATCATCGACGGAGCCGTCATCATCGTCGAGTTCATCGCCTTCCGCATAACGGCCGAAGGCGGGCGCCTGCTGAAACTGGACCGGGAACAAAAGCAAAAGCACATAGACGATATCACCTACGACGGCGCCACCAAAATGATGCGGTCGGCGGTTTTCGGCCAGTTGATCATTATCATCGTATTCATCCCGATTCTTTCGCTGGCCAACGTGGAGGGCAAGATGTTCAAGCCGATGGCGCTGGTCTTTTGTTTTGCGCTCATCGGGGCCATGATCCTGTGTTTTACCTATATCCCGGTGATCGCTTCCATGTTCCTGAAGCCGTCGGACCCTGACAAAAGGACCATTTCTTCCATGCTCATCCGGTTCCTTGAGCGGGCGTACCGCCCCACCATCAGCTGGGCGCTGCGGTTCAAGCCGCTGGTGCTGGCACTGGGCGTAGCCATGCTGGCAGCCGTCGCCTGGTTGTTTTCCCGGATGGGCGGCGAATTTGTGCCGACCCTCGACGAAGGCGATTTTGTCATCCAGCCGGTATTGAAAACGGGCACTTCCCTGAGCAAGACCATCGAACTCACCACCCGGATGGAACAGATCCTGAAGGGCTTTCCGGAGGTGGAGCAGGTCGTGAGCCGGATCGGCGCCGCTGAAGTCCCGACCGACCCGATGTCGATGGAGGAAAGCGACGTGATCATCAAACTGAAGCCCATCAAACAGTGGGTATCGGCGGTGACCAAGGATGAACTGGCCGATAAGTTCAAGGAAGCGCTTTCCATCATGCCCGGCATCGATTATGAATTCACACAACCCATCGAAATGCGGTTCAACGAGCTCATTACCGGCGTGAGAGCCGACCTGGCCGTCAAGATCTTCGGCGACGACCTGGATGTCCTGTACAAAAAGGCCCTGGAAGTGGAAAAAGCCATACAGGATGTCGACGGCGCTTCCGATATCACGGTGGAAAAGGTGGCTGGTCTGCCGCAGATGAGTGTGGCCTATGATCGCAGAAAGATCGCCAAATACGGTCTCAACATCGACGACCTCAACAAGGTGATCAGCATGGGATTTGCGGGGTTGCCCGCAGGTACCGTCTTCGAAGGCGAGAAGCAGTTTGACCTGGTGATCCGCTTCGACGAAGAGCACCGGAAGGATATCGAGAACATCGAAACGGCGTCCGTTATCCTGCCCGACGGGAGCCAGCTGCCCCTCAGCGAGTTTGCCGATATCACCTATACCAAAGGCCCCGCCAAGATCTCGCGCGACAATACCAAGCGGCGCATAGTTGTGGGCGTGAACGTGCGGAACCGCGACCTTGAGTCGGTGGTCAAGGACGTACAGCGCATCATCAATGAGCAGATCAAACTGCCGGTAGGCTATACCATTTCCTACGGCGGTCAGTTCGAGAACCTCCGCAGCGCTCGTGCCAGGCTGATGGTAGCCGTGCCCATCGCACTGGTGTTGATCTTTGTATTGCTCTATTTCGCTTTTAACTCGGTCAAGGAAGCGCTGATGATCTACAGCGCCATTCCGCTGGCCTCGGTCGGCGGCGTATTGTTGCTTTATTTGCGGGGGCTGCCGTTCAGCATTTCCGCCGGGGTCGGGTTTATCGCCCTGTTCGGCATTGCAGTGCTCAACGGCATCGTATTGATCGAACATTTCAAGGAGCTCAAGGCCCACGGCGTCACCAACATCAACAAACGGATCATCATGGGGACCCAGCAGCGTCTGCGGCCGGTCCTGCTCACAGCCGCTGCCGCTGCGTTGGGCTTCCTGCCCATGGCGGTATCCACATCGGCCGGCGCGGAAGTGCAGCGCCCCCTGGCAACGGTTGTCGTCGGCGGGTTGATCACGGCTACGGCCCTGACCTTGCTGATCCTTCCGGTGCTGTACGCTATTTTCGATCGCAAAGGGCATCACCCCAGGAAGAAACGGAAAGCAGGCATGCACCTGTTGCTGCCATTATTCCTGATACCTGCGATGGCCGGCGCCCAAGGCGGGCCTGTTACCCTGGAGCGGGCCATTGAGATCGGCCTGCGGCGCAACGCCGGCCTGAAAGCCGCATCCGCCCGGATCGATCAGGCGCAGCAATTGGTGAACACGGCCTTTGATCCGGATAAAACCCAGGTCTACTTCCATTACGATCAGAACAATATTGCCGAAAACGGATTGCCGCTCAAGGTCTGGGGGCTCAGCCAGTCGATCCGCTTCCCCTCGGTTTACGGCGCCCAGAAGCAGGTCAACCGGGACCAGGTAGCTTTATTGGACGCGCAACGCGGCGTGCAGGAGCGCCGGCTGAAAAAAGAGATCACCGGCGCCTGGTATGAAATAAATTACTGGCAGAACGTGCAACGCCATTATCAGTATCTGGACAGCATTTATACCCGGTTTGCAGCGGCGGCCGCCAAAAGGTTCGAAGTGGGTGAAACCAACTACCTCGAACAATTGACCGCTGAGACCAAACAAAAAGAGATCGGCCTGGGCCTGGAACAAACCCGGGATCAGATCGCCAACGCTTACGCCGCGCTCAATCAGTGGCTGCAATCGGATTCGATATATGAAATTCCGTACGCACCCATGCAAAAACTGATAATGACGGCAATTGACACCATTGCCAACCCGGGGGTCCGGTATTATCAGGTCGCCGTCGAATCAGGCAAAAACGCGCTCGCTCTGGAAAAAAAGAAACTGCTGCCCGACCTGCACCTCACCTTGTTCAGGGGCAGCAACAACGGACCCGACGCCAAAGGGTACGCCGGGTTTCAGGCCGGGATCTCCGTCCCGCTGATGTTCGGCGCCCAGAAGGCCAGGATCAGCGCCGCCGAAACGGAGGTGCTGGCGCTCGGCCACGAAGCCGATGATTACCGCAATCAGCTGATGAGCCGCTACCGGGCTTTGACGGCAGAGATCAACCGGCTGGAAAAAGCACTGGCCTTCTATGCCGAAAACGGGAAAAACCTGGCCGACGGGCTGGTTGCAAATGCGGTAAAGGCCTACCAAAACGGCGAGATCGACTTCTTTCAATACACCCAATTGCTGGAAAATGCAAAGACCATTGAAATGAATTATCTGGACAACCTGCACGCCTACAACCGGGCTGTGCTGGAAGCCGAATTTATTCTGAATTAAATCAGCATGAAACTGCCATGATAAAATACCACCTTCTGATAGCTGTTTTAGTCCTGATCCTGCCGGCCTGTTCGGAGAAAAAACCGGAAACCATGCCGGAAACCGACGGCGCAGCGGCAACGGACGCGGAAGACCTGATCACCTTGTCTCCGGCCCAGTTCGAATCCTCGGGGATGCAAACCGGGCAAATGGCCGATCAGGTTTTTTCCAAGGCGATAAAAGCCAACGGCATGATCGATGTGCCGCCTGAGAACCAGGCCTCCGTCAGCGCTTATTTCGCCGGATACGTCAAGGATATCCGCCTGTTGCCCGGGGAAAAGGTGGCCAAAGGGCAGCTGCTGTTCACATTGGAGAACCCGGACTATGTCGGCATGCAACAGGATTACCTCGAAGCCAAAGGGCAACTGTCCTACCTCAAGGCGGACTATGAGCGGCAGAAAACGCTGGCCGAAGACAACGTGACCTCCCAAAAGAATTTCCTGAAGGCCGAATCTGAATACAACGTCACAATGGCCCGTTTCGAATCGCTGAAGAAAAAACTGTCTTTGATGAACATCGATCCCGGCCAGGTGTCTGAAGGGAATCTCCGGTCCACCATCAACATCGTAGCACCCATCAGCGGGTACATTACCGGGGTGAATGCCAACAAAGGCATGTTCCTCAACCCATCGGATGTAGCCGTGACCATCACCAATGTGGACCATGTACACCTGGAGCTGAATGTGTTCGAAAAAGACATCCAACTGGTGAAGGAAGGCCAGCTTATCCGGTTCAATTCTGTGGAATCCGGCGGCAAATTGTACGAAGCCTCCGTGCACCTTGTCGGCAGAACGGTCGACCCCGCTACACGGATCGTAAATATCCACGGCCACCTGGCGGACGAAAGCCAATCGTCCCTGTTCCCCCCGGGTATGTACATTGAAGCTGAAATTGTGGTAGATGGGAAAACGGCAAAAGCGCTGCCGCAGGAGTCGGTCGTCAGCATTGAGGACAAATACTACGTATTGCGGAAAAAGACTTCGGCAGGCGATGATCTTGCTTTCGAAAAAAAGGAGGTGCAGGTCGGCCGCATGGAAAACGGCTTCGCGGAGATCCTGAATGCGGCTGCTTTCGGGCCTGACGATGAATTTCTGACGGTCGGGGCTTTTAGTCTGATTAGTGAGTGAGAAAAGAAAATGTTGGAGAGGTAGGAGCAACTGGATCTTGTTTGAGTGAATATATTGTGGCGAAATGCATCCGGAAACAATACATTTTATTTGCTTTTTAACATGTGCCATTTCTGATTTTAGGTAGTCCATTGATCCAGGCCGCCAGACAAATAGCAATAAAAAAGGTAGGAATATGGCCATTTTTTGTTTGCCTTTCCCAAGGGAATTTCAGGAAAACAACCGAGAAGCACGAACATCCTGAGTACCATTGATTTTATTGTAAACCACAAAAGAAACAAAAGGCCACAAAAGTTTAAATTGGTCCTGAATCCCGCCGGGATTCAGGACCAATCGCTTTTGTTTTCTTTTGTGACTTTTGTGGTAAAAATATAGGAAATACAAATCTCATGGATCGACTTATGTTCATTCTCTTTTAATAAAAAACTGTGTAGTACTTTTTGTCGCGTTTTTGCTTTTCAAAAGGTGAAAAAAACAGGGAATGACCGTTAACTCAATAGATCTTTCCGTCCTATCAATGGGATAGGTCGACTGTGTTTATCCCCCCTACATTTGCAGCAGTTGACGGTTTTGCTGCCCCATACCGGGTATTCGTCTCCAAAAACCGGATGTTGATCCGATATTTGGTTAAAAGACGAAACCCGGATAGGGGTATAAGCTGTTCCATGCAATCTGTAAGTTGTTTTCTTAATCACCCGAAAGTCAAATTATGCGTCTACTAACTCTATTGATCCTCCTCGCTGCAGGGCTGCAAGCGGCGTGGGGCCAGGAAACCAAATTCACCCTCAGCGGCCACGTAAGCGACGCCGGTTCCGGCGAAGAACTGATCGGCGCCAACATTTTCGAACCGGTCAGCGGCGCCGGCGCAGTCACCAACCTCTACGGTTTTTATTCGCTTACCTTACCCGCCGGCCGTTACCGGCTCGAATTTTCGTACATCGGTTACTCCTCCAGGATGCTGGACGTCAACCTGACGGAAAACAGGACCCTCAATGTCGAGATCGGCGAAGCGCCCATTTCCGTCGATGAGGTGGTGGTCACCGCCGAACGGGAAGACCGGAACGTGGAATCGGTGGCCATGAGCAAGGAAAAACTCTCCATTGAAAAGATCAGGACCATCCCCGTCGTTTTCGGCGAGGTCGACCTGATCAAGGCCATCCAGCTGCTGCCCGGCGTGCAGACGGTAGGAGAGGGGCAATCCGGCTTTTTTGTCCGCGGCGGCGGCAGCGACCAGAACATCCTGCTGCTCGACGAAGCGCCGGTGTACAATGCGTCCCACCTGCTCGGCTTCTTTTCGGTATTCAACGCTGACGCCATCAAGGACGTACAGCTGTACAAGGGCGGGATCCCGGCCAGCTACGGCGGCCGCCTTTCCTCGGTGCTCGATATCCGGATGAAGGACGGCAACAACAAACAATTCAGCGGCTCAGGCGGTATCGGCACCATTTCCTCCAGACTCACCCTGGAGGCGCCGATCGTCAAGGACAAGGGCTCCTTTATCGTCTCCGGGCGGCGGACCTACGTTGACGCCTTCCTCCCGCTGTTTGCCAACAACGACAGCACGCTTAAGGATTCGAAACTCTATTTCTACGACCTCAACCTCAAAGCCAATTACCAGCTGTCGGAGAAGGACCGCCTGTTCCTCTCGGGCTATTTCGGCAGAGACGTGTTCGGCGCCAGCAATGCGCGCGTGGAGTGGGGCAACGGTACCGGCACCCTGCGCTGGAACCACATCTTCAGCAACAAGCTGTTTTCCAACCTGACCTTCATCTACAGCGATTTTGACTACGCCATCAGCCAGGAGGACAATGTGGAGGGCTTCAAATGGGATTCCAAAATCCGCGACCTGTCGGCCAAATTCGATTTCAATTACTTCCTCAATCCGAAGAACAGCATCAAATTCGGCTACCAGGGCATCCGCCACAGCTTCTCCCCGGGATACGCACGCGGTACCGGCAGCGAAACGATCTATAACTCGCTGAAACTCCCGGAAACGACCTCGCTCGAACACGGCGTCTATATCGAGAACGAACAGGAGATCAGTCCGTCGCTGAGCGCCTCTTACGGCATCCGGGCCTCCCTGTTCCAAAACCTGGGCAAAGCCACCGTATACCATTACAACGAAAACTACCAGGTGACCGATTCGACGACCTACGGCGCCGGAAAGGTCTACAACTCCTATTTCAATGTGGAACCCCGGGTGGGACTGCGGCTCAAGATCGACGACGACAAATCGGTCAAGGCCAGCTACAACCGGATGGTACAGTACATGCAACTGGCCTCCAACTCGCAATCCTCTTCCCCGCTGGATATCTGGTTCCCTTCGTCCCCCAACGTGAAGCCGCAGATCGCCGATCAGGTGGCCCTGGGTTATTTCCAGAACTTCCGCAACAACACGTACGAAACCTCCATCGAGGTATATTACAAAAAGACCCGGAACGCGGTCGACTTCAAGGATTACGCTGAACTGCTCCTGAATGAATACCTCGAAGGAGAACTCCGTTTCGGCGAAGCACGCGCTTACGGCGCTGAATTCCTGATCCGGAAGAACAAGGGCAAACTCACCGGCTGGATCGGTTATACCCTGTCCAAATCCGAACGCAGGATCAAAGAGATCAACAAAGGCAACTGGTACAACACGGACTACGACAAAACCCACGACGTGGCGGTTGTCATGACGTATGAACTGAACAAACGCAGCTCTTTCTCCCTCAACTGGGTGTACGGTACCGGCGCTCCCACGACCTTCCCGACCGGCAGGCTGTACTACAACGGCGAGGTCATTCCCGTGTATTCGGACCGCAATGCCTACCGCATGCCCGACTACCATCGCATGGACGTCAGCTATATCCTGAAAAACCGTGAAAAGCCGGGCAGAAAACTGTTCTGGGACCTGAATTTCTCGATCTACAACGTCTACAACCGGCACAATCCCTATACGATCACTTTCAAGGAAGACAGCGAGAAACCGGGCGAGACCTACGCTGAAAAAACGTATCTGTTCCCGGTACTGCCTTCTGTGACGTGGAATTTCCATTTTTAAAATCTCCGGCAGATCATTCAAAAAAAGATATCATGAAACTTCAACATCTCATATTCTTCCTGGCTGCCCTTTCCCTGGCTGCCTGCACCGAACGCATCGACATCAAGCTGGACAACGAGGACACCCAGCGGCTGGTGGTCGACGCCTGGCTGACCGATGAGGCCAAAGCGCACAAGGTGCAACTGACCCTGACCGGCGATTACTTCAGCAATATCCCGCCGGAACCGGTAACGGGCGCTGTGGTCCGCATCACCGACGGCGCGGAAACCTTTGACCTGACCGAAGCCTCTCCCGGGATTTACCTGACGGCCGATAACGTCAAAGGCATCCCCGGGCATACCTACACCCTGACCATCGACTGGGAAGGCCAGACCTATGAAGCCGTCTCAGCCCTGCGGGAGGTGGCGCCGATCGATAAGGTAGAAACCGAGAAATCCGACTTCCAGGATGAGGACACCGAAGAAACCGAATACTCCGTACTCCTCTATACCGTGGAGCCGCCGACCGAAGGCGACGCCTATTTCTGGAAAGCCTTCCTGGTGGACTCACCCACCGACCTGACCCGCACCTACTGGGAGATCGCCGAAGACAAATTTGTGAACGGCAGTCCCATCAACGGCGCCGAGGTCCTGATCATAGGCGGCGAACCGGAGGACGAATTTGTTTTCGAACAATACAACATCAGCCAGGAGGCCTACGATTTCTTTGTGGGGGTTCAGACGGAAACCCGGTACAAAGGCGGTATTTTCGATACGCCGCCCGCCAATATCCCGACCAATCTCAACAACGGCGCACTCGGCTTTTTTGTGGCGGCGGGCGTTGTGCGGGATACGGTGGTGATTAAATAGAGAGTGAGAGGGTGAGAGGAATCTTCCCGAATTTTGGGATAGCAGATCTATCCAAGCCAACGTACGAAGGGCAAAAAAAGGAAATAATATAGCCATTTTTTGCATCTCTTATGCTATTGTATTTTTGTTTTTCCTGGGAATTAACGGATATTGAACCCAATTTTCCAGGTTATGCCGACAGCCGAAATGCTTGCCCATTTGTCCGGCCTCATCCAGCGGATTCATCCGCTGGATGAGGAGACATGGGATGTTTTTGCAGGTATCTGGCAGCCCTATGAAGCCGGCCGGAAGGAGATCCTGACCCCGGAGGGTGAAAAAGAGCGGTACCTGTATTTCGTGCTGGAAGGCGTACAGCGCGCTTATGCGGTGAATGAGGAAGGGCGCGACGCCACGCTGGTCTTTACCTACCCTTACTCCTTCGGCGGCATCCTCGATGCATTTTTGCTGCAGCAACCTTCGCGGTACTGGTTTGAAACCCTGACGCCGAGCCTTTTTCTCCGGGCGACCTTCGCGCAACTGGAGGAAACCATGGTCCGGTACCACGATGTGGAACGCCTGGTCCGGTTGGGCCTTACCGGCGCTTTTTCAGGCGTGTTGACCCGCCAGATTGAGCTGCAATCCTGCAGTGCCGAAGAGCGCTTTCGCATTCTGATGAAGCGGAGTCCGCATTTGCTTACCATGGTGCCCCACAAATACCTGGCCAATTACCTGGGCATGGACCCCACCAATTTCAGCAAGTTCCTCGGCAGGATCCGGTTGTGAAATCTTGGTTTTTACCAAGAACCGGTCAGGAACACCCGCCTACTTTTGCAGCATAAAAACAATCGAACATGCCGAGCACGCAACAAATCATCAAAGACCTCCGGCTGCAAACCGAATTGCACCTCCAAAAAACCATCGGCGAATGGCAAAATCTCCCGGCACGCGAACTGTCCCAACAACCCGCAGAAGGGGCCTGGAGTGCCGCCCAATGCCTCGAACACCTCAACATCTACGGCCGCTATTACCTGCCGCTGATCCGGAAAGCCGTTGAAAAAGGCCGGAAAAACGGGAAAGGCGGGTCTGCCGTTTTTCATTCCGGCTGGCTGGGCGCCTGGTTTACCAACCTGATCAAACCGAAGCAGGGCGGCGCGCTGAAGAGCAAGCTGAAGGCCGCAAGCCACGCCATGCCCGGCAACTCCGATCCGCGCGCCGTGCTCGCCGAATTCATCGACCAGCAGGAGGAATTGTTGCAGCTCCTCCAGGCAGCAACATCAGTCGACCTGAACAAGAACCGTATCCCCATCTCCATTGCGCCGGTGATCCGGCTCAAGCTCGGGGATACGTTGCAGTTTCTGGTGGCCCATATCCATCGCCATATGCTGCAGGCGGAGCGCGCGGTAATCGCTTCGAGGTCGCTGACCGCAGCGGAATAATTCGGAGATTTTCCTAACTTTAGCAGGGTAAATCGCCTTTGAGGCCAAGAAATGATCCTGCAGAAATTACCCGATCCCAATCATCCGAACAACCGGGATGCCGTCCCGGTGCTCCACGACCATGTCCTGTTTGCCGACCGGGTGATCAACCGTTACGAATGCCCCGAACACGCTTCAGCCTTCGGACTGATGACGCTGCAAAAGGGGTGCGGCCGGCTGGTGATCAACCAGGCGCCGTATGACCTGGATGCCGTTACCTGCATGCCGGTGAATTCGGGCAGCCGCCTGTCGTTTTCACTCCCGGAAAAGGATACGGCGCCCGCATTTCTGTTTTTTGATTCGGCCCTGCCGGGAGCGATTCACCGCAGCCTGGTGCAATCCCATGCCCAACTGCTGGATTGCCCCGAACCGGATCAGAACCCGGATTTTTCCCTGCTGGAATACCGGTCCAACAAGGACGCCGATCTGGAACAAAGCCTTCGCCTGCTGATCCGGTTGGGCAAAAGTTGCTCTTCTTTCAGCGCATTGAAAGCCGATGCGGTCGTTCGCGGCTTGCTGGAAAGGTGGGTGGTCAAAAATGCGGATGCCCTGCAATTATCTGCCCGGCTGGAGGTGGTCAAACCCGCTACCCGCAATGAACTGTTCCGCAGATTATCCGCCGCGCGGGAGTGGATCGAAGCCCATTGCGAAGCGCATATCTCCCTGAACCAAATGGCCGGGGTCGCCGCGATGAACAGCCAGCATTTCCTCCGCCTGTTCAAACAGGTTTTCGGCGCAACCCCTTACCGCTACCTGATCGACCTCCGTCTTGACCGCGCCAGAGAGCGGATCGAAAACAGCGACCAACCCGTCTCCGATATCTGCAAGGACCTGGGATATGAGAGCTTGTCCACCTTCAGCGGGCTGTTCCGGAGGCGTTTCGGTATCCCGCCCAACCAGCTGCGCATTTTGTAATGCAGGCCTTCTTCTCCTGTTTGGGCCGCCCCGAATCGCTATACCTGTAGGCCCCGCAACGGCGGTTGAAATCCATTTCATGGGTTTTTGATACGGTGCCCTGAATTGGGTGAATCGGGCATGATCACATACCGGCTCTACAGGCCGGAAACCCAATATTCAATCTGATTGCTACCAATATGGCGGACCTCACGGCCCGCACTTACGACTAAGGACTTACGACTTGCAACTAAAATTCTCCATATTGAAGAAGCGCAGCCCTCCCGATTCCGGTAACTTTGCCCTAAAAAAGACCATGCACACCAATCCATGGAGCGAATTCAAGCTCAGGGTCAATATCCGGACCGATATCCGAAAGGCCTTCGAGTGTTTTACCACCCCCGGCGGACTGGAATCCTGGTTCCTCCGGCAGGCCACCTTCGAAAATGCAGCGGGTGATGTTCGCCGCAAAGACGAACCCGTACAGGAAGGCGATACCTATGTGTTCTACTGGCACGGTTATCCCGATACGGCGGTGGAAAAAGGCAAGGTGCTGAGCACCAACGGCGAGAATCGGTTCACGTTCACTTTTTCGCACAACTGCCCGGTGACGATTTCCATCTACCCGGAATGCGGCGAAACCATCGTTGAGCTGGTGGAAAGCAATCTGCCGACGGATGAAGCTACCATGATGCGGCACTACGTCGGCGATTCCAAAGGCTGGATCTTTTACCTGACCAATCTGAAATCCGTCCTGGAAACCGGCTACGACCTGCGAAACCGGAAGCTGGAGTTGACGGATGTGATTACGGCGTGAGATTGAGGAGGAATCGAGGAATCGAAAACGATTCGATTCCTCAGTTCCTCAGTTCCTCAATTCCTCAATTCCTCAACTCCTCAAAACAACAAGAGCCATCCGGTGTCGTTGCCGATACGCGGATGGCTCAGGCCTGCATCGCAGGTTTTTCTGCTGTACGATGTAGTTATGAACCTTTCAATAGTTCGCCCGGACATTCAGTTCCGGTTACCGGACACCGAAGCCGGATCAAGAAATCCGATCCCCCCGGTCGGACCAATCCAGCATTCAGTATCCGCAGGGACGAATAATTATCCGCCCACTATCTTGAATTGAAAAATATTCTTTTATCGCCAATTCCAGGCCAATGCCCGGTTATCAGTCGTTCAGCCGGCATTCCAGTATCCAGTTCGGCATTCAGCTTACCAATCCCTGCGCTGCGCTTCGGGCTTAGTAATCTGCCTCCAATCCGGCATCCACCGTCCGCCAAAGCTCTGCAAGAGCGACGGCGGGCAGCATCCAGCATCCCCCGTCCGCCATAGCTCCCCAAGAGCGACGGCGTGGCAGCATCCAGCATCCCCCGTCCGCCATAGCTCCCCAAGAGCGACGGCGGGCAGCATCCAGTATCTAGTATCTAGTATCCAGATACCGGTATCCAGCTCACCTCCTCGTCCGGTCCAGATACGCGCTGGCGCCCGGCCGTTGCAACAACTCGTACAACATTTCCTTGGCGCGGAACAACTGCGCTTTGACCGTACCCAGCGGCAGGTCAAGTTCTGCGGCGATCTCTTCATAGCTGAGTTCGTCGAAATAGCGCAGTTCTATCATGACACGGTATTTTTCATTGAGTTGATCCATCAGCGAACGCATCAGCTTGAGCCGCTGGCGGCGGATGATCTCCTCTTCGGGGTTGCGCACTTCAGCGTCGAGGCTGGCCGCGTAGTCCTGGTCGCTTTCCGGTTCGATAGGATCATCGAGCGAGAGGCAGCGGACGCGCTTTTTGCGCACGAAATCGATGCCGTTGTTGATCGCGATCCGGAACAACCAGGTGCTGAAGGCGAAGGTCGGCGCATAGAAGGCCAGTTTGGTAAAGGCCTTTCCGAACGCTTCCTGGGTCAGATCGCACGCATCTTCAGGGTTGTTGACCATGCGTTGCATCATCTGATACACTGAGTTCCAATATCGGTCCATTAATAAGCTGTAGGCGCGCTGATTTCCGGCGACTGCCTGCCTGACCAATTTGTAATCTTCTTCCGCTTTGCGGGATAGTACGGGATTATAACTTACTGCTTCCATGATGTATAATTACCGGTTTTTATGAGCAATACCGGCGAGAACAGGAAGTAATAAAGTGCTAGTGCAGCGTCAAGAAGTGGAATCCAAGGCAAGAGATTTGACTCCCGGAATCGCTCCGACACGCGGCTGTATAACCAGGTTACTACTGCCATTCTCGCAATAAACAAGGAAAGCGTCATAAGGAAATAGTCCCCCGACAGGAGCAAGGCAGCAAAGCAGGCATAGTGCAGAAAATGACTAGCCGCCGAGACGCCGAGCAACGCCTGATGGACCGGCCGGTAGTGAACACCGGCACTCAAATGACGCGATTTTTGGAAGTAGAAACCTCGCCAGTCGCTTTTGGCCTCGGAAAAGGTAAAAGCTTCGGGCTGCAAAACAATTGCGGTCTGGCCGCCGCGAGCCGCCCCGGAAACGAACAGATCGTCGTCGCCGTAAGCGATGTGACCATGGCGTTTGAAACCTCCAACCCGATCGAACAGCGATTTGCGGTACGCAAGGTTGCGGCCAACGCCCATGTAAGGTAAACCCAAGAGTGCTAATGAAAGGTACTGGATAGCCGTAAAAAGTGTCTCAAAGCGTATGAAGCGGTTCAAAAAGCCGCTATGGGTGAGATAGGGCCCGAAACCTAGGACGATGTTGACATTCCCCGTAAAAGCAGCCTGCATTCTGTTGATCCATTCGGAAGAAGCGGGCCGGCAATCGGCGTCTGTCAAAAGTAATTTATCGTATCGAGCCTCTTTGATGCCTAGTGAAAGTGCCGCCTTCTTACCAGGCTGCTTTTTGTCTTTCACCAAGACTGGGCGCAATATCGGATAATTTTTTTGAAACGACAAAATAATTTTTTCACTTTCGTCCGAAGAATCATCGTCAACGACAATTACTTCAAAGGAACGGTAGTTTTGATTTAGGATATGGGGCAGGTTTTTGCGCAGATTTTCCGCTTCGTTGCGCGCACAAATGACAACGGATACGCCTTCTTCCGACGCCGCGGCAGGCTCCTTGTCGGGATCGTACCGGACCAGACGGGCATAGACTCCCAACCAGAGAATGAACTGGGCAGCGGTAGCGAGGATCAGGCCCGTTAGGAGGAGGCAGGATAAGAGCATTTGCAAAGATAGGATTTTGATAGATGTCCTGACTTGGGTGAAGGGCCGTCGGGGATGTTGATCTGTTGATCTGCCGCCTTCGTTACGCTAATGGCGTGACTATGGCCGCCGGAGGTTGATTTGCCCTGGCAAATCAACGGCTTTAAAACTTTTGTTATCTTTTGTTTCTTTTGTGGTTCAAAATTTCTCAGGGAGACCGTTCACAATTTTGTGCCAACAGAATTTTCATCACGCTCAAATTCCATTCAAACCATCAAACGCCGAACGAACCCCACCAGGTCCTCCCGCGTCGCCTTCATCTTCTCCCGCTCCCCGCCCGAAAGGCCGCGCCATTTCCGCTCGCTCCGCCACAACCGCAGGATCTTGTTGTACCGCCACAGCCACCAGGCCGACAGCGGGAGCGAGATCAGGTAAATTACCCACCCATACTCCGGTAAATAAGCGGAGAATAAGCGGGTTTGCAGCCAATAAAACAATGGAATGGTAAGCGCACCGAGGGCGAATTTGACCGTGCTGGTGTAGCCGATATAGATGTTCAGTTTCCTGGCCGTCCATTTTGGGATGCCGACCGGCAGGAGGTGGTTGAGGTAGCCGTACAGGTAGGGAATTAAACCGGCGACCACGCTTAAAATATGCCGTCCGCCGCCGTTTTTGACCGTGATATCCCTTACCCCGGTTGCAAAGTAGACACCCGCTCTTTCCAGCAGGTCGGCGTAGGCGCCGGGTTGTTCTTGGTGAAAAGCGGCCAGACGGACGGTCAGTTCTTTTTCCCGTTGGAAGCGGGCCTCGCCCTTGAGGGGTTCCTCATTCTGCAGGATGGATTCCAATCCGCGGGCCAGGGCGTCCTCCGTTGCGTCCGTTGTGTCGATGAGCGAATCGCGGAGCCGGTTTTCCATCAGGGTCGTTACCTCCCGGACCGTGCCCTGCGGGTCTTTTTCATAGGCCTCCCGGAAATCGGCAAACCGGATGGGCTCGGCGGCGTTCACCACCAGGCGGCCGCCGCAATGCAGAAAACTGCTGTACGAAAGGCCCACCGGCTGGATGATCAACCCCAGGGCGTAGTCCGCCTTCGATTCGGCGCTGAAGCCGATCCGGGCCGTCCCCGTTTTGAGGGGCCGCAGTTTGCGTTCCATTTCACTGCCGCCTTCCGGCGCGATATAAAGCGTACCGCCGCCCGCCAGAAAGGCATCGCACCGGGCAAAGGCTTCGTCGTTTTGCAGGGGTTTGCCGCCGGTATCGGCCGGCCGCTGGATGGGAATGCAGTACAGGGTATTGAACAGCCAGTTGGTGAAAGGGGTGGAGAACAACCCCGCATTGGCCAGAAAAAAGACCTGCTCATCCACCTTGGCCGCCGTATTCAGCACATCCATCAGGGTGTTGGGGTGGTTGGATACCAGCAAAGCGGGGCCTTTGAACCGGAGTCGCTCCCGGTTCAGCACCACCGTATCCGGATAGTAGATCCGCGCCCCGGTCAGGACGGTGACCTTGAACAAAAAATACAGGAATCGGAGTATCGGATTCAATGCCTTATACCTTGAAATTGAGCAGGAAATCCCTGACGTACTGGTCAAAAACCGGCCCTTCGCCGAAATGGAATTTCACTTCGACCGGCAAGGCAAATATAGGCAATCGGTTTTCAAGCAGGAATTCCCGGTGCAATTCCAGGCGGGTGGCGTCCTTTTCCGTGGTCAGGATCACCTTCTTATCGGACTCCATGCGCTGGAACTCCGTGTGCAGTTGCCCGATCTCCCCCTTGTCGAAGAAATGGTGGTCCTCATAAGCCATCACCTTGACCGAGGCGGCCGTTTGTTCGAGATAGGACAGCAGGTAGTCCTTTTTGGCAATGGCACAGATCAGCAACACATCCCAATCCTGGGTCAGGTCGACCCGGTAACGCGGATTGAAGATATAATAGGGCGCCCCGTAGCCGTAGTAGGAAAAAAACAGCCGTTGATGGGGTTCGGGTGCGATCTCTTTGCGCAAGGCATTTGCTTTTTCAGGCGTCAGGTCTTCGGGGCACTTGCTGACAATAATGGTGTCGGCCCGTTTATATGCATTCGGCCATTCCCGCAGCCTGCCGGAAGGCAGCGGAAAATCCCGGGTAAACGGTTTTTCGTATTCGGTCAGCAGGATGTTCATACCCGGCTTGACGGCCCGGTGCTGGTAGGCGTCATCTAATAGGATAAGCTGCGCTTCCGGATGGTCGGAAATGATCCGCGGAATGCCGAATGCCCGGTTTTCAGCAACTACGGCGAGGATATCCGGGAATTTGCGCTTGAACTGAAGGGGTTCGTCCCCCGCCTGTTCGGCATTCATGTAGGAATAGACTTCCGTGTACCCCCGCGTCTTGCGGCCGTATCCCCGGCTCAGCGTGGCGACGTTGATATAGTCCTTGAGCAAACGGATCAGGTACTCGATATGGGGCGTTTTGCCGGATCCGCCGACGGATAGATTGCCGATGGAAATGACCGGAAAATTGAATTGGACGGATTTGAGCAAGCCCGCCCGGTAGAAGAAACTGTTCAGCGCCGCTCCCAGTCCGTATAACAGGGAAAAAGGGGCGAGGAGGATCTTGACGAGGATATTCTGGATCATGAAATATAGTCAGTCGGATCCTGCGGTTTAATAAGTCGTAAGTTGTAAGTCGTAAAGTTGTAAGTTGTAAGTCATAAGGGGCCCATACAACTGGCTTACGACTTATGACTTACGACTTACGACTGGAATCTGCCAGAGATCCAAGGTGTAATCAATGAGAACACCCTGACCCGCAGACTGGTTTTATTTATTTTCCCCCTCCATTGCGCCGAAGTCGAAGAGCAGGGAGAACCGCAGGGTATTGTCCAGCGGATTCCGGTTATTGGTGGTCGGAACGAGGTAGGAGAAGTTCAGGCCGAAGATGTTGTATTTCAAGCCCAGACCCGCCGTGAAATATTTGCGGCCGCCCTTTTGCGAATTCTCGGTATAATAACCGGCGCGAACGGCGAATTGCTTATCGTACCAGTATTCCGCACCAAAGCTGAAATTGAATTCTTTCAATTCTTCGCTGAACCCTTCCGGGGCATCGCTCCAGGAGGAGAACAGGGCCCGGACGGTAGGCACTTCGCGCTGGTCGGAAACGCCGTTGTTGTCCTTATCGCAATCCTGCTTGCTTCCGACACAAGGCGTCGGCACCAGCAATTTGTTCACATCGGCGGCCAGCGTGAACGTGTTGTAGTCGTCCAGCTCAAGCTCCCAGGCGGCGCCCAGGCCGAAGTTGGCCGGCAGGAAGTCGCGCAGGGTGGAGGCGGTATAGGTGATCTTGGAACCGATATTCGTCACGGCCAGACCGACGCTGAGGTTGGATTCGCCGCTGTTCATTTCGATCGGGGTGCGGTAGTACATGCCGATATCCGCAGCGCCGGCAAGGCCCGCTTCGATGACTTCACCGCCTTCCAGTTGCTGGCCGGCGGCCAGGTTGGAATAGATGAACTTACCCGTGATAGAGGCGGAGAACTTATCCGTCAGTTTCCTGGAATAAGCGGCCGATACTTCAAATTCATTCGGCCGGCCGGTTTGCAGCGGCATGGCGTTGATGTCCGTAAACTGGATGCTGCCCAATGAGAAATACCGCAGGCCGAATCCGACGGTCTGGAGTTCGTTCAACTTGTAATATCCGGTCAGGTAAGCCAGGTAAACGTCGTTGAGCCCCAGCGCGCGAAGCCATGGAGTATAAGTTGCCGATACGGCCACATCTTCTTCTGCAAAAGCCAGTTTGGCGGCATTGAAATGCATGGCGTTCGGGTCAGGGGAAGTGGCCATGCCTACATCGCCCATGGCGCCTGAACGGGCGTCGGCAACGATCCGCAGGAACGGAACGGCCGTAACTACCGTATTGATGCAGGGCGAACCGTCGGGATTGATGAGCGAACCATTAGGTCCTTCCGTACAAAACTGGGCCTGTACCTGGACGGAAGTCAACGCAATGCCGAGGGCCAAACCAACACTTCGTAAAACTCGATTTTTCATGTGGTCTACTTGTCTTTTTCAAAAATTGTGCAAAAATAATCATTGCTTGCCAATCCGCAGCTTTTTAAGTTTTTAACAAAAAGCTTCCGGATCAGACAGGGATAATTGTTAAGGTTTTTAACAAATTCCTTGCCAAATATAGATACGCAAAAAGCGCCTTAATATTGCAGTATAAGAACGAATTAGGAAAAATGTGATTCAGCGCTTGTTATTTCAGGATGACGAGTTTGGAAAAGTCGCTTTCTCCCTTCAGGTCCAGGTCCGGAGCCCGCACTTTGACCTTGTAGAGATAGACCCCTCTGCCCAGCCGGTCGCCGTAGTCGTCGCGGCCGTCCCATTGGATGCAGTCGTCCCTGCGCAGGGCGCCGTCTGACAGCATGCTGGTCTCGATCGTTTTAACCAACCTGCCGGAGATGGTGTAGATCTGGACCAGCACATCCAGGCTGACATTCTCAAAATTATGATCGAACTGGAAGCAGGTCTGGTCGGTAAACGGATTGGGGAAGTTCAACACGTGTTCCAGGGCGATCCCTTCCGAGGAAGCGACGACGAATTCCGTGAACCCCTCGCTGTTGTTGTTGGCCACATCCCAGGCTGAAACCCGGATCTGATGGCGGCCTTCCTCCAGCGCAGACATGGGGTAGCGCACCGTACCCTTGGTGTAATCGTCCGTATCGGCTTCATAGAAATCATTCAGGACGATGGAACTTTGGGTGCTCTTGTCCAGTACGCCTTCCAGGTCGTGCCCGATGCTGTTGCCCACTACATTGATGCCGTTCTCATCTTCCAGTTTGACCAGCAGGACCGGGTCTTTATCTGTTATGCCGCCGAATGCAAACCCTTCGGAATTCATAAATACTTCAACCTTCGGGCCTTCCTTGTCGCTCAGGGCGTTGTCGGAAGCGCCTCCGATCACTACACCGTCATAGTGGCCGGCCGCGTCGAGCTGTTGGTCCGGGTCGGCGGCGTAATAACTGATCTTGCCCTTGCCGAATTCAAAATTGATGTCCTTGGGCATGACGAAGGTAAACTGGAACTGCCCGTTGGTGACGGATGCCTTTCCTTTGAACAGGACGCTTTTCTGCAGTTTGAAGGTAATGACCTTGCTGGTTTTATCCTGCCCGAGGGTGGTTACATCCAGTTTTTTATCGTAAATGGTGGGGTAGACCAGTCCGTTGAAATTGGCAGCGGGCTGGCCGGTTTCATCGAGGACCATCCCGCTGATGGTCACCTTCTGGAGCGCCTTGAGCGTGTCCAGTTGACCGCCGGTAACCGGTTTGTTGTCAATGGCGGTGGTCGCAACGCCGTAGTTGGGCACCGGAATGAGCATGGCCGGGTCGCCGATCAGGGTAAATTTGCGGGTATTGGTGGTGAACCCGCTGGACAGGTTCGAATTTTTGCCCCGGCGGAAAGCGTCGCCGAGCGTGAGGATCTTGCCGTTGTCGCGCTGGAAGAGGTTGAGCAGCGTCACCTCCGTCAGATAGGCATTTTCATTGGCATAAACCGGACGCGTCGTCGTCAGCAGTCCCACTGCGCCGCCGTTGGGGTTGAGGAACGATTCTTCGCCCGCTGATACGAATGACGGGTCGTCATATCCGGTGAACGAGCAGGTGGCCGTGACCAGCAGGGTCAGGTGGTCGTAGTTTTGCCAGCCGCGGATGTCCGGAATGTTCAGCACACGTTCCTGAGCCCAACCTTTCGGGCCGCCGTGACCGAGGTAGACCATGGCGAGCACGCCGCGGTAGAGCGACCGGCCGATGGCTTCGTTCACTGCAGGGAACCGGTCGCCCGCGGGGGTAGCTTCCTGCGGGTAGGCGTCCAGGAACAGCTTGTCGACATTGAAGTCGGGGAAATTTTGCAGCACCTTTTCGGCGATCTCGTCGGCGTCCATGGTATGGGCGCTGCTGTCCTCGTCGTCGCCGACAAAAACCAGGCGGTTGCGCCAGTCGCCGAATGCTTTGGGGCTGGTATCGTAATGGATGATCTTGTCAACGGAAAGCTCCGCCTCTTCCAGGGTTTTGACCGGGAGCCGGCCTATCGATACGTTGAGCTTGCCCTGTACGGGATCGGCGGCGCTGCTGCCGTTGAGCACGCCGAAGTAGTCGTCGGCCGGGAAGGCATAAATCGAATTGAGCGACCGGGTCTGGTAGGTCGGGATGAAATTTCCGCCCAACCCGTAGACATCCCTCGAATCGAAGGAGCCGTCGCCGACCAGCAGGCAATAGGCAAAGTTCTCATAGCGATCATAGACCATTTTAACCAGATCGCGGATAGCGGCGGGGTCGAGTTTGCCGGACGCGAATTCGTTATAAATATCCGCCACGTTGACGGTCTCAACGGTCAGGTTGCTGTGGCTTCGCCGGTGTTCGGCCAGTTTTTCGGCGGCGGCCTCGAAATCCGGGTGGTAGACGATCACCATGTCCACCGGCGAAAGTCCGAGCCGGTGCAGGTTCTGGTTGGGGATCTTGCCCACGGCTTCAGCCTTGAGCAGGGTTTGCGCCGGGTTGAAAGCGACGAACTGCTGCAATTCACCGGTATTGGCGACGCCGTAAGACAGGGTCGTGCCGCTCCGCTGCGCCTGCTGGCTCAACGGCGACAAGGGGTTGGTAATATCCCAGATCAGGATGCCGTCGGCCGCTTGTTGCAGGTTGTAGGTGGCATTGCCGTAATCCAGTGTCGCCGGATCCCGGAAGGCCATCTGGTCGCCGGCCATGATCAGTTTCCGGCGGGCGGTGACCTGGATAAAGTCGAGCCAGCCTTCCGTTTCCTGGCTGGCTCCTGCCGGTACGGGATAGGCTACCTTGAAGTCGACATTGTCCTGACTCAGGTTGACGTTCGTATTCACCGCGGCCCGGTTGGCATAGCTGTCGGTATAGTCGCTGGAAGTGCCTACGCGGGTGCTGGAAGCCAGGGAACTCTGGAGATTGGAGCCGGTGTTCACCTGGACCTGGAACCTGGAGCTTACGTTGGCTCGCAGGACCATTTCCACCCGGACCTCAGCGGGTTCGCCGGTAGCGATATTGGGAAAGGTGAACAGGTTTTTGTAGGAATATTCCCGGGCGGTCTTGAACCAGTCGCCGAACCAATCCTGGCCGGCGCCCATGCGGGTGGTCGTCCAGTCGTACAACAGGTTTTGCCGGTCTTCTTCCACCCGGCGGTAATCGGAGAACTGGGTGGTTGAAAATTCCGGCGCCTGGATATTATTCCGGGCTTCAACCCGGAGTCCGTTGCCCGAACTGATCTTGATGAAATAATAATTCCGGGCATCGTGGATGTTCTTCTGCAGGGTAAAGGTGCGGGCGTCCGGATCAAAGGTCCACTTGTCGGGGCCTTCCGCATAGAAGAGGATATAATCGCCGGAATCGAATTTACCGTCGCCTTCGCCCTGTACGGCGATCCGGTTTTCCTGAAGGTCGTCAAGCCGGTCGGCAACGCTGTAGGCCGGTACCATGCCGCCGCCGTTGCCGAGTATCTTGATGGTGCGGGGGTCGATCTGATCCAGGTTCTCGATACCGAGGTCTTTTTTCAGGAAGTCGTAGGTCAGTTTGTAAACGCCGTCTTCCGCCACGGCAATTTTATAGATATCCCCGTCTGCGAGGGCCGATGTCTCGGCATAAACCGGCCCGCGCGGGGCGCCGGCCTGGTCCGGTATGAGGGTAACCTGGAGGGTGAAGTCCACCAATCGCCGGTAGCGGTCGCCGTCGCGGATGATGGGCGTGAAGGCGACAATGCCGGAAAATTGCCGGCGATCGCGTTCCACCCGGGTTTCGAACCGCAGGTCGGAGCCGATGGCGGCTTGTCCGGGGGCGCCTTTCCAGGGCAGGTCTTCATAACGGGCATCGAGAACAGTAACCCGCAGCGATCCCGGGCCGCTGACCGGGATTTCAGCGCTGTAGAAAGGCACGCCTGGATAGCGTTCGCCGATGGCGCCGCCTTTGAAGGACCATTGTTGGTATTCGCCTTCAGGGCCCTGTACGGTTACCGGCGCTGCACTCCATTCCAGGCTCTCCCGTATAGTGGTCTGGGCCTGGACGGCAAACGCCAGCGAGAGGATCAGGCCGAATGCGAGGTAAAACTTCTTCATATTCAATACCCGTAATTTGAACTGCAAAGATAACGACCTCCTGCGGGGCATATTGTTATTTAACAAGCCGGCGTGGAAAAAGGTCTTGCGGATAACCAAATTCGGGGATGCGCCGGATTTGTTGATGCGTTGATTTGGTTATTTGCCGCCTTTGCTCTTTTGAAGCTACGTCGGCCGGTGGTTGATTTGAATACGATCACGCTCAAATCAACAGATCAACAGCCTTACCCTGAAAACCCTTTGCCAAACCATTCTGGTTCGGCTTGTATTTTACCACATCAGAATCATCAGGACAGATAAGAAGAGCTAATGCAATTGCGCAGAGGCGCAATTGCAATGAAAAACTTATGTGAACTTATAGGCCTTATGGGGTAAAAAAACAATGGTTCATTCAGAATTTTACCTACCGCATCCAGACATCCCGTTGCGGGAAAGGAATGGTAACGTTGTTTTCCCGGAAGAGCCGGTCGATCTCGAAACGCATATCGCTGCGGACGTCCTCGATCTTGAGGAATTCCCTGGACCAGAAGAAGAGCTCGAAATCGAGGGAAGAGTCGCCGAAATTCATGAAACGAACGAATGGCGCCGGTTTTTTCAGGGATTTTGGGTGGGCTTCCGCGACTTGCAACAATATTTTTCTGACCAATTCGGTATCCGACCCATAGGCGACGCCGACGCTGACGGTGAACCGGGCTTTGAGCTCGTCGTGGCTCCAGTTGACCACCTTGTCGGCAACCAGTTTGGAGTTGGGCAGGATGACTGTCCGGTTGTCGCGGGTTTCCACCAGCGAGGTGCGCAGGCCGATCTTGCGGACCGTCCCGATCAGCCCGTCCACATCCAGGACGTCGCCGACCTCGACTGCTCGTTCGGAAAGCAGGATCACCCCGCAAACGAGGTCGTTGAAGGTTTGCTGGAGGCCCAGGCCCAAACCGACCAGCAGCGCTGCGGCGCCGCCCCACAGCAGGGTGAGTTTCAACCCCGCCACTTCCAGGGCCCAAAGCAGGGCCAGGGTATAGATGACGTATTTGAGCAGTTGGTTGACGGCGTATTGCGCGCCGATATCCACGCTTCGGTTCTGAAAATAGGGGAACAGCGCCAGTTCGGAAACGATCCAGACCAGGAATCGTGCGCCGACCAGGATAATGACGGCCTGCAGGAGTTGTGAAAAACTGGACTGCACGGTGGCGAACGTGAAGGAGAGGTTGAAGTCCATGATCCCGAACAGCAAAAAAATGGCCCCAAGATAGATCAGCGGCTGCGCCATCCGCCTGGGCGGCAGGGGCGGGCGGGAAGCTTCTACATTCGGCGCGATATTGCGCATCGCTTCCTGTTTGATCGAATAATTGTGGGCCAGTATCCTGGAAATGATCCGGTCGGCCAGGCGCGCGGCAAAAAAGACGGCCAGGATGAGCACGAGCGTCGAGGTCCGGAAATAGTAGGTGAATCCCTCGTACAGCACCGGATTCAGGCCCGTAATGGGCAACAAAGCGGCAGCCAGCAGGAGGATGAAGATCAGGCCGGTCAGGCGGCGGGTACGGCGTTGCTCTTCCAGGGAGATCTCTTCCAGCCGGAAATACCTGGTGAGCCACCGCCTGAAAGTCAGCCTGAAGACCGTCAGTAAGGCGCCGAATAACAGCAGGGACAGGCAAAGTTCACCTACTGTGATGACTTCACCAAAGATCTGCACTACCTTTTCATCGAGTAATTCGTTCAGGTTCATTTCAGGTGCGTTGGCGGTTCTGTTCCCGCAAATATAACAAAGTTGACAGGAAAGGTTGCCGCTTCCCGGCGGTCGGGACTTCCGGAAAGCCGGGAATTTAAAAAGAAGCCAAAAAGGGATATGTGTCGAAAGATTATCCCACATGGTATAAAAAATCGGTCATTTCAGCGCAAGGAATTGGCTTTGCACCGGCGTACCCCGTAACTTTGTTGAATTGTGAACATTGAATTTATCCGATAAAATCTATTTTGATATGGATACCAGATACGACAGATCTCAAGAAGTAATCAAAAACCACGTGCTGATCTCTATGGGCGCAGGGTTGGTGCCCATTCCGATCCTCGATATCGCTGCTGTTACGGCGGTTCAGATCGACATGCTCAAGCAACTGGCGCGCGTCTATGACGTTTCCTTTTCCGAAAATTCGGGCAAAGGGATCCTGTCGGCGCTTACCGGTAGCACGCTGGCCCGCGTAGGCGCCAGCATGGTGAAGGCCATCCCGGGTATCGGCACGCTTTTCGGCGGGTTGTCGATGGCCATCATGTCGGGGGCGTCCACCTATGCCGTTGGTCAGGTCTTCCAGCAGCACTTCAGCGCGGGAGGCGATTTTTCCGATTTTGATCCGCTCAAAGCCCGCGACAACTACGAAGAAGAACTCCGCAAGGGCAAGGAAAAAGCCGCCCAGTGGAAGAGTGAAAAAGACCGGTACGCCAAAACGGATGACCCCAACGATGAGATCCTGCGGCAATTGGCGCAAATCGGCGAACTGAAAGAGAAAGGCATTCTTTCGGAAGAGGAATTCCAGAAGATGAAGGAGCGCCTGATGGAGAAAATGCAGTAATCTTTTTCAGTTTAGCCGACTCGGTATTGGGATGATCCGGAAATTGTTTTAATTTGCAAAAGCAACGCGGATCATCCCTGGACCGGATGCGCTTTTTACCGTAAGCATGCCCTCGCTTTTATCCAAAAGACGGCCGGCTGCCGGCTAAAGACGGTCGACCCCGCACCGGGTTATACACGGATGAGCCCTATACTCCCTTGGTATGTACCGGATTGGTTTCGACGCAAAAAGACTATTCAATAATTTTACCGGACTTGGAAATTACAGCCGAACGTTGGTCCAAAACCTGGCTAATTATTTCCCGGAGAACGATTACTACCTGTTCACACCCAAAGTCGTCAAAAACGGGGAAACCCAGTTTTTTCTGAACAGCCCCCTGTTCACCGTCCAGCAACCCCGGCACGGATGGCCTGCCTGGTGGCGGACAGCCGGTATCAAAAAAGACCTTCGGAAGCACCATATCCAGCTGTTTCACGGCCTGAGCCACGAGATTCCCGTCGGTATCCGAAAAACCGGCATCAAATCGGTGGTCACCATTCACGACCTCCTCTTCAGGCGCTTTACCGGCCAGTACAATGCCGCCGATCGCTATATCTACGACCTCAAATTCCGCTATGCCTGCCGGAACGCCGACCGCATCATCGCCATCAGCGAGGCCACCAAAGCGGACATTATTAATGACTATGAAATTCCGGAAGAGAAGATTCGCGTCGTTTATCAGTCCTGCAACGAACGTTTCATGCAGGAACGGTCCAATCGCACCATCGATCAGATGCTGGCCAAATACAACCTCCCGAAGGACTATCTGCTGTATGTGGGCGCCATCGTTGAGCGCAAAAACCTGCTCGGGGTGGTAAAGGCCCTGGAAATCCTGCCCGCCTCGGTCGATCTGCCGCTGGTGGTGGTGGGCCGGGGCGGTCAATACGAGATGCAGGTGAAAAATTACCTGTCAGCTGCCAACCTGGCCGGCCGGGTTCTCTTTATCCGACCCGATTTTGCGGACCTGCCGCCGCTTTACCAACAGGCCGATGTATTTGTCTACCCGTCCTTCGGCGAGGGCTTTGGAATTCCGATCCTCGAGGCGCTGTTCAGCGAAACACCCGTGGTCACGTCCAACCTTTCGTCCTTGCCGGAAGCAGCCGGCCCCCATTCCTGCCTCATCGATCCGGCCAGCCCTGAAGCCATCGCCGCCGGTATCGAAAAGGTACTGACGGATTCGGATTACCGCTCGACGATGATCAGGGAAGGCTATCAATATGCCCAGCGCTTCAAAGGCGAACCGCTGACGCGGCAATTGATGGGGATTTATGACAGGATACTGGGGGGTGATGCTGCCCGCCTCCGCTCTTGAGGAGCTATGGCGGACGGAGGACGGCCAGATTGCGACGCATCATCATGCGTCGCTACTTACGACTGACAACTGACAACCGACCACTGACCACCACATACCGGCCCTACAGGCCGGAAACGTAAAAATGCAACCCGGATGCTACCGACATGGCGGACCTGACGGCCCGCGCTGCCGTTGAATAGCTGAAACGTTGCCACACCCCGACTGACCACTGACCACTGACCACTGACCACTGACCACTGACAACTGACAACCGACAACTGACAACTGACAACCACATACCGGCCCTACAGGCCGGAAACGTAAAAATGCACCCCGGATGCTACCGACATGGCGGACCTGACGGCCCGCGCTCCCGTTGAATAGCTGAAACGTTGCCACACCCCGACTGACCACTGACCACTGACCACTGACAACTGACAACTGACAAATAAAGCATGAGCAAGGACAAGATTCTGATCCGGGTGAAAAAGCGGATGCCGAGGTCTGCGGGACGGGTGGAGTTATCCATTGACCTGGAGATGGCGGCTGATGAGCTGGTGGCCATAACGGGGCAGTCGGGCAGCGGCAAGTCGACCTTGTTGCGGATCATATCGGGGTTGGAGCGCCCGGATGAAGGGATGATCAGTTTTAGGGGAGCTGTCTGGCTGGATACGGCCGCCCGGATCAACCTGCCGCCTCAACGGCGGGCTGCGGCATTGGTATTCCAGGATTACGCCTTGTTTCCGCACTGGACGGTTCGGCAGAATATAAACTTTGCGTTGGGGCGGCAGCAAAACGATACCGTTGTGGATGAGTTGCTGGAAGCGACCGGGCTGACGAACCTTGCCGGCCGCTTCCCGCCGTTGTTGTCGGGGGGCGAAGCGCAGCGGGTAGCCCTTGCCCGGGGCCTTGCCCAGCATTCCGATTTTTTATTGCTGGACGAACCGTTGGCGGCGCTGGACCCTGAGACGCGGTCGAGCCTCCAGGCCTACGTGGTCAATTACTGTCGTCAATCCGGGAAGGCCGCCTTGCTGATCAGCCACGATTTTCAGGAAATCGCGAAAATGGCCGGGCGCGCATATGTCATGCGAAACGGGCAATTGCACCCCGCTAATCTGCCGGACCAGGAGCGCCGCAACCCGGCCAACCTGCTGTGCGCAGAAGTCGTGGAATATGGCCGCCGGGAAGGGGACAGGCTGATCTGCCGGCTGGGCAACAACTTGCTGGAGCTGACCGTCGATCCGGCTATGCCCCAGGTATACGGCCCGGGAGATCTGGTTTGGCTGGACCCCGGACAGCTCCGCATCGTCAATTGATCAGCTTCATCAGCTCATCCTTTCGGTTGCGGGCTACCGGCATGGTCATTTTGTTGGACAGGATCAGGTAGCCGCCGTCGGCCCGGATGTACTCCCGGATATGGCGCAAATTGACCAGGTGGGAGTTGTGCGCCCTGAAAAAATACCATTCCTCAACGTCTTTCAACGTCCCGGAGATCAATTTTTTCCGGCCTTGGGTGATGGAATTCAGGCTGTTAAAAATAAAATGGGGATTCATCTGCGCCCGGAGGGCGGTGAGTTCCGTGTCGGCCAGTTTGCGTTCGAACTCCGACTTGAGGCGTTCTTCTTTCCTGACCTGGTTGATGCGATAGTGGTAACCGCCGGCCGCCAATCTGAGCAGTGCGAAACCGGTCAAGGTCCAGAACCACCAGGTTTTCCACCAGACGGTTGAAATATGGAGGTACATGGAGAAAGGCTTGTCGGCTGACATCCCTTCATTAATCGCCGTTTTGATCAGAAAATGATACTCGCCGCCGGGTACGTTGGTGTAGGAGGTAAATTTTCGTTTGATGCCGTCCTGCCAGCCGGGGTCGAATCCCTCCAGTTTGTAAAAATACCGGATGTCCTTTGGGAAATTGAAGCCGACGGCAGAGAATTCAAACGAGAAGAAGTTTTGCCGGTGACTCAGGAACAGGCTGTCCTGCCGGCCGAAAGCCTTATCGCCCATTCTCCATTCCTTGTCGAATACCTTGAAGGATGTCAGGTAGGGGCGGGGTATTTCCCGGTTAATGGCCAGTTTCTCCGGTCGGAGGAACGCAACGGCTTTTCGCTTGCCGATGGCCAGTTCACCGGATTTCAACCGGGTTGCTGCGAGCTCATAACCGCCGAGGCCGTAGCCCAGGTAGAAATGATCGCCGAATTTTTTCGTCCGGGTATCCAGCCACTGGACGGCAGCCCCGGTGAACACCAGCAACTGGTCGTTGATGAGTTTGACCATGTAAACCTCGTCACCGATCAATCTGTCCCTGCCCGAAAAGGGGTGGAAGATCCCCCTTTCTATGCTGTCGGCGTGGGCATATCCTACGCTTTCGTGGTTGGTGGCGACCCAGATGCTGCCGTCCGGCGCGGCCTCGATATGACCCATGCCGCGATACGCCTTCGTGCTTCCTGTTTCGTAGGGGAGGTAAACGAAGCGATTTTCCAGCCGCTTGTATACCAATAGGCCGTTGTTCTCCCGCATCCAGATATTGCCGTTCTTATCTTCTTCGATGTGGTCGGCCCCGAGGTTGCCTTTCCAGGTTTCCTTCAATTCCGCATCAAAGGTGCAGATGGTTTTTTGCCTGAGGTCGAGCCGCTGGATGGGCCAGCCGTAGCCGGTTACCCAAAGAAAGCCCTGACTGTCCTTTTGCACTTTCCGGAGCCGCGGATTGCCTTTGGGGCTTTGCATATGAAAAGGCTTCATAACGGAGGCCCCGGGCTGATACCCGTAAAACCGGGAATTCTCGACAATGAACAATTCACCGTTTTCCAGGAAGGTCATATCCCAGCCGGCAAACCCGCTGCTGTCCGTGTTGATATAATCCAATGGCGGGATCAGCGACCACTTGCCGGTGGCTTGATCCTGTACATAAAGCCCCCGGCCGCCTTGCGGCAATGCGTAGAGCCGCTTTCGAACGGTGTCCTCCAGAATTTTCCGGGTTATATTCATCAAAGGGTCGTCGGGACTGGTGTAATAGCTGATCTTGGCCTGCCGTGCAATGGGATTGTACAAAAGTGCGCCGTAGTGGGGGGACCGCCCCCAGATCCTGTTTTCAGCGTCGATCAGGTCCACGCTGTACCACTTTTTGCGTTTGAGGTCATTGCGCCAAAGCTGCACGATACAATCCTTGTCCAGGTCATACAACTGCATGCCCCTGGACGAACTGATCCAGAACTCATGATCGGATTTGGGGTAGAAACTGTTGACGACATCCCTTTGCAGGGTATAATCCTCCGGAATGCAGTCGGGCTCGAAATGGGAAATTTCGCCTGTAGTTTGATCCAGGACAAATACGCCTTCGTACCAGGTGCCGTAATAGACTTTGCCGTTGCCCGGTACAATAAGGCAGCGGAGGTTGTTGGCGTTTTTTTCCAGCCGTTCATCGGGATGATCCAACCGGTATTGATCCGCTTTGCCGGTTATCCTGTTGAACCTGACCAGCCCGATCGAAGCCAGCCAGATGATGCTGTCGTTGCGGGGGTCGGCCGACATGGTGTAAATGGAATGGCAATAGGGATCACTGGGGTTATTGATGCCGGTTGCGCAGAATACCTGCTCGAATGCCTTTTTTTCCGGCCGGAAGCGATACAGCCCCCGTTCGCGATAACTTACCCAGATCTGGCCGTCCTGATCCCGGTAAGCAGCGTAAGGATAATAATCCGGCGGGCTGGAAGGGTTGCCGGGAACATGGGGGAAGTTTTCAAAAGCACCGGTCTTGTAGTCGTAAACGGACAGTTCCTCAATGGTAGAAATCCAGAGTTTTCCAGCAACGCTGTCCGCCAGCAGGTGCAGGATATGCCCCGAGCCGATGGAGGTGGAATCCTGATCGTTATGCTGAAAAACCTGGGTGAAAGCGCCGTCAAAGCGGCAGAGCCCCGCTTCGGTGCCCATCCAGATAAAACCCAGGTGATCCTGTACCAGCGTATTGATGCGAAGGGAAGGCATGCCGTAGTCCTTGTCGATGGCCGCCGGGTTTTCAAAGTTCAACTGGGGAAGGCATATCAGCGGGCAGCCTGAGCAAAGGCAAGCAAACAGGCCGATCTTGAATCGTATTGAAAGTTTCCCTGACATACGGTCGGTGGTTTACAACACGGGCAAGGTTATTTTAACAAGTAACCGCCAAGTGCCAGAAAAGCAAGCCCTTTGATCGTACACCAACAAATATAAGCGATAAGGGCTGTCTTTCCATGTTTTTTTAATAATTTCCCGAACATGATCATTTGATTTTTAAGGTTTTAGAAATGCCGGCAAGTCGATTTGGCGACTTGCCGGGCGTGATCAGCTTTTGAATGGGATTACAGAAAAGCCTCATTGGGCTCGTCCTGAGCTGTACTTTTTAAAATGGTCTGGTATGCCGGACCTTTTGCCGTGCCTTTGAAAAAGAATGGAATAATCATCGGAACGATATTCCGGTAAGCCCGATACTTCTCGCCGTAGAAAGAGATCAGGTCCTTTTCTTCCAACCGGATAGCGAACAATATGTATGCCGTAATCGAAACGGAGAACAGCAAGTGGGTGACCGTCATGACCGGCGCCGACCAGAATGCCAGCAGAAATCCGAAATAAAGCGGATGCCGGACGAAGCGATAAAGTACAGGCGTTTTGAACGGCAGATTGCGGTAATCCTGTCCCCTGAAGTAAAACCAGGTCTGGCGCAGGCCGAACAAGTCGAAATGGTTGATCAGAAAAGTGCTTACCAGGATGACCACCCATCCCAGTGCAAATGATGCGGCAAGGACACCTTTTGCAAACCCGTTTTCAATAACCCAGACCACGCCGCCCAACGGTTGCCAAAAAACAAACAGGGTGATCAGCGCCAAACACGTGAACAACATGAACGTGCTCCGTTCTATGGGCTTGGGTACAAATTTGGTCCACCACCGCTTGAATCCCTGCCGGGCCATGATGCTGTGTTGTAACCCGAACAGCAGCACAAGTCCGATATTGGTCAGGATGGCCTGGGGCAGGGGGACTGCCGGGTTTCCGTCGATGCTTTTGGGCACGAACAGGTTGCCCACAAAGCCGATCAGGTAAAGGAAGGTGCCGAAGAAGACCGAATAGGACACGACACCGTAAAGAAGAACTGCTAATCTTTTCATTGGTTGTAAGGTTTTAAATAGTTGAATCGGGACCGCCATCCGATAGAATGGCGCCGACGTTTGACCTTACAATGTTACGCCCGGAATGAGCGAATCCCTCCGGCAAATGATTGACTGGCAGCCTGGATGAGTGGCAGGAGGCTGTAAATGAGTAAAAACCAACCGCTTTAAAACGCCGGGATCAGTAGGACAGCAGGGAATTCAGGATTTCCCTCAACCTGGATTCCGGTAAAAAATCCCGTTCCAGCGCCGCAGCGAACGGTACCGGCGTGTCGAGGGACGCTACCCGCCTGACCGGTGCGTCGAGGTATTCGAACAGGTGCTCGCCGATATAGGCGGCAATTTCACCGCCCAACCCGCCGAACAGGGTATCCTCGTGCAGGATGATCGCTTTGCCGGTCTTTTTTACAGAAGCGTTTATGGCATCATAATCCAACGGCAACAGCGTGCGCAGGTCCACGATATCGGCGTTTACGCCCAGTTCGCCGCACACCTTTTCAGCCCAGAGGACGCCCATGCCGTAGGTGATGATGGAGACCTCGCTGCCTTCGCGGGCCAACCGGGCCTTTCCGATTTCCACGGTGAAGTAATCGTCGGGTACTGGGCCGGATATGCTGCGGTACAGGGCCTTGTGTTCAAAATACACGACCGGGTTGGGATCGGCAAATGCGGCGAGCAGCAGCCCTTTGGCGTCGGCGGGCGTAGCGGGATAAACCACTTTGAGGCCCGGCGTATGGGTAAACCAGGCCTCGTTGCTTTGGGAGTGAAAAGGGCCGGCGCCGGTACCCGCACCGGTCGGCATGCGGATCACCACATCGGCATGCTGCCCCCACCGGTAGTGGAGTTTGGCCAGGTTATTGACGATCTGGTTGAACCCGCAGGTGACAAAATCGGCGAACTGCATTTCCACCATAGCCTTATATCCTTTCAGGCTCAACCCCAGCCCGATCCCGACGATGGCGCTTTCGCAAAGCGGGGTATTGCGGACCCGGTCGTGGCCGAACCGGTCCACGAAACCCTGGGTGATCTTGAATACGCCGCCGTAATCGGCGATATCCTGCCCCATCAGCACGAGGCGGTCGTGTTTTTCCATACCTTGGGACAGACCCGCTGAAATGGCATCGATGAATCGCTTGTCGGAAACAGCCTGCGTAGCCGGCGCCACGGGCTTTCCGTCGAACGGCGCATATACGTCTGCCAGTTCGGCGTCCGGAGTGGATGCGGCATTTTCCAGGTCGAACGCTGCGGCGATGGCGGCGTCCATTTCCTGCTGGATGGCTTTTCTGATCTGTTTGATCTTCGTTTCGCTGAGGATGCCCTCGTCCAGCAGAAATTGCTCATAATTGGCAATCGGATCGCGGAGGGCCCAGGCGTCCATCAGTTCCTGCGGGACGTATTTGGTGCCGGAAGCTTCCTCATGGCCGCGCATCCGGAAGGTGATGCATTCCACCAGGACCGGCTCGGGATTATCCCGGAGTTCGGCCGCCAGTTGGGAAAGGGTCCGGTAGACTTCCAGGATATTGTTGCCGTCGAGGATGACGGAGCGCATGCCGTACCCGATGCCTTTGTCGGCCAGGTTTTGGCAGCGGTACTGTTCGGCCGTGGTGGTCGACAGGCCGTATCCGTTGTTCTCGATCAGGAAAATGACGGGCAATTGCCAGACAGCCGCCACGTTGAGGGCTTCGTGGAATTCGCCTTCGCTGGTGCCGCCCTCTCCGGTGAAGGCCAGCGATACCCGGCCCTCCCGGTTCAGTTTATGGGCCAGCGCCACCCCGGCGGCCAGGGAAAGCTGGGGCCCCAGGTGGGAGATCATGCCGACAATATGCTGCTCCATCGCGCCGAAATGGAATGAGCGGTCGCGGCCTTTGGTATAGCCGGCTGCCTTGCCCTGCCATTGGGCGAACAGCCGGTCGAGGGGCACGGCCCGGCTTGTGAAAACCCCGAGGTTGCGGTGAAGGGTGAAGATCAGCTCATCGGGCAGCAGGGCGCTGGTGGCTCCCACGGCGATGGCTTCCTGGCCGATGCCCGAAAACCATTTGCTGACCTTACCCTGGCGCAGCAATTTGAGCATTTTATCCTCGATCATCCTGGGTTTTACCAATTTTTGGTAAAGGGTGATCAGCGTTTCATCGTTGAGCTGACCGCGGTTGAACGCGATTTTATTTTCCTTCGTAATGGACATGGCTTTTTTGGTTATGGACCGGCAAAATTTGCGCAAAGGTAACGGGATTTTGCCTGGATTGCATATCCGGATAATCAGAATTAAGTCGCAATCCAACGGACAATCTCCATGCATGATTCCAGGAAATCCGGAAGAAAGGTTAAATTTCGACAAAAATCACCCATGGAAAAAACTCGCCGGAACAGCGGTTCGCCGCACCCAATCCTTTTTAACAGCCTTAGGTCTCCTTTTCTGAAATTGTCGCTCTTGATTTTGTTGCTGGGGCCTGTCGTTACCTTGTCGGCCCAGCACCGGAAAAACGACCGACGGTTTGACGGCGGGGTGGTCCTGGGATTCAACGCCTCCCAGATTGACGGCGATTATCAGTTCGGATACCGGAAAAAAGGATTATCGGGCGGGATAAGGGCCGAAGCCGCATTCAGCCCGAAGCTGTACCTCAGCGTGGAATTGTTGTACAGCCAGCGCGGCGCCAAACCGCAGAGCGACCCCCGGAAATCATTTGTCGAAATGGACCTGGACTATATGGAGGCGCCGATCCTGATGAACTTCCGGATGACCAGGTCAAGCGAAACCAGTATGGCTACCTTTTTTCAATTTGGCGCCAGCTACGGCCGGATGATGCGCTACAAGGTGAGCGAGGACCTTTTCGGCGGTTCCATCAACCTGAAAGCCAACCAGTCGAGCTTCAAGGAGATCAGCAATCACTTCAGCAACAACGACCTCAGCCTTGTTTTCGGCGGGAGCGTATATTTTTCTTCACACTTGAGCCTGAACGTTCGGGGATATTATTCCGTGAATGAACTCTTTGACAGCGCCAGCATTCCGGAAAAAACCAACCGGTCGCTGCGCAGCTACCACCTGAATCTTCAATTTGCTTATGCTGTTCTGGGGGTTGACAGGCTGCGGGAGCGGCGGAGGCGGTAGGGGAGAGGGTGAGAGTGGGAGAGTGAGAGAGAGTGGGACAGTGAGAGAGTGGGTGAGAGCGTGAAAATCAACGCCTTCTCACCCTCTCATCCTCTCACCCTCTCACCCTCTCACATCCTGGCCAGGTGGTAATACAATTCATTCCATTTCAGCGTCTGTTTGAACGGGTGGATCTCCGTTTTCTCATCGATCAATACGTATTCGATGCCGGCCATTTCGGCAAAATCTTCCAGGTATTCTTTTGTCAGTGATTGGCTGTAGCAGGTATGGTGGGCGCCGCCGGCCAGGATCCAGGCTGCCGCTGCGGTCGGGAGGTCGGGGTGCGGGTCCCAGAGTACCCGGGCAACGGGCAGTTTGGGGAGGTCCTGTTCCGGCGTCACGGCGTCTACGGTATTCACCAGGAGCCGGAAGCGGTTGCCCAGGTCGATGATCGAGGCGTTCAGGGCTGGGCCGGCGGGGGAGTTGAAGACCAGTCGCACCGGATCCGCTTTGCCGCCTATGCCCAGCGGGTGGATCTCGCAGGAAGGCTTTCCGTCGGCGATGGAGGGGCAGATTTCCAACATATGAGCGCCAAGCACCTGCATTCTTTGCGGGTTGAAATGGTAGGTGTAATCCTCCATGAACGAGTTGCCGCCTTCCAGTCCCTGTCCCATGACTTTCATCGCCCGCACCAGGGCGGCGGTTTTCCAGTCGCCTTCGGCGCCGAATCCGTACCCGTCCGCCATCAGGCGTTGGGCGGCTATGCCCGGCAATTGCTTCAGGCCGTGGAGGTTTTCAAAGGTATCGGTAAAGGCGCTGAATCCGCCTTCGACAAGGAAGGCCCGGAGGCCGGCTTCGATCCGGGCGGCATCCCGCAGCGATTCGTGTTTTTTCCCGCCTTTCAGCAGGGATTTTGCCACTTTGTATTCATCCAGGTAGGCTTCAACCACCTTGTCGACTTCCTTGTTGGTTACCTTGTCCATACGGCTCACCAGGTCGCCCAGGCCGTATCCGTTGACCGAAAAGCCGAACTGGATCTGGGCCGAAACCTTGTCGCCTTCCGTGACGGCCACTTCCCGCATATTGTCGCCGAAACGGACTACTTTCATGTGCTGCATTTCGCGCCAACCCATGGCGGCGCGCGTCCAGACCCCGATCCGGTCGAGGGCGTCCTTGTCCTGCCAATGACCGACGACGACCTTCCGGTTGAGCCGCATGCGGGTATTGATGAACCCGAATTCGCGTCCGCCGTGGGCTGATTGGTTGAGGTTCATGAAGTCCATGTCGATATCCGCCCAGGGAATGTCCTGGTTGAACTGGGTATGGAAATGGAGCATGGGCCTTTGCAGGGTTTTGAGCCCGTTGATCCACATTTTAGCCGGTGAAAAGGTGTGCATCCACGCGATCAGTCCGATGCATTTCGCTGAGCTGTTGGCATCCCGGATCAGATTGGAGATCTCATCGGGGGTGGTCAGTACCGTTTTGAAAACCACCTTGACGGGTATGCTCTTAGCCCGGTTCAATGCGGAAACGATCTTTTTGGAATGTTCTTCCACTTGTTTCAGGGTTTTGGGCCCGTACAAATGTTGGCTGCCGGTGATGAACCAGGCTTCGTATTGATTGAAATCGATCATGATTTTAGTTGTAAGTTGTAAGTTGTAAGTTGTAAGTTGTAAATCTTTTGGGCGTTCACTTACAACAAGCCCAATGTTTATTGTCCGTAATAAGCGCCTTCGCCGTGCTTTCGTTCCCAGTGTTTCCGGATCAGTGCTTCTTTCAGCCGGGGGGCATTCGGATTGATCTGGAGGGTAAGGTAGGCCATGCGGGCCACTTCTTCCAGTACGGCGCTGTTGTATACGGCTTTTTTGACGGTCTTTCCCCAGGAGAACGGCGCATGGTTGGACACGAGCACCATTTCGACCTCCTCCGGCGTCAAACCTCGGTCGGCAAAAGCGTTGAGGATCTGAAAGCCGGTTTCGTATTCGTAATCGCCCCGGATCATTTCGTCGCTCATGACCGGGGCGCAAGGGATGTCTGCGGTCAGGTGGTCGGCATGTGTGGTACCGAAAATGGGGATGTCCATCTGGGTCTGCGCCCAGGCGGTGGCATAGGTTGAATGGGTGTGCACGATCCCGCCGATGTTTGGCCAGTGTTTGTACAGCACGGCATGCGTTTTGGTATCCGACGACGGCCGCATGTCCCCTTCCACGATCCGGTTGTCAAGATCGACGATCACCATATTTTCGGGGCTCAGGTCTGCGTAAGGCACACCGCTGGGTTTGATGGCAAATACGCCGCTCTCGCGGTCCACTGCACTGGCATTGCCGAAGGTGAAGAGCACCAGCCCCAGTTCCGGCAGTTGCATATTGGCTTCGTAGGCTGCCTGGCGAATCTCCTGAAATCTTGCCATTTTTTACTATTTTTTGATTGATCCGATCATTCCGAATGATTTCCAGCCGGACGGTCGGCAGGGACTAACCTGGCCAACATACGGATGGCTTCAATCGGATCAATCGACCACGTCGCGGCGTGGCGAATCAATCGGATCAATTAATATTTTTTTCCACCAAAGCTCCAAGGCTGATGTATTTTCGGTACAGATCATCATAAAGGGCCGCATTCTGCGGATTGGGGTGGTATTCGGCGTCAAAGCCGTAGCTCATCGCCTTCATGGCCTCGCTGACCGACGGGTAGGCGCCTGCGGCCGTAGCGGCGAACATGGCGGCCCCCAGTGCGCAGGTTTGTTCGGATCGTGCGATCTTGATGGTCCGGTTCAGCACATCGGCCATGGTTTGCATGACAAAAGGCGACTTCCTGGCCACACCGCCCAAACCGATCACGCCCTGAATGGGAACCCCTTCATTCTGGAAGCGGTCCACGATGCTTCGGGCGCCGAAACAGGTGGCTTCCACGAGGGCTCTGAAAATTTTCGGCGCGTCGGTGCCGAGGTTCAATCCGAAGATAGCGCCTTTGAGGGCCTGATTGGCGTCGGGGGTCCGGCGACCGTTGAGCCAGTCGAGGGCGATGAGGCCGGATTCTTCGGGCGTCAGCTTTTGGGCGGCTTTGGTCAGTTGCGGGATCAGGCGGCCGGCGGCTTCTTCCAGGAGTTTTTCCTTCGTTTTCTTGTCGATCAGTTTGCTTTTGCCGATCACTTCCTCCAGCGGCCAGGAGAGCAGGTTTTTGAACCAGGCGTATACGTCGCCGAAGGCGGATTGCCCGGCTTCCAGTCCCGTCATGCCGGGGATGATGGAGCCGTCGACCTGCCCGCAAATACCCTTGACGAGTTTGTCTTCCATGCCTTCGGTCGGGGCCACCAGCATGTCGCAGGTGGAGGTGCCCATCACCTTGCTCAGGTAAAACGGTTCGATGGCGCCGCCTACCGCGCCCATATGGGCATCGAAAGCGCCTACGCCGACCACGACATCCGTGCTCAATCCCAGTTTTTCGGCCCATTCTTTGGACAACTTACCGGCGGGCTGGTCGGAGGTATAGGTATCCTTGAACAGCCTTTCGGTCAGGCCGTCCAGCAGCGGATCAAGGGCTTTGAAAAAGGCGTTGGGCGGCAGTCCGCCGAAGTCCTCATGCCAGAGCGCCTTGTGCCCGGCGGCGCAGCGGCTTCTTTTCATTTTGCGCACATCGGTCCCGCCGGTCAGCAGAAAGGGAATCCAGTCGCAATGCTCCACCCAGGAAAAGGCGGCCTTGCGGATCTTTTTGTCTTCCCGGAGCGTATGCAGGATCTTGGCCCAGAACCATTCGGAAGAATAGATGCCGCCTTCGAAGCGGGAGTAGTCTTCCTCCCATTTGGCGCAAAGGGCATTGATCTCTTCTGCTTCCCGGATCCCGGTATGGTCCTTCCAGAGGATGAACATGGCGTTGGGGTTTTCCTCGAACCCGGGCGTAAGGGCTAGCGGGACGCCTTTTTTATTGACCGCTACGGGTGTTGAGCCGGTCGTATCTATTGCGATGCCTTTTACCTTGGCGGCCGTTCCTTTCGGCGCCGCTTTCAGTGCTTTTTTGATCGATTTTTCGAGGCCTTCCACATAGTCCAGCGGGTGTTGCCGGAATTGATTGAGGGCTGGGGCGCAGTATTGGCCCTTTTTCCAGCGGGGGTAATAAAAGACGGCGCCGGAGACCTCTTCTCCGTTTTTGGCGTTGACCACAACCGAGCGGACCGAGTCGGTGCCGTAGTCCACCCCTATGACGAATTGATCCATGATGCTTGTTAATAGTTGAATGAGCGTGTAACGATATTGTGGACAAATTTTAAGGTTTTTTCCCATTTTACAGCCTTATTCGCCTTCAATTTTGCAGAAATCCGGGATATTTATCGGCCGGAGCCCGGCTCTTTCGGCTCTTTGGCGCCCGTTTTGGGCATTTGCCTGCGGCAGAGATCTTTTTTTGAAATCCACGGGCATCCCTGAGCTCGTATGTATAATGAGGGGCAGTGTATTCATTTTTGAACAGGAAACCTAAACCGATGCAACTATCCGTCATCATTCCCGTCCGCAATGAGGAGCGGGTTATCGGCCGGACCATCCGTCATATTCAGCGCAACAGCCGTGGAAAGCTGGCAGAGATCCTGGTGGTGGACGGCGGCAGCACGGATGATACGGTTGGGCAGGCCGAGGCCGCCGGCGCGCGGGTAGTCGTTTCGCCTGAGGCGGGCCGCGGCGCCCAACTGCATTACGGCGCCGGCCAAAGCGTGGGCGACGTGCTGTATTTTGTCCACGCGGACACCCTGCCCCCGGCCACTTTCCCGGAGGACATCGAAGCGGCTCTCCACGCGGGCTGGGACCTCGGCAATTTCCAGTATGACTTCGACTCCGACCGCTTCCTGCTCAGGATCAACGCTTTTTTCACCCGTTTCCGCTGGTTTTTCACCCAGGGCGGCGACCGCACCTTTTTCATCCGGCGGTCGACCTATTTCGAGATCGGCGGCTACGACCCCGGTCACGTGGTCATGGAAGACTACGAATTCCTGCGCCGCGCCAAACGGACGGGGCACCCTTTCGCCATGTTGTCGGCCAAATGCCTGGTATCTGCCCGGAAGTATGAGGAAAACAGCTGGCTGCGGGTGCAGCTCGCCAACCTGATCGTATACAACCTGTGGGCTTGGGGGTATGAGAAGCCGCGGAAGCTGCGGAAGTTGTATTGGCGGTTGTTGAAGATGTATAATCCGTAGCGTATCAAGGATATTTTAAAAAAATCTTTCCGCAATCATTATTTTAGCGCCAGGTGTCAGTGCATGCGACTTTATCTGATCTCCACATGACACCCGATCAGGGAAACCAAATACAGGTGAACAGGCAATGAAGCGGCCCATAGTGTACCTGGCTTATGCCGATTCCAGAGAAGAGAACATCAATCTGCCTTCTATTGCAGCGGAGCAAAAGGAAGTCAATAAGCTGTTGAGCAGCCATAGCGAAGGCGCGCTTTACCGTTTTCTTTCCAACGCCTATGCGACCCGGGACGATATCATTGAGCAGCTTCAGGGAATTGACCGGGACCACCTCATATTTTTCGGTTTTTCAGGCCACGCTACTCCTGAAACCCTGGAATTGCTGGATGGGACAGGGCATCTGGAAGGCCTGATCGGCCTGATCGGCGCCTGCAAAAACCTCAAAGTGGTATTTCTCAACGGGTGTTCTACCGTAGGAATGGTGAAAAAGCTGCTCGCCGCAGGCGTCCATATTGTTGTTGCAACGTATCAGGAAGTTAATGATCAGGCGGCAAAGATCTTTGCCGTCAGTTTTTTTGAAAACCTGGCAAATGCCGGGACGGTTGCCACAGCTTTCGAACGGGCAAAATCCAATATACAGTTTTACAAAGGGGATATACAGTTCGAATCCTCCCGCGGCCTGGGCAGCCATAATGCAGACTCCAGGAAAGGCGTTTGGGGCCTTTTTTACAATGATCAGCAGCATGCGGATTGGCGATTGCCTTCCAAACGGTCGGAGCTGGAACCCTGGAAAGCCCTGCCGGCGGATAAACTCAACCGGGATAAGGTCATTTTTCCCGGCATGCTGATCCGGAAAGATAAGCATGCGGGCTACAATCCTGTCGAAATCCGATGGCGTGAATCGGCGATGGTCAATCTGGCCTTGCATTGGGGCGTTTCAAGGCGGCCGTTCCTGGCTTGTTTGCTTTCCAGGAATGAAAACCCTTGCCCCCGCCTTTTAACAGCACTGATCAATGCTGAAAGTCTGCTTGACGCCTCAGGCCCCGAAGATAAAGGCCTGACCAGGTATTGGTTTGATCTGCCGGTTGATGGTATGGTCGCCCCAAACAACCTGGAAAGTTTCGCAGGGATTCTGGCGGAACAGCCATCTGAACTGGCACGAAACCTGGCCGGATACATCGGCTTTTTGGGATACCTGCCCGAGGATATTAATATCGGCATTGTATGTCAGCTTTCCGATTCAGGCAACTGGCATTATGCATGCCAATGGGCCGGGCGTTTTCCTTCCTTTTCGTTCGTTTTGATGGCACATAAGGATAAAGTTCTTTCCAGGACGGTAATTGATGAATTTTTCAGGGATAGCGATGAAGGAAGGGAGTATTTTCTGGCTTTTGAAAAGCCCGGTTTCCGGATGCCGGAAGGCCCTTCTTCGCATTCGGCAGTCGCTGTCAATCCGCTAAAAAATTACTGGGCCCCTGCGAATATTCCGGCTGCTACTGTAAACGGATTTGAAAAAAAAGCGGTTTTCCTGAACGAATTCGTAAAGGACTATACGGACCTGGAAAAAAGCAATGCGGCGGATGCATTGGAAAAGCTGGAAGAATCGGAAGGCCATCTTATTGAGCATCTTCGCGATATATTGAAATTTGAACCGGCGGAATTACCGGAATGGATAAAAGCCTTGCGCCATACGGGGCATACGGGGCTTCACGAAAAAATGCTGAGATTCTTTGAAAGCAACAGATCAGATGCGCTTTGGGATGCCGCGATTCTGGCCGCAGCAGACGATGGCGCGTACCTTTCCGACTTGTTCGAAAACCTGACTATCCAGCCGGACCTGCTGCTGGCCCTGCTGCGGTACGCCGGTACGGTGACGGATACCGACAAGAAGCGGGAAATATTGGCATTTGTTGAGGACTTCCTCGACAAGGAACAGATCCACGGCGATTGTGAAACGATCAGGGAAATTTTCATGTTGGGTTTCAAACCCGGCGCCGGCGACCCGGCATCAGGAGCTTTCATTCATTTTCTGCTGGAAGAGGGTTGGAAAACCTGGGATTTGATCCTCAAATCAGGCGTTGACCTGCCGGAAGGTTTTTTGGCCGGCGTTCCGTCGGAGACCAGGATGCAGCCTAACTTCTGGCATTATATTTTCAGACATCCGCTGACGGAAAAATTGCTGCAGGAAATCAAAACCCTTCCACCTGATATCCGAAAACAGGTTTTTCACCTGTCGCCTCAATTGTCGGGCAAAATGACCCGTTTCAGCCTTCTGGCCCGGAAAAATTGGGATTCCTGAATTTATCCACCTGATTTTCCGGGAATCATTACCATAATTTCCAGACATTTTTTTTATTTGCATAAATCAATTTTCAAAAGCGACAATTAATCCCCTGCTATGGTACACAGCCTGCATCCGGTTGCTGACTGGTATTTCACTGCCTGTCTGAAAACACCGCCCAAAGACGCATCAGTTTTTTTATCCATCCTGGAGACCCTCCGCAATCCGGACTCCAGCACCCGTCTGCTGTCATCTGCTCTTGCAGAATTGGAAAGATTGGATATCTGGCAACAATCCTATGCCCTGCCTTTTGTCCTGCGAACGTTGGACCGGAACGACCTGCCGCCTGACTTTGCCAACCTGATAACGGTTTATTTCAGGGATATCCAACAATACTTCCGGGATTCGGGCAACGAGGAAGATGATGAAGCGGCTGACCATAACTCCCTGTCAGGGCTCCTGGACGCCATCCTGACCCAGAACCGGAAACCTATCCGCGAAACGCTGAAAAATTCGATCGAGGAAGTCGCCAGGATTCAACGCGCCGGCGATTCCGGCCTCGGGCAACATGCCGTGCCTTACCTGGCATTGATTGATTTTTTACCCCAGACCATTTTGCTGGCTTCACTGGAATATTTGCTGAAGCATGAGGAATTCTCGGCGTTGGTGGAGAATGAATGGAAGGAGAATGGTCTTTTATCCTACTTTGTAACCGATGCGCTCGAATACCGCTTCGGCAGGCAGGCTTTCATCCTGGCCATGTACATGCATCTGGAGCTCGCCCGGCGCAAATTATTATCGACCAGGGAGCTGCTGGGGTATCAGTCCCTGAGCAAGGCCAGCCCTTGCTTCATCATGGAGGCTGACCTCGTGCAGGCGTATATCGATACCTGGTCTTTCCAGCGGTCGCAGGAGTCCAGCGAAATGGGCAATGCATTGCTCGATGAGTATTTATCCATCCAGCAGCTCCGGAGGATCATACTGGCCGACGGCTGGTATCCGTTCTCCGGCAATCCTGAAGATCGGGAGATCCTCTATTCGCTGGTGGAACGCGCCGGCGGAATCAACAGGGAAGAATGGCTTTCAATCAGTATGACCTACTGGCAGTCGGCATTGCTGAACAAGATTTCGGAAGTCGCCCCTCATCTGTTCACCGAACAACTTGTACCCATCTGGACGCCCTCAACGGGTGATATCGAATCGGTTGATCTGCGGTATATATCCCTGCGCCAGGGAAAACCGGACCAGGAGGCAGACCGGCGGGAGCGTTCGCTCAGCAAGGATGAAATCGATCTGGTCAAAGAGATGTTCCTGGTACTGTCGGAAATGAAAACCGACGTAAAAATAGACATTAAGGCAACCCCGGAACAGGTACGGGGCGAATCAGGCCCAACAGCCGTGTATTTTTCCGGAGAGGAGGATATCCGGTGGCTTTTTTATTCGCCCTGGCTTTCCCTGCGGAAAGGAAAAACCCCGCCCGGCGGAAATTATTACGCAGAACTTGGAGCGGCAGGCACTTTCCTGCGGCTGGCGGGATCTTTTTTCCTGGCGCAATCCGCCTTACAGCAAATCGAACGGGCCGACCACCCGGCAGTTGTCAATCTGGCTTCATTCGCAGTGCATTGCAGCGATGCCATTTCCGCATATTCGCACCACCTGAACAGCCTTAAATACGGCAAAAGGGATAAGTCAAAGACCTATCCGGTGCTGTCGCCCGCAGCATCCGCTATGGCCCTTTGGATCAGGCGCCAGGTTGAATTGCTGGTCCAGGGGTATTTTCCTTCCATCGGCCGGGAGTTGTTCGAACGTTTGCTGGAAACCGAGTGGAAGCCGCTCAAGGGCGATAAGATGTTTTTCTACCGGAATATCCTGCCCAAGACCATGCTCGACTGGGCCGACCTCGCCTTCCCGACCGCCTACGGGGGTAACGCTGCCCAGCGCTGGTTTCAAGGTGAAAAAAATCCGGTCCGGGCGGTCTTTCAGCGCAATCCCAAAGAGTGGGAACTGCATCCTTATTTACAAGTCAAAGACGTGCTGAGGGTCCAACTGGTTTTCAGGTTCCTGATGGAAGAACCATACCGGGGCGACGAACCCTTTAAGCGGTTCGACTGGCGGGAAGGCCGGGCAGGGGTCACCCAGAAAATTGAATCGGGCAATATCCCCTGGAAATGTTTTCCCGAACAATTTCTGCTGACCGGACCTGTTGAGCCTTCATTCTGGACCTCTTCTGCCTGGGAAGAAGATCAGGTCAGGGATTTTCTCCGCTCCGTCAGGAATATCGAACGGTGGTACTCCGCCCAAATTTATCAGGTTGATGATGAATTGGAAGAACAATGGTATGCGGATTTTAAGTCCACAGTTAACGGTTTCGGTACCAAAAGAGACTTGCACCGTTTTCTAAAGGTGCGCCTGCTCGAGATCCTGGAGGCTTATGTTGCCGGGCTGCATCCGGTAAAACTGGAGTCAAGGATCGCCTTGTCGATGTCCATGCTGATTTTGGAATTCGGTTCTCCTTACGACCAATTCCGCCTGCTGGAGATTTTGTTCCCCCACAAAGGCGGGTTGCTGAAACCAATACCCGATTCTGACAACAAGGTGGATATTCTCCGGCTCCGGCTGATGGTGTTGAAAGCGGGGGCCCTGTTATTGGAAGAGGTCGGGCGCGACAGGACGGAGCAACAGCTGAAGCTGCCGGAGCAGGATGCCTGGTTGTGGCTCCGGTCGGCAGTTTTGCAGGATTTCTTCAACCGGCTTGCCTATTCATTCTGCATCCAGCCCGATGAAGCGGCGGCGGAAAGCGTCAACCTGTCGGAAATGCTGAAACGGTTGACGGAAACCCGGATCAAGAAAAGAAGAAAACAGCTTGTAAAAGCTGACCTTGAGCGAACGTACAGTCTCAACTATTTCAGCCGGGAAGGTCGGATTGTTTCCAGCGTAAAAGAATTGGCGGCGGTTCAGCCCTTCCTGGTGCGTAAGGCTGTGGTAGACCCCAATGCGGCCAGGGTGCAGGTGACTTTCGATCCGTTCTGGCAAAACAATACCGGTCATAACCTGTTCAATGCCAACCGCCGCCAGCTCAAGGATATTGAAACCGATTCGGAAACGGGGGAGGTTGAGCTCAAAGATGTTTGGGCATTTGTAGTGCGTGTGGAAAAACAACCTTATAAAGGCAGATGGATCCGCCGGGAATTCAATTGCGGCCTGAAATCGTATCTCCAGGACGAATTCGATATCAACGGGCCCGGAAAACGAAATCTCAAGCGCGGAGACCGGGTCTTGCTCACGGTAAAGGTCAGGAATAAAGAATGGCGCATCATTGATGTAAAAGAGGACAAGTTATCTGAAGACCGGCGCATTTGGGAGCAAATCCTCCCGGATCCTGCCCGGCTGCCGGGCAAATACGCCATCCCGTTGGCGTCGGCCTATGCGGATAGTTCGGCCTGGTTTCACAACCGGGAGAACCGGAATAACCGGAAATTCTGGACCCATCACAACCAGAAAACCGGCGCCTGGGAACCCTATCCCTTCGGCCTGCCGGAATTGTTGCTTTGGGCTAACAATTACTCCGGGCAGTTCGTTATGGCCTTTGTTCGCGAAGAACCCGGTACGGCCGCATGGGTGTTCTCTACGCAGCCGGGGCTCCATTTTCACCTGACGCGCGCGGACTTTTACGAGTCGGATGACCCGGATGAGGACGACCTCCTTTCGCCGGATGATTTTTTTGAGTCCAATGCCTGGTTGGCCGGCCTGCTGCTGACGGTCAGACCGGTTTTCATCAATGGTCAGACCCTGCTTCAAATACCGGCGGAGGTCCTGCCCGATGAAACCCTGGATGAGCGGTATCCCGGCCTTGTACAGTTTGACGACCGCAATCTTCGTTGGAGCCGCATTTTTGACGCTGCCGGAGGGAGCAGCTCAATGGATTTTGAATCCGTTGTCGCCAACAAAAAACAGTGGTTCAATCAAAATGGAAAAAAAGAATACCGCTGGTTTATCGGATTGGATGAACCTGTCGCGGGGTTTCCGCCGGAAATCGCCGTGAACTGGAAGGAGGGAGAGGAGCCCCCCGGGGCCACAGCCATCGTATCTGTGGAAAACTGGTCATATGCCAACCAGCTGATGGCTGAGGTGGAGGTGAGCAAACTCGATGCAGACCAGATGAGGGCATCCGGACAAGACCTGGAAGCCTTTACTTCGCTCCAGGTTGGAGATCATATACTGGCAGAGGATATCCTGTTTTTTCTCGATCGCCCGAAAGCGGATATATACGGCAGGATCAGGTGCAAAAGCCGTTTTGGTTTCCTGGTCCAGATCGAGACAGAAACGCTGAGCTTTCTGCCGCTCAGGAGTGATGAAAAACTGGATTTCAAGCTGATCAAAAACAGGCTGCTGCGCGTTTCGCATGCCTACATGAGAGAGGTCAAATTACCGGCGACGCTGCATTTTGACAAGAAATACCTGCCTTCGGAGATGCCGGCTTCAGGCAAGATTTCAGGGGTGGTTTACCTGATCGGCAGGGAATCAACGGGCGAAAAGGGGAAGGACAAAGAGGCGAATTTCTTCAAGGTCAGCTGGCAATTGCCGGACGGCGGTTTCCTGGAACCCTCGGAGCTGAAGTTTTCCAATTTTGAAACAGCCGGCAAAGTCAGGAATCCGGTACCCATCGGCGCTCACCTGGAAGGAAGGATTGAAAATGACCGGGTGTTGGTCAGGGTAGTCCAGAAATCCGTCACCCTGCGAGCTATCTGGTCCGTAAACGATTCGGAAGTCCTGCCCGCAGGCGCTTTCTTTACAGGCGCCGATATCAAGAATAACTGGTATTTTGAGGACAAGGATCATCCCGGGCAACTGATGCGCCTTCTCTGGAAATACAATAAAAACCTTGAAGCGCTGCAATTCCTTCAAAAAGTAACGGGTGCAGATGATACCGATAATCCTTATCCGACGGAATGGCGCATTCCACCCGGGCTGGAAACAACTTCCGTCAACCGGACCTCGGTCATGCAGGCCGATTTTGTGCTAACCGGCAATCGCGATGACGAACCTTCGGAACGCCGGAAAAAACTGGATAAAGTAGGCCTTAAGCTGTATTTCCAGGAAGACGGTAAATTTGATGTTCACCGGTTTTTTGAATTTGCCGTTGAAGCAGCGGCTCCGCCCAAACCGCCGAAACCGGTGAAGGCCCCAGCTGTTGCCGCCCCGGTTCAGGAGGTCAGGCAACAAGCCAGGGCCGCTCAGCCCAAAATCAACAGGCAATACGAAAAGGCAAGAAAAGATCTTGAAGCCTATCTCAACAACCCGGTACCCCTCATCGGGCAGTACCTCGAAAAGGAGCAGTCCGTTCAACTGACCGATACGCGCCTTCAGCTGTTGCCTTTGCATGCTACTGCCGACGGCCAGGGCGCCTGGGGTAAAAAAATCAAACTGCATGCGGGAGAAGGGCCGTATTTGTCGGCTTACAGTTTTCCGGGCTCGGCAGCGTTTATTCTCTTCCCTGAAAATGCGGAAGATATTTTCTCGGTAAAGGCATCATTCCGGCGTCACGATTATGATCCGGATGCCTTCAAGGAGGAATATTATCCCGAAGCTGAATTCGACGTTCCTGTGGAGATCAACGAACGGCGCCTGGTCGTAGTCGGTGAAGAAGCAGGACGGCACCCCGTACTCGAATCCGTCCTGTATGACGAACCGCATTTTCGTTTTGAATGGGGTTACGGCAAAAACCTGATCGTTCCATCCAGCCGGTTGACGATTGACGGGCAGCCCCTTCATAAATTCAAGGAATGCGTCATCGCCATGATGGACGAGGTGACGGCCATCACGTTCATCAAAACGCAAACGGAACAAGGCGAAACGAAGGTGGCTATAGATATCAAAAGCCTGAACATCATTTACGCCGACAGCAGCTGGATCTACCGGCAGCGCAAGGTTTTCCGGTTTGTTCATTTGCTGAAGGTCTCGGCGTCAGGAGGGAATTTAAAGATTGACGCCATATCCGGATACAGCCATCTTTCGGGTGAACAAAGCCGCGACTTTAGGGTCCAACACGCCAGGATGCGCGATTCCGCGAACAATATTCTGCTTGACCGTCTTCGCAAACCGGCTGAAGATGAGGAAGATCGCACAGCGTCCCTGGCCCTTTTCGGCAGGTTGGATATTGAGGTTTTCGAACGAAGCCTGGGCGCTGAAGTCATCTTTGATCATGTCTGGCTGTCTTTTGAAGGCGGCAGCCCGGACGGCGCCCTGCCGCTTGATAATGAATTCGGCGAAATCCTCTTCTTCGAGTCCAGGGAAGTGATCCCCATCAGTTCGGGGAATGACTACAGCCTGCGCCTTTCTCCGGTGCCGGGGTTGTCAAAGGAAGATGTCGGTAAAGATTTTTCCGGCAAACTGGGCGTGACCAAGCGGCAATTTTCAGCCAGAGAGGACACCCTGGGCCGGGTGTTTCACTACCGGAGACGCCCCAAAGAAAAAGGCGATACCGATTATTTCCCGTTTGGCTCCTGGGTCATTGCCAGAGTTCACCAAACAGAACGCGGGCCCTTGTTCTCCATAACAGACAAAATGCCGCCCCGGGTGCCCACCATCCTGCGGGATATGATCAGCAAGGGCGATGATGTACTGGTGACCGTGCTGGAAAGCAATGAAAAAACTGACCGGTTGGTGGTCGAACTGAAGCCCGGCTTATTCATTAATTTGCATAAATCAACCATCCGGGGGCATTTTCAGAACCTGCACCATTGCCCTGAAAACCTGATCGAAGGAGACCGGATGCGGGTGCTCCTGCCGGATCAAAGGAAAACCCTTTTTAGCCTGGAATACGCCGCTTTTTCCGATCTTGATTACGTCGGCCAGGAAAGCAGGTGGGCAGTAGCCCTTCCCAAAAACAATCTGCTGAGCCGCCATGCGGTCAGTACCCCGGAGGGGATAAGGAAAATGGCGGATTGGAAGGTGTTCTCCATAGGCGGATTGCCCAACGTGGAAGCCGGCGTCGCCCGTACGCAATACAATTCGCAGGAAGAAGAACTGCGCAGGATCATGTCTGCCCGGCACCCTAAAATTGTCCGGTTGTGGAAAGGCAAATACGGCGATTTTTCCATTTTATCAGTCAATTACGATCCGCCGGTCGGCAGGCTCGTGATCGAGGACAGGCGCATCCATTTCGTGTCGCTTACCTCGGGCAATAACCAGCCGCTGCAATGGGAGTTGCTGACATTCCGGGGGTGTACGGTTTTGGAACTGAAGAAGATCCTGGAAAATGCCAGATGGGAATATCACGATGCCCGGACCGGATACTGGGAGCTTCCGGAGGGAAATAAAGGCGCATTTGTGGTTGAAGAGGAAGTGGGTAAGCAGGATGCATTGAAAGGGCCGCTGGTGTTCAGTGCGGCGGTGACCGGACAATTGACCCTTCGCCCGAAAAACGGCGAGTTGCGGAGTTTCGGGTATCCTGTAGATGAGATCTTTTTCACCCTGAAAGGACGAAAATGGCCGTTGGGTATGGTGTTCGTGCGCCAGGAGACTGCCAACCGGTTGTGGCTCGAGGTTTCGCCGGGCAGGATGGCTGAGTTTACGCCGCAATTGGTGGAGTTTAATAACAAATATGTCCGGGTTTCCCTTGCCGCATTCAACTGGCAGCAATGCCGGGAAGGCGACCTGCTGTTTCTTAATCTGGTTTCGGAAAACCCGCTTGAAATAGGCCGGCTGACCCTGCACAACTGGATCTCTTCCAACCGGGCTGTTATCGGCAGGCAGCGCTGTCTGGCTCCTTTTGAATACGATAACGAAAAAGGAGTACTGACTGTTGGGCGCGGGGTTTTTGCCATTCAGGTCCCCTTTCAGGCAGATTTCAATATCGGAGAGGCTGCATTTTGTGCCGTCAATGGCGAAAATATCATCAATTTTTCCTTCAACGAGCCCCTCGGAAAAGATCAGCTGATCGAATTGACGATCGGCAAGGACAGTCAGATAGAGATCATCGGCCATTCCCTCAACCGGAGTGTGCTGCCCGACGGCTGGGATAATGCCTGGGAGCAATTTCTGCGGAACACGCCTTACGAAAAATTGCGCCTCTTCGATTTTGAGAAAGGCAAACGCCTGCCGCGTGAAAAGGAATTTGTGAAAATGATCGCCGGGATGGGCTCCCTGATCGTCAGGATCTCGGGGTTGTCAAAGGAGGCCGTCTTTGTGAAACCTGCGCCGGTGGAGCCGCCCTACGGGGTAAACCCGGGCCGGTTCCCGCTTCCCGGCGATACGGTATTCATCACAGAAAATGAGCAAGGCAATCTCGAAGTAGCCGGATTCGACTACACGCAGATTTTTCCCGACCGCGATAAACATGAATGGATTGAGGATCCGATCAACTCCCTGATTGTCGGGATTGACGAAAAAGGCGCCTTTATCAACCAGCGGAATTTCAGGGATATCTTGCGGCTGTGCGGGGGGGCTTTACCGGTCACCATGACCGGATTTCAGCCGCTGAAAGAGGGGGTTCGCTTTTACTTTTCGCGCAAAAACCAGATCAACCCTCAGTATTTGTTGCCCGGGCAGATCAGCATAGCCCACTTTTTGGGTATGGTCAATAAGGAATATGCCATGCTGCGTTGCGGTACCGAACTGGTCACCCTGCATATTGACAAGGTCATTGAGGCCGTCACCGAATTTCCGGAATGGCATAATGCGGATTGCCAGCGGCAATTGCTGGATTGCCTGGCAGCCAACCCGGCCATCTGGATCAGGCGCGAACCCGCCGGCGATCTTCTGCCCGGATTTGAACGAGACCGGTTGGGTGTTTCCTTCTACGCAAAGGTGGTGGGGCTGGTCACGAAAGAAGGAATCATAGCGGGGGCTATGATGCAGTCCCTTCTAACGCAGAAATTATACTGGATGCCGGCGGAGCGGATGTCCTGGGTAGACAACCTGAGGGATGAAGATTTCAGGCTTGCTTATGCCGGGCCGGATCGAAGTCTCATTTTGAAGGTATGCCTTTGCCGCGCCGGGCGGAGCTGGTTCCTGTCGATGGTAGATACCCGGGAGGTTTTGCATGAGTTTGCAAATCTTAAGCCTGGAAAAGAACTGGCGGTCAGGTTAATCGCCCAACTCAGGCCGCCGGACAATAATTACCCCGGGTTGTTTCTGGCGCAAACCTTGTCCGGCAATCTGCTGTTGCCCTGCATTGCCGGTTCAGATATGGATGCGAAACAACTCGATATCATCCGGGTTACGGTATTCCGCAAAATTGAAGGTCCGCCTTATCGGGTCGAAGTGGCATGGGGCGCACCGCCGCCGGTGCTGGATCTTCCACTGGACCTCTGGCGGGTTACAGAAGGAGAAGAGGCGGCTGTCACGAGCTCAATGGCAGCTTACAGGGCGCTGATCGATAAAACGCCGGTCGAAATCCGTCAGCAACTATCCGAAATGGAGGGATTGGATGACCGCCAGTTGATGCAGGCCGAAGAAGCCCGGTTGAAGCAGTGGCTTTTCTACGCATATCATGCGGCGTTCGAACTTGAGGAGTACCGCGATGACCCCGAATTGCACCGATTTGCAGCCCATGTGGCGGGCTGCTGGATCGAGCGTGCCGTCCGTTTCGAAGCAATTGAACTGAGTTATGCGATAATGGCTGTTTTATTGCTGGAGAACCAGTCGAGGCGGATAGGCTGGAACCGGGAAGCCGTCTTTGAAATGAGGCATACGATTCTGTCGTTCCTGCATGAGATCTCGCTCAGGGCGCTGAGGAGCGGCCATATAGCCGCTATTGCCGGATATATCAACGATGAGGCCTATGCAGATAAGACCTTCTATGTTACGGAAAACCTGACTTACCGTTGGGAACAGATCAGGCAGGTTTGTCTGGGGTTGGAACAGCAGGACCGCCAGGAGCGATTCGACTACATCCGGCAATTTTGCGAAGCCATCCACCTGGCTGGAGGTCCTGCTGAATTGGAGGTTATGGAGGCCCTGCTTAATGCGACGGGCGAAACCCTGGAGGCGGGAGAGGTCAAAGGCATTATCCGGAAAATAGCCAACCTTCAAAAAATGTTGCCGGGTTATGCAATAGGAAACATGGATCTGAAAATCCCGGACCACCCCTGGTGGGAAAATACGGACCGGTTCACCTGGTTGCAGACCGAGATCCTGCCGCTGCTGAAAGATACGGAAGTCATTTTGCTGGATCATTTCTGGCGGTGATCGCAGGAGATGAATTTTTTTGAAAAAAGTAGTCGCAGGGTATTGCACGGTAAAAATATCCCGCATATCTTTGCACTCGCTTTTCAAGAAAGGGCGATTAGCTCAGCCGGTTCAGAGCACCTGCCTTACAAGCAGGGGGTCGTAGGTTCGAATCCTACATCGCCCACAAGGATTTTATCGGAAATCCGGAAATGAAACACGTAAGCCGTTGGCAATCAATGCCAATGGCTTTTTTTATTTCTGTTGGTTGGTTTTGTTTTGAAAAACTTATTGTTTTATTTAGCGCACTTTTGCATATATTTGAATGTTTTTTTCTTTCCGATTTCTAACCAAACCAACCATTTCTGACATGACCATACGCGCCATACTTTGGACCTACAAACCCCGCCAGGATGGCCAATGCAATGTCAAAATCTACGTCCACACCGAAGGCGGCCAGAAAAAATACTTCAAGACGGATATTCATGTCGATCCCAGCGACTGGGATGAAAAGAAAGGCCTGGTCAAGAAGAATCACCAGCTATTTCAGATCCTGAACAGCAAGATCCAGAAAGAGCTGGCCGACCATGCCCGGCATTTCCATACCGGCGGCACCTTCAGCGGCCGGAACAATTCCTTGATCGAGCTCATAAGGCAGTATATTGAAGAAGTGGAAAACGGGATCCACAGCATTCGCTTGTCCACTACTAAAATCTACAAGAATACGCTGAAGAAACTGACCAGCTATGCCAAAGGCAAAGGGAAGGCGGACTTCCTGTTCGATGATGTCTCTATGGATTTTCACCACGACTTTTCGACTTACCTGAATAAAACGGGGTGCAATCAACCGGGTATCTACAAACACATGAAGACGATCAAGAAATTCATGAATGAAGGGCTTACCCGGGGTCTGCACACCAATACCGTTCATCAAAAGCCCTCCTTCAAGGCGCCCAAAGAAAAAGCCGCCAATAAAATCTACCTGACCGAAGCGGAGATTGAAAAGCTGGCCGATCTGGACCTGAGCGGAAATCCCAGTCTGGAAAGGGAGCGCGACCGCTTTCTGGTCTCTTATTGGTTTGTCATGCGCCATAGCGACAGCATAAAGGTTCGGGAAATGAACTTCTTCCAGCGGGACGATCGGTACTATTACCGCAGCATCGCCCAGAAAAATGACCGGGAAATTGTCCTGCCTGTGAAACCTGACGCCCTGGCGATCCTAAAGAGGCGCAACTTCAACCTGAGCGGCGACACCAATCAGGAAGCCAACCGGAAATTGAAGACCATTGCAGCTATGGCGGGTATTGATGAAATGGTATCCGAAGGAAAAAAGACTGGTCCGAAATGGGGTTTTGTCACCACGCATACGGCCAGGCGGAGCGCAGCTACCAATTTATATCTCCAGGGCGTCAGCCTGAAAATGATCGCTGACCTGGGCGGCTGGGGGGATGAGGGGACGTTACGGGTATATCTTCGGGCCAGCGGACTGGATACGGCTTTGGTGGCTAAGGATTTGGGGTTTTTTAGGTGAATGAAAAACTTAAACCGCATGGAATTTTGCTGAAATTCTTTTATTTATTAATTGTAAGGTAAACGTTAAATTAAGTAGGAAGGTGTTAAAGTAATTGTTTGAATTCGTGGAAAGTGGTATCTTTCAACTTGTTCAAACTTTCCTATATAAGTGGTTCAAAATCAGGTTTTGGAAGATAAGTAGTTTAGTGACTATCAGGTTGAAAATAATTCATTAAACCTCTGATTTTATACTAAAACCTTAATACTATGACTACATTCCATCTTCGCCTTTCTTTTTTGGCATTTGTTTTCCCTTTTCTTTTAAATGCATCACCTCTACCTTTGCCCTTAGGCTGTGGACAATGGTTGGAAACAGCTGTTGGATCGGTAAGCGGGTCCGCAACATATGAAAGTTGCGGTGGCGGAACAGTTTCCATTACCACCAATGCTAGCGGTAGCACGTTGAGTGCAGATAAACAATATGGAGTATATACCCAGGTATGTGGTGACGGTGAGTTTATCGTTCATGTTACAGGCTTGAGTCCAACTTCAGGAAAAGCAGGAATTGTGATCTTCCCCCCTTTATTAGGACAGCAAAGTTGAATTTCTTAATTTGAAAATC